>JBGAGZ010000033.1:0-51061 GCA_044226465.1 Burkholderiaceae bacterium | reverse complement strand
AGAGCTGGCCGCTGTTCGGGTCCAGCCGCAGCACCGGGGCTGGCGCGCCGGTCACGGTCTTGGCGCCGCGGCCGGCGTCGATGTCACCGGTGGACGACCAGAGCAGGATGTCGCCTTCGGCCAGCGAGAACACGCGCGACTGGTTGACCATGAAGTCGTTCTTCACGACCGCCGCGATGTCGCCGCCGGCCACGGTCACGATGCCCAGGTTGTTGGCCGGCTGGCCGCTGCTGCTCACCTCGCCGGCGTTGACGCCGCCGCCCGGCGCCAGCAAGGTGATGCCGCCGAGCTCGATCGCGCGCGCCTGGTCGGTGCCGGCCAGCAGCGGGGTCGCCGCGTCCTGCAGGGTCTTGACCTGGGTGCTGGGCATCTGGATGTCGCCCACCGGCCGCGTGCCGGGGAAGACGGTGTCGATCGCCAGGTAGCCGCGCAGGTAGGCCGCGTCCTTGTCGCTGCCGCTGCTGCCGGCGGCGGCGCGGCCGGCGCTGCGCAGTTCCTCGACCAGCACCTGGTTGATCCAGCCGAGCTGGCGCTCGACCGGCAGGCGCTCGAAGGCGGCGATCGCATCGGCCAGGGCCAGGTCCTGCCCGGTCTTCTGCTTCAGCCAGGCCTGCATCGCCGCGGCATAGCGCGGCGTGTCGGCCTGGGCGACCTGGACCAGGAAGTCGGTGCGGGCCGCGGTGGCCACGTTGCCCAGCCGGCCGGCCAGCAGGCTGCCGGGCGCGGCGGCCTGGCGCGCCGGCGTGAGCGACGAGAACGCCGCCAGCGCCGCGCTGTCCGAGTCCTGCTCGTGGCCGGGCAGGCTGCGCACGTAGCCGGCCAGCGCGGCGTTGGTGGCCGCCTCGCCCCACAAGGCCTTGAGCGCGTCGAGCTGGGCCGTGGTGCTCTCGGCGTCGAAGGCCTTGGCGCTGTCGCTGCCGAGGCGGACGGTTTGACCGTCGGCGGCCGTCTGCAGCGCGTAGAGGTCACCCCCACGGGTCAGCAGGGCGCCTGCGCCCACCACCTCGAAGCCGCGCACGACGGCCTGGCCGTAGTCGCTGCCGTCCATGCGCAGGCCGGCCACCAGGGTGATGGCCGCGCTGGCCTTGGGCAGCAGGCCGTTGACGTTGTTGCCGGTGGCCATCAGGCCCGACCCGAAGGACGCGCCGCCGTTGTAGTCGCCCAGGTTGATGTCGCGCCCGGCCAGCAGCAGCACCTCGCCCGGGCCGCCGACCTGCAGGCTGCCGGCGATGCCCGCGCTGTCGTGCAGCACGATGTCGCGCCCGGCACGCAGCACCGTCTGCTCGGTGGCGGCGCCGGTCGCCGCGTCCGGCTGATGCTGGGCCTGCACGATGCCCGACAGCAGGATGTCGCCACCCGCCGACAGGCGCAGCGGGCGCGCCGACACCGCCAGCCCGCTCTGCGGCGCGATCTCCAGGTCGCCGGCCGCGGTGGCGAACTGCACCGGGCTGCGGCCGCTCTGGTCGAGCCGGCCTTCGCCGTCGGTCAGCAGGCCGGTGGTCTCGGCCAGGGCCTGCTCGGTCGATTCCCAGCGTGCGCCGGGTGCGGCCGAGGTCTGCGTCGCGTTGACCACCAGGTCGCCGTGCAGCGTCAGGCCCTGGCCGGCCAGGGCGACCAGCGAGCCGTCGGCGGCCGGCTGTTGCAGCAGCGTCGCGTCGATGGCCAGCGTGCCGTTCGGCGCGGCCAGGCGCACGTGGTCCGGCAGCGCGACGAGCGCGTTGTCTTCGTTGGTGATGCTGGCGTCGGCCGACAGCCGCAGCTGGCCTGCGGCGGCGCCGACCGCGGCGCGCGCACCATCGTCCAGGCCCTGGATGTCCTGGCTCTCGCCATCGCTGTTGTTGCCGTAATTGGCGTAGCGGCTGCTCAGCTGCGCCAGCGTGACGTCGCGGCGGGCGTCGATGCGGGCGGCACCGTCCTCGAGGTAGACCCGGGTGCCCGGGCTGAGCTGGGTGCCGTTGTCGCGCTGGACGATGTCGCGGCCGGCCGACAGCGCGAGCTGCCCGCCACCCGCCTCGAACACGCCGTCGACGATGTCGCGGCCGGCGCGCACCTGCACGCTGCCGCCGTCGAAGCGACGCTCGACCGCATCCCCCCCGTCGGTGCCCGCCAGGCGGTAACCGCTGCCCGGTGCAAGGGCCACGAGGTGGCCCACGTCGCGCCCGGCGCGCACGTCGATGCCACCGCCGCCTTGCGACAGCAGGCCGCGGTTGAAGTCGCGCGCCGTGTACCAGCCGAAGTCGCCGCTGCCGTCCAGGGCCTGCAGCTGGCGGGCCCAGCCGTAGAGGCCGACGTACTGGGCCTGGTCGGGCCGGTAGTCGGACGAGACCACGCTGCCGCCGGCGTCGACGCGCAGGTCGCCGCCGCCATGGCTGAAGGCGGGCGGCGTGCCGAAGCTGGCGAGCCGGTCCGCGACCACGGCCGCCGCCTCGTCGGGCCGCCGGCCGGTGGTCTGCACATAGGTGCCCCAGCGCTGCAGCGCGACGTCGCCGCTGGCGGCCAGCGTCACGTCGCCGGTGCTGCTGCCGGTGGTGCTGGTGGTCTGGTTGAAGTAGCCGGCCGACTGCGGTGCCAGCGCCAGGGTGTGGGCCGATGCACGGTCGGTCGCGTCCGCGCGAGCGGCGCCCAGGTCGGCGCCGGCGACCAGGCGGATGTCGCCGCCGTGGTCGCTGCTGGCCGTGCCGTCGGCGGCGATGCCGCTGGACAGGCCGCGCTGGACCGTCAGGTCACCGGCGGCGCGCAGCGTGAGCGAGGTGTCGCCCACGTGCACCGCACCGGGCAGGCTCACCGACTCGGTCGGCAGCCGCCAGTCGGCGCCGGACAGCACGGTGAAGTCGCCGCTGGCGCGCACCTCGGCCTCGGCATGCACGCGCAAGGCCGACGAGAGCTCGGGCGCGTTGGCGAGCAGGCGCGCGGCGATGCGTTCCGCGTTGCTGCCGTCGGCGCCGAGGAAGCGCACCGCGTCGCTGACGATGTGGCCCTGGCCCAGCGTGCTGCCGCTCTCGCTGGGGCCGAGCGCGTCGTAGCCCTCGTAGACCTTGACGGCCTGCACGTCGATCTGGCTGGCGCCCTGGATCTCGTCGTTCAGCACGCCCACTGCCACGTCGCGGCCGAGCTGTGGCGCGCGCACCGTGAGCCGGCCGCCGTCGGGCGTGGTGGTGTCGGTGGCCGCGCCGGCGCGCAGGTCGATCAGGCTGTCGGGCATGAAGCGCACCCAGCCGTGGTCGGTGGACAGTGCGACGCGGCCGCCGTCGACCCCGGCCTGTGACGACGAGGCCAGCAGGCGGGCGCCCTGGCCAATGTTCAAGTCGCCACCAGCGGCGAGCGTGATGTCGCCGCCTTGCGCGCCCGACGCGTCCAAGGTGCCGGCGATGGTCAGCTGGCCCTGGTCGGCGCTGAGGGCGATCGCGTTCGCGGCCAGCGTGACGCCGGGCGACACCGTCATGTCGCCCTCGCGCTGGCGCAGCGAGAGCTCGCCGCTGAACTGGCCTCCTTCGAGCTTGTGGCTCAGCTGGGTCAGGTGCAGGTCGTGGCCTGCGTCGATGGCCAGCGTCGCGCCCGGCGCGTCGCTGCCGCTGCCGCCGAGCAACTGGCCGTCGAACACCACTTCACCCTGCGTCGCGGACAGGCTGAGGGCGCCGCCGCGCCCGCCGCCTGCGGTGCCGGCAGCGGCACCCGACACGTCGATGCGCGAGCCGCCGGCAAGCACCACGTCGCCCGTGCTGCTGCTCAGCGCCACCTGGCCGCCGGCCTGCTGGACGGTCTGGTTGTCGATCGCCACGCTGCGGCCGGCGGTGTTGATGGCGCCGCCGGCGGCCAGCTGCACGCCGTCCACGCCGCTGAGGCTGACCTGGCCCGAGGGCAGCACGATGCGGCCGCTCAGCTGCACCGACTGGGCGCTGACGCCGAACACCGCGCCGTCTGCACTGCTCACCGCACCGCCATTGCCCGAGGCGAGGATGCGCACGGCGCCGGGCGTGCGGATCTGGTGCTCGGCCGCGGCCTCGCTGGCCACCAGCACCGGGGCTTGCAAGCTCAGGTCACCTGAGGCCACCAGCGCGCCCTGGCCCTGCAGCGAGACCGCGCGGTCGGCCTGCAGCGTGAGCTGCCCGGCACCGGCCACCGCCACATGGCCCGCGCCCAGGTGCAGTTCGCCGCCGCCCCCCTGGGCCGCGGTGGCGCTGAGCGCGAGCTGGCCGCTGCCGCCGGCCTGCACGCCCGGCGCGCGGCCGGTGGAGTTGGTCAGCGTCAGGTCGCCGGCGGTCACCTGCACGGGCTGGGCGTTGCCAGCCACCGACAGCACCGGCGTGTCCAGCACCAGCCGGTCCAGCATGGCGCTGCCCAGCGTGCTGCCGGACGCGAAGTTCATGCGCTCATAGGCCCGCAGCGTCAGCTTGTCGGCGTCCGCCAGCGCGGCCAGTTGCGCGGGCGTCAAAGCCAGCGTGCCCTCGGGCGCGCCGGTGGCGCCCACGGCCATGCGGCCGCCGGCGATCAGCACGTCCGCCGCGTCCAGGCGGGCGTTGCGGGCGATGTGGTTGCTGCCCGAGCTGTCCAGCACCAGGCTGCCGTGCGAGGCGTCGAAGACCGCGCCGCGGCCGATGTCCAGCGTGGCGCTGTCGGTGCTGCCCGTGCTGCGGACCAGGCCCGCGCCGGGCGCGGCGTCCACGCGCAGCGCGGCGCCGCCACCGTCGACGCTGAAGGTGGTGGGGGTGCTGGCGGTGGCCGCGGCCACGGGGCGGAAGACCGCGCCGTCGTGCACCGCGACCTCGTCGGTGGCCACTGCCACGAGGCCGGACACGCTGAGCGCGGTGCTGCCCTGGTCGAAGACCACCGAGCGGGCATGGACGTCCAGCCGCGTGCCGTGGGCGTCGCTGCCGTTGCTGCGCCCGCCCAGCACGATGGTGCCGCCGGCATACTGGTTGAGCTGGTCGGCGCCCAGGTGCAGCACGCCGTCACCAGTGGCGGCGGGCAGGTGGGCGTCGACTTCGATGGCCGAGGCCACGACCTCCAGCGTGCCGGCCTGGCCGGCCGCGGTGCTGCCCTCGGCGGCGGCACCGGCGAAGCGGCCCTGGCCTTGCAGATCGGCCTGCTGGGCCTGGATGACCAGGCTGCCGCCATCGCGCGGCAACTGTGGCGCCGCCACGCCGGCCTTGGCCGCTTGCGCGGCGAAGAAGTCCGACGCCTTGGTCTCGCGGACCTCGCTGTACTTCAGCGCCGTGGCCTTGCTCATCAGCTGCCAGCTGCCGGGCAGGGCGTCGGCGAACGTGGTGCCGGCGTCGCCCAGGCGGGCGCCCAGGGTGACGGAGCCGTCGGTGCGGGCCACCACGCTGCCATCCGCCAGGCTGCCGCCGCCGCTGGTCGGGCGCAGCAGGAAGGCGCCGTCCAGCATGGCGTAGCGCGCCGGCAGCAGGGTGTAGCGGCCGGCCGGCAGGGTGCTGCCATCGGGCAGCGTGACGGCCTGCGAGATCACGATCTGCTTGCCCAGTGCTGCCGCGCCCGAGGCATAGGCCGGGTCGTGCGGTGCCAGGCCCTGCACCGTGGGCACGATGGCGTAGGCGCCATTTCCGCCGGCCAGGATGTCGGTGGAGCCGCCCTTGCCGGGAACGAACTCGGTGCCGACCAGCTCGCCGCCGCCGCGCACGTCGACCAGCGAACCGGCCGCGGTGCTGACGCTGGCCGCGTCGAGCACGATCTGCTTGTCGGGCGGCGTGTCCAGCCGGGTGCCGGCCGGCGTGGTCCAGGTCGACGCGCTGCCGTTGGTCGTGCCGTAGAGCAGGCTCAGGCCGTCGGCCGAGACCGAGGTCTCGCTGCCGGCCGCGAGGCTGACCGCGCCGGTGGCGTGCAGCTCGATGCGGCCCAGCGGCGCCCGCAGCACGCCGGCCTGTTCGATGTCGGCGGCGTTGACGACCAGCGCGCCGTTGGCGGACAGGGGCTTGGCGGTGCTCGCGTCGCCACCGGCGAAGGCCACGGTGTGGCCCGGCGCGTTGACCGTGTAGTCGGTGTCGGTGGCCGGGTAGATCTGCGTGGCCGACAGCTGCAGGTCGGCGCGCGTGTCCAGCCCGCCGACGTAGCGGCCACCGGTCGGGCCCTCACGGCTTTGCAGGCGCATCTCGCCGCCGCTGGCGATGGCCAGCTGGCTGAAGCCCTGGGTCACCACCTGGCCGTCGAGCACCACGCCGCTGCTGGCGTGGACCTGCAGCGTGGCATTGCCCTCGCTGGCCGCCACGGGCTGCAAGTCGCCGCTGCCGCTCAGCACGTCGGCGCGGTTCGCGCCCAGCCAGACGTTGGCCGCCGAGAGGCTGGCGTGGCCGCCCTCGCTGCTGACCACGGCGCGCGTGAACAGCTGCAGGTTGCGCGCCACCTGCAGGTCGACGTCGCCCGACAGTTGCAGCACGCCGGGGGTGGTGAGCTTCAGGTCGCTGGCGCCGGACGCGCCCACCCAGTCGCTGGCGACGACGACGCGGCCGGTCAGCGCGGCCGGGTCGGCCAGGTCGTCGATGGTCAGGCCACGGGTCTCGTGGCCGGCCGCCGTGGTCACGGTCAGCGTGCGGTCGTTGTAGGCGCCGGTGTCGGTGCTGCTGACCTGCGAGCGCGCCGCCAGCTGGGTGACGGCCAGGCTGCCGCCGGCGGCCGTGGTGGCGCCGCCGCGCAGGTCGACCGTGGCTTCGAGCAGCATGTCGGCGTTGCCGCTGAGGCTCACGCTGCCGCCGTGGCTGGCCACCTGCTGGCGGCTGGTCCGCACGCCGCTGGACGAGCGCTCGGTCACGTCGAGTAGGCCGAGCGCGCCGCGGGCGTCCAGCGTCGCCCCTTCCTGCAGCACCAGGCTGCTCTGGCCGGACTGGGCGCTGCCCGCGCTCAGGCTGATCGAGCCGCCGTCCAGCACGCTGCCATGCAGCAGGCCGTCGGTGGTGTCGGGGGTCAGCACGGTGGTGCCGGACACGTCGATGCGGGCGCCTTCGCCCAGCCACAGCACGTTGGCGTCGACCGCGCTGCTGGCCTTCAGGCTGAGGCTGACCTGGCCGCCATGGGTCACGATCTGCCCCAGGTCGACCAGGCGGTGGGCGGCTTGCAGTGACACCTTGGCCTGGTCGCCCGGCCGCAGCGCGGCGCCGGCACCGATCGTCAGCACGCCGGTGGCGCCCTGGTCGTCGTCGACGCCGTCGCCGGAAGACGCCAGGCCCAGGTTGACGCCCGCACGTCGCACGCCCGGCGTCAGCCCCTCGGTCAGGGCGTGGTCGGCACGGTCGGCCGAGGCCTGGTCGCGCGCGTCCACGCGGGCTTGCCGCCAGGCCTGCACCGGCGCCACCACGGTGCCGGGGGCCACGTCCAGCGAGAGCCGGCCGTCGATCGCGAAGCTGCCGAAGCCGCCTTCGCTGAAGAAGCCGCTGCCCAGGTTCAGCGCGTCGGCGCGCTGGTCGCCGGCCTCGTCGGAGATCAGCACGCGGGTGGTCATCAGGCTCAGGCGCCCGCCACCGCTGGCCACCCCATTGGTGGACTGGGCGGCGTAGCCGCGCAGCGTGCCGTCGAGCAGCAGGCTCTGGTGGTCGGCCTGCCCGAGGTAGGTGAAGTCTTCGAGCGCGATCGCGCCGGCCGCGGCGCCATTGAAGCTGCCCTTGGTTGAAAGCCAGGCGCCGCCCGACACGTCCACCACGCTGCCCGTGCCCAGGCGGACGCCGAAGCCGCTGGCGCTGAAGCTGCCGCCACCGGTATAGGCCGTGCTCTGCAGGCCGCCCAGCCACTGGTTGACCCACTGCCCGCTCAGGTCGACGCTGACCCCTTCGGCCACCTCGACCGAACCGCTGCGCTTGAAGAAAGGGTTGCCGGCCGGGTCGGCCGTCACCTTGTCGCGGCTCAGCAGTGAGACCGAGGCTCCCGCGCCGCGCAGATCCTGCGCCAGCAGCACGTTGCCGTAGCCCGACCACAGGTTGAGCGCGCCGCCGTCGTGCAGGCGGAAGGCGGCGTCGCTGCTGTGCTCGAAACGCACGTCGCCATTGGCGACCACGGTGACGTCGCCGAAGCCCGCCGCCGCCAGGCGCGACGCCGACAGGCCCGACTCGCCGCCCAGCGCGGTGTCCAGTGGCGCCGACCAGACGCCGGCGTCGACCGCGGGCCCGCTGGCCGACACGCTGAAATTGCCGAGCACCGCGTTCGGGCCCGGGTTGCTGCCCGAGGTGTCGGTGAAGCGTTGCTGGCCGTTGACCGTGGCGCCCAGCGTCAGGCCGCCGGCGCTGGCGGCCTTGTCCAGCCCGGCGGCCTGGCGCTCGCCGACCGTGGTGCCGGCCTTCAGCTCGCCCTGCAGCAGCACGACCGGTGCCGCGATGCTCACGCTGCCGGCGGCGCGGCCCTCGGTGTAGCCGGCCTCGTGCTGGGTGGCGGTGGCACCGTAGGCGGTCTCCTGGCCCCAGCGGTCGACGGTGATGGCGCCGGGCTTCTGCAAATTCACCGCCGAGCTGTAGACCAGGTCGGTCGGGGCGATGGCCAGGTCGTAGACCGCGCCGTTCTCGGCCACCAGCCGCGTGGCCCGCACATCGGCCGCCGTGTAGCGCACCTGGCCGCCGCTGACCCGGATGCTGGAGGTCTCGTGGGTGAGCACCGCGCCTTCGGCGCGCAGGTCCACATGGCCACCGGCCGACAGGCGCTCGCCCACCGTGCGGTCGATGCCGGCACGGTAGCTGTCCAGGCTGCCCAGGATGGCCGAATCGCTGCGCGTGTCCAGCGTGGCCTGGCTGCGGTAGAGCAGGCCGTCCTTCTGCAGCGGCGCGTCCCTCAGGTCGTTGCTGCCCAGCAGCTCGGTGGTGACGAACAGGTCGCCGACGCTGCGCTGGGTGTCGGTGGTGCCGGAAACGTCGATCAGCGTGTTCGCGCCCAGCACGATGCGGCTGTCGTCGTCGCCCGCGGCCAGCGCGCCGCCGTCGGTCGTCAGGTGCGCGGCGTAGCTGGGCTTGCGCTCGGCACGGATGTTCACGGTGGCACCGGGCGCGATGATGCTGGCGCCGTCCTCGAAGACCACCGAGTGGCCGGCGATGTCGATGTGCGAGGTGGCGAAGCCGGCCGAATCGGTGCTGGTGGCTGGCGTGCTGCCGCTGCCACCACTGCCACTTTCGTCGGGTGCGATCTCGATGCGGCTGCCGGCGCCCAGCACCAGGGTGCCGCTGTCCTGCGCGCGCATCACGATGCTGGTGCCGTTGTCGTTCAGTGAGGCCTCGGCGTTGCCCTGGGCGCGCAGGATCACCGAGCCGTTCTCGCTGACGCTGGTGGTGGCGCGGATGCGCCCCATCTGGTTGACCGCCATGCCGACCAGGGTGGTGTTGCCACGCGGCGTGTCGATCAGGCCCGTGGCGGCGTTGGTGGCGCTGCCGGCCGTGCCTTCAGGCGCGCCCGCTGGCCCAGCCCCCACTTCCACCAGGAAGCCGCGCACCGCCGAGACGGCCGGGTTGGTCTCGCTCGCGTAGAGCTTGCTTTCGCTGTCGGGCAGCTTCAGGAAGATGGCGCCACCACCGGCCAGCACCACCTGGCCGTCCGGCGCGGTGATCTGGCCCGCGTTGTCGACCTTCTTGGCGAACAGGAAGACGCGCCCGCCGCTGGCGGTGGTGATGGTGGCGCCCTCGTCGACGCGGACGAAATTCTTGCTGTCGACGAAGTTGGCCGCGTCGCCGTCGTAGCGGAAGGCGGCGTTCAGCGCCGGGTCGGTCGGGTGGGCCAGGCTCTGGGCGAAGCCCGACAGGTACTCGCTGTCGCTGACGTTGAGGGTGGACGCAATGAGCGAGCCGGTGTTCACCTGCGCGCCACGGCCGAACAGGATGCCGTTGGGGTTGATCAGGTAGATCTCGCCCTGGTTGGTGGCCTTGAGCTGGCCGAAGATCTGCGACGGCGCGGTCGAGCCGGTGACGCGGTTCAGCGCGCTGCCGCCTTTCACGGCCATGTCGAAGGTCACGTCGCTGGCCGCGCCGATGTCGAAGCTCTGCCATTGGTAGATGGCGCGGGCGCTGGTCTGGTCGATGACCTGGCTGGTGCCGCCCTGGGCGTTGGGCGTGTTGACGGGGGCGCTGGTCTTGCCGGTGCCGTTCACGCGCCAGGTCGACGCCGGAATGGGCACGGTGTTGGGCGCGGGCGGCGCCGCCATCGCGGCGCCTTGCCAGGCCAGCGCCAAGGCGGCGGCCAGCGGGGTGAGGCGCAGGCTGAAGCCGCGAGCCGTTTGTCGGGAGAGCGAGCGGGTGACCATCGTCGGCGTCCTGCGGGTCAGTAGCGGGCGACCAGGCGCACATGCACGTGCGCGTCGCCGGCGGTGGTGTTCGGGGTGGTCTTGGCGGGCCAGGCCACGTCCATGGCACCTTCGAGCGAAGGCGCCGACAGGCGCAGGCCGATGCCGCCCGAGGCCAGCGAGGGGTGGGCCGCCACGCCGGCCGACGGCTGTGCCAGGTAGCCGCGGCCCAGGTCGACGAAGAGCAGCGGTCGCGCGTCGGTCCAGCCGCTGCCGCTGCCGTTGGCGGCCAGGTTGGGGCCGCGCCATTCCAGCGATCCCAGCAGCGCGTGGTCGGCCGAGACCTCGCCTTCGAGGTAGCCGCGCACGGTGTCGGCGCCGCCCAACGAGTACTGCTCGGCGCTGACCAGCGGGCCGGAGGCGATCTGCCCGCCCAGGCGCAGGCCCAGCGAGCCGTCGCCCAGCGGCTGGCCCCAGCGCAGGTCGGCGCGGAAGGCGCCGAAGCTGCCGCTGGCGCCCTGGGTCTTGCAGTCGAACTGGTCCTGCCGGGTGCCGGCGCAGTCGACCTCGCGCTCGAGGATGCGGCGCCAGGCCACGGCGAGGCTGGCGTCGAGCTGCAGGCTGTCGCGGCCTCCTTCCCCGCCACTCCACTGGCCGGCATAGGCGGCCTGGAAAGGCAGGTAGCGGATCGGCGTCTCGAGGGCGTCGGTGCCGAAGGCGATGCGGTCGCGCAGCAGCTTCAGGTCGGCGCCGAAGGACCAGGTGTGCGTCCAACCGCCCAGCGCCAGGTTGTGGTGGCGGCGCAGGCCCAGCGTGTGGCCGTTGCCGATGGCCTGCGTGCCGCCCAGCGTCTCGACATTGCTGTTCGACACCGTGTAGCTGAAGGCCCAGGCGTCGCCCTCGGGGAGCGGAATCGTGTAGTTCGCCACCGCCACGCGCGACTGGTCCGGCGCGCCGGGTGCGCCCTGCAGCGTCAGCGCCAGCGCATGGTCCTGCTGGAACAGGTTGTCGTAGCGCAGCGTGGCCGAGGCGCGCAGCTCGGTCGTGTCGGCGGCGTGCTGGTTGTTCAGCTCGACCTGGCCACCCCAGGGCAGGCGGTCGGCCACCTGCAGGTCCATGTCCACCGTGCCGGGCAGGCGGCCGGGCTTGACCACCGGCGAAACACGGCGGTCGTCGCTGCGGTTGAGCGCCGCGAGCTGGCCCTGGGCCTCGGTGAAGTTGGGCACCACGCCCGGCGCCAGGGCCGGCAGCGCACGGCGGATGGCACCGAGCGCGTGGTAGCGCGAGCCGCTGACGTAGACCTCGCCGAGCCGACCTTCGAGCACGGCGAGGCGGACGACGCCCTCGTCGACACGCTGCTCGGGGATGTCGACCAGCACGGTCAGGTAGCCCGCCTGTTGGTAGGCCGCTTCCAACGCGGCGCGGGCGGCCTCGACACTGGCCATGCCCAGGCCCGGGCCGAGGTGCGGCTGCACGGCGCGCTCGATGGCCTCGACGCCGAGCACGCTGTTGCCTTCGACCTGGTACTCCCAGATGTCGAAGGCAGGCTCGGCCGCGGGGGACGCTGCGGCCGGCAGCGACGCCTCGGCCGCCCGCAGGGGCACGGCGGCAATCAGGAGCAGCAAGGCCGCGATGGCGGCGAACAGGGGCGAACGGAACGGAGGCATCACGGCCCGCAGATCTTGCGTGGAGGATTTGGCAGGCCGACCCGTTGGTCATGGCCTGAAAGGACCGGGGCCGCGCCTCGCGACGTCACGAAAACGTCACGAGGGCCGTGCCCCGGTCAAGAAAAAAGGGCAAGGCCGAAGCCTTGCCCTCGTGCGCGGAATGCGCGCTTACTTGACCATGTGCAACGCGGCGTTGCTGGTGGTCTTGTAGCCGGCGGCGTTGCCGTAGATATGGGTGTTGGGGTTGTAGGTCAGGTCGCTCAGGTCGATGCGCTCGACGCAGGAGCCGTAGATCGCGTCGTCGGCGTCGGTCGGGTTGCCACAGCCGTCGGTGGCCACTTGCCACTTGTGCGGGCTGGCCAGCAGGCCGCCCTTGGCTTCGGCCGCCACGTACAGGCTGATCGAGTTCGAGGTCACGGCGTCACGGCGCATGCCGGTGAGGAAGTTCTTCACGTCGGTCGGCAGGCCCGACTTCACCCACTGCATGGACGAGGTGTAGACGAAACCGTACTGGCCCTTGCGCGCCAGGCTCTGCTTGGGCGCCTGGCCGTCGATGCGCACGAAGCGGTAGGCCTTGCCGTTGATCAGCGGGTCCTTCTCGCGGCTGACCACGCCCAGGGCGAAGTCGTTGCCGTGGCTGGTGGTCAGGCAGGTCTCCACGTCGCCGGTGCCCGAGCCTTCGTTGACTGTCAGGCCAGCGTAGGGGGTGCCGTCGACGTTGGTGGCGGCGCCGGAGGCGACCGGGGCCAGCATGCCCGCCGCGGTGTCCGCCAGCACACCGGCTTCGAGGAAGAACAGGTTCGAGGTCACTTGCGTGCCCGAGCCGGCGACGCGGCGGCAGACATAGACCTGCTTGCTGGCGTCTGCGGCGACGCCGGTCACCGAAGCCCAGTTGGCGAAGCCGGCCTGGCCCCCGCGCACATAGCCCGCCAGCGTGCCGGCGACGAAGGCCTTGCCCAGCGAGGGCATGTCGGCTTCGGCGTCGGAACCCACGGTCAGGCCCTGGGCAGATTGCAGCGCATCGCGCAGCGAGCGGCTGACGGCCACGCCGAACAGGGTCTGGCCCATCGAGGCGATGTCCAGCGCGCTGATCTGGTTGGCGGTCGGCACCGTCCAGGGGTTGCCCACGTCGTCGTTGCCGGCGGGCTGGTTCAGCGTGACGTTGGCGACGCCGTTGACCTTGACCAGCTTGGCGAACTGGGCGGGCTCCACGTCCGACAGGCCGGCGGTCGGCGAGGTCGGGGTCGTGGTGGCGCAGGTGGCGGCCGGGGTGACCGCGTGGTTGTAGGCCGAGCAGCCGGCGACGCTGACGACCATGGACTGGCCCTGCGTGCCTTCGGCGACCTGGTTGACGCCGTAGATCGAGCCGTCCTTGTCGCGCTTGATGACCAGCACCTTGGCGTTCTTGCCGAAGCCATGGGCGGCGGTCAGCGTGCACGAGTAGGCGCGGAAGTTCTTGCCGGACGCGTCGTTCCAGAACTCGTCGTAGTCGGTCGCGCCGGCGCAGATCACGTTCTTCATGTAGGCGGCAACCATCGGCGTCTGGGCCGAGGCGCCGAACAGCACGACTTCCTTCAGCGTGCCGGCGGCACGGGCCGCGTCGATGTTGGCCAGCGAGATGGCGTGCGAGGAGCCGGCGGCTGCGGCGAGCGCAGCGGCGGCGATGAGGCGGACTTTCATGGTCTTGACTCCAGGGGTCGGTGAAGGGGCAGGGCGCGCTCTTGTGTTTGGCGCACGCCGCGCACTATTGCCAGCCGCTGTGACACCGTTGCCGGCTCGCCGGCCACCGATCACCCCTCGAACGGACCAGGGCGCGTCAGAAAGCTGTCACGGCCGGTCGGGGCCGGCGCGGATAATCCGGCGACCCCCCAAGTTTTCAGGACCCCACCGATGTTCACTGGCATCGTCCAAGGTGTCGCCACCGTCGACCAGCGCACCGACAAGCCCGGGCTGCGCAGCTTCCGGCTGCGCTTTCCAGCCGGCTTCGCGCACGGTCTGGAGATCGGCGCCAGCGTGGCCTGCGACGGCGTGTGTCTGACGGTGACCGCGCTGCAGGGCGACGATGCGGCCGACTTCGACGTGATGCAGCAGTCGCTCGCGCTCACCACGCTGGGCGGGCTGGGCGAGGGCAGCCGGATCAACGTCGAGCGCGCCGCCCGGGACGGCGCCGAGATCGGCGGCCACCCGCTGTCCGGCCATGTCGACGTGACGGGCACGCTGCTGTCGGTGCGCCAGCCCGAGAACAACCACGTGCTGCGCATCGGCCTGCCCCCGCGATGGATGCGATACGTGTTCGCCAAGGGCTACATCGCGATCAACGGCGCCAGCCTGACCGTGGCCGAGGCCGACCGCGCCGCTGGCTGGTTCGAGGTCTGGCTGATCCCCGAGACGCTGCGCATGACGACCTTCGGCACGAAGCAGCCCGGCGACACGCTGAACATCGAGATCGAGCGCTCGACGCAGGTCTTCGTCGACACCGTGCGCGACGCCTTGGACGAGCGCCTGGGCCCGCTGCTGCCGGCGCTGGAGGCGCTGCTGCGCGAGCGCGGCCTGGGCGTTGACGAGTTGGCCCGGCCCCTGCCACCGCCATCGGCTTCTTGACGCCCGCCTGCTGCACGATTTGTGCAGCCCCCACCCGTCGGGGGGAATGACCGAGCCCCAGGGCGCCGCCGAGACTGCGGGCTGTCTTCACTGCCGGGGTACCGCATGGGCTGCCTGCGTTTGAATCGCCGTCGACTGGGCATCGCGCTCACGGTCTGGGCACTGACTCCGTGTGCCACGCAGGCGCGCACCAAGGGCGCCACCGCGCCCGCCCTGCTGCTGGCCCGCGAGGCCGCGCCGGACCAGGACCCCACCGGCTACCTGGTCAGCGAGAAGTTCGACGGCGTGCGCGCGCTGTGGGACGGCGAGCGCCTGCGGTTTCGTGGCGGCGGGGTGGTGCCAGCACCTGCGGGTTTTCTGGCAGGCCTGCCGGCGGGGCAGCCGCTGGACGGCGAGTTGTGGCTGGGCCGCGGGCGCTTCGACGCGCTCTCGGCCATCGTGCGGCGCGAGCAGGCGAGCGACGCGGACTGGGCGGCGGTGCGGTACCTGGTCTTCGAGTTGCCCGGCGGCGCAGGCGGCTTCGCGCAGCGGGTGGAGCGCCTGCAGGCCCTGGCGGCGGCCCAGGCGCGTCGATGCTGGTCGGTCGTCGAGCAGCAACCGGTGGCCGACGCGGCTGCGCTGCAGCACCGGCTGGCTGCGGTCGTGGCCGCTGGTGGCGAAGGCCTGGCACTCCATTGGGCGGACGCGGCCTACGAGACCGGCCGCCACGGCGCTCTGCTCAAGCTCAAGCCGGTGCGCGACGCCGAGGCCCTGGTCGTCGGCCACACGCCGGGGCAAGGTCGCTTCGCCGGCCAGGTGGGTGCGCTGCGGCTGCGCGACGAAGCCGGCCGCGAGTTCCTCGTCGGCAGCGGCCTCAGCGAGGCGCAGCGGGCCGCTCCGCCTGCGGTGGGCAGCTGGGTCACCTACACCTGGCGCGGCGAGACGGCCAGCGGCATGCCGCGGTTCCCGACCCTGCTGCGTGCCTACACGCCTGGCTGGTGAGCGGGGCTGGGGTATGGTGAGCACATGAGTGATTTCACCTTCTTCTGGCACGACTACGAAACCTTCGGCCGCGTGCCGCGGCGAGACCGGCCGGCGCAGTTCGCCGGCGTGCGCACCGACGCCGAGCTGAACGAGGTCGACGCGCCGGTGATGCAGTTCTGCCAGCCGACGCCGGACTACCTGCCCGACCCCGAGAGCTGCCTGCTCACGGGCATCCTGCCGCAGCAATGCCTGAAGGACGGCCTGCCGGAGCCCGCGTTCGCCCGTGTCGTCGAGGCCGAGCTGGGCCGGCCCGGCACCGTGGGCGTGGGCTACAACACCATCCGCTTCGACGACGAGGTGACGCGCCACCTGCTGTGGCGCAACCTGATCGACCCCTATGCGCGCGAGTACAAGAACGACTGCGGCCGCTGGGACCTGCTGGACACCGTGCGCTGCATGTACGCGCTGCGGCCGGACGGCATCGAATGGCCCCAGCACGAGGACGGCCGGCCGTCGTTCAAGCTCGAGCACCTCACGGCTGCCAACGGCTTGTCGCACGAGGCCGCGCACGACGCGCTGTCGGACGTGCGTGCCACCGTGGCGCTGGCCCGCCTGGTGCGCAGTCGCCAGCCGCGACTGTGGGACTTTTGCCTCAAGCTGCGCCAGAAGCAGGCCGTGTGGGCCGAGGTCGGCGTGGGCAAGGCCTTCCTGCACGTGTCGGGCATGTACTCGCCCGAGCGCGGCTGCATCGCCGTGGTCTGGCCGCTGGCGCCGCACCCGACGAACAAGAACGAGCTGATCGTCTGGGACCTGTCGGAAGACCCGGCCGAGCTGTTCGGCCTCAACGCCGCGGCGATCCGCGAGCGGCTGTTCACCCGCAGCGAAGACCTGCCCGAGGGCGTGACGCGGCTGCCGCTGAAGACCATCCACATCAACAAGTCGCCGGTGGTGATCGGCTCGCTCAAGACCCTGAGCCCGGCCATGGCCGAGCGCTGGGGCATCGACCTGGGCCTGGCCGACCGCCATGCCCAGGCCTGCGCCGAGCGCGGCGCCTCGATGGCCGGCATCTGGCCCGAGGTCTTTGCCCGACCTGAGCCCGCGCAGGCGCCCGACGTGGACGAGGACCTGTACGGCGGCTTCATCGGCCCGACCGACCGCCAGCGGCTCGACCGGCTGCGCAAGCTGAAGGCCGACGACCCGGCCTGGGCCCGTGCCAGCTTCGACGACCGGCGGCTGGACGAACTGGTCTTCCGCTACCGCGCCCGCCACCACGGCGACGCGTTGAGCGAGGCCGAGCACGAACGCTGGCAACGCCACTGCGCCGAGCGGCTGCACGACGGCATGGGCGGCGGGCTGGCGCTGGCCGACTACTTCGAGCGCCTGGACACGCTGGCCGAAACCGCCGACGAGCGCGGCCAGGCCATCCTCGGCGCGCTGTACGACTACGCCGAGCAGATCGCGCCCGAGCCGCTGTGAGCTCGCTCCGGCCGACCGGGCTGGCCAGCGTTACGTCTGCTCGCTGACGCTTCTTGAGGTTCTGGGGAGTGCGCAGTGCAGTGGCCTTCGTCTAGGCTCGCGCAGCGGTTGCCGCCGCCCGCTGCCGACCACCCCCCACGACGAGGAGAACCAGCGTGTTCACATTTGCACAGCCGTCTTCACCGTACCTGTCCCGACTGGCCCGGCGATGGGCCCTGCCGGCCGCCCTGGCCGCCGCCCTGCTGCCCGTGGGCACCAGCGCGCAACCCGTGCCGCTGGCCCACGACAGCCACGCCTACAGCTTCCGCACCGAGGCCGGCCTGCAGGCCCGCCAGGCCGGTGTGGCGGCCAGCCACGACGTGCGCGTCGAAGGCGCAGACTGGCTGCGCCTGCAGTTCGACCAGGTGAAGCTGCCCGCCGGCGTGTCGCTGCGCCTGACCTCGCTGCAGGACGGTGCGCAGCAGCACCTGACCGCCAAAACCCTGGCGCAGTGGCAGAACACCTCGGCCTACTTCAACGGCCCGGCGCTGCGGGTCGAACTGCTGGCTGCGCGGGCCGGGCGGGTCGGCGAATTCGGCATCGTCAAGGTGCTGTCCGGCAAGTCGCAGGAAAAGGGCGAGAGCCAGTGCGGGGCGACCGACGACCGCGTCGCGTCCGACGTGGCCGACCGTGCGCGCCTGCTCGACATTGGCTGCACCGCCAACCTGATGACCAAGGGCTGCTTCATCACCGCCGGCCATTGCCTGGCATCGCCAGGATTGCTCGACGTGGTCGAGTTCAACGTGCCCAAGTCCAACGCCAACGGCAGCCTCAACCACCCAGCACCGAAGGACCAGTACGTGCCCGACGTGGCCAACCGCCGGTTCACCGACGGCGGCATCGGCAACGACTGGGGTGTGTTCACCGTCTTCCCCAACACCGAAACCGGCCTGACCCCCTTGCAGGCCCAGGGCAGCCACCTGAAGCTGGCCAAGGCCGTGCCGGCGGTGGGCGACGAGGTGCGCATCCACGGCTACGGTGTCGACACCGGTGTCGACAACCAGACGCAGCAGCTGTCGGTGGGCCCGATCAGTTCGGTGGACACGGCGAACACCACGCTGCGCTACCGGGCCGACACCGAGGGCGGCAACAGCGGCTCGGCGGTGCTGTCCGGCGGCCGGGTCGTGGCCATCCACACCCATGCCGGTTGCACGCAGAACGGTGGTGCCAACCAGGGCACGCTGTTCACCCACCCGGACTTCAAGAAGGCCTTCAAGGCCGTCTGCAAGAACGCGAGCTGAGATGGAGCACCCGGCTGCGGCGTACCGCAGCCACCCGCCGAGCGGGTCTCAGCCGGCTTGGGGCGGCCCGGCGCTCGGCTGAGTCGGGCCCGCCGTGCGGGCGGGCAGGGGAAGCCCGGTGCCGCCCGCGGGCATGGGGGGCGGAAGGTTGTCGGCTCCACGCCAACGACCCAGGAGACCGCCATGCTCAAGTCCGGCATCGACCAGGACGCCCTGATCGAGATGTTCGCCAGCGCCAGCGCCAAGCAGACGGCGCAGTTGCGAGACGCGGTGGGCCAGGCCACGTTGAAGGCCCTGCAGGGCCGCGAGATGAGCCTGAAGAACATCAAGGCGGTGATCAAGTCGGTCACCGAGGCGGCCAGTGCCGGGTCGCTGCAGAACGTGACGCCCAAGGTCGATGTCGAGGCCATGCTCAACGGCGCGCTGGCCGGCATGGACGACGCGCTGCTGAAGGCGGTCGACGCCAACCGCGTCGCGCTGGAGCGCCTGGTCGACCAGGGCGTGGGTCTGCAGGAAAAGCAGCTCAAGAAGGCGCTGGACGACCTGCAGAAGCTCGAAGACACCCTGTTCGACACCGTGCGCAAGGCCAGTGGCGGCTCCGACCTGGCCAAGCTGGCGGGGCCGTGGGCCGAGGTGCTGGGCAAATTCGAGCAGGCCGGCAGCCTGACCGGCGCCCAGGCCAGTGCCACCTTCGAGCAGATGACCGGCCAGATGCAGACGGCCATGCGCGAAAGCCGCGCCGCGGGCTTGAAGGCCGCGCAGACCCTGGCCCAGAGCTACGCCGCGCTGGTCAGCGGCGTGCTGATGGGCATGAGCGACGCGCTGCGCCAGGGTGGGGCCGAGGCGCCCAAGGCGACCGCCAAGCCCGGCCGCAAATAGACCGCCTTCCCCAGCCCGCCCGGCGGCCGTGGCTGGCCGGGCGCCTACACTGGCAGGCTGGTTTCCCCCGTACCCAAGAGCCACCATGACAAGAGTCGTCATCAGCGGCACCGGCCTGTACCGGCCGCCGCACGTCATCACCAACGCCGAGCTGGTCGAGTCCTTCAACGCCTACGCGGCGCTGCAGAACGAGAAGAACGCCGCCGCCATCGCGGCAGGCGAGCTGCCGGCGATGGTGCCGTCCAGCGTCGAGTTCATCGAGAAGGCCTCGGGCATCCGCCAGCGCTACGTGATCGACAAGGCCGGTGTGCTCGACCCGACGCGCATGTACCCGCGCTTCCAGGAGCGCGCGGACGACCAACTGTCGCTGATGGCCGAGATCGCGGTCGACGCAGCCCAGAAGGCGCTGGCGGCGGCCGGCAAGACCGGCGCCCAGGTCGATGCCGTGCTCTGCGCCGCGGCCAACATGCAGCGCGCCTACCCGGCGATGGCGGTGGAGATCCAGCAGGCGCTGGGCGCCGGCGGCTACGGCTTCGACATGAACGTGGCCTGCTCGTCGGCCACCTTCGCCATCGAGCAGGCGGCCAACGCCGTGCGCGCCGGCACCGCGAAGTGCGTGCTGGTGGTCAACCCCGAGATCACCTCGGCCCACCTCGAGTGGCGCGACCGCGACTGCCACTTCATCTTCGGCGACGTGTGCACCGCGGTCATCGTCGAGAGCGCGGACACGGCCACCTCGGCGGACCAGTGGGAGATCCTGGGCACGCGGCTGGCCACCCAGTTCTCGAACAACATCCGCAACAACTTCGGCTTCATGAACCGGTCGGAAGACAGCGACCCGAACGGGCGCGACAAGACCTTCCGCCAGGAGGGCCGCAAGGTCTTCAAGGAGGTGGTGCCCATGGCCGCCGCCCACATCGAGAGCCACCTGGGGGCACTGGGCTTCGAGCCGACGCAGGTGCGCCGCTACTGGCTGCACCAGGCCAACCTGGGCATGAACCAGTTCATCGTCAAGAAGCTGGTCGGCCAGGAAGCCGGCGGCGACGTGGCGCCGCTGATCCTGGACGAATACGCCAACACCGCATCGGCCGGCTCGGTCATCGCCTTCCACCACCACCGGGGCGACCTGAAGGCGGGCGACCTGGGCGTGGTCTGCTCCTTCGGGGCGGGCTATTCGATCGGCAGCGTCGTGGTGCGCAAGCTGTGAGCGCGCGCCACGTCATCGGGGCGCTGGCGCTGCTGTGCCTGTGGCCGCAGCTGGGCACGGCTGCCGACAAGACGCTGGGCGGCAGCGGCGCTGCGCCGAAGGGGGCCATGCTGACGCGCGACGAACTGCGCGTGTGCATCAGGCAGCAGCAGGCCCAGCAGGCCCGCCTGGCCGAGCTGGAGCGGCAACGCGACGCGGTGGCCGCCGAGGCCGATGCGGTGCGCAAGCAGAAGCAGGACGTGCAGGCCGAGCGCGACGCCTACCAAGCCAAGGTCGACGCCTTCCAGGCCCGCATCAAGGCCCATGGCGAGCGCGTCACCCAGTACAACCAGCGCCTGAAGGACTTCCAGGACAACCCGCCCACGGGCAAGGACGCCGAGTTCCAGCGCGGGGTGCTCGAGGGCGAGGGTGATGCGGTCGCCAAGGCCGACGCGGCGCTCAAGGCCGATGCGCCGCGCGTCAATGCCGAGCTCGATCAGTCACGGCAGACGTTGGTCGGCCACGCGCAAGCACAGGCCACCGCGGCGGCCGCTGCGAACGAGCGCAACCGACAATTCAATGCCGATGCCAAGGCCTACGACGACGAACTGGAGGACTGGAAGCAGCGCTGCGGCAACCGGCCCTACAGCGAGGCGGACGAGCGCGCCGTCCGGGCAGGCAAGTGATTCAGCCGGCCGCCGCGGGCAGCCGCAAGCGCTGCGCCCGCAGCCGCTCATAGGCGGGCCGGCAGGCTTCGGCCACGCGCAGCGCGTCTGCCTTGAGCTTTGGCGCGCGTGGCCGCCAGGGCTCGAAGCCGGTCGATTTCCAGACCGCGTCGTACCAGTGCGGCGCCCAGATGCCGTCGCTTTCGCGCCGACCTGCGGGCCAGCGCAGCATGCGTTCGGTGAAGGACAGGCCGAGTCGATCGCACAAGGCCTGCAGGTAGGCGCCAGGGGCGCGCAGGAAGTCGTCGGCGTCGATCACCAACGGCGTCGTACCCAAGTGGCCGGCCACCTGGTCGAACAGCTCCACCTGCTGCAGCAGGCCGATGTCCGGCGGCGCCACCGTGGCGCGCGACTTGAGGTAGGACTCGACCACCTCGGCCGGGTCGCGGATCAGGAACACGTTGACCAGGCCGTTCACCCAGGCGGTCGACCGACCGGGCAGCAGGTGGTGGGTCATGTGCTTCTGGTACCAGACCGGCTGGCCGCCGGGGGACGGGCCGGTGGTCAGCGTGGTGGCCACGCGGTCGAAATCGGTGTCGCCGGCGGCAATGATCTCGTCGCGGCCGGGGTGATCCAGGCCGGTGGCAGCGAGGTAGGCGGCATACAGCGGCTCGTCGCTCACGGCGCAGTCGCCGCGGTTCTCCCAGGCCCGCATCATCGCGGTAGAGATGTTGCGCGGCCCACTCCACATGGCCACGCGCAGCACCGGTGCGCTCACCGGGCGCGGCCCGCGATGTCGCGCTGCACCAGCGCCTTGTACAGCCCTTGCAGCCGCTGCACCATCGGGCCCGGCAGGCCCTGCTCGTCGAGCGCACGGCCATCGATCGAGCGCACCGGCACCACGCCGGCGAAGGTGCCGGTGCAGAAAGCCTCGTCGGCCCCGTAGACCTGGGTCAGGCTGAAGTTCTTTTCGAAGACCGGGATGCCGGCCTCGCGGCAGACCTGGATCACGTTCGAGCGCGTGATGCCGCCCAGACAGTAGTCGCCGCTCGAAGTCCAGACCTCGCCGCCGCGCACGATGAAGAAGTGCGTGGAATTGCAGGTGGCGACGAAGCCGTGCGGGTCCAGCATCAGGGCTTCGTCCGCGCCGGCCTCGGTGGCCTGGATGCAGGCGGTGATGCAGTTGAGCTTGCTGTGGCTGTTCAGCTTGGGGTCCTGCACGTCGGGGAAGCCGCGGCGCACGTGCACGGTGAAGAGCTTCAGCCCGGTGGCCAACGTCTCGGGCTTGGCCAGCTTCCACTCGGGCAGGATCACGATGGTGGCCGGGCCGACCGTGACGCGCGGGTCCTGGTAGGGCGTGCGCTTGACGCCGCGGGTGACCATCAGCCGGATGTGCACGCCGTCGTCCATGCCGTTGGCGGCCAGGGTGTCGTAGATCGCCTGCGCCAGCTCGGCCCGGGTCAGGCCGATCTTCAGCGCGATGGCCTTGGCGCCTTCGTAGAGCCGGTCCAGGTGGGCATCGAGGAAGACCGGGTGGCCGCCGACGACGCGCAAACCCTCCCAGACACCGTCGCCCAGCACGAAGCCGCTGTCGAAGACCGAGACCGTGGCGTCAACCCGCGACCTGAGCGCGCCGTTGATCCAGATCTTGATGCCGGCATTGCGCGGGTCGTCGTGGAAGTCGTGAATGCTTTGTGACATGTACTTTCCCGGATGGCCCGACGTATTGGCGGCGGGCAGTGGCATGATGACGCGCCTCGGGTCACGAGCCCGATGGGGCTTCGCGCCCAGCCAAACACGAGGATCTCATGAAGCGAACCGAATATTTCTCCTTTGCCCCCGGGGCTTTGGCCGCATTTGTTCTGGCAGCAGCGGCCCATGGCCCGGCGCTTTCACAAACCGACACGAAAACGCTCACCGGCAAAGGTGGCGCCGGCAAGGTGATGACGCGCGAGGAGTTGCGCGCCTGCATGAAGCGGCAGGCTGATCTCGACACTCGCCGGGTGGACCTCGACGCAAGGAAGGCCAAGAGCGAAGTCGAGTTGGCCGAGATCCAGAAGGAGACCGATGCGATCAATGCGGAGCAGAAGACGCTGTCTTCGCGGAGCGAACAGGTCAATTCGCTCAACGCTCGCGTGGATGCCTTGTCCGCCAAGGTGAAGGACCTCAACCAGCGGCGCGAGGATTTCGAGCGTTCAGGCCGTGGTGGGCCGAATGCCGAGCGCGAGCGTCGCAAACTGGACAAGGAAGAGGCCGACCTCAAGAAGGAGCAGGCCGATTTGAAGGCGGAGGGCGACAAGTTCAGCGCGAGCGGCAATGACGCGGTCACTGCGATGAATGCTCGCGTCGAGGCACAGCAGCAGAAGGCCCAGGGCTGGAACGACCGCAAGAAGAAGCTGAACGCCGACATCCTGGCACACGAAGACGATCGCATCGCCTGGCTCGACGACTGTGGCAACCGCAAGTACCGCGAGGACGACGAGAAGGCCATCAAAGCCGGCAAGTAGGCTTTCCTAGGCTCCAAAGACAAAAGGCCCGCCGGGGTTTCCCGGCGGGCCTTTTTCGTTGGTCGCGCCGTGCGCGTCAGACCGTCACGGCCTTCGCCGTCTCGGCGTACTCCTCGATCTGGTCGAAGTTCATGTAGCGGTAGACGCTGGCCGCGTCCTTGTTGATGATGCCCATCGCCTCGTGGTACTCGGCCACGGTGGGGATCTTGCCCAGTTTGGACGCGATCGCCGCCAACTCGGCCGAGGCGAGGAACACGTTGCTGTTCTTGCCCAGGCGGTTGGGGAAGTTGCGCGTGCTGGTCGAGACCACGGTCGCACCCTCGCGCACCTGAGCCTGGTTGCCCATGCACAGGCTGCAGCCCGGCATCTCGGTGCGGGCGCCGGCCGCGCCGAACGACGCGTAGTGGCCTTCCTTGATCAGCTCGCTCTCGTCCATCTTGGTCGGCGGGGCGACCCACAGCTTGACCGGGATGTCGCGCTGGCCGCCCAGCAACTTGGCCGCGGCACGGAAGTGGCCGATGTTGGTCATGCACGAGCCGATGAAGGCCTCGTCGATCTTGGTGCCGGCGACCTCGCTCAGGACCTTGGCGTCGTCCGGATCGTTCGGGCAGCAGAGCACCGGCTCCTTCAGCTCGTTCAGGTCGATCTCGATCACCGCGGCGTACTCGGCGTCCTTGTCGGCTTCGAGCAGCTGCGGGTTGGCCAGCCAGGCCTCGACGTTCTTGATCCGGCGCTCCAGCGTGCGCTTGTCCAGGTAGCCGTCGGCGATCATGTTCTTCATCAGCACGACGTTGCTGGTCAGGTACTCCTTGATCGGGGCTGGGTTCAGCTTGATCGTGCAGCCCGCGGCCGAGCGCTCGGCCGAGGCGTCGGAGAGCTCGAACGCTTGCTCGACCTTCAGATCCGGCAGGCCCTCGATCTCGAGGATGCGGCCCGAGAAGATGTTCTTCTTGCCGGCCTTGGCGACGGTCAGCAGGCCGGCCTTGATCGCGTACAGCGGGATGGCGTGGACCAGGTCGCGCAGCGTCACGCCCGGCTGCATCTGCCCCTTGAAGCGCACCAGCACCGACTCGGGCATGTCCAGCGGCATCACGCCGGTGGCGGCGCCGAAGGCCACCAGGCCGGAGCCGGCCGGGAACGAGATGCCGATCGGGAAGCGGGTGTGCGAGTCGCCGCCCGTGCCCACGGTGTCTGGCAGCAGCAGGCGGTTGAGCCAGCTGTGGATCACGCCGTCGCCCGGGCGCAGCGACACGCCGCCGCGGTTGCTGATGAAGGCTGGCAGCTCGCGGTGGGTCTTCACGTCCACCGGCTTCGGGTAGGCGGCGGTGTGGCAGAAGCTCTGCATCACCAGGTCGGCGCTGAAGCCCAGGCAGGCCAGGTCCTTCAGCTCGTCGCGGGTCATCGGGCCGGTGGTGTCCTGGCTGCCCACGGTGGTCATCTTGGGCTCGCAGTAGGTGCCCGGGCGCACGCCCTGGCCTTCCGGCAGGCCGACCGCGCGGCCGACCATCTTCTGCGCCAGCGTGAAGCCCTTGCCCGAGTCGACCGGCGCCTTCGGCAGGCGGAACACGGTCGAGGCCGGCAGGCCCAGGAACTCGCGCGCCTTGGTCGTCAGCGAGCGGCCGATGATCAGGTTGATGCGGCCGCCGGCGCGCACCTCGTCGAACAGCACGTCGTTTTTCAGCTTGAACTCGACCAGGGTCTGGCCGTCCTTCACGATCTTGCCGTCATAGGGCAGCACGTCGACCACGTCGCCCATTTCCAGCTTGGACACGTCGACCTCGATCGGCAGCGAGCCCGAGTCCTCCTGCGTGTTGAAGAAGATCGGCGCGATCTTGCCGCCCAGCGTAACGCCGCCGAAGCGCTTGTTCGGCACGAAGGGGATGTCCTGGCCGGTGGCCCAGATGACCGAGTTGGTGGCGCTCTTGCGCGACGAACCGGTGCCGACCACGTCGCCCACGTAGGCGACCAGGTGGCCCTTCTTCTTCAGGTCCTCGATGAACTGCATCGGGCCGCGCTTGCCGTCTTCCTCGGGCTTGAAGGCGGCACCTTCGCGGGTGTTCTTCAGCATCGCCAGGTAGTGCAGCGGGATGTCCGGGCGGCTCCAGGCGTCCGGTGCGGGCGACAGGTCATCGGTGTTGGTTTCGCCGGGCACCTTGAACACGGTGATGGTGATGCTCTTGGGCACCTCGGGGCGCGAGGTGAACCACTCGGCATCGGCCCAGCTCTGGATGACTTCCTTGGCCTTGGCATTGCCGGCCTTGGCCTTCTCGGCCACGTCGTTGAAGAAGTCGAACATCAGCAGCGTCTTCTTCAGGCCTTCGGCGGCCACGGCGGCCACCTCGGTGTCGTCCAGCAGCTCGATCAGCGGGTGCACGTTGTAGCCGCCGACCATGGTGCCCAGCAGCTCGGTGGCCTTGGCCTTGGAAATCAGGCCGACCTGGATGTCGCCGTGCGCGACGGCAGCCAGGAAGCTGGCCTTGACCTTGGCCGCGTCGTCCACGCCCGGCGGCACGCGGTGGGTCAGCAGGTCCACCAGAAAAGCCTCTTCGCCGGCCGGTGGGGCCTTGATCAGCTCGATGACCTCGGCCACCTGCTTGGCATCGAGCGGCAGTGGCGGGATGCCGAGCGCGGCGCGTTCGGCGACATGTTGGCGATAGGCTTGCAGCATGGCGGGGCTCCTGGTGAACGACGGCGCCGGCGCATGGCGCCGACCGGGGCGGTGGGCGGCGACGGCGAGGGTTTCTACGATATTTTATATCTTATATAAGACTTGCCAAGTCCGGCGGGTGCGGCGGGCCGTTTGGGGTGTCGGGCAAGCTGTCTCGCGGGCCGATTCTCCCGCACGGGGCCGCTCTCGCAAGACCCGGGCCGACGGCCGCGTCGGGCCAGGGGGCTTCGCGTGAGCGGGGCATGGTCCCGATGGGCACAAAAAAGCCCGGCAGGGCCGGGCTGATGGGCTGCGCGAGGCGTGGGCTCAGCGCTGGACCGGTGCCGCGACGGCGGGGGCGGCCTGGCCCGCTTCCCCTCCCATCAGCGCCTGGCTGGGCTGGCCCTGCGCGCTGGCCTTGGCCAGGGCCTGCTTCTCGTGCACGCATTCGTCGACCAGACGGCGGCCGGCCTGCACGTCCATCAGCATCGACTTGTAGGCGATCTGCAGCAGCAGCGCCTGGCCCTTGACGTCTTCCAGGCGCAGCGCGCCAGTGGACGACAGCACGGGCTTCATCGTGTACTTCTGCTTGCCGAAGGCCACGTCGATGTAGCCGTCGTACTTCGGGTTCATGCTGACCTCGATGGCCTGGTTGAACTCGCACTGGTAGTGGCCGAAGTAGGTCATCGATGCAGCGGCGTTCTGGGCGCCTTCGGCAGGGGGCAGCGGCACTTCCACCGGGGCCTTGGGGGCCGCCTTGGCGGCGGCCTTCTTGACAGGCGCGGCGGCCGGCTTGGCAGCCGGCTTGGCGGCCGGGGCGGTGGCTTGGGCCTGCACGCCGGCAGCGGACAACGCCAGGGCGGCGGCGGCGATCGACAGGGACAGGGGGCGGGTCGGCAAGCGGTGCATGGAATGGGCTCCGAAAGGGGCGGGACAACGTCTTGGATTGTCTCGCCGCAGGGTTGGCCAGGGGTGACCGAACGTTTCAACCCGGTGCGTGCCGGGCCGGCCTGCGCACAAAGTCACGTCGGTGGTGGGTCGCCTACCGCACCGAAATAGGCCAGGCGCACCTCGGCCGGCAACTGGGGCCCGCCGGCGAACGAAGTGCGGTGGGCGCGTTGCAGCACCTGCCAGAAATAGCGGTAGCTGGCGCGGTCGTGCAGCTGTTCGCGCCCTCGCTGGCCGTGGCGGATCGGCGCCCAGTGAGCGGCCTGCGCCGCCTGGATGATCTCGATCGCCTGGTCGACCTCGGCCGCGCTGGGGGCGAAGGCGTCGATGATCGGGCGGATCTGGTCGGGGTGGATGCTCCACATGCGGGTGTAGCCCAGCTGGCGAGCGGCGCGCTCGGCCGCGGCCTGCAGCGCAGCCGTGTCCTTGAATTCGGTCACCACGCAATGCGAGGGCACCTTGGCGTGGCCGTGGCAGGCGGCGGCGATCTCGAGCTTGGCGCGCACCACCAGCGGGTGGTCGAACTGCCCTTGCGCGCCCATGGCCGACTGCGGGATGGCCCCGCGGTGCGCCGACACGAAGTCCATCAGCCCGAACGACAGCGACTCGATGCGCGGGTGCGCGGCCAGGGCCTGCACCTCGCGCAGCGCGCCATGCGTCTCGACCAGCGCATGCAGCGGAACGGGCCGCACCAGTCGCAGCCCTGCGCCGATGCGGTCCACCACGGCGGCGGCGGCTTCGATGTCCGCCACGCCGTTCGGCTTGGGGATCATCAGGTAGGCCAGCTTCGCACCGGCGCGCGGCAGCAGCACCTGCAGCATCGGCTCGAAGGCCGGGTGGTCCACCGGCACCACCCGCGCGCCGACGCGGCCGTGGGCGTTCAGCGGCGAGTCGACCAGCTCAGCGATCAGGTGGGCGTGCTCGACTTCGCCGCCGACCGGGGCGCCGTCTTCGCCGTCGAGCGTGACGTCGAAGGCCGGCCCCAGCTCGGCCTGCAGTTGCAGGCTCTTGCGCATGCGCGCCTCGACGCCGCAGTAGTGGTCGCAGACCGGCAGGTCGGGCAGGGCGGCATCGCCGGCGTCGACCAGGGCCAGGCTGGGGTGCAAGGGGGCGTCGATGCTCATGGGGCGGGGCGATCCAATGAAAAAGGCCGGGGCGCCCTTGGCGATCCCCGGCCCGTCAGCTTACAGCGCGGTGCTCAGAGCAGGTGCTTGACGCCGTCCTGCTCACCCTGCAGCTCGGCCAGGGTCTTGTTGATGCACTCTTGCGAGAAGGCATCGATCGGCAGGCCTTCGACGATCTTGTACTCGCCGTTCTCGGTGGTGACCGGGAAGCCGAACATCACGTCCTTGGGGATGCCGTATTCGCCGTTGCTGGGCACGCCCATCGTGACCCAGGCGCCGTTGGTGCCCAGCGCCCAGTCGCGCATGTGGTCGATGGCGGCGTTGGCGGCGGAGGCGGCAGACGACAGGCCGCGCGCCTCGATGATGGCGGCGCCGCGCTTGCCCACGGTGGGCAGGAAGACGTCCTTGTTCCAGACCTGGTCGTTGATCATGTCCTTGACCGAGGCGCCGTCGATGGTGGCGAAGCGGTAGTCGGCGTACATGGTCGGCGAGTGGTTGCCCCAGACGCACAGCTGCTTGATCGCGGCCACCGGCTTGCCGGTCTTGGCGGCGATCTGCGAGGCCGCGCGGTTGTGGTCCAGGCGCAGCATGGCGGTGAAGTTCTTGCGCGGCAGGTCCGGCGCGGCCTTCATCGCGATGTAGGCGTTGGTGTTGGCCGGGTTGCCGACGACGAGCACCTTGACATTGCGCGAGGCCACGGCGTTCAGCGCCTTGCCCTGAGCGGTGAAGATGGCGCCATTGATCGACAGCAGCTCGGCGCGCTCCATGCCGGGGCCGCGGGGCCGCGAGCCGACCAGCAGCGCGTAGTCGGTGTCCTTGAAGGCGGTCATCGGGTCGCTGTGGGCTTCCATGCCTGCCAGCAGCGGGAAGGCGCAGTCTTCCAGCTCCATCATCACGCCCTTGAGCGCCTTCTGGGCCTTCTCGTCCGGGATCTCCAGCAGTTGCAGGATCACGGGCTGGTCCTTGCCCAGCATTTCGCCCGAGGCGATGCGGAACAGCAGGGCATAACCGATCTGGCCGGCGGCGCCGGTGACAGCCACGCGGACGGGCTTCTTGCTCATGGTGAGGTCTCCGAAGGGGGAAAAGGGGAAGGAGTGAATCCGTTGTCGAGCACGCCGGCGGGCCTCAAGACCGCCAGAGCGGGACGAGCCCGCAAGTGTAGCGCCGCGACCCCGGGTTGACCCTTGGTTTCTGTTATTCTTATGTCTTATATAAGACACAGTTGTCGATGGACGCCGGGCACCGCCCGTGCTGCAATCGCCCCCCATGCCGCCCGACCTGCCATCACCCGGTTCTGTCACCGGCCCCGACGCCGACAGCCCCGTGCTGCCGGCCGGCCCGGCTTTCAGCCCGCTGTACCAGCAGATCAGGGCGCTGCTGCTCAAGAGCCTGCAAGGCGGCGAGTGGAAGCCGGGCGAGGCCATCCCCAGCGAGCTGGAGCTGGCTGGGCGCTTTCGCGTCAGCCAGGGCACGGTGCGCAAGGCCATCGACGAACTGGCGACCGAAAACTTGCTGGTGCGCCGCCAGGGCAAGGGCACCTATGTCGCCACGCACGCCGAAGAGCAGATCCAATACCGCTTTCTGCGGCTGGCACCGGACGAGGGCCCGGTCACCGGCATGGCGCGCCACTTCCTCGATTGCCGGCGCATGCGCGCGCCGGCCGAGGTGGCCCGCGCCCTGGGGCTGAAGGCCGGCGAGCCGGCCCTGCTGGTGCGCCGCACGCTTTGGCGCAACGAGCAGCCGGTGGTGCTGGACGAGATCTGGCTGCCGGCCCCGCTGTTCAAGGGGCTGACGGCCGAGCGCCTGGCCCAGTACGCCGGCCCGATGTACGGGCTGTTCGAGACCGAGTTCGGCGTGCGCATGATCCGCGCCGAGGAAAAGATCCGTGCCGTGGCGGCCGACGCCGCGACAGCCGAGCTGCTGCAGGTGGCGCCCGGGGCGCCGTTGCTGAGCGTCGAGCGCCTGTCGCACACCTACGGCGACCAGCCGGTCGAGCTGCGCCGGGGCCTTTACAACACCACGTCCCACTACTATCGCAACGAGCTGAGTTGATGCCCACAAGGCCGCAAGGCGGGCCCTGGCAAGCCCGGCGAAAGCTTGCTGCGCTGCAATAGAATCGTTCGGTTTCACTGCGATTACGCCCCAGCCTCCTTCCGCCAACGACAAGAGCGCCTTCCCAAGGACCCCGCCATGGCCAACACGCCGACCACCTCGCCCGCCTCCGGCCGGCGCCCGGAGTTCCGCAACATCCACGCGTTGTCGGACCTGCCCAACTACCGGCTGCCTGCTGCCGGCATCGTCTCGATCCTGCATCGCATCAGCGGCTTCCTGATGTTCCTGCTGATGCCTTTCGTGATCTGGCTGTTCGACGTCAGCGTCACCTCCGAGGTGTCGTACGAGTCCTTCCGCAGCGCTTACCTCGCGGGGCTGGGCTTCCTGCCGGCCTGGTTCGTCAAGCTGGTGACCCTGGCCCTGATCTGGGGTTACCTACACCACTTCACCGCCGGCGTGCGCCACCTCTGGATGGACATGACGCACAGCGTCTCGAAGGCCCAGGGCAAGAGTTCGGCCGTGGCCACGCTGGCGATCAGTCTGGTGCTGACCGCGCTGCTGGGCGCCAAGCTCTTCGGCCTGTTCTGACACGGCGTCGACCAAGGATTTCACTCATGGCAATCAACCACGGTTCCAAGCGCCTGGTCGTCGGCGCGCACTACGGCCTGCGCGACTGGCTGGCGCAACGCGTCACCGCCGTCCTGATGGCGCTGTTCACCATCGTGCTGCTGCTGCAGGTGCTGCTCGGCGGCCCGATGGGCTACGACAAGTGGGCCGGCATCTTCGCCGCCCAGTGGATGAAGGTCTTCACCTTCGTCGTCATCGTCTCGCTGCTGTACCACGCCTGGGTTGGCATGCGCGACATCTGGATGGACTACATCAAGCCGGTGGGCCTGAAGCTCGTGCTGCAGGTGTTCACCATCGTGTGGCTGGTCGGCTGCGCCGGCTGGGCGATTCAAGTGTTGTGGAGACTGTGAACGTGGCCGCCTCGATTTCCAAACGCAAGTTCGACGTGGTCATCGTCGGGGCCGGCGGCTCCGGCATGCGCGCGTCGCTGCAGCTGTCGCTGGCCGGCCTGAACGTGGCCGTGCTGTCCAAGGTCTTCCCGACGCGCTCGCACACCGTGGCGGCGCAGGGCGGCATCGGCGCCTCGCTGGGCAACATGAGCGAGGACAACTGGCACTACCACTTCTTCGACACCGTCAAGGGCTCCGACTGGCTGGGCGACCAGGACGCGATCGAGTTCATGTGCCGCGAGGCGCCCAAGGTCGTGTACGAGCTCGAGCACTTCGGCATGCCGTTCGACCGCAACGCCGACGGCACGATCTACCAGCGCCCCTTCGGTGGCCACACCGCCAACTACGGCGAGAAGCCGGTGCAGCGCGCCTGCGCCGCGGCCGACCGCACCGGCCACGCGCTGCTGCACACGCTGTACCAGCAGAACGTGAAGGCCCGCACCAACTTCTTCGTCGAGTGGATGGCGCTGGACCTGATCCGCGACGCCGACGGTGACTGCGTCGGCGTCACGGCGCTGGAAATGGAAACCGGCGACCTGCACATCCTCGAAGCCAAGACGGTATTGATGGCCACCGGCGGCGCGGGCCGCATCTACGCCGCGTCCACCAACGCCTTCATCAACACCGGCGATGGCCTGGGCATGGCGGCGCGCGCCGGCATCCCGCTGGAAGACATGGAGTTCTGGCAGTTCCACCCCACCGGCGTGGCCGGCGCGGGCGTGCTGCTGACCGAAGGCTGCCGCGGCGAAGGCGCGATCCTGCGCAACAGCAACGGCGAGCGTTTCATGGAACGCTACGCGCCGACGCTGAAGGACCTGGCACCGCGCGACTTCGTTTCGCGCTCGATGGACCAGGAGATCAAGGAAGGTCGCGGCTGCGGTCCCAACAAGGACTACGTGCTGCTCGACATGACCCACCTGGGTGCCGAGACCATCATGAAGCGGCTGCCCTCGGTGTTCGAGATCGGCCACAACTTCGCCAACGTCGACATCACGAAGGAGCCGATCCCCGTGGTGCCGACCATCCACTACCAGATGGGCGGCATCCCGACCAACATCCACGGTCAGGTCGTCGTGCCGAAGAACGGCAACCCGAACGAGGTCCTCAACGGCCTGTACGCGGTGGGCGAGTGCTCCTGCGTCAGCGTGCACGGCGCCAACCGTCTGGGCACCAACTCGCTGCTCGACCTGGTGGTCTTCGGCCGAGCGGCCGGCAACCACATCGTCGACACCGCGCTGAAGACGAAGAATCACAAACCGCTGCCCGCCGATGCGGCCGACCGCACGCTGGCCCGTCTGGCCCGTCTGGACGGCAACCGCAACGGCGAATACGCGCAGGACGTGGCCGGCGACATCCGCGCCACGATGCAGAAGCACGCCGGCGTGTTCCGCACCCAGGCCAGCATGGACGAAGGCGTGGCCCGCATCAAGCAGGTGGCCGAGCGCGTCAAGTCCATCGGCTTGAAGGACAACTCCAAGGTCTTCAACACCGCGCGCATCGAGGCGCTGGAAGTCGAGAACCTGATCGAGGCCGCCCAGGCCACGATGGTCTCGGCCGCCGCCCGCCCCGAAAGCCGCGGCGCCCACGCGCACAACGACTATCCGAACCGCGACGACGCGAACTGGATGAAGCACACGCTGTGGTACTCGGAAGGCAACCGGCTCGACTACAAGCCGGTCAAGCTGACGCCGCTGACCGTCGAATCCGTGCCTCCCAAGGTCCGTACCTTCTAAAGAAATCGAATCATGGAAAAGCGAACCTTCGAGATCTACCGGTACGACCCGGACAAGGACGCCAAGCCCTACATGCAGACCATCGAGGTCGAGCTCGATGGCCACGAGCGCATGCTGCTGGACGCCCTGGTCAAGCTGAAGGCCGTCGACCCGACGTTGTCGTTCCGCCGCTCCTGCCGCGAAGGCGTCTGCGGTTCGGACGCGATGAACATCAACGGCAAGAACGGCCTCGCGTGCCTGACGAACATGCGCACGCTGCCGGGCAAGATCGTGCTGCGCCCGCTGCCGGGCCTGCCCGTGGTGCGCGACCTGATCGTCGACATGACGCAGTTCTTCACGCAGTACCACTCGATCAAGCCCTACCTGGTTAACGACAACCCGCCGCCCGAGAAAGAGCGCCTCCAGTCGCCCGAAGAGCGCGAAGAGCTCGACGGCCTGTATGAGTGCATCCTGTGCGCGAGCTGCTCAACCAGTTGCCCCAGCTTCTGGTGGAACCCGGACAAGTTCGTCGGTCCGGCCGGCCTGCTGCAGGCCTACCGCTTCATCGCCGACAGCCGCGACGAGGCCACCAGTGAGCGTCTGGACAACCTGGAAGATCCGTACCGGCTGTTCCGCTGCCACACGATCATGAACTGTGTCGACGTCTGCCCCAAGGGCCTGAACCCGACCAAGGCGATCGGCAAGATCAAGGAATTGATGGTCCGCCGCGCGGTCTGACCGTCTCGTTCAGCTTCCAGCAATGCAAGGCATGGAAACTGCTGCCCACTTCTCGCCCGGCGACCTCGGCCGCTTGAAGTGGCGTTGCCGCCGGGGGCTGCTGGAGAACGACCTGTTCGTGGAGCGGTTCTTCCGCCGCCACGAGGCGGGGCTGACCGTGCAGCAGGTGCAGGGGCTGCAGGGCCTGATGGACCTGTCCGACAACGACCTGCTGGACCTGCTGCTGGCGCGCAAGGAACCCGAGGGCGAGCTCGACCGCCCCGACGTGAAAGAAGTGCTGACGCTGATGCGTCAACCCGGTTGAAGCGAGCACCGGGACACAGATTTGCTCGAAAGGAACCGACGATGACCCCGTCCGATGTGAAAGCCACCCTGTCGTTCTCCGACGGCAGCCCCAACATGGACCTGCCGATCTACAAGGGCACCATCGGCCCGGACGTGATCGACATCCGCAAGCTCTACGGCCAGACCGGCAAGTTCACCTACGACCCGGGCTTTTTGTCCACCGCGTCGTGCAACTCGACCATCACCTACATCGACGGCGACAAGGGCGAGCTGCTGTACCGCGGCTACCCCATCGAGCAGCTCGCGGTGAACTGCGACTACCTCGAGACCTGCTACCTGCTGCTGTACGGAGAGCTGCCGAACGCGACGCAGAAGGAGGACTTCACCGCCCGCGTGACCAACCACACGATGGTCAACGAGCAGATGCAGTTCTTCCTGCGTGGCTTCCGCCGCGACGCGCACCCGATGGCGGTGATGACCGGCCTGGTCGGCGCGCTGTCGGCCTTCTATCACGACAGCACCGACATCAATAACCCCGAGCACCGCGAGATCGCTGCGATCCGCCTGATCGCGAAGATGCCGACGCTGGTGGCCATGGCCTACAAGTACACGATCGGCCAGCCCTACATTTACCCGAAGAACGACCTCTCGTACGCCGGCAACTTCATGCGCATGATGTTCGCCACGCCCTGCGAGGAGTACAAGCCCAACGACGTGCTGGTGCGCGCGATGGACCGCATCTTCACGCTGCACGCCGACCACGAGCAGAACGCCTCGACCTCGACCGTGCGCCTGTGCGGCTCGTCGGGCACCAACCCGTTCGCGGCCATCGCGGCCGGTGTGGCCTGCCTGTGGGGCCCGGCACACGGCGGTGCCAACGAAGCGGCGCTGAACATGCTGGGCGACATCCAGAAGCAGGGTGGCGTGGCGCGCATTGGCGAGTTCGTGGCCAAGGTCAAGGACAAGAACAGCGGCGTCAAGCTGATGGGCTTCGGTCACCGCGTCTACAAGAACTACGACCCGCGCGCCAAGCTGATGCGCGAGACCTGCCACGAGGTGCTGGACGCGCTGGGCCTGCAGAACGACCCGCTGTTCAAGCTGGCGATGGAGCTCGAGAAAATCGCGCTGGAAGACGAATACTTCGTCGCCCGCAAGCTCTACCCGAACGTCGACTTCTACTCGGGCATCGTGCAGCGCGCGATCGGCATCCCGGTGCCGCTGTTCACCGCCATTTTCGCGCTGGCCCGCACCGTGGGCTGGATCGCCCAGCTCAACGAGATGATCGGCGACCCCGAGTACAAGATCGGCCGCCCGCGCCAGCTGTTCGTCGGCGCCGCGCCGCGCGACGTGAAGCCGCTCAGCCAACGCTGAGCCACGCACCGCGTGACCATCGAAGGCCACCCTCGGGTGGCCTTTTTCATGCCTAGTCGACGCCGTTTTGCTCGGAGCGGAAGGCTGTCCAGGTCAGGGTCAGGGCCAGCGTGTAGTCTGCCGAGCGGCCGACGACCGGGCTGTCGCGGTTGGCCGCGCCGCGCACGCTCTCGACGCTGGCATGCAGGCCGAGGCGCAGGTTGTCGCGCAGCATGTGTGACCACGAGCTGCCCAAGCGCGTGGCCACCAGGCCAGCCCGAGCCTCGTAGGCCGGCCGGCCCGGCGTGGCATAGATGGGCGCCACGCCGTAGTACAGGTCGTTCAGAACCCGGTTGCCGAACAGCAGGCTGGCGTAGAGCGACGGCGTCCATTCGCCCGCCACCGGCAGCCGCCAGTTCAGCTTCGGCTCGAAGGACAGGCCGGCATAGTCCAAGTCGCGGCTGGCGTCGAACACGGCCCGCAGCGGCAGGTCCAGCCGCCAGGGCGGGCGCTCGCCGCCGTCCGGCAGCTCGCCCAGGTTGATGCGCAGGCTGGGGCCGATCTCGACCAGGGTGCCGACGGCCGGCATGCCGGCGCGGGCGCCGCTGTCCTGGCCGCTGGAGCCGAAGGACGCCGCGGCGCTGAAGTCCAGCTCGGCGCGGGGCGAGCGCATCGCGCGCAGCCCGGCCGCGCCCCCTTCGATGCGGAACACCGGCCCCCGGTAGGTGATGAAGGGCAGCAGCGCCGCATTGCGAGCGCGGCGCTCGGCGCCGGGGTACACCGCGTGGTCGGCAGCCACGGCGAAGAGGCCCGCGGTCCACAGCGGTGGCGGCTGGCCGGGTTTGCCGGTGTCGGTTTCCGCCTCGCTGCCCGGGCTGCCGTCGGTGGCCGAGGGCGCCGCAAAGGCGGTCAAGGGCAGGCCGGCGGTGAGCGCGAGGCACAGCGCCGTCATGGTCGCGACACGGGCAGCGGCCGAGGCCGGGGAAGATGGAGAGAGGGGCATCGTCGAGGCGGATGAAGTCGTGGGTCAGCGCAGGCCGATGCGCGCCGGGTCCGGGCCTGGCAGGCGGTTCCAGGCCGGTAACGAGGCCCGTGGCAGCAGCTCGTGCACAGCGCGCGTGGCCTGGTCGATGGCGCTGTGGGCATAGGCGTAGGCGCCGGCGTCGCTGTTGGCGATGGCCACGCGGCCCCAGCCGCGGCGCGCGGTCTCGCAGGGCAGGGGGCCACCCGGCCAATAGCGGTCCCAGGGGCGCATGTATTCGTAGGCGTAGCCGTGCGCCCAGCGGTTGACCGTGATGGCCTCGATGTCGGCCGCTGCGTCGAAGCCGAAGCCGCCCAGGGCGCCTTGCAGCAGGCCGCGCACCTGGCCTTCGAGGTAGGCGAAGTCCCAGCCCGTCAGCATGGCCCGGCCCTGCGAGGCCTGGGTGCGCGCGGGCGCGCCGTTGCCGGGCACCACCACCTTGCTCAGGTGCAGCAGCACCGGCTCGTCGGGCGTCTGGGCGAAGCGCTGCGCGCCCATGCTGACCGGGAAGTCCAGCGAGGCCTCGCCCCAGAAGCCGTCGACCACGTTCAGGCCGTGCACACCGGCGCGCTGGAAGGCGCGCCAGTTGTTGAGCAGCACGTTGGCGTAGAGCAGCGGTGTCTTGACCTGGTCGTTCAGCGCGTCGCGCTGGGCCTTCGGCAACTCGTCGGTGAGCCGTGCGATCACGCGGTGCCAGCAGGCCAGCAGCACCTGGCGGGCGCGCACGACGCGCGGCCGTCCTGCGGCGTCGAGGTAGCGCAGCTCGACCAGCTCGGCCTGGCCCGGCGGGCCCAGGTGGCGCAGCCCGACCACGGTGGACCGCAGGCGGATGCGCACGGGCTCGCCGGTCACGTCGAGCCGGCGGCGGTCCAGCGTCGCGTCGACCAGGGCTTCCATGCCCTGGCCGGGCAGGGCCGCGGGGATCAGCGAGCGCACCAGGGCGCGCGCCACGCCCGCGTTGCCGTCGGGGAAGTGGTAGACGTACTCGTCCTGGCTGGCCATCAGCTGGCGGCCGCTGGGCGACATGCGGGCGTCCACGCCGTCGCCGAGCGCCAGGCCCTGGAAGCCGGGCAGGCCTCCGGCCCAGGCGTCCAGCGCGGTGGTCGCGTCGATGCCGACGCCGAAGTAGCCCTGGGTGTCGGCCTGCAGCCAGCGCAGCACCTGCGGGTCCGCCCGCCAGGCCTGGCGCAGGAAGTCGCGGTAGGTCATGCCGGCCAGCGCAGAGCGCCGTGCCGCCGCGGTCTTCAGCTGCGGCAACACATCGCGCGGCGACGCCCACAGCGCCGCCAGGCTGGCCTGCGCGGCCGGTGTGAGCGGCGTGCGGGCCAGCCACTGCGCGGCCGGCTCGTCCTTGGCGTGGCGGACCAGCCGGTCCTCGCCCCAGTTGTCTCGGCCGAAGAACACGCCTGTCTGCGTGAGGCCCTGGCGCTCGGACCAGCCCTTGTCGAAGAACTCGTTCTTGAAGCGCGACAGCTCCAGCCCCAAGTCCTTCAGCAAGCCGTGCACGGCCGGCGAGAACAGGCTGGGCGAGTCCAGCGATTGCGAGCCGCCGTAGCCGATCAGCCTGACGCCGGAGCGCGTGACGAACTCATTGCGCCGCGCATGGCCGCCCACGTCGTCCAGCGGGTCCAGCAGCAGCATGCGCACCGGCCGGCCGGCGTGCTGGCGAAACAGGTGGGCGCCGGCCAGGCCGCTGAGGCCCGCGCCGACGACGACCAGGTCCTCGACCTCGGGGTCGACCTCGGCGGCCGTGTCACGCAGCCGCTCGGGGGCATCGCGCCAGGCATGGGCGTTCGCGTTGACCAGGTCGGTTTGGCCTTGCAGGCCGGTGCGGCGGGCGATGGCGTCCACGCCCGGGGCGGGCTCGGCACCTGCTGCCTGCGGTTCGGCTTCGCTCGCCATGGCCGCGCCCAGCGGGCCGATGGCCAGGGCCAGGCCATTGAGGAAGTCGCGGCGGTGGATGTCGGTCAGTGCGGGCATGGTGGCAGCGTCGGTGGCCATCTTCTCTCGGCCCTTGTGGCGACCACGTACGCAGCGCCGGGCGAGACGGCACGATCATGGCATGGCCGGACGGGCCGGCCAGGAGGTGCTTGTGGACGCAAAGCGCGATCATCGAACGACCGACCTTCCGGTCCGCGGGTGGCCCGGCCTCGCCGCCATGGCTGTCGCAGGATTGGCGGGATTGGCGGGTTGCGCCAGCGCACCGGTCAGCCAGGCGCCTGCAGTGGCCGCGGCCTGGCCGGCCGAGGCCGCGCCGCAGCCGCTGGCCTGCCCCAGCGGCCTGCCCGAAGGCACCCGCTGCCTGGGCGGGCGCGACAGTGCCGGCGCCTTCTACCGCATTGCCATTCCCGCCGCCTGGCAGGGCGACCTGGTCGTGCACGCCCATGGCGGCCCTGCGCTCGGCGAGCCGCGCGAAGAGCGCGTGGTCGAAGACCTGCAGCGCTGGTCGGTGATGCTGCGCGCGGGCTACGCCTGGGCCGGCTCCACCTTCCACCAGGGCGGTGTCGCGGTACTCTCCGCCGCCGAAGACACCGAGCGCCTGCGGCGCCTGTTCGTGGCCCATGTGCGCCAGCCGCGCCACACGCTGTTGCACGGGCAGTCCTGGGGCGCCAGCGTGGCTGCGCGCACGGCCGAGCGCTACGGCCAGGCCGCGGCAGGCCAGCCCAAGCCCTACGACGCCGTGCTGCTGACCAGCGGCGTGCTGGGCGGCGGCACGCGCTCCTACGACTTCCGTCTGGACCTGCGCGTCGTCTACCAGGCGCTGTGCCACAGCCACCCGCGCTCCGACGAGCCAGACTACCCGCTGTGGCAGGGCCTGCCCGCCGGCGCCACGCTGACGCGGGCGCAGCTGAACGAGCGCGCCAACGCCTGTCTCGGGCTGAACCTGCCGGCGGCCCAGCGCAGCGCCGAGCAGCAGCGCAAGCTGCAGACCATCGTGCGCACCATCCACATCCCCGAGAGTTCGATTGCCTCGCACCTGGCCTGGGCCACCTGGCACTTCCAGGACATCGCCGAGCGCCGCACCGGCGGCAGCGGCTCGGCCTTCGGCAACATCGGCGCGCGCTACACCGGCTCGCCCGACGCTGCCGACGACCGGGCGCTGAACGCCAGCGTGCTGCGCTACCGAGCCGACCCCGCGGCGCTGGCCCGCTTCGGCGCCGACACCGACCCCACCGGCCGCATCGAGCTGCCGGTGCTCACGGTGCACGGCATCGACGACGCCACTGCCTTCGTCGAGCTCGACGACGAGTTCGCCAGGACCATGGCCCGCGCCGGCCGCGCCGACCGCCTGGTGCAGACCTTCACCCGCGACCACGAGCACAGCTACCTCAGCGACCCGGCCTACGCCACCTTGCTGCAGGCGCTGATGCGCTGGGTCGACGATGGCGTCAAGCCCACGCCCGCGGCGATCGCCGCCGCCTGCCCCGCGCAAGAGGCGCGCTTCGGCGCCGGCTGCCGCTTCGAGCCGGCCTACCGCCCCGCGCCGCTGGACACGCGGGTCACGCCGCGCGAGCGCTGAGCCGCGCCGCGTTCGTTGGGGGAGTGACGTCCCCGATGCTGCCGCCTACGATGGGCGCCATGCACCGCGTCCCGGCCTTGACGGCGTCCGCCCCATCCGTCGATGGGGTGGGGCCTTCATCATGAGCACGCCAAGCGGCCGCCTGGCCACGCTCGCCCCACTGCTGGACGCGATGCTGGCGCTGCCGCCGCACGAGCGCGCGGCCTGGGTGGCGGCGCTGGGGCCGGAGCATGCGGCCGAGCAGCCCCTGCTGCGCGACATGCTGGACGACCTTTCGGTGAGCCAGGGCTCGCGGGCCATGGCCGACGACTCGCTGTGGCAGGCCTGGCCGGCGCAGCTGCAGCAGGTGCTGGATGAACACGCCGCGGGCGTCGGCGCCGTCGACCCGCCAGCGCCCGCTTTCGAGGCCGGCCAGGCGATCGGCCCCTATCGCCTGGTCCGCCTGCTCGGCGAGGGCGGCATGGGCACCGTCTGGCTGGCCGAGCGGGCCGACGGTGCCTTCACGCGCCAGGTGGCCATGAAGCTGCCGCTGGCCGGGCCGCAGCGCCTGCGGCTGAACGAGCGCCTGGCGCGCGAGCGCGACATCCTCGCGTCGCTGGTGCACCCGCGCATCGCGCGGCTGTACGACGCCGGCGTGGCCGACGATGGCCAGCCCTACCTCGCGATGGAGGTGGCCGAGGGCGAGCCCGTCACCGCCTACGCGAACACACGGGCCCTCGGTGTCGACGAGCGCCTGCACCTGTTCCTGCAGGTGCTGGATGCGGTGCAGTACGCCCACAACCAGCTGGTCGTGCACCGCGACCTGAAGCCGTCGAACATCGTGGTCGACGCGCAGGGCCAGGTGCACCTGCTGGACTTCGGCATCGCGGTGCTGCTGGGCCAGCCCGGGCGCGAAGCGGCGCTGACCGAGCTGGGCCAGGCCGTGCTCACGCCCCGCTACGCCTCGCCGGAGCAGATCGCCCGCCGGCCGCTGGGCACCTCGTCCGACGTCTATTCTCTCGGCGTCGTGCTCTGCGAGCTGCTGTCTGGCACGCGGCCCTACCGCCTCACCCACGACAGCCGCGCCGCGCTGGAGCAGGCCATTCTCGAAGGCGAGCCGGTGCCACCCAGCCAGGCCCCGGGGCTGGCGCGGGCGATGGCCCGGCGCCTGCGCGGCGACCTGGACAACATCGTGCTCAAGGCGCTCGCCAAGGAGCCCGCGCAGCGCTACGCCAGCGCCGACGCCTTCGCCGCCGACATCCAGCGCCACCTCGACGGCCTGCCGGTGCAGGCGCACCCAGGCCGCGCGGTCGACCGCCTGCTCAAGTTCGTGCGCCGCCACCGCGTGCCGGTGGCGGCGGCGGCCAGCGTGGCGCTGGCCCTGAGCCTGGGCATGGCGGTGGCCTGGCGCGAGGCCGTGTCGGCCCAGCGCGCGTCCGCGCAGGCGGACGCGAGTGCACGCCTGGCCCAGCAGGAACGCGACAATGCCCAGGCCGTCAACGCCTTCCTGGTCGAGCTGTTCGAAGACCCGAAAGGCCTGCGACCGGGGGCGGCCGATGCCTACGACCTGACCGCACGCCAGCTGCTGGACCGCGCCGGCGAACGCCTGCGCCAGCAGGGCGGCGCCAGCAACGCGGGCCAGGCCGAGCTGGTGTTCACGCTGGCCACGATGTACCACGAGGCCGACGACGACGAGAAGGCGATCGAGCTGCTGCAGGACGCACTGGCCTTCACCACCAAGGCCCATGGCACCCAGCACCCCGACACCGCCCGCGTGCTGGCCAGCCTGGGCGGGGCGCAGTTTTACGCGGGCGATGCCGCCACGGCGCAGAAGACGCTGGACCAGGCCGACGCGATCTTCAAGGCCCTGGGCGACGAGACCTCCTACGGCCGCGGCGAGACCTACCTGAACCTGGCCCGCCTGGCGGCCACCCGCGACGCCGAGCTGGCGATGACGCTGGCCACCCGGGCCGCGGCCGTCTTCGAGCCGCTGTCGCCCAGCCTGCTGCGTGCGGGCTCCAACCTGGCCGTGGCCAGCAACCTGATCGGCTATGCCTTGCTGCGCCGCGGCGATTTTGCGGCGGCCGAGCAGCAGTACCGGCGCGCGCTCGATCTGCACACGCGCTGGGAAGGGGCCGGCCATGGCAAGACCGGGGCCACGCACTCGAACTTGTCCGAGCTGTACCGTCGCATGGGCCGCTTCCGCGACGCCGATGCGGCCATGACCGAGGCGGTGCGCATCATCAAGGCGTCCGAGCCCGACGATGCCTTCGACATCGCGCAGACCGAGCTGCGGCAGGCCTCGCTGTGGCACGACATGGGCCGCCGCGCGCCAGCGCGGGCTTTGATCGAGCACTGCATCGCCGTCTTCGACGCGGCCAAGGGGCAGGGCGAATCGTCGGCCCGGCTGGCCCGCCTGCGCTTCGCCGAGATGCTGGCCCGCGAAGGCCAGCTCGCCGCGGCCGAGCGGCTGCTCGGGCCGTTGCTGCCCCAGCTCGAAGGCCAGGCGCAACGGCGCGCGCTGCTGGCCATCGCGCTGGGCCTGCAGACGCGGCTGCAGCTGGCGCGTGGCGCAACCGACGAAGCCCGCCAGTCGGCCGAGCGTGGCATCGCGTTGATGCAGCAGGCCGGCACACCGCGCGACCTGATCGCGCTGGACCTGGAGCAGGCCCTGGCCGCCGCCGGGCTGGCAGGCGGCGAGGCCGAGGCGGCGCTGGCGCGCCTGCGCTCGGCGCTGCCGGCCGAACCGCCGTCGGGCGTCACGCTGTTCGCGCCGCAGGTGGGCCTGCGCCTGCTGGCCGGCGAGGCCGCGCTGCGCGCTGGCAACCCCGCCGGGGCGATGACCCAGTTCGCGGCCGTGCGGGCCGACCTGCAGGCCAGCGGCGAAGCCGAGCTGCATGGCGACTGGCTGGCCGCGGCGGCCCTGGGCCTGGGCCGGGCCCACCGCCTGAACCGCGAGCCCGCCAAGGCGTTGCCCGAGCTGCAGGCGGCCGAGCGCGTGCTGGCCGAGTGGCATGCGGCCGACAGCCCGGCCCTGGCCGAGGCGCGGCTGGCGCTGGCCGAGGGCCTGCTCGATGCGAACGACCGGCCGGCGGCACGCGCGCTGTGGCTGCGCGCCCAGCAGGCCCTGGCCAGCCAGGGGCCACTGGCCGCGCGCTACCGCGAGGCTTTGGCGGCCGTGCAGGCGCGTCTGGCCAGTTGAGCGCTGGTCACGCGCCCGGGGTTGACGCGCGCCGCCGCAGCACAAGCTGCACGCCGCCGCGTGGCCGCAGGGTCACGTTCACCACCGGCACCGCCGGCGCGGCGCCGGGTGGCAGGGCGAGCGTGCAGCGCTGCAGCAGCATCGCCGCCACCAGCGTCATCTCCAGCATCGCGAAGTGCTGGCCGATGCACACCCGCGGGCCGGCACCGAAGGGCAGCCAGGCGCCGCGAGGTGGTGGCGGCGCATCGGGCAGGAAGCGCTCGGGGCGGAAGGCCTCGGGCGACTCGAAGCTGCGCGGGTCGCGCTGCAGCACCCAGGGCGTGATGCGCAGCAGCGCGCCGGCTGGGATCGCGTGGCCGCCGAGCGTGATGGGCCGCGTGGTGCGCCGGGTCATCAGCGCGGCCACCGGCGGGTACAAGCGCATCGCCTCTTTCAGCGAGGCGGTGAGCCAGGGCAGGGCAGCCAGGTCGTCTGCGCCGGGCTCGCGGCCGGCCAGCACCTGGTCGACCTCGTCGTGGGCGCGCCGCGCGGCTTCGGGGTGCTCGGCCAGCAGGCGGCTCCACCACAGCAGCGCGGTGGCCGATGTCTCGTGGCCAGCCTGGAAGCTGACCATGCACTGGTCAAAGACCTCGGTGCGGGTGAGCGCTTCGCCGCTGGCCTCGTCGCGCAGCGCCAGCAGGTGAGCCAGCAGATCATCCTGCGGGGCACCCGCCGATGCGGCCAGTCGGGCATCGACATGGCGTGCCACCAGGCCGCGCAGCATGCGCAGCGCGCGGCGCTTGCGGGCCTTGCCAGGCAGCGGCAGCCAGTCGGGCAGGGTGACCGGCCAGAACATCTCGCGCATCGCGTTCTCGGACAGCACCTGCACGGCGGTGGCGGCATCGTGTGCGTCTTCCGGCGCGCGGCTGCTGAAGAGGGTGCGCATGATCACGTCCATGGCCACCTGGGTGAACAGCGCGTCCATCGACACCAGTGCCTCGGGCCGGCCCGCCGGCACGGCGCCGTCGAGTGCGGTGCGTGCCGCGTCGCGCATCAGCGCCGCGTAGCCGGCCACGCGCCTGGGCGTGAAGGCGGGCTGCAGCATGCGGCGCTGGCGTTGCCAGGTGGCGCCTTCGGTGACCAGCACGCTGCGGCCGAACAACTGCTCGAAGACCTCGATGCCGCGCTCCCAGCGGATCAGCGCGTCCGCATGGTCGATCAGGGCCTCGCGCACCAGCTCGGGTGTGAACAGGTCGTAGCCGCGCTCGTTGACGATGTGCATGAAGGTGAGGTCACCATGGCGGCGCTGCAGCGCGGCGGTGAAGCCCAGGTAGTCGGCCCGCATGGCGCGCAGCAGCGGCAGGCCCCACCAGCGGCGGGCCGGGCCGGGCGGCGACGAGGGGGTGGTGGCGTCGGGCGAGGGGGTCGCGATTTCCATGGGCCGCAGTGTGACCTCAGCGGCCATCGCACGTCTTGAAGGATTGCGACACCGTGGGGCCTTGCGCCGTGGCGGGCAGGCGACCTCTCGGCCCTCTACACTGGCCCCGATGCCCGACCATGCCGCTCCCTCGCCCGCCGCGGTGAACCGCCTGTGGCTGCCGCGGCTGTCGCTGGCCGCCTGCGTGCGCGGCGTGATGGGGCGCGACACGCGCAGCGCCCTGCTCGACGACACCCGGCGCTTGAACCACTTCCCCGCGTCGCCGATGTGCACGCTGAGCTGGTGGTTCGAGGGCGAGTCCGAGTGGCTGCCCTTCGGCCAGCCCGATGGGCCGGGTGTGCGCATGCCGGGCCGCTTCGTTTTCGGCGGGCCGTTCCGCGGCCCGTCCCTGTGGCGCAACCCCGGGCCGGTGCACGCCATGATGCTGCTGCTGTTGCCGGACGCCCTGCACCACCTGATCGGCCTGGAGGCTGACCAATGGGTCGACCGCTTCGCCGACGCGGCCGAGGTGCTGCCGCCCGACTGGCTGGCGATGTGCGAGTCCGTGCAGGCGGCGCCGGCCGACGACCAGCGCGTGCGCCTGATCGAAGACTTCCTCGACCCGCGCTGGCAGGCGGCGCGGCCGCAGCAGGCGCTGGCGGGCCACCGCTACCACGACTGGGCGCTCGGCCTGGGGCTGCGGGCGGCCACGTCGGGCCCCGGGCGCAGCCTGCGCCAGATGGAGCGGCGCATCAAGCAGTGGGCCGGCCAGTCGATGCGAGAGCTGCGCGGCCTGGCGCGGGCCGAGCGGGCCTTCTTCGAGGTGGCGGCGTCCGCCGAGCCCGACTGGGCCGCGGTGGCCGCCAGCGGCGGCTATGCAGACCAGTCGCACCTGTGCCGCGAGACGCGGCGGGTGACCGGTTTCAGCCCGACCGAGCTCTACCGGCGGGTCGCCGAGGAAGAGTCTTTCTGGCCCTACCGGCTTTGGGTCTGAGCGCCCGTGCTCTCGGCCAGCACGCTGCCCGCAGCGGTTTCAGGCAGCACGTAGACCACGCCGCGCTGCCGGCCCAGGCTGGGGGCGACGACCTCGTCGAAGAAGGCCGGGCTGACCACGATGCAGCCCAGCGAGATGCGGTTGTCGTCGGGCGTGTCGGACGCCAACCGCTCGGGACGCCGCTCCGACGCGGCGGCGGGGCGCAGGCGGTGGATCGCGAACGAGGCGGCGTAGTCGACCCAGACGATGGCTTCGCCCAGGTGGTTGTGGCCGGGCTCGGAGTCGAAGCGGCCCGCGGGCGTGGTGCGCTCGCTCGGGGCGATGTCGTGTGGCGCACGCTGGCCGATGCCCGGCACCGAGCGGTCACCCGGCGCCAGCCCCAGCAGTGCCGGCGCCGCGCCCAGCAGGTGCCCGTCGCGCCCGAAGATGAAGACCTTGGCCTGCTTCTTGTCGACCACGGCAAAAGGCTTGCCTTGGGTGTCGCGGGTGTCGAGCGCCCATTGCGCCATCCGTCGCGCTTCGGCCGAGGCGGGCTGGCCGTTGAAATCGACGGGGGTGGCCCCGGCATTCGCGACCACGCCGATCACCAGGCCACACGCCACCCCGACGCGGGCCCAACATGCCCGCACACTCGCCAGAACACCCATCTGCCAGCCGCTCCTGCGCCACACCGATGCCAGGTGCGACAGGGCAGCCAGGATCGTTACGCGCGGATACTAGCGCGAACGAGTTGTCTCATATCAAGGCAAATACGCCGTTTTCACTGGGTTATTTGTGCGTTCAAGCCGGCATAGGCCGGGGCGTGTGCGGCGCCGGGGAACACCAGTTTCAGCGGCTTGACCTCGGGCAGCACATAGGTGATGCCTCCGTGGGCCTTGAAGCTCGGCCACAGCATGTCGTTGAAGAAAGCCGGTGGCAGGTTGATGCAACCGTAGCTGATGCGGTTGTCGCTGCTGTCAACGGTGTCCAGACGCTCCTGCCGGTGCTCGGTGGGGTCGCTCAAGCGGACGCGGTGCATGGAGACCGCCGCGTCGTAATCGACCCACAACACCTCTTCCTTCGACGCGTTGCGACCGGGCGTCGTCACGAAGCGGCCCGCAGGGGTGGTGCGCTCTTCGGGCCGCACGGCGGCGATCGGGCGCTGGCCGATGCCGGCGACGCTGTCGTCGCCCGGCGCACGGCCCAGCAGCGCCGGTGTTGCGCCGAGCACCTGGCCTTGCACGTCAAACAGGAAGACCTGGGCGGCCTTCTTGTCGATGATCGCGAAGGGCAGGCCGGCGTTGTCGCGGGTGCTCACCACCCACTGCGCCAGGCGCCGCAGGTCGGGCGACGGCGCGAGCGCCGCCGCGTCAAGGTCCTGATCGAGCCGCGCCAGCAACATCGGCGGGGCGGCGGGCGAGCCCGCCGACAGGCGTGTGGCCAGGCGGGCGGGCTGGGTCGGCAGCAAAAGGGCCAGCGCGGCCGCGCCCATCAGCAGGCCTTGCTTCAGGCCGACCCAGATGTCCTCGCTGACCATGCGGCTGCTCGACGAGAGGCCCTTCTAAGGTACGCGCCGGCGACGCCGATCAATTGCGATCGGGCTTCGGGGCGCGCTCGTCGGTCGTCATGCCGGAACTGGTGGGCGCCATGTCCGAGGACGTGCTCGACGACGTGGGCGACGGGCTGGTCGCGGTGCTGCTGGGCATGGTGCTGTCGTACGGGGCGGCTGCCGGCTGGTTCTGAGGCGCCGTCGTGCCCAACGGGGGGGTGCTGCTCTGGCCTTGGCTGGGCAGCGTCTGCTGGCCAGTCGTGTCGGTCTGCGGGGTTTGCGGCGTGCGCTCGTCGGTGGTCTGCGCGTACACCAGGCCGATGGTGCCCACGAGCGCCGTGGCGGCGATGGCAGTGGACAGGGTCTTCGAAATCGTCATGATGAGCTCCTTCGCTTTGAGCCCCTCAAGCGGGGCAGTCCAGTGGCAACAAGACCGGCAGGAAGGCCGGCTGGTTCCACTCTGAGCCCCTTCGCGCTCGCCCGATGTCGGACATCGCCGTCCGGCCCTGTAGGACGCGGCCGCGCGCCGGCGGCCGCTCCGCCGGGCTCACTTGCCCCAGCTGTCCTTCAAGCCGGTGATGCGGTTGAAGACCGGCGCGCTGGCGCGGTGGTCGACACGGTCGGTGATGAAGTAGCCGTGGCGCTCGAACTGCACGCGGGTCTCGGCCGGCGCGCTGGCGAGCGAGGGCTCGACGTAGCCTTGCACCACGCGCTTGCTGGCCGGGTTCAGCACGCTGAGGTAGTCGCGGCCCCCGGCATCGGGCTGGGCCTCGGTGAACAAGCGATCGAACAGGCGCAGCTCGGTGGCCACCGCGTCGTGCGCGCCGACCCAGGTGATCACGCCCTTGACCTTGATCGCGTCGGCGCCGGGGGTGCCGCTCTTGGTGTCCGGCACCACGGTGGCGGTGACGGCGGTGATGTTGCCTTGTGCGTCCTTCTCGCAGCCGGTGCATTCGACGACCACGCCGTACTTCAGCCGCACCTTGTTGCCGGGGAAGAGGCGGAAGAAGCCCTTGGGCGGCGCTTCGGCGAAGTCGTCGCGCTCGATCCACAGCGTGGGGCCGAGGCTGAACGCACGCTGGCCCCGCTCGGGATGGTGCGGGTGCACCGGCGCGTGGCAGGGCTCGTGGCCGTTGCCGAACACCTCGGCATAGTTGGTGAGCTTCAACGGCAGCGGGTCGATCACGGCCATCGCGCGGGCCACCTGCGGGTCCAGGTCGTCGCGCTGGGCGATGTCGAGCACCGAGTAGTCGAGCCAGATGTTGGTCTTGCTCGCGCCCGAGTCGTCGGCCATCTTGCGGATCGCCGCCGGCGTGTAGCCGCGCCGGCGCATACCGGCCAGCGTGGGCATGCGCGGGTCGTCCCAGCCCTCGACGTGTTTTTCGTCGACCAACTGCTTCAGCTTGCGCTTGCTGGTGATCACGTAGCTGAGGTTGAGCCGGCCGAACTCGTACTGCTTGGGCAGCGGGTGCGAGAGCAGGCCACCTTCGGCCAGCCTTTCCAGCAACCAGTCGTAGAACGGGCGCTGGTCTTCGAACTCGAGCGTGCAGATCGAGTGGGTGATGCGCTCCAGCGCGTCCTCGATCGGGTGGGCGTAGGTGTACATCGGGTAGATGCACCACTTGTCGCCGGTGTTGTGGTGGGTGGCGCGGCGGATGCGGTAGATGGCCGGGTCGCGCAGGTTGATGTTGGGCGACGCCATGTCGATCCTGGCGCGCAGCACCATCGAGCCGTCGGCATGCTGGCCGTCGCGCATCTCGCGGAACCGGGCCAGGTTCTGTTCCGGCGTGCGGCTGCGGAAGGGGCTGTCGGTGCCGGGCGTGGTGAAGTCGCCGCGGTTGGCGCGCATCTCATCGGGCGTCTGCTCGTCCACATAGGCCAGGCCGCGCTCGATCAGGTGCTCGGCGGCGCGGTACATGAAGTCGAAGTAGTTGCTGGCGAAATACAGGTGGGGGGTGCCGAAGGCGTTCCAGTCCCAGCCCAGCCACTGCACCATCTCTTCGATCGCGTCGACGTACTCCTGCTCTTCCTTCTCGGGGTTGGTGTCGTCGAAGCGCAGATGGCACACGCCGCCGTAGTCGCGGGCCAGGCCGAAGTTCAGGCAGATGCTCTTGGCATGGCCCACGTGCAGGTAGCCGTTGGGCTCGGGTGGGAAACGCAGGCGCACCCGCGCCGGGTCGGGCTGGCCGGCCGCATGGTGGGCGGCGTCGCCCGGGCCACCACCGAAGGGCCGCTGATCGTAGGTGCCGGCCGCGAGATCGCGCTCGACGATGGCGCGCAGGAAGTTGCTGGGCTTGGCGGGTTCGGCGGCAGGGGTGGTCTTGGGGTCGCTCATGAAGCGGGTGTCCGCGAGGAAAAGTAGCGGCCGATTGTAGGCGGCACCCCCCACCGCAGCCCCCTATGGCAAGGGGGTGCGCGCCTGGATCAGGCGATCGGTTGGTGATCCGTTGGTGGCCCTGCAGGCGTGTCGCCTAGTCTGGCGCCGCAGCCGCGATGTCGCGGCTCAACCACCAAGGGACACCACCATGCGCACGCTGCACGCCCATCATGCAATCCACTCGCTCGCCGCGGCGGCCGGCCTGGCCTGGCCGATGTGGGCGTCGGCCACGCCGCCGATCGACCAGTTCGGCAGCCTGGCCTATGCCTGCGCCGGCGAGCGCAACTCCAACGGCATTCCTGTCCAGTCGATCGAGCTGGGCGCGCTGTTCACGACGGAATCGAAGTGCAAGGAAGCCTTTTCGCCGGCCATGGACCTGGTCAAGGCCAAGGCGACCCATGCGGTGTCTGGCACTTCCAGCGGCGTGGCCAGGCCTGCGGCGAGCAAGCTGCGCGTTCGGCTGTAGCGACTCAACAGCAACAACGGCGAGACGGGCGGCGCCATCGCCGGTATCACCGACGTGTTGATGATCGACGCCCCTGGCCTGGCCAACACCTCGGGCATCCTGTACTACCGCGTCAAGGTCAAGGGCACGCTCGAAACCCACGGCCTGAGCGGCGCCACCTTCTTCCGCATCCTGCCCCTGGTGCCGCACCTCCCCACGGTCTGGAAGGACTGGTCGCGCAGACCGACTGGTCGCTGCCGGATGTCGTGATCAACGTCGACGAAACGGCCGTGGTTGCTGCGAGCTTCGTCTTCGGACAGCCCTTGAACCTGACCACCACGGCCTGGGCGATCTCCGGCGGCGGCAATGCCCACGGCACCGTGGCGTTCGATGCGAAGGACTCGATCCGCCTCAAGGGGGTGGACCACATCGTCACCTACGAAGGTGCGCCTGTCACCAACTACACGCTCAGCTCCCAGGCTGGGCTGCCGTGGTAGTCCGACATCCATCCCGTTTCCAGCGAAGGACCCGCTCGCCGTTTCCACGCTGATTCAGCAAGGCGCATGCCGCCTCATCGCCGCCGGCACCTTGTGCCTGCCCTGGCTGTCGCATGCCACCCCACCCATCGATCAGCTGGGCAGCTTTGCCTACACCTGCGGCGGCCGGGCTTCCGGCAACGGCTTTCCGGTGCAGAACATCGACACGGTCTCTTCCACGCCGGGCGAATCGGTGTGCAAGGAAGACTTCGATGCGTCGATGGGCAAGGTGAAGGCCAAGCCACAGTGGCCCCCGTGGCACCGGCGGCGGAATTGCACAGGGCCTGCCCGGTGGCAAGGCGCGCGTGCGCGCGAGCAACGACGCGGTGGGCGACGGCGAAGAGGTGGGCGGTGCATTGGCCGGCTTCACCGATGTGCTGACTGTCGACGCGCCGGGCCTCGCCCGGCACGTCAGAAATGCCGCTACAAGGTGCAGGTCAAGGGCGCGCTGGAAACCCATGGCCTGTCTGGCGGCGCCGCGTTTCGTGTGCCTGGTGCCTCGTCGCGCCGCGGACGATCTGGAAGGACTGGAGCGTGAACACCGACATCGTGACCCGGACGTCTTCTGGCCGTCGATGAGACCGTTGTCGTCGCCCGCCGGCTTGGTCTTCGGCCAGCCCTTCAGGCTGCGACGGTGGGTTGGGCACATGCAGGCATTCGCGCGCAGGGCGGCACGGGCCACGGCATCGTGGCCTTCGACGGCAAGCAGTCGTTTCGCCTGAAAGGCGTGGACCACGTCACCCAGTTGGACGGTACGCCGGTCACCAAC
>JBGAGZ010000032.1:0-51717 GCA_044226465.1 Burkholderiaceae bacterium | reverse complement strand
AACACCCGGCTCGAGCCGCTGCTGCAGGAGCTGGACATCCGGCACCTGGTGATCTGCGGCTATGCCAGCGAGTTCTGCGTCGACACCACGACGCGCCGCGCGCTGGGCCTGGGCTACACGGTCACGCTGGCGGCCGACGCCCACACCACGCACGACAAGCCGCACGCCAGCGGCGCGCAGATCCGCGCGCACGAGAACGCCACGCTGCCCGACCTCACCAGCTTCGGCCCGCCGGCGCGCGCCGTGCCGGCCGCTCAGATCACGTTCTAGGGCCTGTTCACGCCGGGCAGTGCGGCGGGCGTGGGCCTGCGGCACAGCGCCGCAGCACCCGGCCGCAGTCGATCACGGCGCCTTGGCCGCCACTTCCACCGGCGCGCGGCCGGCGATGTGGTCGCGGAAGAAGGCCTGCACCCGCTCGGCGGTGACGGCCTCGAGCGCGGGGCCTTCACCGAGCATCGCGCCCTTCATGCGCGGCTCATCCAGGATGCGGGGCAGCCAGAAAGCCCAGTGGCCGTTGTACTCGGGCGCCTTGCGCCGGCCCTCGACCAGCGGCTGGCGGGCACGCTGCAGCTCGTCCGCACTCACCGGCTGGGCGGCCAGTTCCTTCAGCTGCGCGCGCAGCACCTCGCGAAAGGCCTCGAACTTCTCGGGCGGGGTCTCGATCTGCGCCGAGAAGCTGCCCTGGCCCGGAACGTCGATCGAGCCGCCGCCGCTGACGCTGGGTGAGTAGGTGATGCCCAGCTTCTCGCGCACGGTGTCGATCAGCCGCGCCTGCAGGATGGCCGCGGCCACCCGGCCGGTGCTGGAGAGCGCCGGGTCGGCCCACTGGTCGGGCATGGGCCAGTGCCAGCCGAGCAGGGCCTGGTCGGCCCGGCCCCGATGGGTGGCGACATGGGGGTCCCCGCCGCCGGCCGGCGGCACCAGCTTCAGCGGCGCGCGCTCGACCCGCGGCCGGCTCGCGCCCGCGCCGAAGGTGGCCTGCACGGCGGCGATGGCCGCGTCTTCGCTGACGTCGCCGATGATCACGACGTCGGCCGCAGCGGCCAGCGCCGGGCGCAGCACGGCCGGCAGGTCCTCGGCCCGCGTGGCGGCGATGTCGGCGGCACTGGGAATGTTGCCCAGGCGCGCTTCGCCGTTGTTCAGCACGCGGCCCACCTCGCGGGCATAGACCAGGCCCGGCAGGGTCTCGAACTGGTTGATCATCATCGGCGCCGCGCCAGCCAGTTTCTCGCCCAGCTCGGGGCGGAATCCCGGGTCGCGCACGAAGGCGGCCAGCAGCTGCAGCTCCAGCGGCAGGTCGGCCGGCCGTGTGTCGCTGGCCAGCACGAAGTGCCAGGGATCGGCGCGCACGCCCAGCCCGGCCTGCGCACCCTGGCCCTGCAGCCACTGCATCACCTCGGCCAGCGAGCGCTGGCCGGTGCCGCCGAGCGGGAAGTAGTTGAGCGCCCAGACGCTGTGCACCTGCTCGGGCTTCAGGCCGCTGCGGCCCTGGCCCAGCAGCACCTGCACGTTGACCTTGTCCTTTTCCTGGGCCGTGCTCTTGACGACCAGCCGCGTGCCGTTGGCAAACTGCACCGTGGTGGCCCCCAGCTCGGCATCGGTGCGCCGGCTGACCACGGCACTGGCCGGGCCGAAGTCGGTGTACGGCCAGCTGGCGGCGGTGGCCGCCACCGCGGCCGGCAGCGGCCGCGCCATGGCCTGGGCCAGCTGGGCGGACAGTGCCTCCGGGCCGGCGGCGCCGGCCTTGGCGCTGCGGAAGACCAGCGCCTGTCCACCGCCGAAGTGGCGGCGCAGCACGGCGCTCAGGTCGTCGGCCGTGAGACTGTCCAGCACCGCCTCGGCCTCGGGCAGCGATTGCTCGGCGCTCTGGTACAGGCCGTCGATGTTGACCGCGTTCACCAGCGCATCGGCAATGGCCGCGTGCTGGCGCGTGGCGGCCTGGGCCACCATGGCCTTGAACGCGCTGCGCATCGTCGGCAGCAGGCGCTGCAGGTCGGCCGGCTGCACGCCCTGGGCCAGCAGCTGGCGCAGCTCGGTGGTGGCGGCATCGAGCGCCGCGGCCCACTGCTCGGGCGGGGCGACGACGGTCAGCTGGGCCTGGCTCGCCACCTGGTACACGCGCGGCAGCACCATCGCGTAGGCACCCAGGAAAGGGCTGCCGGGCTTCAGCGTGCGGTCGGCCAGGCGTTGGTTCAGCACGCCGGCAGCCAGTTGCTGCAGCAGCTGTTCACGCTCCACGTCGAGCGTGGGCAGGCGCTTGTCCGGCGGCAGCAGCCAGGTCAGCGAAAGCTTGTCCGGCGCGCCCTCGGCCACGAACTCGGCGGCGGCCTGCGTGGGCTTGGGCGCGCCGAGGTCCAGCGCATCGGGCTGGCCGGCGGGCTTCCAGTCGGCAAAACGCTCGCGGATCTGGCGTTCCACCGCGTCCACGTCGATGTGGCCGACGACCACCAGCGTGGCATTGTCGGGCCGGTAGTTGGCCTGGTAATAACGCTTCAAACGTGCGGCCGTGGCGGCCTGGATGGTCTCGACGTGGCCGATGGGCAGGCGCTGCGCCACGCGGGTGCCGGCCAGCGTGAGCGCCTGTTCGGCCACGTAGGCGCGCATGCCGGGCACGTCGCGCGAGCGTTCCTCCGACAGCACCACGCCCTTTTCCTGCTCGACCAGCCTCGCGTCCAGCGTGAGGTGCTCGCCGATCTCGCGGAACAGCATCAGCCCGGTGTCCAGCGCCGCGGCATCGGCCTTGGGGAAGTTGAAGTGGTAGACGGTCTGGTCGAAGCCGGTAGAGGCGTTGGTGTCGGGGCCGAAGCTCAGGCCCTGGCGCTGCAGCATGTGCACCACCTCGCCATCGGCCACCCTGGCGCTGCCGCGAAAGGCCATGTGCTCGAGGAAGTGGGCCAGGCCCTGCTCGTCGTCGCGCTCCTGCAGCGAGCCGGCGCCGATGCGCAGGCGCATCGCCACGCCGTCCTTGGGCGTCTCGTTGTGCTGCAGCGCGTAGCGCAACCCGTTGGGCAGCCGGCCGAAGCGCACCGCGGGGTCGGGGGCGCGCTGCACCCGCTCGTGGGCCCAGGCCGGCAGTGTGGCCGCCGGGGTGGCCACCACGGGGGCCGCAACCGGGGCCGAAGGCGGCGCCTCGGCCCGCACGGGCGCGAGGGCGCTGCCGCACAGCAGCGCGGCAGCCAGTGCCGCGCGCCGCAGCACCGAGGCGTGCGGCCGGAAGGTGGATCTCAAATGGGGTCTCCTGGTTGGCGCGCGAAGCGCAGGTCCACCGGGGCGCCGGTGTAGCCGACAGTGTGCTCCTCCACCCGGCCGGCGGCGCGCGCGCTCATCAGCCTGACGTTCAAGGTGCGCGTGGCCAGCATGCCGGCGAAGGTGCCCTGGCGCGGCCCGATGCGCAGGCGGCGGCCGGCGTCGTCCCAGTGCAGGTCGACGGTGGCGCGCTCGCCGCGTTCGTAGGCGTAGGTCTGGCCGTCGTCCTCGTACAGCGTGAAGCGGCCGTCGGCACCCGGGTAGATGCGGATCTCCCATGGCGCGTCGGACGCTTCGCCGCTGTGCTGCACGGCCGGCCCCAGCGGCAGCACCGAACCGGCGCGCACGTACAGCGGAAACTCCTCCAGCGTGTAGGCCCGGGTCACCACGGCGCCGCCGCGCTGGCGGCGGCCGGTCCAGAAGTCGTACCAGTCGCAGCCCGCGGGCAGCCGCGTGCTCTGCCGGGGGTCCAGCCTGGGGCCGGCCTGGGCGCGCTGCTGCGCCGGCGTGCGCCAGGCCAGCCGCAGCAGCCGCTCACCGGCGTTCTGGTAGTACTCGATGCGCACGCGCAGCGCCTGGCCCGCCCGCAGCGGCAGGCGGGTGCTCTGGAAGCGGGCCGGGCCGTCGTGCCAGTCCTGCACCACCAGGCGGTCGTCCAGCCAGAGCCGGAAGCCGTCGTCGCCTTCCAGGCCGATCTCGTGTTCGCCGTCCTCCGCCGCCACCAGTTCGCCTTCCCAGCGGGCGGAGAAGCGGTCCAGCCCCTGCAGCCCCGGCGGCGGGTCGGCCAGCGGCGGGCCGGGCCAGCGGTGCTCCACCGTGGCATCGATGCTGCGGCCGGCGGGCCTGTCGAAGGCCATGCCGTCGAAGTACTGCACCGCCAGCCCCGGGCGGCCATCGGCCGTGCGCAGCTGCGTGGCCGGCACCGTGGCCGGCGGCGGCAGCTCGGCATGCAGCATCGGGCGCGTGATGGGTTGCACCAGGAAGGCGGGCCCGAACACGTAGGTGTCGTCCACCCGGCGCAGCGCCGGCTGGTCGGGAAAATCCATCGGCAGCGCGCGCATCATCGTGTAGCCCTCGTGGGTGCTGCGCCAGGCCAGGGCGTAGAGGTAGGGCAGCAGCTGGTAGCGCAGGCGCGCGGCGCGCAGCAGCGAGCGCCACAGCGGCGGGTCCATGGTCTTGAAGTGATAGGGCTCGCGTTCGACCGAGGTGCCGTGGATGCGGTAGATCGGGTTGAACACGGCGAACTGGTGCCAGCGCGCGTACAGCTCGCGCCAGGCGGGGTTGCGCTCGCCGCCGGACATGTGGACGAAGAAGCCGCCGGTGTCCTGCGTCCAGTAGGGCTGCCCGGCCATGGCCACGTTCAGCCCGCCGGCAATCTGCGCGCGCAGCGTGGCCCAGCTCGCCGTGGTGTCGCCCGACCAGGGCAGCGCCGCGTAGCGCTGCTGGCCGGCCCAGGCCGAACGGGTGAGCGTGAACACGCGCTTGTCCGACGTGGCGCGCTGGCCCTCGTACACCCCGCGCGTGGTCATCAGGCTGTAGGGGTTGAGGTAGCGCGTGAAGTCGCCCATGGCGTTGCGGCCCAGGCGCTTGATGTCGGCTTCCACCTGCGCCGGGTCGTGGCAGGCGCCGCCCACCTCCACCTCGGTGCCGTCCATCCACAGCCCGTCCACGCCCACGTCGAGCAGGCCCTGCTTCACGTGCTTGAAGTAGATGGCGCGGCCCTCGGCGCTGTAGGCGTCGTAGATGCGCGCGCGCCCCGAGATCCAGTGCAGCGGCTCGAAGCGCAGGCCCTTGGCGTCGAGCTCGCGCGCGAGCGCCGTGTCGTTGCCCACCGAGGGCCAGATCGAGACCAGCAGCTGTGCGTTCAGCTCGCGGTGCAGCGTGCGCGCCATGCCGGCGGGATCGGGGAAGCGCTCGGGGTTCCAGATCATGCCGCTCCAGGTGCCGTCCTTGTCACCGCCCCAGTACTGCCAGTCCTGCACGATCCAGTCGAGCGGGAAGCCCTCGGCGCGGAAGCGCCGCACCACGTCCAGCAGCTGCTGCTGGGTGGTGTAGCGCTCCTTGCTCATGAACAGCCCGAAGGCCGAGCGCGGCAGCAGCGGCGCCGCGCCGGTGAGCCGGCGATAACCCGCAATCACCGCGTCCATGGTGTCGCCCGCGGCGAGGTAGTAGTCCACCCCGGCCGGCGCGCTCTCGAAGGTGAAGCGCGCGCCCTGCGCGCCGTCGGCGAAGCTGCCCTTGGAGTACACGTCCCACAGCAGTCCCCAGCGGCGCGTGGACAGCATGAAGGGCACGACGATGCCGATGTTGGTCTGCACCAGCAGCACCTGGCGGCCGCGGTAGTCCATGTAGGGGGTGTCGTACTGGCCCAGGCCGTAGATCGATTCATCGGGCGCGAGGGCGAAGCCCTGCTCGATGGCCCAGGTGGGCGTGCCGCCCGCCTCGCGCGCCGGGCTGACGCGCGGCGCCTCGTGCTCGCGGGTCAGCGGCGTGCCGTCGGCGCGCTGGAAGGCGATGGCGCCGGTGGCCTTGTCGATCCGCAGGCGCAGGCCGGGGCCGGACACGGTGAGCATCGCCGCCGACTCCGACACCGCGGCCGCCAGGGCCAGCGGCGGCGCCACCACCGCCAGGCTTGGCTGCTGCGTGTGCAGCTCGCCCGGATGCGCCAGCACGCGCACCAGGCCGGGGCCGTAGAAGAGGGCCGCGCGCAGCAGGCCGCCGGCCTGGAACTGCACGCCGCCGGCCACCGGGCGCCAGGCAAAGCCGCTGCCGTCCGCGGCCCAGGGCCGCATCTGGCCGGCGTCATCCAGCGCGGAGGGCAGCGGGCTGCCGCCCTCGCCTGCTGGCGTGTCGGCGGCGTGGACCAGGCCGGTGGCGGGCAGCGCGGCCCCTGCCAGGTGGCCGAGAAGGGTGCGGCGATTCAAGCGCATGGGTGACTTCGCGACATGGCGTCCGTGGCAGGCGGGTGTGGCATCCGGCGGCGGGTGGCGAGTGGGATTCGGGCCCTGTGGCCGCGGGCGTGCCGCTTCAGGGTTCCAGCAGTTCCACGCCCAGCGGCGCCATCAGCGGTGCCTGCGCGGTGGTGGCCGCGCAGAGGGCGCGACCCTTGCCATGGCTGGTCACCGTGATGGCCGGGGTCTGTCCGTCCACGTTGTCGAAACGCGCCAGCACCTCGGCGGTGGAAGGCTCCAGCAGCTCGAAGAAGCCGTGGGCGGCCTGGACCTTCTCGCCACCGGGCAAAGGCGTGGCGTGCCACTGGTTGTGGTCGTCCAGTCAGGCAGACGGTGGCGACGCCACCGCTGCCGCAGCTCCGGGCCCGTGCCGCCGACCCCGCGCCGAGCGCGAGGCCGAGGATGGCGGGCGGCGTTCATGCCAGGCCCCGGTAGACGAAGTTGCGCAGCCGCACTTCGCCGCGGCCGGCCGCGAACAGTGCGATGCGCAGGGCCAGGAAGCCGCCGAAGACGTTGTGGTGGAAGCCCGAGACCTCGCGCTGCCACTCATGCTGGATCCATGGGCCGTCATCGCTGGCGTAGTGGTAGGTGACGACGTGCTCGCGGTTCGTCAGCTTCAGCCGGTAGCGCCGGCCCGGCACCGGCCGGCGCATCCAGCCGGGCACCTCGCCAACGTGGTAGGTGTGCATCGCGCCGCCGCCGAAGCCGACGCCGACATGGCCGCGTGCGTCGTAGAACAGCGCCAGGCCGGCCTGCACCTCGTCGCCCACCAGTTCCAGTTCCACCTGCGCTTCGTAGCTGCGGTCGCCCACGGTGCACAGCAGGGGCGAGCAGTCGGCCAGCGTGCTGCCCTTGGCGCGCAGCACCAGGCTGCCGGCTTCGTAGCGCGCGCGCTGCAGCTCGTCGGCCGCGGCATCGAAGAAGCACCACTGCAGGCCGATGCGGTTGCGGCTGAAGTCGTCGGACAGCGGCTGGCCCGCCGGTCCGGGCTGCCCGCCGCGCGGCTTGGGCAGCGGCCGCTGCAGCGTGCCGCCGCGGGCGCGCAGCCAGCCGTCGGGCGTCCACGCCACCGGCTGCAGCAGCGTCTGCCGGCCCAGCGTGCGGTAGCCGTTCTCGTAGCCGTGGTAGACCATCCACCAGTCGCCGTGCGGCCCTTCGACCACGCTGGCGTGCCCGCGCGACCACCAGGGCTCGGCGGCGCTGGCCGTGCGCACGATGGGGTTGTGCGCATCGTTCTCCCACGGCCCGTGAATGGAACGCGAGCGTGCCACGGTCACCATGTGGCTGGTGGCCGGCCCGGAGGTGCCGCCGACGGCGGCGATGAGGTAGAACCAGCCCTCGCGGCGCAGGATCTTCGGCCCTTCGGGCGCGAACATCTCCACCACCCAGTCCTGCGGGTAGCGCCACGGCGTGTAGGCATGCTCGAGCGGGCCGTCGGTGGCCAGGCCATCGTCGGTCAGGCGAACGCGGCGCACGCCGTTGAAGAAGAGATAGCGCCGGCCGTCCTCGCCCACCGCATGGCCGGGGTCGATGCAGCCGTCCACCTGCAGGTCGATCGGGTCGCTCCAGGGGCCGCGGATGTCGTCGGCATGGATCACGTAGGTGGCCAGCCGCCCGGGCTGCAGCACCGGGATGTAGACGAAGTAGCGGCCGCGGTGCTTGACGAGGTCGGGCGCCCACACGGTGCCGATGGGCCGGGTGAGCGCGGCGCACAGCGGCGCCCAGTTGACCAGGTCGCGCGAATGCCAGATCACGACGCCCGGGGTCAGCTGGAATGACGAGAACGTCATGTAGTAGTCGGCCCCGTCCTTCAGGATGGTCGGGTCCGGGTGGTCGCCCGGCACGATGGGGTTCAGGTACAGACCGTTGCCCAGATCGGCCCGGCGCTGGCCCTCCACACCACCACCGCCGCCACCGCTGCCAGCGCGTGGCGGCCGTACCGGCGCCGTCCCGGCGGCCGCCAGGACGGAGGGCGCGGCGGGCAGCAGCGCGGCGGCAATGAACTGCCGGCGCGCGGCGGCGTGCGCATCCATCGTCATGCCTTCAGGCCGCGGGCCTGCCCACCAGCACGCCGCGGCCCGGCGCCGCGAGGTACACCGTGCCGTGCTCCAGCGGGTCGGCCGCCAGCGCCAGCGGGGCGCCGTAGCGGTGCGCCTCGTCGTCGATGCGGCGCCAGCTGTCGCCGGCGTCGTCGGAGCGGAACAGGCCGTCGGTGGACTCGCCGTTGACGTTGACCCGGCCGTGGAGATAAACGCTGAAGTAGCTGGCACCCGGCGCGGCCTGGCCCAGGGCCACCAGCCAGGCCTCCTCGACCCCGCGGATGGTCTTGGCACGCCCCTCCAGCCCGTGCAAATGCAGCAGCCCTTCGGGCAGCGCGATCCACAGGTCGCGCACCATGCCGGGCGCGCTGACCAGCCGCGCCGACTGCCAGGGCTGCAGCTTCGGCAGCCCGGTGACGCTGAGGCTGAACGACTGGCCGCCATCGGCGCTGACGAGCAGCGTGCCGGCCGCCGCGTCCAGCGCGTAGAAAACGCCGTCCACCGCGCGGTCGGCCACCGGCAGCAGCGGGGTCTCGCGCTCGGCCGGCCAGCCGACGCAGGGCTGCCAGCTGCGCCCGCGATCACGCGAGCACAGCGCCGCCTGCCGGTCCGGCGCCCACACGAAGCTGCTGCCCTTGGCCGAGACGGCAATGCGCCCGCCGCGCGCTGGCTTGGGCGGCACGCCGGCGAACGGGCGCCAGCTGGCGCCGCCGTCCAGCGAGACGTAGCCGCCGCTCGGGGCGTCAGCGGTACGGGCCACGATGCGCGGCGCGGCCCAGGCCGCGTCGATGCTGCGGCAGGCCTCGCGGTAAGGCGTGAACAGGCCCGCGGCCGGCGTCCGCGCGGCGTCGTCCCAGGCGGCGCCCGCAACGTCGTTCATCGCGGCAAAGAGCAGCACGCCGCCCGAGGGGCTGAGCAGATCGGCGGCCGAGGCCAGCTCGAGGTTGCCGGCCGCGAAGTCCCAGCGCACCCGGGCGTCCGGCTGCTGCAGGACGCTCAGATTGGACGTCATCCACACGCCATGACCCGAGCCATAGACCGCGCGCTGCGGATCGTGCGGATCGAGCTTGATGTCGGCGATCGTGGGGCCCATGGCGTCACGGCCCTGCATCAGGTCGGCCAGCCAGGGCCAGGGCGCGGCATCGTGCTGCGAGCGTGCGGCCAGCGCCGTCCAGTGCGCGCCGCCGTCGACCGACAGGAACACCTCGCCGTCGCCCCAGGGCTCGACCGTCGAGACCACGATGCGGCCGCGCGGGTCGACGTCCAGCCCGCCGTAGCCGAAGGCCTTGCCGGCACCGGGCTTCAGCGGCGTGATCTCGCGCCAGCGGCCGGCGGGGTCGCGCTTCCACAGGCCGCCGGCCTGCGCGTTGCCCGGGTTCGGCGCCTGCTCGCCCTGCCCGGCCGCGAAGCTCACGTACAGGCTGCCGTCGGGGCCGAAGGCGGCGCGCTGCGGCACCTGTTCCGGCGTGCCCGGCTCGCGGGCGAAGGCCTGTCCGCCGTCGCGCGTGGCGTAGAGGCCGGGCTTGTCGTGGCAACCCACGTAGAAGGTCCTGCAGGCGCTGCCGCCGGCGCCGCTGGCGGGATCGATCAGCACCAGCGTGACATGCCGGCCCGCGAAGCCCGGCACGCGCGCGAAGCTGCGGCCCCGGTCGCTGCTGCGCATCAGCCCGTCGCGGCTGGTGCCCAGCAACAGCACCTCACCGTGCCGCGGATCCACCTGCAGCCGCTCGCCGCTGCCGCGGCCGTCCTCCTGGCCGCCCAGCATGACCCCCAGTTCGGTGAGCTGCCAGCTCGCGCCGCGGTCGGCCGAGGCGAGCAAGGCACCCTTGCGCGACCACTCGGCGGTGCCCCGACCGCAGGCCAGGTACACGCGCTGCGGATCCTGCGGGTCCAGCGCCAGGCTCAGCACACTGCGCAGGTCGGTGTCGGCCCGGCCCAGGTGGTCGAGCAGCGGTTGCCAGGCCCGGGCCGCATCGTTCCAGCGGTGCGCGCCGCCGGCATCGCTGCGCGCATAGAGCAGGCCGCGTTCCTTCGGGTGGAAGGCCAGGCCGTCGATCAGGCCGCCGCCCCCCAGCGGCAGGCTGCGCCAGGCGTATGCCGGGCCCTGTTCCCCGGCACGGCCCTGCCCGGCGGCCAGCAACGGCAGCGCGCCGGCCCAGCAGAGGAAATCACGTCGGTCCATGGCTTCACTTCCTGCGTGTTGTGGGCAGCGCGCAGCGACGGCGGCCGGCCGCGCCCGGGCCCCGCGTCCAGCTGACGCCCCGAGTAATTTCCCGATAAATCAATGCGTGAGGGCACGAACAGGATGGAACGCTTGCTCTCGCCGCGGCCAGACCTCGGCGACCCGGCTCATCCTAGTTCGGGCATCGAACGAATCTACCGCGGACAAACACCTACCTGGCCTCCGGCTAGGTACTTTCCTGGGCCAGTTAATTCGCCAGTCAAACTATCATGGCCGAGTTGATTTATCGCTACATCAAATCGACCCGCCGCCACCGCGCCGCCCACAGGCGCCAACGCCCTGCGCCGCCAACCACCCTGACCATGAAGCACCCGCACACCCCCTCCCCTGTCGCGACCCGCAGCTGTCGGACCCTGGCGGCCGGCGCGGCCCTGCTCGTCGCCTGCGCGGCACCCGCCTTGGCGCACGAGACGCTGAAGCTCGACGCGCCCAAGCCACTGCTGGCGCCGACGCCGCCGATGGGCTGGAATTCGTGGAACAAGTTCGGCTGCAACATCAACGAAGCCATCGTCCGCCGGCAGGCCGACGCGATGGCGGCGTCGGGCATGAAGGACGCCGGCTACCGGTACATCGTCATCGACGACTGCTGGCAGAAGAGCCGCGACGACAACGGCAACATCGTCGCCGACCCCGAGCGCTTTCCAGGCGGCATCCAGGCACTGGCCGACTACGTGCACTCGAAGGGCCTGAAGTTCGGCCTGTACTCCGACGCCGGCGTGCTCACCTGCGGCGGCCGCCCGGGCAGTGCCGGCCGCGAGTTCCAGGACGCGCGCCAATACGCGAAGTGGGGCGTCGACTACCTGAAGTACGACTGGTGCCACACCGGCAGTCGCAATGCCGAGGCCGCCTACACCCTCATGGCCAAGGCGCTGCGCGAATCGGGGCGCGACATCGTGCTGTCGATCTGCGAATGGGGCAACAACCAGCCCGAACAGTGGGCCAGGCCGGTGGGCCACCTCTGGCGCACCACCGGCGACATCTACGACGCCTGGGAAGGCAGGAAGGACTGGTCGCACGGCATGACCAACATCCTCGACATGCAGGTCGAGCGCTGGCGCCACTCGGGGCCCAATGCCTGGAACGACCCCGACATGCTGGAGGTGGGCAACGGCGGCATGACGAGCACCGAGTACGAGTCGCACTTCTCGCTGTGGGCGATGCTGGCGGCGCCGTTGATCGCCGGCAACGACCTGTCGGCGATGGACGCCGACACGGGGCGCATCCTGACCAACGCCGAGGTCATCGCCGTCGACCAGGACCCGCTGGGCCAGCAGGCACGGCGCATCTGGAAGGAGGGCGATCTCGAGATCTGGGCCCGCCCGCTGAAGGGCGGCGAGCACGCCGTGGTGCTGTTCAACCGCGGCAACGCGCCGGCGCCGATGCAGGTGAGCTGGGACCAGCTCAACCTGCCCGCCGGGCTGAAGGCGGACGTCAAGGACCTGTGGCGCCAGCAGCTGACACGGGGTGTACGCGGCCGCTTCGGCGGCACCGTGGCCCCGCACGGGGTGCTCATGGTGCGTCTGACGCCGGTGCCGTGATGGCCGCCCGTTGCCGCCGCAGGCTCGCGGCCGCCGGGCTGGCGGCCCTGGAGCCGATGTCCCCAGCCACGCCCTGATCCGCGCTGCCGAACCCCAGCTTCACCCCGTCGATTCCCGTCCCCCGCCATGAACACGTCCCGCCGGCAAATCCTGGTGCTGTCCATGCTCAGTGCGGCCGTGGTGGCCGGCTGCGGCGGCGGTGGGGGTGGCAGCGTCCCGCCGTCACCGCCTCCGCCGTCACCGCCACCCCCACCACCGCCGCCGCCCCCACCCCCCGATGGCGATGGGTCGGCGGACCAGCCCGCCACCTGGCGCAGTGTGAATTTCGGCGGCGGCGGCTACGTCACCGGCCTCGTCTTCCATCCGACGACGCCGAACCTGCTGTACGCCCGCACCGACATCGGCGGCGCCTACCGCTGGGACCCGGCCGCCTCGTCGTGGACGCCCATCACCGACGGCCTGGGCTTCGGTGCCGCCGAGAGCCGCTTCCACGGCGTCGAGAGCCTGGCCGTCGACCCGAACGACGATCGCGTGCTGTACATGGCCACCGGCATGTACACGTTCGAAGGCAATGGCCGCCTGTACCTGTCCAGCGACCGCGGCAATCACTGGACCTATGTCGGCCTGCCCTTCCCGGTGGGCGGCAACAACGGCGGACGGGCCATGGGCGAACGCCTGGTGGTCGACCCCAACCTGCCTTCGCGGCTGTTCTACGGCTCGCGCACCGCGGGCCTGTGGAAGAGCACGGACGCGGGCCAGACCTGGGCCCAGGTCACCTCGCTGGCCAGCGCCAGGATGAGCCCGGACCAGATCGGTGCCGCCGGCGGCGGCATGGGCGTCAGCGTGGTCGTCTGCGACACCGGCACACGGGGCAGCGGCTCGGCCACGCCCACGCTCTACGCGGCCCTCTCCCCCGACTACCTCAGCGTGGCGGGCCTGGCGTCCAGCCTCTACCGCTCCCGCGACGGGGGTGCGTCGTGGAGCCCGGTCACCACCCCGGTCGCGGGCTACCACCTGCCGCACATGGTGCGCGCGGCCGACGGCCTGTTCTACGTCGTCTTCACCCAGGACGCCGGGCCCGGCGCCGGGGGCCCGGGCCGGCTGTAACGGTTCGACGGCACGAACTGGACGCTGCTCAAGCGCGTCGACCCCGACGGCGGCACGAACTTCGGCCTCGGCGGCGTGTCGGTGCACGGCAGCGGCGCGACCACCCGCATCGCGCTGGGCGTGACCAATTCGTGGGGCAGCTGGAACGGCCAGCAGATCGTGCAGCTCTCCGACGACGCCGGCCAGACCTGGCGCGAGATCGAGGCCACGATGCCCGGCGAAACCGCGTCCGGCTGGGTCGACGATGTCGAGATCGATCCGTTCGACCGCGACCACGTGCTGCATGTGCATGGCGGCGGCATCGTCGAGACGCGCAACGCCTCGGCCGCCCGGCCGAGCTGGAACGGCACGGTCGAGGGCATCGAGGAGACCGCCGTCATCGCCCTGGTCACGCCGCCGGCGGGCGCGCCCTACCGCTTCGTCAACAGCTCGGGCGACGTCGGCGCCTGGGTCCACACGGACCTCGCGAAGGCACCGACGCTCGGCCCCGGCCTGGGTTGGAGCAATGCCAACGCCGCCGACCTGGCGTGGTCCGACCCGAACTACATCGCCGGCGGCGGCGTGATCAACGCGAGCGGCGCCGGCACGGGCTACTGGTCGGGCGACGGCGGCAAGACCTGGGCGCGCTTCGCGACGCTGCCGCCCGGCGCTGCCACCCAGACCAGTGGCGAAGCCAGCATCGCGGTGACGGCGCGCCACCAGCTGGTCTGGGCGCCGGCCAACTCGGTGCCTTCCTGCACCACCGACAACGGCGCCAGCTGGGTGGCCACCAACCTGCCGCCGCTGCCCAGCGTGGCCTCCGGCTGGAACCGCGGCTACCGCGTGGTGGCCGACCGCCGCAACCCGGACAAGGTCTATGCCTACGACTCGGGCGGCGCCACCTGGGCGGCGGCGGGCAAGGTCTACGTCTCCACCGATGGCGGCCACCACTTCACGCTGAGCGCGGGCTCGGTCTCGGCGGGCCTGGCCGCCAACGCCTGGTGGGCCAGCGCGATGGTGGTCAACCCGCAGGTCGAAGGCGATCTCTGGCTGGCCGACGGCAACAGCGTCTACCACTCGGTGGATGCGGGCGCCAGCTGGACCCGGCTCGGCCCCTTTGCGTCGACCAACGGCAGCCCGGGCGCCAGCACCATCGCGCTGGGCAAGGCCAAGGCCGGCGCGCCGTACCCGGCAGCGGTCTACGTGGTGGGCACGGTGGGCGGCGTGTGGGGCGTGTACCGCTCCGACGACGGCGGCGCCAGCTGGACCCGCTTCAACGACGACGCCCACCAGTTCGGCGGCATCGGCGTGATGGCGGCCGACCACCAGGTCTACGGTCGCCTCTACGTCAGCGGCACCGGACGGGGCCTGCTGTACAGCAACTGAACGCAGATCGCATCATCCCGCCACCCGTGCATCGCCCATGAAGAACCTCCTTGTGCCCCCGCTGCTGGCCCTGCTGGCCGCCACCGCCCAGGCCGACGTGCGACTGTCCAACGTGTTCGGCGAACACATGGTGCTGCAGCGCGACCGCCCGCTGACCCTGTGGGGCCAGGCCACGCCCGGCCAGACCCTGAACGTCGACCTCGCCGGCCGCCAGGCCAGCACCCGCGTCGGCACCGATGGCCGCTGGCGCGTGCAGCTGGCCCCGCTGCCGGCCGGTGGGCCGCACCGTTTGCGTGTTATCGACGACCAGACCGTGGAGCTGCAGGACGTGCTGATCGGCGACGTCTGGCTGCTGGGCGGCCAGTCCAACATGGAGTGGCCGCTGGCGCAGAGTGACACCGGCCCGCAGGAGGTGGCGTCGCCGCAGGACCCGCGGCTGCGCCAGCTGCGCGTGCCGCTGCGCGCCAGCGTGCGGCCCGAGGCCGAGATCGCGCCCGCGCCCTGGGTCGTCGCGGAGCCCGGCCGGGTGGGCGAGTTCAGCGCCATCGGCTACCACTTCGCGCGCCAGATGCAGGCCGTGCAGGACGTGCCCATCGGCCTGATCCACACGGCCTGGGGCGGCTCCATGCTGGAGACCTGGGTGCGCCGCGACGTCGCGCTGCAGGACCCCGACTTCGCGCCCGCGGTGCGCGCGCTGCCCGCCGACAACGCCGAGTTCAGTGCCGCGCTGCAGCAGCGCCTGCTCGCGCGCGTGACCACCATCCAGCCCGGGCTGCCGCTGCAGGGCGTGGACGCCCGCGGCTGGTCGGCGGCCGAGGACATCGACGGCAACTGGCCCACGCTGCAGGCCCCGGGCCTGTGGGAAAGCCAGGGCTGGGACGATCTCGACGGCATCGTCTGGCTGCGCAAGCGGGTGGAACTGAATGGGCCCCAAGCCGCCGCGGCGGCCGAGCTGCACCTGGCCAGGGTCGACGACTGCGACGAGGTCTGGGTCAACGGCCAGCGCGTCGGCGGCCAGTGCGGCTACGACAAGCCGCGCCGCTATGCCGTGCCCGCCGGCGTGCTGCGCGCGGGCGCCAACTGGATCGCCGTGCGCGTGACCGACACCGGCGGCGGCGGCGGCTTCCACGGCGAGGCGGCCTCGATGCGGCTGGACACCGCGGCCGGCACCGTGTCGCTGGCCGGCGCCTGGCGCGCGCGCATCGAGCAGGTGCAGGCCGCGGCCGGACCCACCGCCAACCTGGCGCCCTCGCTGGGGCACAACGGCATGATCGCGCCGCTGCAGGGCCTGGCCGTGCGCGGCGTGCTCTGGTACCAGGGGGAGGAGAACGCCGGTCGCGCCGCCGCCTACGCCGGTGGATTCAAGCGCCTGATCGAGGACTGGCGCGGCCAGTTCGGCGACGCGCGCCTGCCCTTCCTGTTCGTGCAGCTGGCGGCCTGGCAGCCGCTGGCCAACAACCGGCCCGGCGCGGGCGGCTGGGCCGAACTGCGCGAGAGCCAGGCCGCGGCGCTGGCGCTGCCGCACACCGGCATGGCCACCGCCATCGACGTGGGCGACGCCCAGGACATCCACCCGCGCGACAAGCGCACGGTGGGCCACCGCCTGGCGGCGCTGGCGCTGCACGAGCTGGGGCTGCGCGCGGCGCCGGCCAGCGGCCCGCGGCTGCTGGCGCACGAAGCCCAGGGCAGCGAGTTCCACCTGCGCTTCGTTGGCTCGGCCGGGGGCCTCCGCACCGCCCGCGCGGGCGAGCCGCTGCGCGGCTTCTACCTGGCCGGCGCCGACCGCCGCTGGGTGCCGGCGCAAGCCCGGCTCGACGGCGACCGCATCGTGCTGCACAGCCCCGCAGTGCCCGCGCCGGTGGCCGCGCGCTACGCCTGGGTCGACAACCCGAGCGAGGCCAACGTCGTCGGCGGCGACGGCCTGCCGCTGCCGCCGCTGCGCACCGACGACTGGCCGCTGGAATCCGCGGGGCGCCGCTACGGGCGCTGAGCCCCGGCGTGCGCCGTCGAGACCGGCGCCACCAGGCTGACGCCCCTATCGTTTTCCCGCAGATCGAGCCGCGCGCCACCTCGCCGCGGCCCCTTCGCGGTACGATTCGACACCACTGATTTATTGTTAAATTACTGTGAAGTTCACCGACGGCCAATGGCTGATGCAACCCGGGCTCGCCGCGCACTACGCGGTCGAGGCGCACGAAGTCCAGGCGCTGGACGACCGGCTCGTGGTGCTGGCCACCTGCCGCCCCATCAAGCACCGTGGCGACACGCTCTCCGGCCCGGCGCTCACCGTCACGCTCAGTTCGCCGGCCGAAGGCATGGTGCGCGTCAGCGTGCAGCACTACAGCGCCTTCGAGCCGCCGCGCCTGCACGTGCCCATGCCGGGGGCGGGCCGCCCGGCCGTGCGCATCGAGCAGGACGACGAGCACGCCACGCTCACCAGCGGCACGCTGACGGTCGAGGTCCACAAGGGCGAAGGCTGGCGCCTGACGTTCCGTGAGGGCGATCGCGTGCTCACCCGCAGCGACTGGCGCAGCCTGGCCTACCTGCAATGGGGCGCCAAGGGCAACTTCATGCACGAGCAGCTCACGCTGCAGGTGGGCGAGAACATCTATGGGCTGGGCGAGCGCTTCACGCCCTGGGTGAAGAACGGCCAGGTGGTGGAGAACACCAACAAGGACGGCGGCACCGCCTGCGAGCAGGCCTACAAGAGCGTGCCCTTCTACCTGAGCAGCCGCGGCTACGGCGTGCTGGTCAACGAGGCCGGCCCGGTCTCGTTCGAGGTCGCCTCCGAGAAGACCACCCGCGTGCAGTTCAGCCGTGAAGGCGAGAGCCTGGACTACTGCGTGATCGCCGGCCCCACGCCCAAGCAGGTGCTGCAGCGCCTGACCGCGCTCACCGGCCGCGCCCCGCTGCCGCCGGCCTGGAGCTTCGGCCTCTGGCTCACCACCTCGTTCACCACCCAGTACGACGAAGCCACCGCCACGCACTTCATCGACGAGATGGCGCGCCGCGAGCTGCCCTTGTCGGTGTTCCACTTCGACTGCTTCTGGATGCGCGAATTCCAGTGGTGCGATTTCCAGTGGGACCCGCACGGCTTCCCGGACCCCGAGGGCATGCTCGCGCGGCTGCATGCCAAGGGCCTGAAGATCAGCCTCTGGATCAACCCCTACGTCGCCCAGAAGTCGCCGCTGTTCGCCGAAGGCGTGCGCGAGGGCTACTTCCTCCGGCAGCCCAACGGCCGCACCTGGCAGACCGACCTGTGGCAGCCCGGCATGGCCATCGTCGACTTCACCAACCCGGCGGCCGTGGCCTGGTACCAGGGCCACCTGCGGCGCCTGCTGGCCATGGGCGTGGACTGCTTCAAGACCGACTTCGGCGAGCGCATCCCGAGCGAGGACGTGGTCTACCACGACGGCGCCGACCCGGTGGAGATGCACAACCTGTATGCGCTGAAGTACAACGAGGTGGTCTTCGAGCTGCTGCGCGAAGTGAGCGGCCAGCAGGCGGTGGTGTTCGCGCGCAGCACCTACGCCTCGGGCCAGCGCTTCCCGGTGCACTGGGGCGGCGACTGCTGGAGCAACTTCGAATCGATGGCCGAGAGCCTGCGCGGCGGCCTCTCGCTCACCAGCTGCGGCTTCGCGTTCTGGAGCCACGACATCGGCGGCTTCGAGGGCAAGCCGCCGCCGGCCGTGTACAAGCGCTGGATCCAGTTCGGCCTGCTGTCCTCGCACAGCCGGCTGCACGGCAGCGGCTTCTACCGCGTGCCGTGGCTGGTGGACGAGGAAAGCTGCGACGTGCTGCGCCTGTTCACGCGGCTGAAGCACCGGCTGATGCCCTACCTGTACGCCAAGGCCGTCGAGGCCACGCAGACGGGCGTGCCGGTGATGCGCGCGATGGTGCTGGAGCACCCGGCCGACCCGGCCTGCGCGCCGCTGGACCGCCAGTACCACCTGGGCGAATCGCTGCTGGTGGCGCCGGTGTTCACCGACAGCGGCGAGGTGGACTTCTACCTGCCCGGCGAGGGCACCTGGACCCACCTGCAGAGCGGCGCCAAGCGCAGCGGCGGACGCTGGTACCGCGAGACGCACGACTTCATGAGCCTGCCGCTGTACGTGGCGCCCGGCACCGTGCTGTGCTGGGGTGCGGACGACCAGCGCCCCGACTACGACTACGCCAGCGGCCTGGTGCTGCGGGTGTACGCGCTGGCCGATGGCGCGAGCGCCGACTTCACGGTGCCCACGCTCGATGGCGGCGTTGCCGCCCGCGGCCGGGTGCGGCGCTCGGGTTCGCTGTACACCGCCGTGCTCGACGAGGGCCGGCTGCAGGACTGGCGCCTCGAGGTCGACGGGCGCCAGGGCCCGCTGCAGCCCGACGGCGACACGGCCACGCTGGCGCTGTGACCATGGCCTTGCCCGCACGCCGCAGCTGCAGCGCCGCCGCGCTGCGGCTGCCGCTCAACGGCACGCCGCTCGGCGAGCAGGACGTGGACCCGGTCGACAGGGTCAGCTTCCAGGTGCCGTGTGCCCCCGGCCGGCTCGAGGCCGTGGCACTGACCCAGGACGGGCGGCGCGGTGACGGTCAAGGCCTACAGCAACGCCCGCCACCTGACGCTGGAAGTGAGCGGCCATGTCGTCGGCACCGCGCCCGTGGTGGACCGTGTCGCCACCTGGCCCGGCGTGGTGCTGGCGCCGGGGCGCCAGCGGATCGAGGTGCGCGCCGACCATGGCGCCAGCGACCGCGTCGAATGGGAGGTCACGCCATGAAAACCGCACTCGCCAGGCTGGTGCCCACCGCCCTGGTGCCCGCCTGCCTGGCGCTGGCCGGCTGCGCCACGCCCGTGCCGCCCGCCGGCACCGGCTGTGGCAACCAGGCCCTGGGCACCCAGCGCACGCTGGTGCTGCCGCGCGAAGGCGCCGCCTACGGCCGCGCCCAGCACGGCCCGCTGCCGCTGGCCCCGGGTGAGGTGGTGCTCAGCTTCGACGACGGACCCCGCCCCGAATCGACGCCCCGGGTGCTGCAGGCCCTGGCGGCCGAGTGCACGCGGGCCACCTTCTTCATGAACGGCGAGCCGATGCTGCGCCACCCCGATCTGGCACGCCAGGTGCAGGCCGCCGGGCACAGCGTGGCCATGCACGGCTTTCGCCACCTGGTCTTTGCGGACCTGGCGCCGCAGGACCAGCTGGCCGACCTGCAGGCCATGCAACGCGCGCACCGGCAGGTGCTCGGCGGCGAGCCTGCGGCCTGGCGCTTCCCGTTCCTGAGCGAGTCCGCCGTGCTGCGCGAGGCCCTGCGCGCCCAGCGCATCACCGTGATGTCGGTGGACCTGGGGATCGAGGACTGGCTGCCCGACCAGACCCCCGCCCTGCTGGCCGACCGCCTGATCACCCGCCTGCGCGAGCGCGGCGGCGGCATCGTGCTGCTGCACGACGCGCAGGACCAGACCGCCGCGGCCCTGCCGCTGCTGCTGCGCCGGCTGAAGGACGACGGCTGGCGCGTGGTGCACCTGCAGTGGTCCGAACCCTGAGCCCCCCGCCATGCCCAAACCCATGCCGAGCAACACCCTCAGTGCCGCCACCGCCGCCATCGTGCTGGCCCTGGTGCTGCAGGCCTGCACCAGCGCCCCTGCAACGGCCCCTGCGCAGCCACCCGCGGCCAGCGCGGCCGCGCCCGGCGCCGAGGTCGCCGAGGTCGCCCAGGGCACCGCGGGCATCCAGGTCAACCAGGTCGGCTTCCTGCCCGGCGCCGCCAAGTGGGCGGTGCTGCCCGCCGGCGCGGCCAGCCACTTCGTGCTGGTCGAGGCCGACAGCGGGCGCGAAGTGTTCCGCGGCCCGATCGGACCCGCCGCGCCCTGGGCGCCAGCGCAGGAGCCGCTGCGCCTGGCCGATTTCTCCGCCTTCGGCACGCCGGGCGTCTACCGGCTGCGGGTCGCGGGACTGGCCGATTCGCCGCGCTTTGCCATCGGCGCGCAGGTCTACCAGGCGCTGAACGCGGCGGCGCTCAAGGCCTTCTACTACAACCGCGCCAGCATCGAGCTGCTGCCCGCCCACGCCGGCCGCTGGGCCCGCCCGGCCGGCCACCCGGACACCCAGGTGCGGGTGCATGCCTCGGCCGCCGGCCCCGGCCGGCCCGAGGGCACGCTGATCAGCGCCCCCAAGGGCTGGTACGACGCCGGCGACTACAACAAGTACATCGTCAACTCCGGCATCACGGTGTACACGCTGCTGGCCGCCTGGGAGCACTTCCCCGCTTACTTCGAACGTCGGCGACTGGACATCCCGGAAAGCGGCAATGCCCTGCCCGACCTGCTGAACGAGGTGCTGTGGAACCTGGAGTGGATGCTGGCCATGCAGGACCCGGCCGACGGTGGCGTCTACCACAAGCTCACCGACAAGGGCTTCGACGGCGTGGTCATGCCGCACCAGGCGCGCAACGAGCGCTACGTGGTGATGAAGACCACCGCCGCCACGCTGGACTATGCTGCGGTGATGGCCCAGGCCAGCCGCGTGTTCGCGGCCTTCGAGGCCCAGCGCCCGGGCCTGTCGGCCCGCATGCTGGCCGCCGCCGGGGCCGCCTGGGCCTGGGCGCAGGCGCACCCGGCCGTGCTCTACCGGCAGCCGCCCGACATCCACACCGGCGGCTACGACGACAGCCAGCTCGCCGATGAATTCGCCTGGGCCGCGGCCGAGCTGTACGTGACGACGCGCGACGACGGCTTCCTGGCCACCGTGAAGGCCAAGGCCCCGCCGGCCGGCGTGCCCGGCTGGGGCGAGGTGGGCAGCCTGGCCTGGATCACCCTGGCCCACCACCGCGCGCGGCTGACGCCGGCCGCCGACCGTGCCGAGATCGAGCGCCAGGTCAGCGCGCAGGCCGCCAAGCTGGCCGCGCTGTGGCAGGCCTCGCCGTACCGGGTGGCGATGCAGGCGCAGGACTTCTACTGGGGCAGCAACGCGGTGGCGCTGAACCAGGCGCTGATGCTCATCCAGGGCTACCGCCTGAGCGGCGAGCGCCGCCAGCTCGACGCCGCGCAGGCCGCGCTGGACTTCGTGCTGGGCCGCCACCCCACCGGCTCCTCGATGGTGACGGGCTTCGGCGAGCGCTCCCCGCGCGACCCGCACCACCGGCCCTCCGGCGCCGACGGCGTGGCCGACCCGGTGCCGGGCTTCATCGTCGGCGGGCCGCGCAGCCAGCCCTCGGACGACTGCAAGCCGCTGGCCTACCCGTCAAAAGCAGCGGCCAAGGCCTGGCTGGACCGCTTCTGCAGCTACACCACGAACGAGGTGGCCATCAACTGGAACGCGCCGCTGGTCTACGTGTCCGCGGCGCTGCAGGCACTGACGCCGGCCACCGCCCCCGCCCCCGCCCCCGCCACCGCCCCCGCCACCCCAAACCCGCCATGAGCAGCCTCCACCCCGCCGCCCCCGCGGCCCGCCGCCGCCGCGCGCGAAGCGTCCGCCCCGCGCGCGCCACCCCGCTGGCCTGGGTCCCCACGCGCTCTACCTCGCGATGGGCCTGCCCAACGTGATGGTCGGCGTGGTGGCCGCCATCCTCTACAAGAACCTCGGCGTGGCCAACGAGGACATCGCGCTGTACACCTCGCAGATGTACCTGCCGTGGGTGCTCAAGCCGCTGTGGGCGCCGCTGCTGGAGGCCCATCGCAGCAAGCGCTGGTGGGTGATCACGATGCAGTTCGTCATGGCCGCCTCGCTCGGGCTGGTGGCCTTCTGCCTGCCGCTGGAGGGCTTCTTCCGGCTCTCGCTGGCCTTCTTCTGGATCACCGGCTTCGCCTCCGCCACGCAGGACACCTGCGCCGACGGCGTGTTCATGACCACCGTCTCGCTGCAGGACCAGGCGCGCTACGCCGGCCTGCAGGGCATGTGCTGGAACCTGGGGGCGGTGATCGGCTCGGGCCTGCTGGTGTCGCTGACCGGCTGGCTGCATGGCAGCCAGGGGCTGCCCTGGGTGCAGTGCTGGATGGTCGTGGTCGGCTTCGCCGCGCTGGTGATGGCCGGCTTCGGGCTGTGGCACCTGCGCGTGCTGCCGCCCGGGGCGCCCCCGCCAGCACTGGCCGGCAGCGGCAGCGGCAGCGGCAGCGGCAGCAGCGGCGGCTTCGCGGCGCTGCAGGCGGCCTGGGCCAGCTTCTTCGCCAAGCCGCGCATCTGGATGATGCTGGCGGTCATCTTCTTCTACCGCTTCGGCGAAGGCTTCATCGAGAAGTTCGGCCCGCTGTTCCTGCTGGACCCGCGCACGGCCGGCGGCCTGGGGCTGGACAACGCGGCGCTCGGCCACATCAACGGCACCGTGGGCACCATCGCCTTCATCGCCGGCGCCTTCCTCGGCGGCTTCCTGGTGGCCCGGCGCACGCTGCCGCGTTCGTTCTTCGTGCTGGCGCTGGTGCTGAACGTGCCGCACCTGACCTACTTCTACCTCAGCACGGCGCTGCCGCAGGACCCGCTGTGGATCGGCGCCATCGTCGCGGCGGAGAAGTTCGGCTTCGGCATGGGCTCGGTGGGCCACATGCTCTACATGATGCAGCAGGTGGCGCCCGGCCCCTTCCGCATGGCGCACTACGCCATGGCCACCGGCGTGATGGCGATGACCAAGTGGTCCACCGGCACCGTCAGCGGCTGGGTATGGGCTGCCGTCGGGCACCACTACACCAGCTTCTTCGGGCTGGTGCTGCTGTTCTCGGTGCCGCCGCTGATCCTGGCCTGGCTGGCGCCCTTTCCTCACCAACCGGACTCCTCTGCCGACACGGCCACGGAAACCCGCCGATGACGAACCCTCCCTTTCCCTTGCGTACCCTGCTGCTGCGCCCTTTGGCCGCCATGCTGGCACTCGGCCTGTGCGCCGCCGCGACCGCCGGGCCGCCGGTGCGCGAGGTCCAGCTCGACCTGGCCGCGGCCACGCAGCCGATGGACCGCTTCTTCGACTTCTGCGTCGGCGCCGACTACCCCGGCACCACCGGCCGGCCCGAGAACCTGGCGCAGATGAAGACCGCGGTGGACGAGCTGGGCTTCCGCCACGTGCGCTTCCACGACATCTTCCACGACATCTACGGCACGGTGAAGCAGGACGGCGACACGCTGACCTTCGACTTCAGCGGCATCGACACCCTCTACGACGCGCTGCTGGCGCGCGGCATCAAGCCCTTCATCGAGCTGGGCTTCACGCCCGGCGTGATGAAGACCTCGAACCTGACGATCTTCTACTGGAAGGGCAACACCTCGCACCCGCAGCCCGGGCCCTGGATGGCACTGGTCGACGCCTTCGCGCGCCACCTGATCCAGCGCTACGGCATCGAGCAGGTGCGCCAGTGGCCCTTCGAGGTGTGGAACGAGCCCAACCTGGACGGCTTCTGGGAGAAGGCCGACCAGTCGGCCTACTTCGAGCTGTACGCCAACACCGCGCGCACCCTCAAGAAGGTCGACTCCGCACTCAAGGTTGGCGGCCCGGCGAGCGCCGGCGCGGCCTGGGTGCCCGAGCTGCTGGCCTATGCCAAGGCCCACGACGTGCCGGTGGACTTCGTCACCACCCACACCTACGGCGTGACCGAGGGCTACCTCGACGAGTTCGGCAAGTCCGACCGCATCCTGGCCACCGACCCGCACTCGATCATCGGCGACGTGCGCCGCAACCGCCAGGAGATCGAGGCCTCGGCCTTCCCGGGCATACCGCTGTACGTCACCGAGTGGAGCACCAGCTACAACCCGCGCGACAAGGTGCACGACAGCTACATCAGCGCGCCGTGGATCCTGAGCAAGCTGGCGGGCACGCGTGGCCATGCGCAGGCGATGAGCTACTGGACCTACAGCGACCTGTTCGAGGAGCCGGGCCCGCCCGACCGCGCCTTCCACGGCGGCTTCGGCCTGATGACGCGCGACGGCCTGCGCAAGCCGGCGTGGTTCGCCTACAAGTACCTCAACGCCTTGCGCGGCAACGAGGTGCCCAGCGCGGACGACCAGGTGCTGGCCGCGGTGGACGGCGGCAAGGCCGCGGTGCTGGTGTGGGACTGGCAGCACCCGGACCAGCAATCCCGCAGCAACGGCGTGTTCTTCGGCAAGCCGGTGCCCAACGGCCCGGCCGCGGCGGTGACGCTGAACCTGCGCAACGTGGCCGCCGGCCGCTACCGCGTGCAGGTGCGGCGCACCGGGCACAAGAGCAACGACGCCTACACCGCCTACCTCGAGATGGGTGCGCCGAAGGACCTCGGCCCCGCGCAGCGGGCCAGGCTGCAGGCGCTGACCCAGGACAGGCCGGAGACCGACCGCGTCGTCAAGATCGGTCGGAACGGCCAGCTGCAGTGGACGCTGCCGATGCGCAGCAACGACATTGCGCTGGTCACGCTGGAGCCGGTGAAGCCCTGAGCAAGTGCAGACCGTGCGCCGCTGCGCCCGGCGCGGGGGCGGCCACGACAAACCGATGTGAGCACGGCACCATGAAACAAGGCCCGAAGATCGTCGGCGCGCTGCTGCTGTGCGGCGCCGCCGCCCTGTCCGCCGGATCCGGCCCTGCGGCCGCGCCCTATGCATGGAAGAGCGTGGCCATCGTCGGCGGCGGCTTCGTCTCCGGGCTGGTGTTCCACCCCGCCGCGCCGCAACGCCTGTACGCCCGCACCGACATGGGCGGCGCCTATCGCCGCGATGCCGATGGCGGCCGCTGGCAGCCGCTGCTCGACGGTCTGCCGCTGGCCGAGGTCAACCTGATGGGCGTGGAAAGCCTGGCGCTCGATCCGGCCGACGCCGACAAGCTCTACCTCGCCTGCGGCACCTACACCGCGCCGGACGTGCCCGATGGCGCCGTGCTGCGTTCGCAGGACGGCGGCCGCAGCTTCCAGCGCACGCCGCTGCCGGTGAAGTTCGGCGCCAACGAAGAGGGCCGCGGCAACGGCGAACGGCTGGCGGTGGACCCCAACGACGGCCGCGTGCTCTACCTCGGCACCCGGCTCGACGGGCTGTGGCGCAGCACCGATGCTGCCGAGCATTTCCAGCCCGTCCAGAGCTTCCCGCGCCAGGCCTGGCAGCGCATGGCAGCGGACGGACCGCTGGCGCCCGGGCGCGGCAGCGACGGCCGCAGCACGCTGGTGTTCGTGGTCTTCGACCCGGCCAGCGGCACGGCCGGCCGTGGCAGCCGAACGCTCTACGTCGGCGTCTCGGCGCTGGGCCGACCCAACCTCTGGCGCAGCCAGGACGGCGGCGCGAGCTGGGCCGCCGTGCCCGGTGCCCCCACCGCCTATCGCCCCACGCGAGCGGCCTGGTCGGCGGACGGCCAGCTCTTCGTCAGCTATGCCACCGAGCCCGGACCCCGCCGCAGCCTCGACGGCGCGGTGTGGAAGTTCGACAGCCGCCGCGAGACCTGGACCGACATCACCCCCGAGCGGCCCGACGCCACGCGCCGCTTCGGCTACGTGGCGGTGGCCGTCGATGCGCGCGACCCGCGGCGGCTGCTGGCCAGCACGCACGGCCGCCCGGGTGGCGACGAGCTGTTCCGCAGCCGCGACGGCGGCACGACCTGGCGGCCGCTGTTCGCCGCCGGCGCGGCCAGCGCACGCTTCGACGCCGCGCTGGCCCCTTATGTGAGCGACACGCACCTGCACTGGCTGTTCGACGTGAAGATCGATCCGGCCGATCCGGACCACGCGATCTTCACCACCGGCTACGGCGGCTGGGAGACCTTCGACCTCGGTGCCGCGGACCAGGGCCGGCCGACGCACTGGCGCGTGATGAGCACGGGCATCGAGGAGACCGTGGCGCTGGCGCTGCACAGCCCGACGCGCGGCGTGCCGCTGGTCACCGCCATCGGTGACTATTCGGGCTTCGTGCACCTCGACCTCGACGAGCCGGCCGCCGGCAACCCCAAGCCGCCCTTCCTGGGCAACACGCACGACGTGAGCGGCGCCGAGCTGGCGCCCGAAGTGATCGTGCGCGTCGGCCGCCCGCGCGAGGGCGCGGCGCTGGGCTACTCGCTCGACGGCGGGCAGCACTGGCACGAGCCGGCCGCCCTGCCCAGCCCGGCGGCTCAGGCCGGATCGATCGCGGTGTCGGCCGACGGCCGGACCTGGGTCTGGACGCCGCAGGGGGCCGTGCCCCAGGTCACGCACGACCGCGGCGCCCACTGGACACCGATCGCGCTGCCGCCCGGCACGCGCGTGGTGGCCGACCGCGTGGCGCCGCGGCGCTTCTACGCGATGTCGCTGTTCGACGACCGGCTCTACACCAGCGACGATGCGGCGGACTCCTTCAGCGCGAGCCCGCTCGGGCTGCCGGACGGACCGGTGCAGGCAGGGCAGCCCGGCACGCACAACCGCACCGACCGCGGCGACGACCGCGGCGGCCAGGACCGGCTGTACGCCGCGCCCGGCCGGCAGGGCGAACTCTGGCTGGCGGCCTTCCACGGCCTGTACCGCCGCCGCGGCGGCCAGCGCTTCGAGCGCATCGGCGCGGTGTCGCGGGTGCAGGCCTTCGGCTTCGGGCGCGCCGCGCCGGGGTCGGGCGAGGCAGCGCTGTACCTGGCCGGCACGGTGAACGGGCAGTACGGCATCCATCGCTCCGACGACGGCGGCGCCCGCTGGCTGCGCATCAACGACGACGCGCACCAGTGGGGCCTGGTGCTGCAGGTCAGCGGCGACCCGAAGGTCTTCGGCCGTGTCTACGTGGGCACGCACGGCCGCGGCGTGGTCTACGGCGATCCGGCGCGATGACGCGCCGCATGGGCGCCGCATGGCCGCAACTTTTATACGTTATCCCGCAAGCCCTAGCCGGTACACGGTGGTGCTGCTGAACACCTCGCCGGGGCGCAGTACCGTGGACGGCGCCTCGGCCCGGTTCGGCGCGTCGCCCGTGTGCTGCGTCTCCAGGCACAGGCCGTCGCCCTGTCGCAGCAGCGCGCCATGGCGGCCTTCGAGCGTGCCGTCGAGGAAATTGCCGGAGTAGAACTGCACCCCCGGTTCCGTGGTCTCGACCTCGAGCACCCGGCCGCTGGCGGGGTCTTCGAGCCGGGCGGCCAGCGCCAGGCCGGGCCCTTCGCGGTCGATCTCGAAGAAGTGGTCGTAGCCCCGGCCCGCCCGCAGTTGCGGATGCGGCACGCGCAGCCCGTCGCCGATGCGCCGGCCGGCGCGGAAATCCAGCGGCGTGCCGGCCACGTCCTCGAAGTCCCGCGGGATGAGGTCGGCGTCCACCGCCGCATAGCGCCGCGCCGGCAGCGTCAGCCGGTGGTCCTCGATGCTGCCGGCCCCCGCCAGATTCCAGTACGCATGATGGGTGAGGTTGAGCACCGTGGGCCGGTCGGTGCGGGCCTCGTAATCGATGCGCCAATGCGCCGCCGGCGTGAGCGTGTAGCGCACCCGCACCTCCAGCCGGCCGGGAAAGCCCTGGTCGCCGTGCTCGCTGAGCAGCGCGAGTTCGATGGCGACGCTGCCGTCCTCGGCCACCGGCAGCGGCGTGACCTCCCACAGCCGCCCGCCAAGGCCCTGCGGCCCGCCGTGCAGGGTGTGCTGCCCCTCGTTGACGGCCAGCTGGACGGTTTGCCCGTCCAGCGTGAAGCGTCCGCCGGCAATGCGGCCGGCATAGCGCCCCACCAGGCTGCTGAAGTTGCGCGCGCGCCGCAGGTGCTCGTCCAGCCGCGCGAGCCCGAGCAGCACGTTGCCGCTGCGGCCCGCCCGGTCCGGGCACTGCAGGGCAGTGGCGATGCCCCCCAGGTCCAGCACCGACAGCGTGACGCCCTGGCCGGCATCGAGCACGTACTCGGTCACCGCGCGGCCACCGCAGTGCAGGCCGGTCGCGCGCCGGTGCACGCACGGTGCGTCGGCACCCTCGTGCCGCGCCACGGCGCCGTTGTCCAGGCTGTTGGCGTTCATGTCGTCATCTTAAGTACGTGTTCCGAACGAATCATCATTCACGGATACCTCGAACCTAGCCCCGATACGGAGACATGCGTGAGGACCTGCCTGAGTTGCAGCGGATCGGGTCGGTTCAGAAGCTGTCGATGCTCACGCTGGCCTCGTCCAGCCCCTCGGCGCGGGCCCGCAGCGTGGCGCGGCCCGGCGTGCCGGTGGACTGCAGGATCACCTGGGCCTGGCCGTTGAACACGCTGCGCTGCCAGGGCGCGGCGGGCGTGGTGGTGCGCAGCGTGACCCAGCGCCGGCCACCCAGCGCTGCGTCGAACAAGCTGCGCGTGCCGCCGGCCGGCGTGGCGAACACCAGGGCCAGCGTGTTGCGCTCGGCCAGGCGGGCCGGGTCGAGGTCGATGACCCCCAGGCCTTCCTCGCGGCGCGGCGTCATGGCCTGGCCGTTCACGTAGACCTGCTGGCCCGGCACGATGTCGTTGACGAACAGCAGCACGCGCTCACCCGCCGCCGCGGCCGGGCGCGCGAAGCGGGCCTGCACCAGGTTCCATGCGCCATCGGCCGGCTGCTGCTCGGGCGGCACCCAGGCAAACGGATCGCGCCAGCCGGCCTCGCCCGCCGCGGCCAGCAGCGCCGCCGCGTCTTCCGGGCGCGCCAGGGGCCGCAGGCGCCAGCCGGACGCCGCGGCGTAGCGGTGGATCTCGGCCGGCCTGTCGGCCTCGTGCGAGCCCGGGTCGCCGTTGCCCATGCCGGTCAGCTGCGCGGCGCCGGACACCTCGAAGGCGATGCGCTGCTGGGCGGTGGGCACGACGCGGCCTTCGCGGTCGACCACGGTGACGCGGACCAGCGCCACGTCGTCGCCGTCGGCGCGGATGCGTGCGCGGTCCACGCTCAGCCGCAGCGTGCTGGCGCTGCCGGTGGTGGCCACGGTCTCGGTGGCCACCAGCTGGCCGGCCCGGTAGCCGCGCGCCACCAGGCTGCCCGGCGCATAGGGCACGCGCCACTGCAGCTGGGCATCGCGCTGCAGGGCCTGGCGGCCGAGCGAGCGGCCGTTGAGCAGCAGTTCCACCTCGTCGGTGTTGGCGTAGACACGCACGTCGATGGGCTGGCCTTCCCGGCCGGGCCAGTTCCAGTGCGGCAGCACGTGCACCATCGGCTCGGCGGTCCAGGCGGCCTTCAGGTAGTAGCCGCTGTCCTTCAGCGCGCCGGTCGTGTCCAGCAGGCCGAACTGCGACGAGATGGCCGGCCAGCCGTAGGGCGTGGTCTCGCCGCGGTAGTCGAAGCCGGTCCAGACGAACAGGCCAGCGATGAAGGGGCGCTCGGCATTGAAGCGCCAGGCCTCCTCGAGCGTGGCGGTCGACGCGCCGCCGGAGCGCCGGTCGTAGGCCGCGACCTGCACGCGTGCCGGGTCGTCGGCGTAGGCGCCGCGCGTGGCGTGGGTCTGGCCTTCCTCGGTGACGACGATCGGGCGGTCTGGAAAGCGCCGGTGCATCGCATCGATGTCGTGCTGCGCCTTGTAGTTGAAGCCCAGCACCTGCGAGCCCACGGTCGTGCCCTCGGGCCCGCCGGAGCTGGAGGCGGCCACCGTGGTGGGCCGCGTCGGATCCAGGCGCCGGACCACGGCCTGCATCTCGCGCGCCAGATGGGTGCCGAGCGCGCTGTTCTCGATCGCCCATTCCTCGTTGCCGACCGACCACAGGATGACCGACGGGTGGTTGCGGTCGCGCCGCACCATGCGCTGCAACTCGTCGCGGATCTGCGGCGCAGTGCCCATCATGCGGTGCTCGTCGATGACCAGGATCCCCAGCCGGTCGCAGGCCTCCAGCAGCTCGGGCGTGGCCGGGTGGTGCGCCGAGCGGATGGCGTTGACGCCCATGGCCTTGAGCATCTTCAGCCGCGCCTCGTGCAGGGCGTCGGGCAGCGCGATGCCGATGCCGGCGTGGTCCTGGTGGTTGTTGGTGCCGTGCAGCTTGACGTGGCGGCCGTTGAGGAAGAAGCCGGCATTGGCGTCGAAGCGGATGCTGCGGATGCCGAACGGCGTGTCGTAGCGGTCGACCACGCGGCCGCCCTGCAGCACCTGCGTCGTCAGCGTGTAGCGCTGCGGCGTTTCCAGCGACCACCGCTTCGGCGCCGTCACGCGCAGCGTGGCACTCACCTCGGTGCTGGCGTCCACGGCCACGCGCCGGGCGGGGACGGTGGCGCGCGCGACGACGCGGCCCTCGGGGTCGCGCAGCTCGTGCGCCAGGCCGAACGACTGGGCCGCCTCGGTGTCGTTGCGCACGCGGGTGTCCACCGCCACGGTGGCCCGCCGGCCTTCGAGCGTGGTGCGCACGAAGGTGCCCCAGTGGTCCACGTTCAACGGCGCGGTCTGCGTCAGCCAGACGTGGCGGTAGATGCCCGCGCCTTCGTACCACCAGCCTTCCGGCGTGCTGGCGTCCACGCGCACGGCCACCACGTTGCGCTGGCCGACGTGCAGGTAGTCGGTGATGTCGACGCGAAAGCTCGAGTAGCCGCTGGGCTCGTGGTGCAGGTAGTGGCCGTTGACCCAGACCACGCTGTCGCGGAACACGCCGTCGAATTCGAGCGCGAAGCGGCGGCCCTGCGCGGCGGCGGGAATGGCCAGCTCGCGCCGGTACCAGCCGACGCTGTTGTGCGGGAAGCCGCGGCCGATCGCCTTCGAGCCGTATTGCGAACTGCTCTGCGCGTCGAACGGCAGTTCCACCGCCCAGTCGTGCGGCAGGCTTACGCGGCGCCAGGGCCGGTCGTCGAACTCGGGCGCGGCGGGGCCATCACCGTAGCCGGCCTTGGCGAAGAAGAACGGCCGCGTGCCGTGGTCGAAGTCCTGCGCCGCATCGTGTGCATGGCCCAGCGCGAAGCGCCAGCCGTCATCGATGCGCACGCGCTGGCGCGGGCCGTCCGCCGCGGCGGCGAGGCCGGCGGCCAGCGCCAGGGCCAGCGCCACGAGGCAGCCGAAGGCGGCCCGTCTGCTCATGGCGCCGCCACGCTGACGACGACGATCGACTTCGCCGGCAGCGCCAGCACCAGGCCCCGCGCGCCGGGCGTGGCGGCGTAGGGGGCGGGCACCACCGCCTGCGGCTGGTCGAAGCTGTTGTGCGCGTCGAGGGTCGCGGCGGTGAGCACGCGGCCCTGCGCCGCCCCCTTCAGGTTGGTGGCCACGCGGGCCGGGCGCTCGGTGTCCAGGTTCACCAGCGCGAGCAGCGTGCTGCCGTCGGCAGCACGCGCCACGCTGGCCTGCACCGCCGGCAGGTCGATGCCGCCCTGCTGCCAGCGCGGCGTGTCGAGCGTGGCCTGCCACGGTGTCGCGCCGCGGAACGGCTTGTACAGGTCGAAGGCGTGGTAGGTGGGCGTGAGCACCATCTTCGCGCCATCGGTCAGCGCCAGGGACTGCAGCACGTTGACCATCTGCGCGAGGTTGGCCATCTTCACCCGGTCGGTGTGGCGGTGGAAGGCGTTGAACGACAGCGCCGCCACCAGCGCGTCGCGCAGCGAGTTCTGCTGCCACAGCGCGCTGGCGCCGGCCGGCGTGTCGTACCAGGTGCCCCACTCGTCGACGTACAGCGCGATGCGCTTGTCCTTGTCGTGCTGGTCCATGATGCGCGAGACCGCTTCGATGCGGGCCTCGATGCCCATCGCGGTCTTCAGCGTCCGGGCCCAGGCGTCGGCGTTGAAGCCGAGCGCATCGCCCTTCTTGCGCCAGTCGCCCGGCAGCGTGTAGTAGTGCAGCGTGAACGCGTCCATGTGGCCGCCGGAGCGCTGCATCAGCTCTTCGACCAGGTGGTCGTTGCCCTGGCCGTCGCCGGAGGCCACGCGCAGCGTCTGGCCGCGCAGGAAGGTGGCGTAGCGGTTGTGCAGGTCGGCCTGGTACTCGGGGCGCATGTTGCCGCCGCAGCCCCAGCTCTCGTTGCCGATGCCGAAGTACTTCACGGCCCAGGGCTTGTCGCGGCCGTTGCGGCGGCGCTCCTCGGCCAGCGCCGTCTTGCCGTCGGCGGTCATGTATTCCAGCCAGTCGGCCATCGCGCGCGGCGGCATCGAGCCCATGTTGCCGGCCAGGTAGACCTCGGAACCCAGCATCTCGGCCAGGTCCATGAACTCGTGGGTGCCGACGCGGTTGCTCTCTTCGCCGCCCCACCACTTGTTCATGCGCACCGGGCGCCTGGCGGGGTCGCCGATGCCGTCGCGCCAGTCGTAGTCGTCGGCGAAGCAGCCGCCCGGCCAGCGCATCACCGGCACGCCGACCTGGCGCAAGGCCTGCACCAGGTCGTTGCGCCAGCCGCGCGTGTTGGGAATCTTCGACTCGGGGCCGACCCACAGCCCGCCGTAGACCCCGGCGCCCAGGTGCTCGACGAAGTGGCCGTAGACGGTGGGCTCGATGCGCGGGCCGGCGGCTTGCTGCCCCACCGTGAGGCGGGCTTCGACCGGCTGGGCCGACACGGGCACCGCGGTGCTGGCGGCGGCGAGGCTGAGGGCGGTGGCGATCAGGGGCTTCATGCGAGTTGCCAGTACAGGCTGGTGCGTTCGTGGTGGCGTTGGTGGCAGGGCACGCGTTCGATCTCGGCCGCCGCGCCAGCCAGCCAGGGCGCGACCGCCAGCGCACGCATCAGGTCGCGACGGGCGGGCTGCGTCATGGCCTGCTGCTTCATGGCAGGCGCTGTCCTGGCGGGCGGTGGCGCCTGGGTCATGATCCGGCCGCCGCGGCGAACGCGCGGGCGCCCACGCGCGCCTGCCCCCGGGCGTCGAGCCGCAGCTCGAGCAGCCGGCCGCGGTAGCGCAACGCCACCGTCGCCCGCGCCGGGCCGCGCAGCACCAGCCGCACGAGCTGCCCGTCCCGCCAGTCGATGTCCAGCGCCAGGCCGCCGTGCGCGCACACCCCGTGCAGCCGGCCCTGCGGCCAGGCCTGGGGCAGCGCGGGCAGCAGGTGCACCTCGCCGCCCCAGGACTGCACGATCATCTCCAGGATGCCGGCGGTGCCGCCGAAGTTGCCGTCGATCTGGAACGGCGGGTGCGCATCGAACATGTTGGGGTAGGTGCGCACCGGGCCCAGCAGCCCCTGCAGGATCTTGTAGGCGCGCTCGCCGTCACCCAGGCGCGCCCACAGCGCCAGGCGCCAGGCCGTGGCCCAGCCGGTGCTTTCATCGCCACGGGCATTGAGTGTCAGGCGCGCGGCCTGTGCCAGCGCCGGGGTGTCGCGCACGTTGATCTGGCCGCTGGGGTACACGGCGTACAGGTGCGAGACATGGCGGTGCTGCTGCTCGGGGGCGATGGCGTCCCAGTCGTCCAGCCATTCCTGCAGCTGGCCCTGGGCGCCGATGCGGTCGGCCGGCAGGCGCGCGCGGGCCTTGCGCAGCGCCTCGATGAAGGCGGGGTCAGCCTGGCCGAGCTGCGCCTGTGATGCCAGCGTGGCATCGAACAGGTCGCGCAGGATCTGGCGGTCCATCGCCGGCCCAGCGCACAGCGCAACGCCCGGATGGTGCTCGTTCTCGGGCGACAGCGAGGGCGAGGTGACCAGCCCGCGGCCCTGGGGATCCTCGACCAGCGTGTCCAGGAAGAACTGCGCCGCGCCGGCCAGCAGCGGTGCCAGGCGGCGAAGCAGCGCCGGGCCGGGGTGGTACTGGTAGTGCTCCCAGAGCGTGGTGCACAGCCAGGCGCCGCCGGTGGGCCACATGCCCCACAGCGGACCGTCGATCGGTGCGGTGGCGCGCCACAGGTCGGTGTTGTGGTGCGCCACCCAGCCGCGCGCGCCGTAGCTGTCGCGCGCGGTGCGGGCGCCGGTGACGGCGAGCGCCTCCACCATCTGCAGCAGCGGCTCGACGCACTCGCCCAGGTTGGCCGGCCCGGCGGGCCAGTAGTTCATCTCGGTGTTGATGTTGATCGTGTACTTGCCTTCCCAGGGGGGGTACACGCCTTCGTTCCACAGGCCCTGCAGGTTGGCCGGCTGGCTGCCCGGCCGCGAGCACGACAGCAGCAGATAACGCGCATACTGCACGTACAGCGCGGCCAGCGCCGCGTCGGGCTGCAGCGGCACGCCGGCGATGCGCTGCTGCGTGGGCCGTGCGGCGGCCTCGGCGCCGCCGAGTTCGATGCGCAGCCGGCGGAACAACGCACGGTGCGCCTTCACATGGTCGGCACGCAGCCGCGGCCAGGGCTTGCGGGCAGCCGCCTCGGTGCGCGCGCGCACGGCGGCCACGGGGTCGCCGCTCACGTCCTGGTAGTTGACGTAGCTGGTCTCGCCGGCGATCAGCAGCGTGAGATGACGCGCGCCACGCACGCGCAGGCGCTCGCCGTCGGCCTCGATCCGGCCGTCGCTCACCGCGCGCACGCGCAGCGCATAGCGCAGCGCCGCGGGCATGCCCAGGGCTTCGATGTTGCGACCCTCGATCAGCAAGGCATCGCGGCCGTCGGGGCGGATGGCCAGCGTGGGCGGGCGCTGGTCGGCGCGCAGCGGCTCGTGGTGGTCCCAGGCGGCGCCGACGAAGACCACGCCGCCGGTCCTGCCGTCGTACCGCGGCGCACCGTAGTCGACCTTGTCAGGATGGCGGTAGCCCAGGTCCAGGTCGAAGCGGCCGCCGCCCTGCAGGTCCAGGTGCATCACCGCCACCTGATCGGGCACGCTGATGAACAGCTCGCGCCGGTGGCGCCGCGGACCATCGGCAAAGGTGGTCACGGCCACCGCGCTGTCCAGGTCCAGGCTGCGGCGGTAGTCGGTGGCGCCCGCGAGCCCGGGCATGTCCAGCAGCAGGTCGCCTGCGCTGCCGAAGGGCACCTGCTTGATCGGCCGGCCCATCAGCGCCTCGGCCACCAGCGCGTTGGCCTCCTGCCAGCGCTGCTGGTCGATGAGCGCGCGCACCCTGGGCAGCGCGTCGCGGAACTTGGGGTTGTCCGGCACGTACGGGCCGCCGCCGTAGAGCGTGTCGATGTTGAACTGCAGCCGCTCCTGCGCCGGCCGGCCGAAGACCATCGCCCCCAGGCGGCCGTTGCCCACCGGCAGCGCCTCGATCCAGGGGCCGGCGGGCTGGTCGTACCACAGCGACAAGGCGTCGGCGGCGACCTGGGCCGCGCCGCCGCGCGCAAACGCCGGCAGCGCGGGCAGCAGCGCGGCCAGGGCCGCGGCGCCGGCAAAGCCACGGCGGGTGGTCTGGAACTCACTCATCTCGAAGACCCGTGGGCTGGAACCGCCGCGTCGGCAGCATCGCGCTGGCGGCGGGGCCGCTCACACCGTGCCGCGCCGCGCCTCGAGTTGAAGGCGGATCTCGCGCACGCGCTGCTCGTCGAGCCGGAAGCGCATGACCAGGACGAACGCGATCAGCAGGCCGAACACCGGCACGCCCGACATCAGCAGCCGCATCACCAGGATGACGTTCTCGCTCTGCTCGGCGAGCTTGGAGTCGAAGCCAGTGAACTGCAGGATCCAGCCCGAGGCGCCGCTGCCCAGCGCCATGCCGGCGCGCGAGATCCACGACTGGCAGGCGGCGAACGAGCCCTCGCGGCGCTGCTCGGTCTGCAATTCGTCGTGGTCCACCACGTCGGCCAGCATCGAGCCGTAGATGGTCCAGAAGCCGGCGCCGGTGAAGGCCACGAAGCCAGATGCGAAGACCTGCAGGAACGGCTGGGCCGGGTTGTAGAAGAACCAGTCGCCGATGAAGGCGGCGATGGCGCCGCCGAGCACCGCCATCATGCCGGCGCGCTTGCCCAGGCGCTTGGCGATGGCGCCGAAGAAGACGATGCCGGCGAAACCGAAGACCATGCCGGACAGGCCCATCGCCGAGTTCCAGCGCCCGCCCAGCGCCAGGTCGCCCTTGCACACGTAGTACACGGTCAGGTAGAAGCCCAGCGTGCCGACCATCGCCGTGGCCATGCCGTAGGCCATCATCGTGCCCAGGAGGATGCGGAAGGGCTTGTTCTTCAGGGTGCGGTACAGCGTGTCGCGGAACGGCACCTTGGCGGTCTGCGTCAGCACCACCTTCTCGTAGTAGCGCTCGCGCAGCACCAGGAACATCGCCAGCGACACCGCGACCATGATCGCGCCGAGGATCGAGGTGTAGACCTGCGCCCCCAGCAGGACGTCGGCCTTGCCGTCGGCGCCGTTGAAGATCGCCAGCGTCGCGAACTGCACGGCCACGAACATCGCCAGCTCGGGCACCTTCTGGATCGCGTTCTTGATCTGGAAGACCTCCGTGCGCTCGTGGTAGTCGGGCGTCATTTCCGAGCCCAGGCTGACCCACGGCATGTTGAAGCAGCTCATCACCGGCGCGTAGACCAGCAGCGACACCAGCATGAAGCTGAAGTACTGCATCTCGGTCCAGCCGCGGCCGACGGCGAACAGCAGCGGCAGCCCCACCCCACCCAGCACGCCGCCCACGAGGATGAACGGCCGCCGCCGGCCCCAGCGCGTGCGGGCGTTGTCGGACAACCAGCCGAAGGTGGCATCGGAGACGGCGTCCATCAGCGTCTTGAGCATCATCGCGGTCGAGATGAGCCCGGGCGCCACGCCGAGGAAGATGTTGAAGACCGAGTAGGCGAACGACGCGTAGAGCCAGTGGCCCCACATGTCCAGGAAAGCGCCCAGGCCGTAGCCGACCTTCTGGCCCAGCGGCAGCCGACCGGCGGCGGCGGTGGTGTGAACGGGCATCAGCATGGCGGCCTCAGGCAATGGGCAGGGAATGGGCCCGAGGCACCGCGAGCGTGGCCCCCAGAACGGTTTCGGTGGGCAGCACGATGTTGCGCGGCCCGCGCAGCGCGGTGTCCTGGCGGCGGGCCTCGATGCGGGCGATCAGCACTTCCACCGCGCGGCGGCCGAGTTCGCGCAGCGGCTGGCGCACGGTGGCCAGTCGCGCGGCACGGGCCAGCACGGTGTCGTCGAAACCGACCACCGAGATGTCGGCCGGCACGCGCAGGCCGCGCGCCAGCAGGGCGTCGATGCAGCCCAGCGCCACGGCGTCGCTGACGCCGAACACCGCGTCCGGCAGGCTTTCGCCGCGGTGCTGCCGCAGCCAGGCCTCCAGGGCCCGACGGCCATCCTCGGCGCTGAAGCCGGCGCGCAGCACGTGATCGGGCGGCGGCACCAGCCCTGCCGCCGCGTGGGCGCGCCGGTAGCCCTGCTCGCGCCGGTCGGCACCCAGCGCGCCCGCGGGTCCGCCGACGTGCAGGATGCGCCGGTGGCCCAGCTCGATGAGCCGGCTCGCCATCGCGAACGCGCCGGCCTCCTCGTCGGACTCGAGGTTCACCACGCCGGCGATCTCGTGGTTGGCATGCACCGACACCACCGGCGTGTGCTCGGGCAGCCATTGCGCGGCGTCGGCATCGAGCAGCGGCGCCAGCAGGATCAGGCCGTCGATGCGGCCGTCGCAGAACCGCGGAATGCGCTCGGACGCCTCGCCCCACGAGCCGAGCGTGAACACGGTGGTCGTCTGCCCGGCTTCGGCGGCGCCGTGGATGATGCCGTTGAAGACCTCGAGGAAGTACTGGTTCGGCTCGTCGCCCACCAGGGTGGCGGCCACGCCCACCGTGTTCATGCGCCGGTCGGCCAGGCCGCGCGCCGTGGCATTCGGCCGGTAGCGCAGCTTCTCGGCCGCGGCCAGCACGCGGGCGCGGGTTTCCTCGGCAATGCGGGTGGAGGTCTTGGCGCCGTTGAGCACCGCCGAGGCGGCCATCGCCGAGACACCGGCTTCGCGGCCGACGTCGGCCAGCGTGGCCGCTCGGCGTGTCTTGCGGGGTTTGAGGCTGGTGGCCACGTCTTTTGAACCTTAGAGTATGCGCCGGGTGCGGATCACCTCGGCGTAGTAGCGCGCGGACAGCTTGGGCGTTCGCACCAGGGTCTCGAAGTCGCAGTGCACGATGCCGAAGCGACGCTCGTAGCCGTCCTCCCACTCGAAATTGTCGATGAAGGACCAGAGGAAGTAGCCGTCCACCGGCACGCCGTCGGCGATGGCGCGGTGCATTTCGCGCAGGTGCGCACGCAGGTAGTCGCGCCGGTGCAGGTCGAGCACCTCGCCGGCGATCACCGGCTCCTGGTTGTAGCCGCAACCGTTCTCGGTGATGAACAGCGAACGGTGGCCGTACAGCGCGTGGCACATGCGCGGCGCCCAGTACATGGCCTGCGGCACGATGTTCAGCCAGGGGCTGTCGGCGCGCGGGTAGTTCGCGGGCAGCGCCAGCGCCTCGTAGGGCGCGCCGTCGCGGCCGGCGCGCACGTAGGTGGCGGTGTAGATGTTCAGGCCCAGGAAATCGGTGGGCAGGCTGATCAGGTCGAAGTCGCCGGGCTGCACCTGCGGCGCGGCGTCGCCGACGCGCTCGAGGTAGGCCTTCGAGTAGCCCCGGCCGTGGATGGCGCCCAGGATGTGCGCGTTCTGGTCCAGGAACCAGGCCTGCGCCGCGGCGATGTCCGCCGGCGTCTCGGTGACGGGCACGCTGACGTCGCAGTTGTCGGTGAGGCCGACGCGGGCCCGCGGCCCGCCGAACTCGCGCACCGCGGCCACGGCATGGCCGTGCGCCAGCAGCGCGTGGTGGATGGTCTGGTTCACCACCGCGTCGCCCTCGCGGCGGCCCGGCGCCTTGTTGCCCACGCCGTAGCCCAGCCAGGTGAAGCAGCGGATCTCGTTGAGCGTGATCCAGTGCTGGACCTCGCCGGCGAAGGCCTTCACGACCGTCTGCGCATAACGCGCGAAAGCATCGACCGTGGCACGCGAGGTCCAGCCGCCACGCGCTTCCAGCGCCTGGGGCAGGTCCCAGTGGAACAGGGTCACCCAGGGCGTGATGCCGTGGCGCGCCATGCTGGCCAGCAGGCGGCGGTAGAAGTCCAGGCCGGCTTCGTTCACCGGGCCGTCGCCCTGCGGAAAGATGCGCGGCCAGGCGATCGACAGCCGGTAGTGGCGCACGCCCAGCGAGGCCATCAGCGCGAAGTCTTCGTCGAAGCGGTGGTAGTGGTCGCAGGCCAGGTCCAGGTTGTCGCCATGGGCCACCTTGCCCGCCGTGCGGGCGAAGTGGTCCCAGATCGACGGGCCCTTGCCGTCTTCGAAGGCGGCGCCCTCGATCTGCGCGGCCGCGGCGGCGACGCCGAAGACGAAGGTGGCGGGGAACGGCGCGTCGTAGGTCAGCGGGGTCATCGGGTGGGGTCCAGTAGCGGGGTCAGCACCGGGTCCATGGCGCGCTGCCACAGCGCATGGCCCTTCTCGGACAGGTGCAGCAGGTCAGGCATCACATCGCGCGACACGGTGCCATCGGGGTGGGTCAGCGCGCTGCCCAGGTTCAGGTAGTGCACGCTGCGGCCATCGGCATAGCCACCGATGATCTCGTTGACCCGCGCGTTCAGGCGGCGCAGGGGGCCGTCGGCCCGCTCCTCGCGCGGGAACACGGCCAGCAGCAGCACCTGGGCCGCGGGCAGGCGCTGGCGGATCTCGTCGAGCACGCGGCGGATGCCGGCGGCGGTGGTCTCGGGGTTCTCGGCCCGGTGGCCGGTGTTGTTGGTGCCGATCATCAGCACCACGGCCCTGGGCGCCAGGCCGTCGAGCGCGCCATGCTGCAGGCGCCAGAGCAGGTTCTCGGTGCGGTCGCCGCCGAAACCCAGGTTCAGCGCGTGGTAGCGGGCATAGTGGCTGGCCCAGACCTGCCGGCCTTCGTTCTCCCAGCCCTGGGTGATGGAGTCGCCGATGAACACCAGCTGCGGCGCCTGGCCGGCGGCGACGAGTTCGCGCGCTTCCTGCCGCTTCTGCTCGTGGCGCGGCAGCCACCAGTCGAGCGACCACGATTCGGCCAGCATCGCCGGGGTGACGGATTCGGTAAGGAAGTCCGGGCAGGCGATGCTGCCCGCGCCCGAGCGCGTCAGCCGCACGTTGGCCACGCTGATGCGGCCCTGCCCGCCGGCTTCCACGGCGAACGGCAGGGTCACGCGGGAAAAGTCGCCGCCGTCGCGCTGGAAGCAGCGCAGGGCCAGCGACAGGTGCTGCCAGCCCTTGCCGGCCAGGGCCCGGGCGGGCTCGAGCAGCGAGACGCTGCGCTCGCAGCCCTCGCCGCAGGCCACCTTCAGGCGCAGGCCGCCCTGCGCCAGGTCGGACACGTCGATGTCCAGCTCCAGCGAGCCCTCGCGGTACGGCCGCAGGTCCAGCGGTGCGGCACTCTCGAAGCGCAAGGTGGCGAACCAGGTGTCCTTCCACTCCAGCGCGAAGGCTTCGCGGCGACCGTCGGCACCGGTGGTCGCCACCGCGCCGACAGAGGGGTTCGGCGCGCCCGGGCCCGCCGCACCGGCAACCACCGCGGCCTGGCCGGGGTACTCGATGCGCTGGTCCCAGTGCCCGAACACGGTACGCCAGGCCCCGGGCGCGGCGGGCAGGATGGCCAGGTCGGCGGCCGCGCCGGCCAGCGGGGGGCTGGCCGGGTTCGCCAGGGCGCCGGCGCCGCCAGCCAGCAGCAGGGTCATGAGGAATCGCTCGAGGCAGTTCATGGTCACAGGGCTCAGTAGCGGCCCATCTTCACCTTCAGCACCACCGGCCGGGCGGTGAAGTTCAGGCCCCAGTCCACCTGGTCGCCGTTCCAGCGGCGTTCCATCACCCAGTGTCCCTGTTCGTCGAAGTGCCCCTGCTCGGCACTGACGATCTGGGCCCGGCCGCTGGAGGGTGCATCGTCCAGGCGCACGCGGGCGTTCTGTCCCACCAGCACGAACTCGTCGTCGGCGATCTGCGCGATGGCCACGCCGCCATTCAACTGCTTCGCATGCGGCGGAGGCTCCTTGGCGTTGCCCGGCCATTCGCGTTCGCCGAACATCCACTGGTCGAAGCTGACCTGCGCGGTCCAGCCCTTCATCGCGACGTGCTGGTCGGCCAGGTCGTCGCCCTTGGCCACGCCGTGGGTGCGGCCCTCGAAGGCCCAGCGCGCCCACTGGCGCTGCATCGGCGCGAAGGCCGCATAGGCCTGCGCGAAGGGCTGCACCATCGCCGGGTCGCTGGTCCTGGCGCCCAGCGGGTAGTTGGCGTAGTCGAAGTAGTCGATGCCGAAAGGTGCCACGCCGATCGCGCCACGCCCGAGGATCTGGTAGACATAACGCGCATAAAGCGCGGCATTGCCCAGCTCGGGCACGAACAGCGCGTTGTCCGGGCGCTGGAACTTGTCGAGGTGGGCGCTGACCTTGGCCGACTCGGGGTGGTAGATGTCGGGGCCGACGATGTCGATGCTGGGTGCGGCGGCCTTGTAGATGTCGATCACGTCGTAGGTCGGCCCGCCGCTGGCGAAGTTGCCCTTCCAGGGCGCGATGGGCTCGATCGGGTCGCGCAGCGCGTTGTTCACGTACAGCGGCAGGTCGTACACCGCGCGCCCGGCGCGGGCGATCTGCTCGATGTAGCGGGCCACGGCCCAGGCGTGGAAGTATTCGTCGGCATAGTCGCCGTACACCGCGCGCCAGTTGCCGGCGGCGGCGCCGGGCACGGGGGGCTTCTTGCGCGCCAGCACGGCCGCGGGCACGTCGCGCTCGAAGGCGGCCTGCGCCTGGGGGCCGAAGTCGCGCACCGTGCCGAAGGTGCCGACCTCGTTCTCCACCTGCACCATCAGGACGGTGCGCTGCTGCTCGTCGACCTTCTTCAGGTGCGTCATCAGGGCCACGAAGGCTCGTCGGTCCGCCGCCAGCGTGTTCTCGCCGAACGGCGACAGGCAGTAGAGGGTCTTGCCGTCCTTGTCCAGCATGCGCGGGAAGCGCCGGTTGTCCAGCTTCACCCAAGGCGGCGTGTACTGCGGGCTGGTGTTCTTCCAGGTGCCGAACCACAGCAGCACCACGCGCACCCGGTGCTGGCGCGCCTGGCGCAGCAGCGTGTCGACGAAGCTGAAGTCGAAACGGCCCTCGACCGGCTCGATCTGCTCCCACGAGACCGGCACCTCGACCGTGTTGGCGTGGATGTCCTTCACGGCCGGCCACACCTGCTCCAGCGCCTTCGGGTAGTTGCTGGAGTTGTGGACCTGCGCACCGAGCATCAGGAACGGCGCGCCATCGACGAACAGGGCGTGGCGCCCGTCGCGTTCGACGAGTTGCGGCTTGTCAGCCGGGGCGGCTGCGGCTGCCGTCATGGCCAGCGGGCACAGCACAGCCCCGATCAACCGGCACCACCGGGGAACGAATTGCTTCAGCATGGACTCGAGCGGTCGCCCCGGGTCCGACGCACATCGGGCCCCGGGGGCGGGTGGCGAGATCAGAACGTGTAGCGCGCCGTGAAGGTGTAGCGCGGGCCGGTGTAGAACAGCCCGCGGGTCTTGTCCCCGATCTGCTGCTGCATCAGCTGGCGCTGCTTCGCGTCGTTCAGATTCTGCGCCTCGAGGCCCAGCGTGAGTTTCTCGTCGAGCAGCTTGTAGAAGATGCCGGCGTCGAGCTGCCCGTAGGCGTCGGCCCAGACCGGCAGGCCCCAGGCCACGTTGTGCTGGCCGAAGCTGGCGCTGGACGGGTCGGTGTTCGTGCCGTCGGTGCCCTGCGTGCCGTTGACGTTGACGGCCTGCAGGTACTTCGAGCGCCAGGTGTAGGCCACCCGCGCCGACAGCGGGCCGCGGTCGTACATGAACGCCAGCGTGTAGGCGTTGCGCGACAGGTTCTGCAGCGGCAGGTCGCCGAAGCTGCGGCCATCCACGTCGCAGCCGTTCAGGTTCAGGTTGATGTTGTCGGCCCCACCGCTGGAGCTCGAGCAGTAGGCCTGCGTGACCGGCCGGTACAGCTTGGTCTTGCTGTCGACGAAGGTGTAGTTCGCCTGCATGCCGAGGCCGGCCAGCCAGCCGGGCAGCTTGTCGAAGTAGGTCTGGAACGCGAGCTCGAAGCCGCGTGCGTGGCCCTTGGCGCCGTTGATCGGACTGGTGACGATGAAGGTCTGCGGGTTGCCGTTGACGTCCGGGAGCTGGAACCCGGTCGACTGGTTGATGATGACGTCCTTCAGGTCCTTGTTGAACAAGGCCAGCGTCAGCGAGCCGGTCTTGTTGAAGTACCACTCGGCCGTCGCATCGGCCTGGGTCGAGCGGACCGGCTTGAGCAGCGGGTTGCCCACCGCGGTGCCGGTCTGCGAAACGCTGATGACCTGGTCGCCCACGGTGGTCTTGTCCTGCGTCAGCGTGGTGTAGGCCTGCAGCTGCGTGAAGTCCGGCCGCGAGATGGCCTTGGCCAACGCGAAGCGGAACTGCAGTTCGCTGCTGGCCTTCATGCGCAGGTTCAGGCTCGGCAGCACGTTGGTGTAGGTCTGCTCGAAGTCCTGCGCCTGCTCGTACTTCGGGATGTTCGGCACCGGGACGCCGGTGAGGTTGGGCACCACGTTGCTGCCGCCAAAGCTGGTGTAGCCGTGGGCCCTGGCCTGGGTGCGCACGACGCGCAGGCCGACGTTGCCGTCCACCGGGTACTTCCATTCGTCGAAGCCGAAGCGCAGCTGCGCATAGGCGGCCTGCGTGCGTTCGCCCTGCACGTTGGTGCCTCGGTTGTTGACGTCGTCGCTGATGGTCTCGGGCGTGAACGCGAACGGCCAGCCGGTGCAGGCGCCATCGGTCGGGCCCAGCACCTTCTTGCAATGGTCCATGCCGTAGTCGTGCAGCTGGGCATACGAGCCCGGGAAGCCGCTGGCGAGATCGACGTTGGGGAACACCACCGAAGGCGGCATCGGCGCATTGCCGTTGAAGAAGTTCGGGAAGGTGTTGAGGTGGGTGCCGCCGGGATAGTCGCTCAGGTAAGCGGGCCCGCCGGCGGTCCAGGGCTGGGTGATGGCCTGCCAGTGGTAGTCGCTGGGGTTCTTGCTGGTGACCGCGTCGCGGTCGGTCAGGCGCACGCCGAAGCGCAGGTCCTGCAGCACCGGGTCGTCGAACTTGAACTTCGCATCGCCCTTCCACGCCTTCTCGGTGGCCTTGCTGCGGTCCAGGTGTTCCATCGTGAACGCCCAGTAGTAGTTCGCCGGATTGGCGAGGTAGGCGCGGTCCGCAGCGTCGAAGCTGAGCGTCGGCATGGCGCCGCCGAGGTCCAGCGTCTCCTTGGCCATGCCAGTGCCGGTGGCCACGGTGGAATCGAGGCTGGAGGTCTTGGCACGGATGTACTGCAGGTCGGAGCTGAAGCTCCAGCGATCATTGGCCTTCCAGTTGAAGCGCCAGGCCACTTCTTCGGTCTTGGACTTGCGCCACGCGGTGCGCGTGTCGTCATTGAAGTTGATCAGCGAGCCGTCGTTGTTGGTCAAGGTGCCCGACAGCAAGGCGCCCTGCCCGTCGAACACGCCGTTGCTGACCTGCAGGCGGTACGGGTCGGACTGCGCGAAGATCGCCTGCTCGTCCCACTGCATGCGGTACTTCGACTGGAAGTAGGTCAGCGACGACTCCATGTCGTTCTTCTTCCACTGCAGCGCGCCATACAGGCCTTCGCGCTTGCGGTCGAACTCCAGCGTGCGCCACTGCGCGCCCTTGGGCACCCAGAGGTAGGTCTTGGGGTCCTGGCCGGCCACCGCATCGGTGCGCGGGTAGTACGGCTCGACCTGGAAGAAGTCCGAGCGCGTGGCGCTTTCCGAGCTGGCCAGGTCGACCAGCACGCCGAAGCGGCCGGCGTCGGTGTCCCAACGGTTGCTGAACATGGCCGAGTACGACGGCGAGTTCTTCTTGTTCAGCGTGGCGTAGGTGTTCGACAGCGACACCGAGGCCTTCATCCCGGGGTAGTCCAGCGGCAGCGCCGTGCGCAGGTTCACCAGGCCGCCGATCGCGCCCTCGGTCTGCTCGGCCGAGGGGTTCTTGTAGACGTCGACACCCGCCATCAGCTCGGGCGGCACGTCCTCGAAGTTCAGGGCCCGGCCGCCGTTGGCGGAGAACGAGTCGCGGCCGTTCAGCTCCGAGCGCACCCAGGTCAGGCCGCGCACCGCGATGCCCGAGCCTTCGACCGAGAAGTGCTCAGGGTCGCCCTTGGCCATCGTACGGTCGATGGTCACGCCGACGATGCGCTGCAGCACCTCGGTGACCGAGCGGTCGGGCAGCTTGCCGATGTCGTCGGCGACGATCGAGTCGACGATCTCGTCGGCGTCCTTCTTGATCTTCTGCGCCGACTGCAGCGCGGCGCGCTGGCCGGTCACGACCACCACCTCGGACTTCTTCTCGTCCTTCTTGTCGGTGCTCTGCCCGTGCGCCTGCACGGCCCACAGCATGGCGACCTGGGCTGCGGCGAGGGACAGGCTGGTGCGTTTGAACTGTGTCATGACTGTTGTCTCCATTTTTCGCGTGGTTCCGCCCCAAGCGCTTGGGGGCTGCATCAAGGGTTCGAGCGTCAGGACCCGAACATCCGGTTGAACAGGTTCTCCAGAGCCTCCTGCCGACCTGACACGGGTGCCGGGTCGGCGTTCCTCTCCAGTGCGCGATCGGCCAGCTGTTCGAGCGTGACCCGACCATTCAGGATCTCCTGCGCCTCGGCCGATCGCCAACCTGCATAGCGAGCGTCCACCGCCTGCGCCAGGCGGCCGTCCTGCACCACCCTCTCGGCCACCAGCAGGGCCTGCGCGCACAGGTCGATGGCGCCCACGTGGCCGTGGAACAGGTCTTCCGGGTCCAGCGACTGGCGGCGCACCTTGGCGTCGAAGTTCAGACCGCCCGACCCGAGCCCGCCGCACTGGTGGATGTGGTACAGCGCCAGCGCCGTCTCGGGCAGGCTGTTGGGGAACTGGTCGGTGTCCCAGCCCAGCTGCGGATCGCCACGGTTCATGTCGATGCTGCCCAGGATGCCCAGCGCACCGGCCAGCGCGATCTCGTGCTCGAAGCTGTGGCCCGACAGCGTGGCGTGGTTGGCCTCGATGTTGACCTTGACCTCCTTCTCGAGGCCGTAGCGCACCAGGAAGCCGTAGACGGTGGCGACATCGAAGTCGTACTGGTGCTTGCTCGGCTCGCGCGGCTTGGGCTCGATCAGGATGGCGCCCTGGAAGCCGATCTTGTGCTTGTGCTCCACCACCATGTTCAGGAAGCGGCCCATCTGGTCCAGCTCCTGCGCGATGTTGGTGTTCAGCAGCGTCTCGTAGCCCTCGCGCCCGCCCCACAGCACGTAGTTCTCGCCGCCCAGGCGCAGCGTGGCCTCCAGTGCGTCGCGCACCTGGACCGCTGCCTGCGCGAAGACCGCCGGGTCGGGATTGGTCGCGGCCCCGGCCATGTAGCGCCGGTGGGTGAAGAGGTTGGCCGTGCCCCAGAGCAGCCTGACACCGCTGTCCTGCTGGTGGCGCGCCAGCACGTCGACGATGCGCAGGAAGTTCTCGCGGCTCTCGCGCGGCGTGGCCCCTTCCGGGGCGACATCCCGGTCATGGAAGGTGTAGTACGGCACGCCGAGCTTGCTGAACAGCTCGAACGCCGCGTCGGCCTTGGCCAGCGCCAACGCCATCGGTTCGCCGCCCTGGAACCAGGGGCGGTCGAAGGTCTGGCCACCGAACGGGTCGAGCCCGGTCCAGCAGAACGTGTGCCAGTAGCAGACGGCCAAGCGCAGGTGGTCCTCCATGCGCCGGCCGAGGACGATGCGGTCCTTGTCGTAGTAGCGGTAGGCCAGCGGGTCGCTGGCTTGCGGGCCCTGGTAGCGCACCGGCGCGAGGGCGTGGAAGTAGCTGGTCATGGGATCGAGCTGATTTGACGATAAATCTGTCGGGAAAAAAGAAGCCTCTCCTGCAACGCGGCATGACGCTGCGGATCGGGACGATGGTTGGCCGCGACGGCAGGCCGCGTGCAGCTGGCGAGCGTGGCGGCGCCGCAGGCGATGCGCGCGAGGCGCGCCGCGCCGAGCGCTGCACCGGCCTCGGCGCCGCTGTGCAGCACGATCTCGACGCCCAGGGCATCGGCGATCAGCTGCGCCCACAGCGGGCTGCGCGCGCCGCCGCCGACGAGCGACAGCCGATCGACCTGCGTGCCGGTGCTGCGCAGCGCGTCCAGGCCGTCGGCCAGGCCGAAGGCCACCCCTTCGAGCACCGCATAGCCGCAGGCGCCACGCGTGGTTTCATGCCGCAGGCCGTGCAGCGTGCCGGTGGCGAAGGGATTGTTGTGCGGCGTGCGCTCGCCGGCCAGGTAAGGCAGGAACAGCGGGGCCGCGTCGCGCTGCGTGGTGTCGAGCGCGGCCACTTCCTCGAGCAGGCTCGCCTCGTCGCCCGCACCGCAGAGTTGCGTGAACCACCTCAGGCTGCTGGCCGCCGAGAGCATCACGCTCATCTGGTGCCAGAGGCCGGGCACGGCATGGCAGAACGCGTGCACCGCCGAGGCCGGATTCGGCCGGAAACGGTCGTTGACGACGAACAGCACGCCCGAGGTCCCGAGCGAGATGAAACCATCGCCCGGCGCCACCGCGCCCACGCCCACGGCGCTGGCGGCGTTGTCGCCTGCGCCGCCGGCCACCACCACGCCCGGCGCCAGCCCCCAGGCCCGCGCCAGGCCCGGCAGCAGCACGCCGCTGGCCTGCGAGCCCTCCACCACGCGCGGCATGTGCCGGCGCTGTAGGCCGCAGGCGGCCAGCAGGTCGTCGGACCAGTCGCGCCGGGCGACGTCGAGCCACAGCGTGCCCGCCGCGTCGGAGGGGTCGGTGACCTTCTCGCCGGTCAGCAACAGGCGCAGGTAGTCCTTCGGCAGCAGCACGCTGCGGGTGGCGGCGAACACGTGCGGTTCGTGCCGGCCCACCCACAGCAGCTTGGGCGCGGTGAAGCCCGGCATCGCCAGGTTGCCGGCCACCGCATGCAGCGTAGGCGCCAGGCGCGTGAGTTCGTCGCACTCGCGGTGGCTGCGGCCGTCGTTCCACAGGATGGCCGGGCGCAGCACTTCGTCGTCCGCACCCAACAGCACCGCACCGTGCATCTGGCCCGACAGGCCGATGGCCCGCACCCGCGCGAACGCGGACCCGTGGGCGGCACGCAGGGCGGCGACGGCGGACTCGGTGGCACGCCACCAGTCGGCCGGGTCCTGCTCGGACCACAGCGGCTGCGGGCGCGACAGCGGCACCGGCGCGCCGGCCGTGGCCACGATGCTGCCGCGCTCGTCGAGCAGCAGCAGCTTGACCTCGGAAGTGCCGAGGTCGATGCCGAGGAACATGTCGGCACCGGCGCCCCCATGGGGCTGCGCGGGAAGCGGACGCGGGGCGCTCATGTCACGCCGCCTCCTGCCGGGCGACCTCACGGCCGGCCGCGTAGCCCGGCGCGATCAGCGGCCGGGTGAGCCGGTAGCGCGCCAGCGCCGCGGCGCCGACGGCCACCGCATCGACACCGAAGCGCGAGATGCGCACCGGCGGCGGCGTCAGGCTGGCCGCCTCGACGTAGCCATGGAGCGTGCGCAACGCGGGCTGCACGAAGGGGTCGCCCAGCTCGATGGCCGTGCCACCCAGCACGATGCAGCCGGGGTCGTAGGCCGCGGCCAGGTTCTGCAGCAGCACGCCCAGGTAGGTGCCGGCCTTCTTCACCGCGCGCTGGGTTTCGCCATCGCCGGCGGCCAGCCGTTGCTGCACCTCGGCCAGCGGGTCGTTCGTACTGGCACCGGCCAGCATGGCGCGCGGGCCGATCAGGGCTTCGGCGCAGCCCCGGCGGCCGCACGAGCACTCCGGACCCCCCACCTGCAGCACGATGTGGCCGACCTCGCCGGCGAAACCGCGCCGCCCCATCAGCAGCCGGTCGCCGACGATGACGCCCGCGCCGACCCCCTGGTTGACGCTGACGTACAGCAGCGGATCGGTGGCCTCGGCCTGGTTGAACTCCATCTCGCCGATGGCGGCCACGTCCGCCTCGTTCTGCAGGAAGAGGGGCACGCCCGCGAGCGCCGAGCCGGCGAGCTTCTCGACCAGCAACTGACCCACCGGCACGTCGCGCCACTGCAGGTTGGGTGCGAAGTGCAGGAAGCCGCTCGCCTCGTCCACCCCGCCCGGCAGGCCGACACCGATGCCGATGACGCGCTGCTTGCCGGCGTCCAGCGGCTTGCAGGCCTTGAGCATGGCACCGGCCAGCACCGCAATGCAGGCCTTGGCGCTGCGCGCCGCGCCGTAGCCCGAGCGCACCTGGGCCAGCACCTCGCCGGTGAGCGAGGTGACCACGACCCGCACGCCCTCGATCCCCACTTCGGCACCCAGCAGCACCAGGCGCGACGGGTCGACGAACAAGGGCGTGGGGCGGCGCCCCAGTTCGCCGGTGGCGACCACCTCGCGCTCGACGAGCCAGCCTTCGTCGATGAGCTCGCGCACGAGCATGCTGACCGTGGACTTGGTGAGCTGGACGGCCACGGCCAGGTCGGCGCGCGACAGGCCCGGGTTGGCGCACAGGTGGCGCACCAGGGTCATGCGGTTGATGCCCTTGAGCAATTGCTGGTGCCCCGCTGCGTCGGAAAGATCAACCAGCAAAATGGACTCTCCTTGCCCTTGGCAACGTGTTTCTGGTGGCGATCATAGTTCGCTCGAAAAACTAATGAAGCGGTGGAAACACCTACCGGCAGGCCGCCGGCGCGAACCGAGCGCCGGCACGCTGGACTGAACGGGTCTTGACACGGCGCAAGACCCACCGGCGCGTCGCTGGCTAGAGTGCGGCAGCACTCCTTCCACGCGCCGCCATGACCAGCCCCACCCTCGCGCAGCAGCTGCTGCTAGCACTCAAAGAACGCGGCGCCACCGAGATCTTCGGCATCCCCGGCGACTTCGCGCTGCCGTTCTTCCGCGAGATCGAGCGCTGCGGCACGTTGCCGCTGTACACGCTGTCGCACGAGCCCGGCGTGGGCTTCGCGGCCGATGCCAGCGCACGCCTGCGCGGCGGCCTGGGCGTGGCGGCGGTCACCTACGGCGCGGGCGCCTTCAACCTGCTCAATGCCGTGGCCGGTGCGTATGCCGAGCGGGTGCCGCTGGTGGTGCTCTCCGGCGCGCCGGCGGCGCACGAGGCGGCCAGCGGCTACCTGCTGCACCACCAGGTGAAGACCCTCGATTCGCAATGGCGCGTGTTCCGCGAGGTGACGGTGGACGCCGCGCGGCTGGACGATGCGCGCCAGGCGCCGCAGGCCATCGCCCGCGTGCTGGACGCGGCGCTGCAGGCCTCGCGCCCGGTGTACCTGGAGATCCCGCGCGACATGCCGGCCAGCCCCTGCGAGGCCGTGCCGCGCAGCACCCCCACGCCGCCCGATGCCGAGGCGCTGGCCGCCTGCGCCGACGAGCTGCTGCAGCGCCTGCGCGGCGCGCAGCGGCCGCTGCTGATGGTGGGCGTGGAAGTGCGCCGCTACGGGCTCGAGGCCAAGGTGGCCGAGCTCGCGCGCCGCCTGGCGCTGCCGGTGGTCACCAGCTTCATGGGCCGCGGCCTGCTCAGCGAATCGGCCACGCCGCCGCTGGGCACCTACCTGGGCCTGGCCGGCGACCCCGCGATCAGCGCGCATGTCGAGCAGTCCGACGGGCTGCTGCTGCTGGGCGTGATCCTCTCGGACACCAACTTCGCGGTCTCGGCCCGCCGCATCGACCTGCGCCACACGATCCAGGCGCTCGACGGCCAGGTGGTGATGGGCCACCACGTCTACCCCGCGCTGCCGTTGGCCGCGCTGGTGGATGCGCTGCTCGAACGGGTGCCCGCACCGCGCGGCGCCGGGGCCGCGCGGCCCGCGCCGGCGCCGGCCGCGCAGCGCCCGGCCGAGCCGCCGGCGGCCGATGCCGCGCCGGTGTCGCCCGCCGGCATCGCCGGCGCGGTGAACGCGCTGATGCGCCGCCACGGCGTGATGCCGCTGGCCTGCGACGTCGGCGACTGCCTGTTCACCGCGATGGACATTGCCCAGGCGCCGCTGCTGGCGCCCGGCTACTACGCCGGCATGGGCTATGCCGTGCCGGCCGCGCTGGGCATGCAGGCCGCGGGCGGCCAGCGGCCCATCGTGCTGGTGGGCGACGGCGCGTTCCAGATGACCGGCTGGGAGCTGGGCAATGCCCGCCGCCATGGCTGGGACCCGATCGTGCTGGTGCTCAACAACGCCAGCTGGCAGATGCTGCGCGCCTTCGAGCCCGAGGGCCGCTACAACGACCTCGGCACCTGGGACTTCGCGTCGATGGCCGCCGGCATGGGCGGCGATGGCCAGGTGGTGCACACGCAGGCCGAGCTGCAGGCCGCGCTGGAGCGCGCCTGGGCCACGCGCGGCCGCTTCCAGCTGCTGGACATCCGGCTGGGTGCCGATGCGATGTCGCCCACATTGGGCCGTTTCGTGCAAGCGGTGAAGCGCCTGTCGATGCCTGGTTGACTCCGGCTACAGTGCACCGCAAGCCTGCCGCGCGGTGCGGCGGGCCATCGCTGCACTGGCCCCCATGGACTCGGCATCGCCACGCCAGCCCTACCACGACGAGCTGCTGTACCGCCTGCTGCAGGACTGCTTCGCGGGCATCGACGACGACGCCATCGCGTTGCTGTGGAACCACCTCGAATGGGTGGAGATCCATGGCGGCCAGACGCTG
>JBGAGZ010000124.1:0-5913 GCA_044226465.1 Burkholderiaceae bacterium | reverse complement strand
CACCTCGATCAAGAACGTCCTGAAGGCCGTTGCCTCGGGCGACAAGTCGAAGGCGAGCGAGATGTTCAAGACCGCCCAAAGCGTGATCGACTCTATCGCCGACAAGGGCCTCTTCCACAAGAACAAGGCTGCCCGCCACAAGAGCCGCCTGTCGGCCAAGGTCAAGGCGCTGGCCGCCTGAGACCCTCTTCCAGGTGGAATGACGAAGGGCCCGCGAGGGCCCTTTTTCTTTGCTGCCGCCGGCTCAAAGGCCGGGTTTGGCAGCCGGCTCGTCGGGCAGCAGGCAGGCTTCGGCCACCTGCAGGCCGTTGTCGCGGGCGAAGTTCATCACGAAGTCCCAGGCCATCGGCTCGAGGTCGCGCAGTGCCTCGTTGACGATCACGCACTTGACCCCGTTGATGACGCGCGGCACGCAGTAGGGCGAGTAGCCGATGTGGGCCCCCGGCCCGCCCACCGCGCCGCCAGGGCGGAACGACGACATGGCGCCCGCCAGGCGCTCGGCCCAGTCGCTGGGGCGGAACGTCCGGCCTTCCTTGGTCAGGCCTTGGATGAAGACTTGGCGGGGCTTGTGAACGGACATCGGTCGCAACGCGGGCGGAACCAGGCGTTGTACGGGCGAAAACTGGCGAGGCACTGACGCCACCACGGACAGCGTGGGCTGCGCAGGCGAAGCAGCTATTGTGCCTCGGAGTTGTTGCGCCGCAGCATTCATGGTCGTTCCCCGGGTGACGGATTCGCTGAACTTCGGCCGCAGGGCGCCCCCGCTTTAGAATCAATGAGGGGCTGGCGCGTGACCGAGCTGACGCGCCCGGCCCTTTCCTTTTTGCGCCAGGAGCCCTGCATGACCGCCTCCATGCCCCATGTGATGAACACCTATGGCCGGCTGCCGATCGCCTTGTCGCACGGCCAGGGCTGCCGCGTGTGGGACACCCAGGGCCGACGCTACCTGGACGGCCTGGGCGGCATCGCCGTCAACACGCTCGGCCACGCCCACCCGAAGCTGGTGCCGGCCCTGCAGGACCAGGTCGCCAAGCTGATCCACTGCTCGAACTACTACGAGAACCCGCTGCAAGAGCGCGTGGCCGCCAAGCTGTGCGAGTTGTCCGGCCTGTCGGTCGCCTTCTTCTGCAACTCGGGCCTGGAAGCCAACGAGGGCGCGCTGAAGATCGCCCGCAAGTTCGGTCACGACAAAGGCATCGACCGGCCCGAGGTCATCGTCTTCGAGAAGGCCTTCCACGGTCGCTCGATCGCCACCTTGTCGGCCACCGGCAACCCCAAGGTCCAGGCCGGCTTCGGGCCGCTGGTCGAGGGCTTCGTGCGCATGCCGCTCAATGACATCGCCGCCGTGCGCGACGCCGCGGCCACCAACCCCAGCATCGTGGCCGTGTTCCTCGAGACCATCCAGGGCGAGGGCGGCATCCACGCGGCGCGTTGGGACTACCTGCGCGAGCTGCGCCAGGTCTGCGACGAACGTGGCTGGCTGCTGATGCTCGACGAGGTGCAATGCGGCATCGGCCGCACCGGCCAATGGTTCGCCCACCAGTGGGCCGGCATCCAGCCCGACGTGATGCCGTTGGCCAAGGGCCTGGGCTCGGGCGTGCCGGTGGGGGCCATTGTCGTGGGCGAACGCGCCAGGGACGTGCTTGGCCCCGGCAACCACGGCACCACCTTCGGCGGCAACCCGCTGGCGATGCGGGCGGCGATCGAGACGCTGGAGATCATGCAGGCCGACGGCTTGCTGGACAATGCCGCGCGAGTTGGTGCTCACCTGGCCGGGTCGCTGAAAGAAACGCTGGGCGCCCTGCCCGGCGTGAAGGAGGTGCGCGGCGCCGGCCTGATGATCGGCATCGAGCTCGACCGCCCCTGCGGCGTGATCCTGACCCGCGCGATGGAAGCTGGCCTGCTGCTCAGCGTGACCGCCGACAGCGTCATCCGCCTGGTGCCGCCGCTGATCCTGACCACCGCCGAAGCCGACGAGATCGTCGCGATCCTCGCGCCGCTGGTGAAGGCCTTCCTCGCCGAGCCGACCGCCACGCCATGAAACCGGGCTACAGCCTCATGAAGCACTACCTGCAGTTCAAGGACTTTCGCGCCGAGGAATACGCCTACCTGTTCGAGCGCGCGCGCGTCATCAAGCAGCGTTTCAAGAACTACGAGAAGTACCAGCCGCTGGTCGACCGCACGCTGGCCATGATCTTCGAGAAAGCCAGCACCCGCACCCGCGTCAGCTTCGAGGCCGGCATGTACCAGATGGGTGGCTCGGTGGTGCACCTGACCACCGGCGACAGCCAGCTCGGCCGCGCCGAGCCGATCGAGGACTCGGCGCGCGTCATCAGCCGCATGGTCGACATCGTGATGATCCGCACCTACGAGCAGACCAAGATCGAGCGCTTCGCCGCGCACTCGCGGGTGCCGGTGATCAACGGCCTGACCAACGAATACCACCCCTGCCAGATTCTGGCCGACCTGTTCACCTACCTCGAGCACCGCGCGCCGATCAACGCCCGCGGCTACGACATGGACAGCCTGAAAGGCAAGGTCGTGGCCTGGGTCGGCGATGGCAACAACATGGCCAACACCTGGCTGCAGGCGGCCGAGATCCTGGGCTTCGTGGTCCATGTCAGCACGCCCGGCGGCTACGAGGTCGACCCGGCCGTGGCCGGCATCGCCGACACGAGTTGCTTCAAGGTCTTCAAGGACCCGGTCGAGGCCTGCCGCAACGCCCATCTGGTGACCACCGATGTCTGGACCAGCATGGGCTACGAAGCCGAGAACGAGGCGCGTCTGAAGGCTTTCGCGGACTGGTGCGTGGACGCCGACATGATGGCCGTGGCCCAGCCCGACGCGCTGTTCATGCACTGCCTGCCCGCCCACCGCGGCGAAGAGGTCACCGCCGACGTCATCGACGGCCCGCAATCGGTGGTCTGGGACGAGGCCGAGAACCGCATGCATGTGCAGAAGGCGCTGATGGAGTACCTTCTGCTGGGCCGCATCGGCTGACCCCCATGAAGCTCGCCCTGATCACCGACCTGCACGCCAACCGAGAGGCGGTGCAGGCCGTGCTGGACCATGCCCACGCACAGGGCGCCGGGCGCTACGCCTTCCTGGGCGACTATGTCGGCTACGGGGCCGACCCGGGCTGGGTCGTCGACACCGTGATGGCCCACGTCGCGCAAGGGGCGATCGCGGTCGGCGGCAACCACGACGCCGGGGCGGCGCAGGGCCCCGCGCCCACCATGCGGCCGGACGCGCGCCGCGTCATCGAGTGGACCCACGCCCAACTTGACGAAAGGCAACTCGGCTTCCTGCGCGGCTTGCCGCTGTCGCAGACCGACGGCAACATGCTCTTCGTGCATGCCAACGCCTTCGCGCCGGCCGATTGGGAATACATCCAGGGCCGCATCGAGGCGGTGCGCAGCCTGCACGCCACCACCTGCCAGTACACCTTCTGCGGCCACATGCACGAGCCCAAGCTGTTCCACCTGTCCGGCACCGGCAAGGCGGGCGATTTCGTGCCCACGGCCGGCGTGCCCATCCCGGTGCCGCCGCACCGGCAGTGGCTGGTGATCCCCGGCTCGGCGGGCCAGCCGCGCGACGGCAACCCGGCCGCGTGCTACGCCATCCTCGACATCGGCGAACAGATGCTCACCTACCACCGCGTGCCCTACGACCACGAAACGGCGGCCGACAAAATCCGCCGCGCGGGCCTGCCCGAAGGCCTGGCGGACCGGCTGGCCCATGGAGAGTAACGAGCACCTGGGAAGCGGCAATGCGGGCAGCAGCGCCGTCACGCTGCCTGCCAGCCTGCAAGTCGGCCAGGTGGTCGACCAGTTCCGCCTCGACGAAGCATTGCACCAGGGCGGCATGGCCACGCTGTGGCGCGTCACCCGCCTGCAACCGGACGGCTCGCCTGCGCCAGCGGACATGCCGCTGATCATGAAGGTGCCGCGCATCAAGGGCGGCGAGGACCCGGCCACCATCGTCGGCTTCGAGGTCGAGCGCATGATCATGCCGATGCTCTCGGGCCCGCACGTGCCCAAGTTCATCGCCAAGGGCGACTTCACCCGCCAGCCCTACATCGTGATGGAACACATCCCCGGCCACTCGCTGCGGCCGCGGCTGGACGATGCCCCGCTGGCGCTGGACGAGGTGGTCGAGATCGGCTCTCGCGTGGCCACCGCGCTGCACGAGTTGCACCGCCAGCACGTGGTGCACCTGGACATCAAGCCGAGCAACATCCTGTTCCGACCCGATGGCACCGCGGTGCTGATCGACTTCGGCCTGTCGCGCCACGACCACCTGCCCGACCTGCTGGACGAGGAGTTCACGCTGCCCATGGGCACCGGGCCCTACATGTCGCCCGAGCAGGTGCAGTTTGTGCGCAACGACCCGCGCAGCGACCTGTTCGCGCTGGGCGTGATGCTCTACCACTTCACCACCGGCGAGCGCCCCTTCGGTGCGCCGAACTCGGTGCACGGCCTGCGCAAGCGCCTGTTCGTCGACCCGGTGCCGCCGCGCGCCTTGCGCGAAGATTGCCCGCCCTGGCTGCAGGAGCTGATCCTCAAGTGCCTGGAGGTCAAGCCCGAGAACCGCTACCAGAGCGCGGCCCAGCTCTCGCTGGCGCTGCAGAACCCGCTGCAGATCCCGCTCACGCGCCGGGCCGAGCGCATGCAGCGCAGCAGCGCCTTCAAGCGCTTCAAGCGCTGGTTCTTCGCCCTCGGCGCCGAGCCGGACGTACGGCCCGTCACCGCCACCGAGCTGGTCAAGAAGAGCCCGATCATCCTGGCCGCGGTCGACGTCGAATCCGCCGGCTCGCGCCTGCTCGAAGAGCTGCGCGAGACCGTGCGCCGCATCGTGCTCACCGAGCCGGGCGCTCGCCTGGCCTGCGTCAGCGTGATGCGCACCGCACGCATCGGCATGGACGAGCTGACCGATGCCAACGGCCAGAGCCTGCACGTCAAGCAGCTGGTGGCGCTCAAGCACTGGGCGAGGCCGATCAGCAAGTCGCTCAACCTCGACGAAGGCCGGCTGACCTTCCACGTGCTCGAGGCGCCCGACCCCGCCGCGGCCATCGTCGACTTCGCCCGCCGCAACCAGATCGATCACGTGGTGATGGGCGCGCGCGGCAACTCGGCGCTGCGGCGCTACCTGGGCAGCGTGTCGTCGCAGGTGGTGGCCGAGTCCGACTGCACGGTCACCGTGGTGCGCGCTTCGGAGCCCACGGGCGCCGAGGCGGCATGAATACCGACCCGGCCGCCCCGCGCACGGACAACCCCTGCATCCGCTGCGGGGCCTGCTGCGCCAGCTTCCGGGTCGACTTCGCCTGTGCCGCGCTGGCCAGCGAAGGCGGCCCGGTGCCCGACGGCCTGACGGTCGAAGTCACGAGCCACACCTGCCGCATGCGCGGCACCGACCACGCCCGGCCACGCTGCGCCGCGCTCGTCGGCACGGTCGGCACCGACGCCCGCTGCGGCATCTACGAGTGGCGCCCCGCGCCCTGCCGCGAGTTCGGCCTGCTGGCCCCTCTGGGCATGGGCGACGAAGCCTGCGCCCGCGCGCGGGCCCGCCACGGGCTCGCGCCGCTGTAGCCCCGGCAACCGGACGAGGCCCATGCAAAAAGAGGGCGCACCGCTCGCGCGGTGGCCCTCCCAACGACGTCGGCTCTCGGAACTCCGTTCAGTCCGCCTGCTTGCGCAGGAAGGCCGGGATCTCGATCTCGTCCATGCCGTTCGAGCTCAGCGCCTCGACCTTGGCCGCGGCCTGGGTGCGGCCGGTGCGCCACACGCGGGGCGTGGCCAGGGCGCTGTAGTCCTGCTGCGGCATGGCCGGCTGGCCCACCGTGGTAGCGCCGATCGGCGCGGTGCCGGCCACCGGGTTGACCGGGTTGTTCAGCAGCGGCAGGTTGTCGGTGCC
>JBGAGZ010000031.1:0-54067 GCA_044226465.1 Burkholderiaceae bacterium | reverse complement strand
CCTGTTCGACCAGCACCTCGCGCACCGGGCTGTCGGTGCGGATCTCCACGCCGCGCTCTCGCGCCGCGCGGGCCATGGCCTGGGTGATGGCCCCCATGCCGCCGATGGCGTGGCCCCAGGCGCCCTTCTTGCCATTGACCTCGCCGAACACGTGGTGCAGCAGCACATAGGCCGTGCCCGGGGTGTAGGGGCTGGCGTAGTTGCCGACGATGCCGTCGAAGCCGAACGCCGCGCGCACCGGGTCGCTCTCGAACCAGGTGTCCAGGTAGTCGCCCGCCGAGGCGGAGAACAGTGCCAGCAGGTCGCGCCGCAGCGCCATGTCCAGCGCGCGCAGCCTGCCGCCGAGGCGGGCGGCGTGCAGCAGCTCGGGCAGGGCTGCGGCCCAGCCGCCAGCGGTCACGTTCGGCGGCGTCTCGAGCACCAGGCCGCGCAGCACGTCGGCCAGCTGTTCCAGCCGCTCGCCATAGCCCGCCAGGGCCTCGGCGTCGCGGGGCGAGAACTTGGCGACCTCGTCCCGGGTGCGCCCCGGGCCGGTCTTCAGGTAGCGCCCGTCTTCGGAGGGCAGGAAGTTCGAGACCTCGCGCTCGACGATGCGCAGGCCGTGCCGCGCGAGCGCCAGGTCGCGAATCACCTGCGGGTTGAGCAGCGACACAGTGTAGGCAGCCACCGAGTTGCGAAAGCCCGGGTGAAACTCTTCGGTGACCGCCGCGCCGCCGACCACGCCGCGCCGTTCCAGCACCGTGACCTTGAGCCCGCCGGCGGCCAGGTAGGCGGCGCAGACGAGGCCGTTGTGCCCGCCGCCGATGATCAGCGCGTCGCAATCGGTGGTTGACGCTGGCATGTGGATGCCCCTGTCGATGTCGAACGAAGCCGCATTGTCCGTCGCCCACCATGGCGCCGACGGCCGCGCCGCCGCGGGGTTCCACTAAACTGCCGGCCCGCCGCACCAGCGGCGCCAATGGCCTTGAAGGCGCGGGCACCGCCCCCATGTGCGCGCCGTTGGCACCGTGCCGGCCCGGTCGGGCGGCGCCTGTTTCCGTTCACCCGTTGCAGACCACCATGAGCAAGCACACCCACGCCTTCCAGGCCGAAGTCAAGCAGATCCTGCACCTCGTCACGCACTCGCTGTACTCGAACAAGGAGATCTTCCTGCGCGAGCTGGTCTCCAACGCGTCCGACGCCTGCGACAAGCTGCGCTTCGAGGCGCTGGACAAGCCCGAGCTGTTCGAGGACGCACCCAACCTGGACGTGCGGGTCATCGTCGATGCCGAGGCCAAGACCATCACCATCCGCGACAACGGCATCGGCATGAGCGCCGAAGAGGCCGCCTCGCACCTGGGCACCATCGCCAAGAGCGGGACGCGCGAGTTCATGTCCAAGCTGGAAGGCGACCAGAAGAAGGACGCCGCGCTGATCGGCCAGTTCGGCGTCGGCTTCTACTCGGGCTTCATCGTGGCCGACCGCATCACGGTGGAAACCCGCCGCGCCGGCCTGCCCGCCAGCGAAGGCGTGCGCTGGAGCTCGGAAGGCACCGGCGAGTACGACCTGGAGACGATAGCCCGCCCGGCACGCGGCACCGACGTGATCCTGCACCTGCGCGACGACGAGACCGAGTTCCTCGCCGTGTGGAAGCTGCGCTCGATCATCTCGAAGTATTCGGACCACATCTCCCTGCCCATCCTGATGCGCAAGGAAGAGTGGGACAAGGACGCCGGCAAGTACGTCGCCAAGGACGAGTGGGAAACCGTCAACAAGGCGGCGGCGCTGTGGGCCCGGCCCAAGAGCGACGTGACCGACGCCGAGTACCAGGCCTTCTACCAGCAGCTGAGCTACGACGCCCAGCCGCCGCTGGCCTACACCCACAACCGGGTCGAGGGCCGCAGCGAGTACACGCAGTTGCTCTACATCCCGGCCAAGGCGCCGTTCGACCTGTGGAACCGCGACAAGCGCGGCGGCGTCAAGCTCTACGTCAAGCGCGTCTTCATCATGGACGACGCCGAGGCGCTGATGCCGGTCTACCTGCGCTTCGTGAAGGGCGTGATCGACTCGGCCGACCTGCCGTTGAACGTGAGCCGCGAGCTGCTGCAGGAAAGCCGCGACGTGAAGGCGATCCGCGAAGGCTCGACCAAGCGCGTGCTGTCGATGCTGGAGTCGCTGGCCGACAGCGACAGTGCCGACGAGAAGGCCAAGTACATGAGCTTCTGGAAGGAGTTCGGTGCGGTGCTGAAGGAAGGCATTGGCGAGGACCATCCCAACCAGGAGCGCCTGGCCAAGCTGTTCCGCTTCGCCTCGACCCACGCCGACGAGGGCGTCTCCCTGGCCGACTACGTCACGCGCATGAAGGAAGGCCAGGAGGCGATCTACGTCATCACGGCCGATACGCTCACGGCCGCCAAGAGCAGCCCGCAGCTGGAGATCTTCCGCAAGAAGGGCCTGGAGGTGCTGCTGCTGACCGACCGTGTCGACGAGTGGCTGCTGTCGCACCTGCACGAGTTTGACGGCCACCCGCTGCAAAGCGTGGCCAAGGGCGCCTTCGACCTGGGCAAGCTGCAGGACGAGGAAGAGAAGAAGCAGGCCGAAGCGACCGCCGAGGCCTTCAAGCCGGTGCTGGAGCGGTTGAAAGAAGCGCTGAAGGACCGCGCCAAGGACGTGCGCGTGACGACCCGTCTGGTCGACTCGCCGGCCTGCATCGTGGTCGACGAGGGCGACATGAGCGCCCACCTGGCGCGCATGCTCAAGCAGGCCGGGCAGGGTGCGCCGGACGCCAAACCCATCCTCGAAATCAACCCCGAGCACGCCCTGGTCAAGCGACTGGATGCCGACCCGCGCTTCGAAGACCTGGCGCAGATCCTGTTCGACCAGGCCCTGCTGGCCGAGGGCGGCCAGCTCGAGGACCCGGCCGCCTACGTGCAGCGGGTGACCCGGCTGCTGGCCGCCTAGGCGCCGTTCGTGTCGCGCATGCGGTCGACCTGCTCGCGCAGGTCGGCGGCCTGCTGGCTCCAGTAGGACGGGCTGGCGAACCACGGGAACGCGATCGGGAAGGCCGGGTCGACCCAGCGCTCGGCCAGCCAGGCGCTGTGGTGGACCATGCGCAGCGTGCGCAGCGGCTCGATCAGCAGCAACTCGCGGTCGTCGAAATCCATGAAATCGCGGTAGCCGTCGAGCAGGTGGTGCAGGGCGGCGTCCACGGCGGCGCGCTCGCCGGGCAGCAGCATCCACAGGTCCTGGATGGCCGGGCCCATGCAGCAGTCGTCCAGGTCGACGAAATGCGGGCCGGCGCCTTCGCCCTCGTCGCGCCAGAGCACGTTGCCGGCGTGGCAGTCGCCGTGCAGGCGGATGCGGCGTGGCGTGCCGTGGCGTGCGAACGCACGGTCCACCTCGTCCAGCGCGGCGGCGCTGGCATCGACCCAGGCGCGGTCGACTTCGGGGTCGACAAAGCCCAACTCGAGCAGGCGGTGGCGGGCCTGGTGGCCGAAGGTGTCGGCGTCCAGTGTGCGGCGGTGGGTGAAGGCCTCGCGCGCGCCCACCCGGTGCATGCGGGCCAGCAGGCGGCCGATCCAGGCCAGGGTGTCGGGTCGTTCCAGCTCGGGCGCGCGGCCGGCCCAGCGCTCGCTCACCGAGAAGCGGAAGGTGTGGCCGGGGGTGGCTTCGGCATGGCCCAGGGTGGGGCAGTCGTCGTCCACCCGCAGCGTGGGCGCCAGGGCCTGCAGGGGCAGCGGCGGCACCACCGGCAGTTCCGCCGCGGCCAGCTCCGCGGCGAACCGGTGCTCTTCGGCGATCTGTGCATCGCTCCAGCGGCCGGGGCGGTAGAACTTGGCCACCACCACGCGGCCATCGTCCAGCGAGACCTGGAAGACCCGGTTCTCGTAGGAATTCAGCTGCAGCAGGCGGCCGTCGCAGGAAAAGCCCGCATCCTGCAAGGCGCCCAGCACGGCGGCCGGGTCCAGGTCGGCGTAGGGCGCGCCGGGGCTGTCGTGGTTCGGTTCAGCGGGCATCGGCGCATGGTAAGCGCCCGCTCACCCGCTCAAGGCCTCATTCGATCGTCGAGCGGCGCATCTTCCGCAGGCCGGCCTTGATCTCGTCGAACATGTTGCGCAGCAGGTCCACCCGCTGAGCATTGCTCTTGAGCTGGTAGTCGATCTCGGCAGCCTGGCTCTCGACCAGTTCCTCGAACACCGAGCCGAAGGTTTCCGGCGGCAGCCGCAACCGGGCTTCGGACTCGCCGCTTTCGTGCACGACGGTGGCGCCGGCCTTGCGCGCGATGCGCAGCATGGCGGCGTTCTCGCTCAGCGCGTGGATGATCATGGTTTCGACCCGCCGGTTGCGTGCGTGCAGCACCGCGTGGTCGAACAGGCGCGCGCCATAGCCGCGGCCTCGGGCGCGCGAAACGACCGAGACGCCGAATTCGGCGGCGTGCCGGCTTTGCGCCGAGTCCGGCAGGTAAGCCAGGTGCGCCATGGCGATCAGCTCGAGCTTGCGATTGAAGATGCCGAAGATCTCGTCGCGCTCGAAATCCAGCAGGTCGACGTAGCGGCTGATCTGGGTGTCGTTGGCCGCGTAGCCGAAGCGCAGGTAGCGGTCGTGCGGCTCCAACGCCAAGGGATGAGTGAGCACACGCTCTCTGTGTCGTTGCGACAGGGAGCGGATGGGAATCCAGCGGAAAGCCGGCGGCACGGGGCTGGCGGCGGAAGATTCGGCCCCTGGCTGCTGGATCAGCGCCGTGGGGGTCAGGCGTTCGTCGGGTTCGGCCATGGTGGCGGCCTCCTGGCGCGTCTAGGTGAAAACCCGAGTCTATCGACTTGTATTCGGGAGCTGCCTCCAATGACCCCCGAAAGGCGCTCCAACATCCTGGCCGCCCAGTTGCCCGGTTGGGATATACTCACAGGCTTTCCCGTTTTCGGCGGGGAGAACAGCCTGTCTTACCTGAGAGGCCACAGCAAGTGGCGCCGATGGGACGACGAGCCGCTCGTACAGCCGATTTCCTCTCCCTCAGAGACCTCTCATGAAGACCTTCAGCGCCAAGCCGGCCGAAGTGAAGCACGAGTGGCTTGTGATCGACGCCACCGACAAGGTGCTCGGACGTGTTGCCAGCGAAGTGGCACTCCGTTTGCGCGGCAAGCACAAGGCCATCTACACGCCTCACGTGGACACCGGTGATTTCATCATCATCCTGAACGCCGACAAGATCCGCGTCACGGGCAACAAGGCCAATGACAAGGTGTACTACCGTCATTCTGGCCACCCGGGCGGCATCTACGCCACCAAGTTCAAGGACATGCAAGCCAAGCACCCGGGGCGCGCCCTGGAAAAGGCCGTCAAGGGCATGCTGCCCAAGGGCCCGCTCGGCTACGCGATGATCAAGAAGCTGAAGGTGTACGCGGGCGACACGCACCCGCACGCCGCCCAGCAGCCCAAGGCGCTGGAAATCTAAGGAGCGGTGATGATCGGTAATTGGAACTACGGCACCGGCCGTCGCAAATCGTCTGTCGCCCGCGTCTTCATGAAGAAGGGCACCGGCCAGATCACGGTCAACGGCAAGACCGTCGACGAGTATTTCGGCCGCCAGACCTCGATCATGATCGTCAAGCAGCCCCTGCTGCTGACGGGCAATGGCGAAGCCTTCGACATCAAGGTCAACGTGCACGGTGGCGGCGAGTCCGGCCAGGCCGGCGCGGTGCGCCACGGCATCACTCGTGCGCTGATCGACTACGACGCCGCGCTCAAGCCCAACCTGAGCCAGGCCGGCTTCGTGACGCGCGATGCGCGCGAAGTCGAGCGCAAGAAGGTCGGCCTGCACGGCGCCCGCCGCCGCAAGCAGTTCAGCAAGCGCTGACCCTCCGTCAACGACACGCGATCGTTGCGAATCGAAAGGCCGCTCTCGCGGCCTTTCGCGTCTTCAGAGGCCCGCTCACCACTCGACACGATGCGCTTCAAGCTGTTGCGTCGCCGCCTGTCGATCAGCGCCCCGCGCATGATCGTGCGAAGCCACCTGCCGTGGCCGCTGCGCTGGGCGGTGTATGCGGTGGCCCTGGGCTTCTCGGCGTCGATTGCTTTGTGGGCCTTCGAGTTCGGCAAGGACATCGCCGGCCTGGACCGCGGCTCAAAGGAAGAGCTGGCGCGACTGCGCGCCGAGCTGGACGGGTTGCGCGAGGCCTCCGAGCGGGCACAGGCGATTGCCAACACCGCCGACAGCCTCCTCAAGGCCGAGAAGGTCGCGCAGGAGAAGTTGGCTGCGCAGTTGAAACAGGCCGAGGCCGACAACCTGGCGCTCAAGGCCGACCTCGGCTTCTTCGAGCGCCTGCTGCCAATGGCCGGTGCCGCCGACGGCTTGGCCGTGCGCGGCTTCCAGGCCGAGCCGTCCGTCCCTGGGCAACTGCGCTACCAGTTGCTGGTGATGCAGAACGGCAAGCCCGGGGCCCCGTTCGAAGGGCGCTACGACCTCACCCTGACCGGCCTGCTCGACGGTAAACCCTGGACTGGCGGCCTGCCTGGCGGGACCCTGCCGCTGCAGGTGAAGCAGTACGCCCGGGTGGAAGGCCGTGTCGACCACCCGCCGGAGGCCGTGGTAAAAACCGTTCAAGTGAGGGTGCTGAACGGCGCAGGGGCCGTCATGGCCACGCAGACGGCCAAACTCTGAGCGCGTTGTTGGGCGAGTTGGATGAAGAGAGAGGCACACCCATGTGGTTCAGTTTCAAGAAGCAGCCGCCGATTCGCAGCCTGATCGGCGAGGGGACGGCGGTGCATGGCGAGTTGCGCTTCGGCGACGGCTTGCGCATCGACGGCGAGGTGCATGGCGACGTATTGGCCGCCGGCGACCGGCCGAGCTTGCTGGTGATCAGCGAAAATGCCCGCGTCCATGGCAAGGTGATGGCCGGTCATGTGATCATCAATGGCGAAATCGTGGGCCCGGTGCACTCCACCGAGCTTCTCGAGATCCAGCCCAAGGCGCGCATCAGCGGCGATGTGCGCTACGAAGCCCTTGAAATGCACCAGGGCGCCACCATCGATGGTGAATTGCGCCACCGCGCGAGCGAGGGCGACAAGCCGGCCCTGAAGCTGGCCGCCTCGAATGACGCCTGACGCCTGACCTAGAGTACCCGCGATTTCCGCTTCCTGACGACCTGACCGAAAGACTGCCCATGAACGCCCTGGCCGAAACCCTGAGCCCCGACACCGGCGCCATGCCCGCCCCGCTGGTCTTCACCGACAGCGCCGCTGCCAAGGTGGCCGATCTGGTGGCCGAGGAAGGCAACCCGGACCTGAAGCTGCGCGTGTTCGTGCAAGGTGGGGGCTGTTCGGGCTTCCAATACGGCTTCACCTTCGACGAGGTGGCCAACGAGGACGACACGCAGATGACCAAGAACGGCGTCACGCTGCTGATTGACGCGATGAGCCTGCAGTACCTGGTCGGCGCCGAGATCGACTACAAGGAAGACCTGCAGGGCGCGCAGTTCGTGATCAAGAATCCGAACGCCACGACGACCTGCGGCTGCGGGTCGTCCTTCTCCGCCTGAGACGCGGTTCGCCGCTCGCTGGCCAGGCCGCCTCCGGGCGGCCTTGTCGTTTCTTCAGCCGGGGATCACGGCCGTGACCTCGATCTCGACCTTGGCGCGCGACTCGATCAGCGCCGCCACCTGCACCGCCGTCATCGCGATCGCGTACGAGCCGATGGTGTCGCGGAATGCAGCACCAATCTCCTTGCCTCTGGCCAGGTAGTCGGCCCGGTCCACCAGGTACCAGGTCATGCGCACGATGTGCTCGGGCAGGGCGCCGGCTTCGGCCAGCACCGCGCGCACGTTCAGCAGCGCCTGCCGGGTCTGGTCGACCAGATCGTCAGACTCGAACTGGCACTGCGCGTTCCAGCCGATCTGGCCGGCCACGTAGACCTGGGTGCCGCGCGTGGCCACGCCGTTGACATAGCCGCGCGGGGGGGCCCAGTGGGCGGGTTGCAAGACCTTGTGCATGTTGTCGGTCCCTCGGGGTTCAGGTGGGCTGCTTCAGGCGGAAGCGCTGCAGCTTGCCGGTCTCGGTGCGCGGCAGGGCGGTGCGGTATTCGATCGCGCGCGGGTATTTGTAGGGTGCGACCGCCTGCTTGACGAAGTCCTGCAGCGAACGGGTCATGGCCTCGTCGCAGGCGTGACCGGGCTTGAGCACCACGAAGGCCTTGACGATCTGGCCGCGGTCGACGTCCGGCACGCCGATCACGCCGCACTCGGCCACGGCCGGGTGCAGCAGCAGGGCGCTTTCCACCTCCGGGCCGGCGATGTTGTAGCCGCCGCTGATGATCATGTCGTCGGTGCGCGCCTGGTAAACGAACTGGCCGTCCTCGTCGACCCGATAGGCGTCGCCGGTCAGGTTCCAGCCGTTCTGCACGTACTGGGTCTGCCGCGGGTCGTCCAGGTACTTGCAGCCGGTGGGGCCCTTCACGGCCAGCCGCCCGACCTGGCCCGAAGGCAGTTCGCGGCCATCTTCGCCCAGCACGCAGGCCCGGTAGCCGGGAACGGGCACGCCGGTGGCGCCGGGCTTCGCGTGGGCCTCGTCGGCTGAAATGAAGATGTGCAGCATCTCGGTCGAGCCGATGCCGTCGATGATCTCGATGCCGGTGGTCTCGCGCCAGAGCGTGCGCGTGGCGGCGGGCAGGGCCTCGCCGGCCGAGACGCACTTGCGCAGCGAGCGCAGGTCGTGCGCGGCGGGAGATTGCTTCAGGCCCAGCGCGATCGCGCGGTACGAAGTCGGCGCCGTGAAGCAAACCGTGGCGCCGAAGCGCGCGATGGCCGTGGGCAGGGTGTCCGGCGTGGCCTTCTCGATCAGCGCGGTGGCCGCACCGGCCGCCATTGGGAACAGCAGCAGGCCCCCCAGGCCGAAGGTGAAGGCCAGCGGCGGGCTGCCGATGAAGACGTCGTCGCGCGTGGGCCGCAGCACATGTGCCGGCCAGCAGGCGCAGGCCGCCATCACGTCGCGGTGGAAGTGCATCGTGGCCTTGGGCGTGCCGGTGGTGCCCGAGGTGAAAGCCATCAGGCACACGTCGTCGGCCGAAGTCTCCACCGCTTCGAACGTGGCCGGCCGCGCGGCGGCGCGGGCCTCCAGGCGGTCTGCCGCATCGCCATGGAAGAAGGCGACCTGGCGCAGGCTGGCGGCGCCCCCCTCGGCGCGAGCCAGGTGCAACTCCTCGGCCAGGCGCGCGTCGCACAGCGCGTGGCTGATCTCGGCCTTGTCGACGATCTGCCTCAGTTCCTTGGCGCGCAGCAGCGGCATCGAGCCCACGGCGATGCCGCCGGCCTTGACGACGGCCAGCCAACAGGCGGCCAGCATCGGCGAGTTGGCGCCGCGCAGCAGCACGCGGTTGCCGCTGACCAGGCCCATGCCGTCGACCAGCTCGCGCGCAATCCGGTTCACCAGGGCTTGCAGTTCGGCATAGGTCCAGCGCACGCCATCGCCAAGGATGGCCACGCGCTCGCCGTCGCCCTGCGCCACCCGGGCGTCGAGCAGGGCGGCGGCGCAGTTCAGCCGGGCGGGGAATTGCAGCTCCGGCAAGTCGAACAGCAACTCCGGCCATTGCGCGGGTGGCGGCAGCCGATCGCGGGCAAACGTGTCGGCATGGGCGCTGGGTGACAGCGGCATCGGCGGGCTCCTGGGCACTCCCGGTCGGGAGGGTTGACGAAAATCTAGGCCTGATTACTTCACTTGTCAACTATTCAGGTCTATACTTTTTGCGTCGCTCCTCGCCGACGCCTTCCAACGCCTTTGCCGATAAGCTGGCCCGATGAACAAGCGCTTCTGGGACATCTCGCCCCCCGTGCATGCCGGCGCGCCGGTGTTCCCGGGCGACACCCCCTACCGCCAGGAATGGGGCGCGACGATCGGGCCGGGTTGCCCGGTCAACGTGGCCGCGATCACGCTGTCGCCCCACGTCGGCGCGCATGCAGACGCCCCGCTGCACTACGACCCTCAGGGCGCCGCCATCGGCATGGTCGACCTGCTGCCCTACCTCGGACGCTGCCGGGTCATCCACGCCATCGGCTGCGGCCCGCTCGTGCGGGCCGAGCACGTGGCCCACGCCTGGGCCGACCTGCCGCAGCGGGTGCTGGTGCGCACCTACGCCCAAGCCCCGCAGGGTGCGTTCGACCACGATCTGCCGGCCTTCGACGCGGCCTTGGTCGAGGCTTTCGCCGAGCGCGGCGTGCTGCTCGTGGGCATCGATTCGGCCAGTGTCGACCCCGCCGCCAGCAAGGACCTGCCCAGCCACCAGGTGCTGCGCCGGCGTGGCCTGCGCGTGCTGGAGAACCTGGTGCTGGACGACGTGCCTGAGGGCGACTACGAGCTGATCGCCCTGCCGCTGAAACTCGTCACCGCCGACGCGTCGCCCGTGCGCGCCGTGTTGCGCGAACTCTGAGGTGCCCATGCCCGAATCCCTGACCCGGTCCGACTGCGCGGCGCTCGATGCCGCCGACCCGCTGCGCGAGCTTCGCGCGCTGTTCACCCTGCCGCACGGCATCAACTACCTGGACGGCAACTCGCTGGGCGTGATGCCCGCCGCCGCACCGGCGCGCGCGGCGGCCGTGGTGCAGCAGGAGTGGGGCGAGGGCCTGATCCGCAGCTGGAACACCGCCGGCTGGATCACGCTGCCGCAGCGCGTGGGCGACAAGATCGCGCGGTTGATCGGTGCACGTCCCGGCGAGGTCGTCGCCGCGGATTCGACCTCAGTCAACCTGTACAAGGTGCTGGCCGCCGCGATCGATATCGCGAAGCGGCGCCCCGATGCGGCGGGGCGTCGTGTGATCCTGTCCGAGCGCAGCAACTTTCCGACCGACCTGTACATCGCCCAATCGCTGGCCCGCCAGCACGGCTTCGAGCTTGAGCTGGCCAGCGGCGAGCAGATCGCCGCCCGGCTGGACGAGCGCGTGGCCGTGCTGATGCTGACCCAGGTGAACTACCGCACCGGCGCCATCCATGACATGGCTGCGCTGAGCGCGCAGGCCCACCGGGTGGGCGCTCTTGCGCTGTGGGACTTGGCGCACTCGGCGGGCGCGATCCCGGTCGACCTGCGCGGCGGGGACGCGGATTTCGTGGATTGGGAAGCGTCGGAGTCTGCCGACTTCGCCGTGGGCTGCGGCTACAAGTACCTCAACGGCGGCCCCGGCGCACCGGCCTTCGTCTGGGTGCACCCGCGCCACGTTGCCCAGTTCGAGCAGCCGCTGTCGGGCTGGATGGGCCACGCCTCGCCCTTCACCTTCGACACCGGCTACCGCCCGGCCGAGGGCGTGTCGCGCTACCTCTGTGGCACGCCGTCGGTCGTCGGGCTGTCGGTGCTGGAATGCGGGGTCGACACCCTGCTGGCGGCCGAGCCGCTGGGCGGCATGGCGGCCATCCGGCACAAGTCGCTGGCCCTGAGCGAGCTGTTCATGGCCCAGGTGGCGGCGCGCTGCGAAGGCCTGGGCCTGCGCTCGGTGTCGCCGGCCGACCCCGCGCGGCGCGGCAGCCAGGTCTCGCTGGCCTGCGAAGGCGCCTCGGGCTACGCCGTGATGCAGGCGCTGATCGAGCGCGGCGTGATCGGCGACTTCCGCGCTGGCGACGGCACCCCCGCCGAGCCCGACCTGCTGCGTTTCGGCTTCACGCCGCTGTACACCCGCTTCGTCGACGTGTTCGACGCGGTCACCGCGCTCACCGAGATCCTCGGCCAGGGCACCTGGCGCGAAGCGCGTTTCAACCAGAAGGCTGCCGTCACATGAGCTGTCCGCACCACCAGGATCCGGCCGCGCCGCGCGGCGAAGCCATCGTCCAGCAAGAAGGCGCCAAGCTCGACTTCTCGCGCACCATGAGCTACGGCGACTACCTGCACCTGGACGCGGTGCTGAACGCCCAGGTGCCGCTCTCGCCCGACCACAACGAGATGCTGTTCATCGTGCAGCACCAGACCAGCGAGCTGTGGATGAAGCTGATGCTGCACGAGCTGCGCGCCGCGGTCGCGGCCATCGCCACCGACCAGCTCTCGCCGGCCTTCAAGATGCTGGCCCGGGTGTCCAAGATCATGGAGCAGCTGGTCCACGCCTGGGACGTCCTGGCCACGATGACGCCGCCCGAGTATTCGGCTATCCGCCCCTACCTGGCCCAGTCCAGCGGCTTCCAGAGCTGGCAGTACCGCTGCATCGAGTTCATGCTGGGCAACAAGAACGCAGCCATGCTCAAGCCGCACGAGCACCGGCCCGACCTGTTGGCCATCGTCGACGCGGCCTGGCGTGCGCCCTCGCTGTACGACGAGGCACTGCGCCTGCTGGCGCGCCGTGGCATCGAGGTGCCGGCCGGCCACCTGCAGCGCGACTGGACGCGGCCCTACGAGGCCAGTGACGGCGTCGAGCAGGCCTGGCTGCATGTCTACCGCCAGCCGGAGGCCCACTGGGACCTGTACCAGCTCGGCGAGGAGCTGACCGACCTGGAGGACGCTTTCCGCCTTTGGCGCTTCCGCCACGTGACCACGGTCGAGCGGGTGATCGGTTTCAAGCGCGGCACCGGCGGCACCGGCGGCGTCAGCTACCTGCGCAAGATGCTGGACACCGTGCTGTTCCCCGAGATCTGGAAGCTGCGCACCAACCTGTAGGCCACGCAGGCCGGTAGCCCCTGGGCGCTGTCGGGTGAGGGGCGGCGCCTAGAATCTTCGATCCCCCTCCCGACACCCCTGGCGCCACCCGCGCCGGCACCGCCCCGGAGCCCCACGATGGACACCCGCACCGCCCCCGCCCGACTCCGCATTACCCGCCTGCGCGAGGTGATGGCGGCACAAAGCATCGACGCCGTGCTGGTGCCGTCGAGCGACCCCCACCTGTCGGAATACCTGCCCGGCCGCTGGCAGGGCCGCGAGTTCTTCTCGGGCTTCACCGGCTCGATGGCGACCTTGGTGGTCACCGCCGGCGAAGCGGCCTTGTTCGCCGACAGCCGCTACTGGACGCAGGCCGAGCGCGAGTTGCAAGGCAGCGGCATCGCCCTGGTCAAGATCCCCAACGGCGCGGCCACCCACCACCTGGACTGGATCGCCGAGCGCCTGCAGCCCGGACAGGCCCTGGCGGTGGACGGCCAGGTGCTGGGCCTGGCGGCGGCGCAGCAATTGCGTGGCGTCACCGACCGCGCCGGCGTGCGCCTGTTGACCGGCGTGGACGTGCTCGAAACCGCCTGGGCCGACCGCCCCCGCCTGCCCGCCGAGCCGGTGTACGACCATGCCGCGCCGCAGGCCCCGGTGGGCCGCGCGGCCAAGCTGTCGTTGGTGCGCGAGGCCATGGTGCGCCACGGCGCCACCCACCACTTCGTCTCGACGGTGGACGACATCGCCTGGATCACCAACCTGCGCGGCTCGGACGTGCAATACAACCCCGTCTTCCTGGCCCACCTGCTGATCGGCCCGGACAGCGCGCAGCTTTTCGTCGGCACCGGCAAGGTCGGTGACGCGCTGGCTGCCACGCTGGCGGCCGATGGCATCACCGTGGCCGACTACGCCCAGGCCCCCGCCGCGCTGGCCGCGCTGCCAGCCCACGCCCATTTGCTGATCGACCCCCGCCGCGTCACGCTCGGCCTGCGCGAGGCGGTGCCGGCCGGTGTGGCCGTGATCGAGGCCATCAACCCCAGCACCTTGATGAAGAGCCGCAAGGGCGCGGCCGAGGCGGCCTTCGTGCGCCTGGCCATGGAAGAGGACGGCGCCGCGATGTGCGCGTTCTACGCCTGGTTCGAGCAGGCCATGGCGCGCGGCGAGCGCATCACCGAGCTGACCATCGACGAGCACCTTAGCGCCGAGCGCGCCAAGCGGTCCGGCTTCGTCGGGCTGAGCTTCTCGACCATCGCGGGCTTCAACGCCAACGGCGCGATGCCGCACTACCACGCCACGGCCGAGCACCATGCGGTCGTCCAGGGCGACGGCCTGCTGCTGATCGACTCCGGCGGCCAGTACCTGGGCGGCACCACCGACATCACGCGCGTCTGGCCCATTGGCACGCCGTCCGCGGCGCAGAAGCGCGACTACACCCTGGTGTTGAAGGGCACGCTGCAACTGAGTCGCGCCCGATTCCCGCGCGGCACCCTGAGCCCGATGCTGGACGCGCTGGCCCGCGCGCCGCTGTGGGCCGAGAGCCTGGACTACGGCCACGGCACGGGCCACGGCGTGGGCTACTTCCTCAACGTGCACGAGGGCCCGCAGTCGATCAGCAAGGCCGTGCCCGATGCTCACATGGCGATGGAGCCGGGCATGATCACCTCGATCGAGCCCGGCCTGTACCGGCCTGGCCAATGGGGCGTGCGGATCGAGAACCTGGTGCTCAACGTGACGGCGCCGTCCAGCGAGTTCGGCGATTTCCTCGAGTTCGAGACGCTGACGCTGTGCCCGATCGACACCCGCTGCCTGGACCTGTCGCTGATGCGCGCCGACGAGCTCGATTGGCTCAACCGCTACCACGCCACGGTGCGCGAGCGGCTGGCGCCCAAGCTCGCCGGCGATGGCCTGGCTTGGCTGATGGCCCGTACGGAGCCGGTTCAGTTCTAAGCCGTCAGCGTGTCGGGGATCTGCTTTCGGCCGGTTGCTGCCGTTCGTTGGTTGACGGTTGGCGCGGTCGCAGCGGACGGTACCCGGCGGGGGCTCATGGTTCCGCGGTCGGCACGGCGTGCCGACTCCGCTGCGATGCTCGGGCCGCGGTCGCGCGCAGAACTCGCTTCGTTCGCTGCGCTCACTTCGCTCAGACAAGCTGCGCGAGTCAGTCTACGAAGCGCGCTGCGCGCGCCGACCGCAACCCTGCGCTTCTCGCCGCTGCACAAATCGCCCCCGCCGGGTACCGCCCGCCGCGAAGGCGATGGTGGGTGCCAGCGGCACGCGCTTGTCTTCTCTGCCTTGAAGCAGCCGCCCACGTGTGCATTCGCGAAGGGTGATGCCCGATGGGGCGATTTTGGGAGCGCCGAAGCGCGCAGCGTTCGTGGCAGCGAGCGCCAGCGAGCCTCCAAAACTGACTCGCTGGCGACTGTTCGAACAAAGCGAACGCTAGTGAGCGGTGTGAGTTCGACAGCGGCCACGAACGCGAGCACTGCAGGGAACCCTCGGCAAAGCCGAGGGCGCGGACTCATGAGCCCCAGCGGGCATCACCCTCCGCGACTCGCCAACGACCTCCCAGCGAACGACCGAAACCGGCCGCAATGCGACCTTGGCGGAGCTGAAATGCCCCAAGACCCACCGGCGGCAAGGTCAGCGGCTTTGCGGGCACACTGACGCCTATGAAGCTGCTTTTCGTTGCCGACCCGCTGGCGGGTTTCAAGATCCACAAGGACTCGACCTACGCGATGATGCGCGAGGCGGCGCGCCGTGGCCACACGCTCTTTGCCTGTGAGCCGGGCGAACTCTCGTGGCAGCGCGGCGGCCGGGTCGAAGCCCATGTGCAGCAAGTGTCACTCACCGGCGCGCACGGCTATGGCGTGAAGGACTGGTACCGCATCGACAGCGAGAGCCGCGCCGCGCTGGCCGACTTTGATGCGGTGCTGATGCGGCAGGACCCACCCTTCGACAGCGAGTACTTCTACGCCACCCATTTGCTGGAGCGAGCCGAGGCCGAAGGCGCGCGGGTCTTCAACTCGCCCCGTGCGCTGCGCGACCACCCCGAAAAGCTGGCGATCCTCGAGTTCCCCGAGTTCATCGCGCCCACGCTGGTCACGCGCTCGGCGGCCGACATCCGCGCCTTCCACGCCGAGCAGGGCGACATCATCCTCAAGCCGCTGGACGGAATGGGCGGCATGGGCATCTTCCGTGTCAAGGAGGATGGCCTCAACCTGGGCAGCATCATCGAGACGCTGAACCGCGACGGCGCGCAGACGGTGATGGTGCAGAAGTACCTGCCCGCCATCAGCGCCGGCGACAAGCGCGTGCTGGTGATCGGCGGCGAGCCGGTGCCGTTCTCGCTCGCCCGCATCCCGCAAGGCAACGAGGTGCGCGGCAACCTGGCCGCCGGTGGCAAGGGCGTGGCCCAGCCGCTGACCGAGCGCGACCGCGAGATCGCCGCGGCCATCGGCCCCAAGCTCGCGGCGCGCGGCCTGCTGCTGATTGGGCTGGATGTGATCGGCGAGCAGCTCACCGAGATCAACGTCACCAGCCCGACCTGCTTCCAGGAGATCAGCGACCAGACCGGCTTCGATGTCGCGGCGCGTTTCGTCGGCGCGCTGGAAGCGGCGCGGCGCTGAGCTGCGGCTACACGAAACCCAGGTTGCGCTCGCTGGCCGAGTAGTTCACCAGGTTCGGCAGCACGGTCAGCAGGTCGGTGCCGGACACGCCGAACCAGCGGCCCAACGTCGCGGCCATCTGGTCGGTGGCGGTGCTGGGGAGCAAACGGCCCTGGCCCACGTCGTCGAGGCCGTCGTTGGCCACCACCGGCGGGGTGCCGTAGTAGCGCTGGCCGTTGACCGCACCGCCGGTCACGAAGTGCATGCTGCCCCAGCCGTGGTCGCTGCCGTCGTTGTTCACGGTCAGCGTGCGGCCGAAGTCGCTGGCGGTGAAGGCCGTGACCTGGCTGCTCGTGCCCAGCTCGATCATCGCCGTGTCGAATGCGGCCAGTGCGGCGCCCACCTGGCCCAGCAGCGTGGGGTGGGTGAGCTGCAGGCTGTCGTGGTGGTCAAAGCCGCTGAGCGAAACGAAGAAGACCTGCCGCTTGGCGCCCACGCCGGGTGCCGCGCTGATCATGCGGGCGACGAACTGCAGTTGCCGCGCCAGCATGTTGCCGACGATCGGGAAGGGTGTGGTCACCGGCGGCGCCGCGTCCAGCGCCGCGCTCAGCGTGCCGTAGGCGTCGATGGCGCGCCGGGTGACGCGGTTGTATTCCGACTCGAACAGGTGGCTGCGCTCCTGCGTGATCAGGCTGCGCAGCGCGTCCGACGCGGCCGTGGAGCCGAACAGCGGCGCCAGCAGACCGTTCACCGGTTGCGGGCCACTCGGGCCGACCTGGTATTGCACAGCGGTGTGGCCGGACATGAACACCGCGTTGTTGGCCACGTTGACGCAGCTGAAGGTGGCATTGGCGTTCTCGGCCAACAGCAGGTCGGCCAGCCGGCCGCCCCAGCCCGAGGTGGCGCCCTCGGTCGCGTCCGATTGCCAGACCGATTGCTGGTCGTTGTGCGAGAACAGCTTGGGCGGCAGCGGCACCGAGCCGGCCAGGTACTCGGCCTTGCTGGTGCGCTGGACCAGCGGGCCCACGTTCAACAGCGGCGCCAGGCGGCCCGCGTCGAACAAGGCCTTGAGCGGCGCCAGCTCGGGCGCCAGCGCGTACTGGCGCGCGTCGCCGTTGCGGTCCAGCGGCACGACGGTCGGCACCAGGGCGGTGGCGTCCAGCGCCGAGCGGGCGTAGGCCAGGCCCGGCCGCAGCGACTGGTAGCGCGTGTAGCTGGCGCTGTCGTACGGCACCAGGGTATTGGACTGGTCGTTGCCACCGTAGAGGAAGACGCAGACCAGTGCACGGTAGTCCGCGGCGGTGGCCGCCGCGGCATTGCCCATGGCGGCCAGGTTCACCGCCCAGGGGGCGGCCGCGCCGGTGACGGCCAGGCTGGACAGGCGCTGCAGGAAGGCGCGGCGGGTGACGGGGTTCATTTCTGCACCAGGGTTTCGGGGCTGGCCATCACCAGCATCAGCGCGGCGCGCACGCGGTTCAGGCGGGCGTCGTCGTTGCCGCTGGGCATGCTGTCGATCGCGCCGACGATGGTGGTGCGGCTGGCGCTGCCGAGCTGGCCCGCGCAGAGCAGCAGGCTGACCTCGTCGACAAGGTTGCCGCCCGTATCGGCCAGCGCCACCAGCGCGCTGTAGTCGGCCCGCAGGTCGCCCACGCCGCCTTGCAGCAGCAACTGGAAGAAATTCAGGAAGCCGACCACCGAGGACTCGTTGGTGATCTGGAACTCCGGCGCGACCAGGCTCGCGTTGGCGATGCCGGTGTTCGGGGGCACGTAGCCCGGGCGGAAGAAGTTGAAGACCGATGGCGAGCGCAGCGGGGCCTGCCCCAGGCCGTCGGACGCGTCGCTGGTGTCGCCCATGGCCCACGCATCGCTGGGCGAGCTCACGCCGCAGGCGCGGGCCCAGGCCGTCACGCGCAGGATGGGCTCGCGCAGCTTGCCCCAGCCGGCCTGGGCGACGCGGGCCGCGTCGCGCGCCTCATCGTCGAGCAGGATGGCCTTGATGACCGCCTTCAGGTTGCCGCGCACGCCCTGCCCGTCGTTGGCGAAGACCGCGGCCACGCGGCCCACGTAGGCCGGGCTGGGGTTGCTCGTGACCAGACGCAAGATGAGCTGGCGGCTCCAGAAGGGCCCCACGTTGGCGTGGGCGAACAAGGCATCCAGCGCCTGCTGCAGGCAGTCCTCGGCGCTGGTGTTCTCGGCGATCGTCGTGCCGAGGAAGGTCTTGGCGCCGGTCTCATAGCGCCAGCCGGACTGGACCAGCGGCCGGGCCTGGAAGTCCGGCGTGTCGCCGGTGTCGTTGGCGTGGTCGGGAATCCAGCCGGTGAACACGCGTGCCAAGCCGCCGATGTCCGCCTGGCCGTAGGTTTCCTTCGCCTTGCCACCCACCTGCTTGGTCGTGCCGTCGGCATTCAATTCGACCAGGCCGATCGTGAACAGCTGCATCAGCTCGCGGGCGAAGTTCTCGTCGGGCAGCGCGCCGGTCTCGGCGTTGGCCTTGCAGTTGGCGCGGAAGGTGAGGAACACCGACATCGCCGGGCTCTTGGCCACCGCGCCCAGCAGCTCGCGCAGATTGCCGAAGGCGTGCGCCTCCAGCAGGTCCAGGTAGGCCGCGGCGGAAAACGACTTCCAGCCGCCGCCGCTGGACAGGCCGTCGATCGCGACGACCAGGATCTCCGACAAGGCCAGGGTGATGCGCTGGCGCAGCGTGTCCGGCGCGCTGAGCAGGGGGCGCCAGGCGGTGCTGTCGAAGCCCTCTTGCGAGACCTTGTAGCGCCCGGCGTCGTAGCCATGGCGCTTGAGCCAGCTCCAGCGCGTCTCTGTGCGCGCCAGGGCGAACTGGGCGTCCAGCCAGCCCGCGTAGCCCAACGCCACGACGCTGGCGATCTCGTTGCGGCTCGCGCCCATTGATGACTGCATCAGGAAGCGCGAAGCCTCGGCCTCGGTCGGCGGCGGGCCGTCGACCGGTGGCGGGTCCTCCGGTGCCGCCCCACCGCCCCCGCCGCAGGCGGTCAGCAGCGTGGCCGCAGCGGCCAGCGCCAGAGCGGGCGCAGCCGGTTCAACCTGGTTGCTGAGATGGTTTTCGGGCATGGCGGCGAGTAGAACCGAAGTCATCGGTGCCACCGCGTACTGGCCGAGAAACCAGTTGTATCGGTCGGTGAACAATGACTTGTCAGAGAAGGCTGGGGGGCGCGCTGGGGCGCCGACAATCGCCCCATGGCCCTGCTGACCCTGACCCGTGCCCACCTCGCCTTCGGCCATGTGCCCCTGCTGGACGAGGCCGACTTTTCCCTGGAAGCCGGCGAACGCGTCGGCCTCATTGGCCGCAACGGCTCGGGCAAATCCTCACTGCTCAAGATATTGGCCGGTTTGGAGCGGCCCGATGACGGCAGCCTGCAACTGCAAAGCGGCGTGCGCGTGGTCTACGTGCCGCAGGAGCCGGCCTTCGACGACGCGGCCAGCGTGTTCGACACCGTCGCCGAAGGCGTGGCCGAGGCCCGCGCGCTGCGCGCGCGCTTCGAGGCCCATGCGCCGGAGGACGACCTGGACGCGCTGCAGACGCGGCTCGAGGCGCTGGACGGCTGGACCTGGGAGCAGCGCGTCGACGAGACCTTGCAGCGGCTGCGGCTGGACCCGGCCACGCCCATCGCCCAGCTGTCGGGCGGTATGAAGAAGCGCGTCGCGCTGGCCCGCGCCTTGGTGGCCGCGCCCGACGTGCTGCTGCTGGACGAACCCACCAACCACCTGGACCTGGACGCGATCGACTGGCTGGCCGGCCTGCTCAACGCCTTCAAGGGCGCGCTGGTGCTGATCACCCACGACCGCGCCTTCCTCGACGCGGTGGCCACGCGCATCGTCGAGCTGGACCGTGGCCGCCTGCACGGCTACCCCGGCAACTTCGCCGCCTTCGAGGCCGCCAAGCAGCGCGAGCTGGAGGCCGAGGCCCTGGCCAACGCCCGCTTCGACAAGCTGCTGGCGCAAGAGGAGGTGTGGATCCGCAAGGGCGTGGAGGCCCGCCGCACCCGCAGCGTGGCCCGCGTGCAGCGGCTGCAGAAGCTGCGTGCCGAGCACGCCGCGCGGCGCGAGCAGCAGGGCCGCGTGCGGCTGGACATCGACCGCGGCAGCGCCTCCGGCAAGCTGGTGGCCGAGCTCGAGGGCGTGCACAAGGCCTTCGGCGACAAGACCGTGGTGCGCGACTTCTCGGCCATCTTCCTGCGCGGCGACAAGGTCGGCCTGGTCGGCCCCAACGGCGCGGGCAAGACCACGCTGCTCAAGCTCATCCTCGGCCAGTTGGCGCCGGACAGCGGCACCGTGCGCACCGGCGCCAACCTGTCGATCGCCTACTTCGACCAGATGCGCGACGCGCTGGACCCGGAGAAGACCTTGGCCGACACCATCAGCCCCGGCAGCGAGTGGATCGAGATCGGCAGCCAGCGCAAGCATGTGATGAGCTACCTGGGCGACTTCCTGTTCGCGCCGCAGCGGGCCAACTCGCCGGTCAAGAGCCTGTCGGGCGGCGAGCGCAACCGCCTGCTGCTGGCGCGGCTGTTCGCGCGGCCGGCCAACGTGCTGGTGCTGGACGAGCCGACCAACGACCTGGACATCGAGACGCTGGAGCTGCTGGAAGAGCTGCTGCAGGACTACGACGGCACGGTCTTCCTGGTCAGCCACGACCGCCGCTTCGTCGACAACGTGGTCACCAGCACCGTGGTGGCCGAGGGCGACGGCCGCTGGCGCGAGTACGAAGGCGGCATCGCCGACTGGCAGGCCCAGGCTGCGCGCAGCGCCGCCATCGAGGCCGCGGCGCGGCCGGCCCCGGCGCCCGCGCCGAAAGCGGGCGAGCCCGCGGCTGCCGCGCCGGCCGTGGCCAAGCGCAAGCTCAGCTACAAGGAGCAGCGCGAGCTGGACGAACTGCCCGCGCGCATCGAGGCGCTCGAAGCCGAGCAGGCCCGTCTCTCGGCCGAGATCGGCGGCAGCGCCCTCTACAGCGAATCACCCCAGCGCATCACCGAGGTGACCACCCGCCACGCCGCCATCGAGGACGAGCTGATGCAGTTGCTGGAGCGTTGGGAAACGCTCGGCAACCGTGGTTCATAAGTACTTCGACTACATCAAAACTACGGGCTGTCGCCAGGTCTTCGATGGCTTGGCCGGAGATTTCCTCTACGCAGGGTAATCCTGGAGACCCGATCGGTTGTGTAGTTTGGGTGTCGTGCCTACGATCCGCGCCTTAGTTTTACTACCTTCCGGGGTTCGGCATGCACAAGCTGTCGGGGTGGAACAAGGGCGGCGCCATGGCGCGCATGGTGGTCTGGCTGGTGGCGGCGCTGATCGCCGGCATGGCCCAGCCGGCCACGGCGGCCATCGACGCGCTCAGCCTCGGCGGCCGCTACGACGGCACGCAGGCCAACATCAGCTTCCGCGTCTATTCGTCGCGCGCCACGCGCATCGAGGTGTGGGTCTACAAGACGCCGTCCGGTGCGCAAGAGGTGGCCAAGTACGTCCTGACCAAGGACAACGCCACCAATGTCTGGTCCAAGACCGTGTCGGTCGCCACGCTCAAGAACACCTATGGCATCACCGGTCCGGTCTACTACGGCTACCGCGCATGGGGCCCGAATTGGCCCTACAACAGCGGCTGGACCAAGGGCACGGCGACCGGCTTCCTCAATGACGTGGACGGCAGCGGCAACCGCTTCAACCCCAACAAGCTGCTGCTCGACCCCTATGCCCGCGAGGTAAGCCAGGACATGGTTACCGCCACCTGCACCGACGGCACGGTCTACGCCAGCGGCGCCAGCCACCGCAACAAGGACAGTGGCGCCTGTGCGCCCAAGGGCGTCGTCCTGGCCACCGACAGCCAGTCCACCGGCACCAAGCCGACCCGCGCCTTCAAGGACGACATCGTCTACGAGGTCCACGTGCGGGGGTTGACCAAGAGCGACACCGGCGTCACCGCGGCCCTGCGAGGCACCTACGCCGGCGCCGCCGCCAAGGCCAGCTACCTCGCCAGCCTGGGCGTCACGGCGGTCGAGTTCCTGCCGGTGCAGGAAACCCAGAACGACACCAACGACGTCGACCCCAACAGCGACGCCGGCGACAACTACTGGGGCTACGCCACGCTCAACTACTTCGCGCCGGACCGCCGCTACAGCTCCGACAAGACCCCCGGCGGCCCGACCCGCGAGTTCAAGGCCATGGTCAAGGCCTTCCACGACGCCGGCATCAAGGTCTACATCGACGTGGTCTACAACCACACCGGCGAGGGCGGGGCGTGGGGCGGCACCGACGGCTTGACCGTCTACAACGTGCAGAGCTTCCGTGGCCTGGACAACCCGACCTACTACTCGCTGACGAGCAACTTCCAGTATTCCTGGGACAACACCGGCGTGGGCGGCAACTACAACACCCACAACCCCACGGCGCAGAACCTGATCGTCGATTCGCTGGCCTACTGGCGCGACACGCTGGGGGTGGACGGCTTCCGCTTCGACCTCGCCTCGGTGCTGGGCAACACCTGCGAGCACGGCTGCTACAACTTCGACAAGATGGACAGCGCCAATGCGCTCAACCGCATCGTTGCCGAGCTGCCGCCTCGACCTGCCGCCGGTGGCAGCGGCACCGACCTGATCGCCGAACCCTGGGCCATCGGCGGCAACTCGTACCAGGTCGGGGGCTTTCCCAGTGGCTGGGCCGAGTGGAACGGCCAGTTCCGCGACGCGATGCGCAAGGCCCAGAACAAGCTGGGTGTCGACGTGGTGACGACCGGCGAGCTGGCCAACCGCTTCGCCGGCTCGTCGGACCTGTATGGCGACGACGGCCGCAAGCCCTGGCACTCGGTGAACTTCATGGTGGCCCACGACGGCTTCACGCTGCGGGACCTGTACGCCTACAACAGCAAGCAGAACAACCAGGCCTGGCCCTATGGCCCCTCGGACGGCGGCGAAGACAACAACAACAGCTGGGACCAGGGCGGCGACGCCTATGCCCAGCGCCGGGCCGACCGCACCGGCCTGGCCTTCATGATGCTGAGTGCCGGCGTGCCGATGTTGACCGGCGGCGACGAGATGCTGCGCACCCAGTACGGCAACAACAACGCCTACAACCTGGACTCGTCGGCCAACTGGTTGAACTGGACGCTCGATGCCAACGCCAGCAACCACAAGACCTTCACCTCGCGGCTGCTGGCGTTTCGCAAGGCGCACCCGGCGCTGCGCCCGATCGGCTTCTATTCGGCCGTCGACAACAACGCCAACGTGATGGAGCAGCTGCGCTGGTTCAAGCCCGACGGCGGCTTGGCCGATGCGGCCTACTTCAACAACAGCGCCAACCACGCCATCGCCTGGCGGGTGGACGGCAGCGAGTTCGGTGACAGCAGCAGCGCCATCTACGTCGCCTACAACGGCTGGTCCGGGCAGGTGAACTTCACGCTGCCCTGGCCCGGCAACGGCAAGAGCTGGTACCGGGTGACCGACACGGCGACCTGGAATGACGGTGCCAACACCTTTGTTGCGCCGGGCAGCGAGGCCCTCATCGGCGGCGAAAACACCGTCTACGGCCTCGAGGCGCGCTCGTTGCTGCTGCTCGTCGCGAAATGACGCGGGGGCGCCAAGCGCCCCCGTTCAAGCAGAGTGCGCGTTCGCTCAGTCGGCGTATTGGCCGGCGGCCTTGATGACCGGGCCCCACTTGTTGATCTCGGCCTCGACGAACTTCTTGTGGTCGGCCGGGTTCACGCGCGCGTCGGTGACGATGACCGCACCCAGCGCCTCTTCGCGCTTGTCGAAGTCGGCGTCCTTCAGCGCGGCCTTGAGCGCGGCGTTCAGCTTGTCCAGCACCGGCTTGGGCGTGCCCTTGGGGGCGTAGAGGCCGTGCCAGATCGTGACGTTGAAGCCCTTCAGGCCGCTCTCGTCCAGCGTCGGCAGCTTGGCCAGCGCCGGCGTGGTCAGCCGCTTGCTCGTCGTGACGGCGAAGGCCTTGACCTTGCCGCTCTCGATCTGCCCGGTCGTGTTGGTGGTCTGGTCGCACATCAGGTCGACCTGGCCGCCGAGCAGGTCGGTCATCGCCGGTGCCGTGCCCTTGTACGGCACGGTGGTCATGTCGATCTTCAGGCTCTGCTGGAACAGCAGGCCGCACAGGTGCGATGCGGCGCCCAGGCCAGCGTTGGCCAGGTTGATCTTGCCGCGGTTGGCCTCGAGCCACTTGACCAGCTCGGCGTAGTTGTTGGCCGGCAGCGAGGTCTTGCCGATCACGGTCATCGGCACCTCGTTGATCAGGCCGAGGTACTCGAAGTCGTCCAGCGTCTTGTACTGCAGCGTGCGGTACAGCGCCGGCGAGGTGGCCATGCCGATGTGGTGCAGCAGGATGGTGTAGCCGTCCGGCGCGGCCTTGGCCACCTTGGTGGCGCCCAGCGTGCCGCCGGCGCCGCCCACGTTCTCGATCACGATGGCCTGGCCGCCCAGCGGCTTGCGCAGCGCCTCGGCCAGGTCGCGGGCCACCTTGTCGGTGGGGCCGCCGGCAGCAAACGGCACGACGATGGTGATGGGCTTCTCGGGGTATTCGGCCAGGGCCGATCCGGCGATCGCGGCGGCGGCCAATGCAAGGGCAAAGCGTTTCATGGGCAGTCTCCTGGTCTGGGCTGGGGTCAGCATTGGAAGTGGCCCATGCTATCGGCTCGTCTGCCTGCGCCATCTCGGGAACTACGTAAGGGCCGGCCCTGAAGGGGCTAGCATCGCCGGGACTTTGGCCCTTGTTTGAGCTGCATCATCATGAGCACCACCCCCCGCGTCATCCGCTTCGACCCCGCCCCCAGCACCGCGCCCGAGATCGACCACCCGCGGGCCGAGCGCCGCGAGGTGGGTGACCCCGAGCGCCGCACCTGGGTGCTGTACGACAACGCCACCGAAGGCCTGGCCACCGGCATCTGGGAGTGCGAGCCCGGCCGCTGGCGCATCGAGTTCGGCCCCCGCGAGCACGAGTACTTCATCGTGCTCGAAGGCCTGTGCCGCGTGCACGATGCCGAGGGCCGGGCCGAGAGCTTCGGGCCGGGGCAGGCGGTGTTCCTGCCGCCCGGCTTTCAAGGCTCGTTCGAGGTGGTCGAGCGCATGCGCAAGCACTTCGTCATCGTCGAGCGCTGAGCGCTGAGCGCCTGCCATCGGTCGACACAGCTTCTTACCGCCCCGGGGCGCCCGCTCGCCTAGGCTGGCTGCTGGCAGATCGGCCAGTCAACCCCGAGGAGCGAGACCGATGAACCAATCCAATCTGTGGCGCCGGGCGAGCGTGTTCGCGGTGCTGGCCTGGCTGTGTGCCTTGCCCGCGGCCGCGGCCAGCCTGTCGTTCGGGGGCTATGCCTGGGACGTGCGCAATGGCGGCGGCGGGCCCGGCCCCAACACCTGGGACCCGCGCAACGCCTGGGTCGATGACGCTGGCGCGCTGCACCTGCTGGTCACCCAGCGCGACGGGCGGTGGACGGCGGCCGAAGTCACCCTGACCGAGCGCCTGGGTTTCGGCACCTACCAGTTCCAGCTGCAGGGCCGGCCGGACCTGCTGGACCGCAACCTGGTCCTGGGCCTGTTCAACTACCCCGACCCCGACCAAGGCGGCGACGGCACCAACGAGATCGATATCGAGTACGCCCAATGGGGCCAGGCCGCGGCCGACCACGGCAACTGGACGATCTACCCCGCGGTGGCCGGGCCCAAGCCGCTGGAAAAGACTTTCCCCATCCACCTGAACGGCGACCGCACGACCCACCGCTTCACCTGGTCGCCCACCGGCGTGCGCTTCGTGGCGCTGCACGGCACGCAGGACATCGGCAGCGAGCAGAACCCCATCGACATCACCAGCTTCACCCCGCGCAAGCCCCAGCGCCGCATCCCCCAGCAGGCGCTGCCGGCGCACATCAACTTCTGGCTTTTCAAGGGCCGCCCACCGACCGATGGCCAGTCGGTCGAGATGGTGGTCAGCAGCTTCCGCTTCGTGCCCGCGCAGGCGGCCCTCGAGCGCTGAGCGTCGACGTCAGTTCACGTCGTAGGGGCCGTAGGTGCGGCCGTTGGTGCACTTCTTGGTGTCCGGCGTGTTCTTCGAGCTCCACACCGCCGTCAGCCAGTCGCCGAACTTGTCCTCGTGCGAATGCAGGTACTGGATGTCGGTCAGGTTGTGGTTGCGCCGCGGCGAGGTGATCGAGCCCAGGTCCTGCGGTGGCAGCCAACAGGTGGTGTGGGCCGGGCACACCATGTTTCCGGGCAAGCCCTCGGTGATGCGCTGGCTCGGGTTGCTGCTGTTCAAGTCGCGGTAGCCCACCTGGGTGATCAGGATCGGCCCATCGATCACGTTGTCCAGCGCGAACGTGACCTGGGTGCAGACCGCCGCGCCCGCGGGCAGGCCGATGGCCAGGGAGACAACGGCGGTGGCGAAGCCGCGTGCAGCGGCAGAAGAGAAAGCGTTCATGGTGCAAGGCTCCTGAGAGTTTGAGTCGGTTGGATGTTCGACAGGCCGGCGATGAAGAACGGCTCCGTCCCTTGCAATGACGGGCCGAGGCCGGTGGATCCGGACAGGTGCACACCCCCCAAATCGTGGCCCTGCGTCCCGCCACCCCTGACGGCGGCGCTTGACGCCGCCCTACATGTCAGATATTGTTGACATGTGATTCGAAAGAAGGACACCAACTCGGGCGCACCCGATGGCGATCGGCTGCTGTCCGTGCTCTCTGCGCTGGACAGCCCGCACCGGCTGCGCATCCTGGCGGCCCTGCAGGCCGGGGGGCGCAACTACGTGAGCCAGATGGCGCGCGAGTTGCAGATCGGCAGGCCCCTGCTGCACCTGCACTTGCGCAAGCTTCTGGAAGCGGGCCTGGTGACGAGCCGGCACGAGGTGTCCAGCGACGGCAAGGCGATGAACTACTTCGAGATCGCCGACTTCTCCATCGTGCTCACGCCCCGCCTGATCGCCGAGGCGGCCGAGACCCTGACCCCATCCAACGACCCGTGAGGCGCCCGTGACCGAGACCCTGTACCTGTTGACGATCTGCCTGCCGCTGGCCACGGTCCTGCTGGTCTTCGGCATGAAGTATTTCGCCGCCATCCAGCAGGCGAAGGCCGCTGGCACGCGCGACGAGGCCTACCGCCAGGCCGTGGCCCAGGCCGCCACGGCGCAGTCCGAGACTGCTGTGGCGCTGTCCGGCATCGGCGCCACGCTGGCTGCCGTGCAGGCCCGCCTGGCCGAGGTGGAAAAAATCCTCAAGCAGGTCGAGTGAACGCGCTACAACCAAGGGGCCGAGTCATGAGCGAAGTGCCGCTGTACCGGCTGTACCTGCTGCGCGCCCTCTACCTGCTGGTCGTGGTCGGGCTGGGCTCGCTGGTGTGGCCCGGTGTCGTCCTCCGCGACGAACCCTGGCCGCTGTGGCAGGGCATCACCACCGCCATGCTGGCCGCCTTCTCGGCGCTGTCGGTGCTCGGGCTGCGCTACCCGCTGCAGATGCTGCCGCTGCTGCTGTGGGAGATGGCCTGGAAGACGATCTGGCTGCTTGCGGTGGCGCTGCCACTGTGGCGCGCCGGCCGCATGGACGAATCGACCTGGGCCATCACCGCGCAATGCCTCTGGGTCGTGGTCATCCCGTTCGTGGTGCCGTGGGGCTACCTGCGCGACCACTACCTGCGCAAGCAGGGTGACCGCTGGCACACGGCCCAGGCACGCTGAAAGGAGCATCCGTGGATACGATCCGACGCCAGGCCCGCGTGGCCGGTGCGCTGTACCTGCTGGTGGCCCTGGTCGCGCCGATCAGCCTGGTGGTGGTGCCCGGCCGGCTGTTCGACCCTGCCAGCGCAGCGGTGACCGCCGAGCACCTGCGCCAAGGCGAGGGCTGGCTGCGGCTGGGCATCGGCTGCGAGTTGTTCCATCAGGCGGTCGAGGTGTTCCTGGTGATCGCGCTGTACGACCTGCTCCGGCCGGTGAGCCAAGGCCTGGCGCGCCAGATGGTCCTGCTGGGGCTGGTGCCCATTCCCATCATGTTCGTGAACGTGCTGAACGAGGTGGCTGCGCTGATGCTGGCGCGCGACCCGGACGACCTGGGCGTGTTCGACCGAGCGCAACTCGACGCGCTGGCCATGCTGTTCGTCAAGCTGCATGGCCAGGGCGTTCAGGTGGCGGCGGTGTTCTGGGGGCTGTGGTTGTTCCCGCTCGGCCTGCTGGCCTGGCGCTCGGGCTTCATCCCCAAGGTGATCGGAGCGCTGGTGATGGCCGCGGGCGTGGGCTACCTGCTGGGTGCAACGGCCACGCTGGTGGCACCGGTGTGGCTGAGTCGCGTGGGCACGCTGACCCTGTTGCTGGAGACGGGCGAGTTGTCGCTGGTGCTGTGGCTGCTGGTCCTGGCCGCCCGCAGCCGGCCAGGTGCCGCCGTGCAGTGGCCGGCCTGAACCGCGCCCGCTGCGCTCAGACCTCGGCTTCGGCCGCAGCGAGCTGGCGCAACGCCCGCTCGAAGACCTCGGGCGGCTGGCCGCCCTGGATCAGGTGCCGGCCATTGACGACGACCGAGGGCACGGCCTGGATGCCCAGTTCCTGCCAGTGCCGCTCTTCGGCGCGCACCTCGTCGGCATAGCGGCCAGACGCGACCACCTCGCGGGCGCGCTCGGCGTCCAGCCCCGCTTCGGCCGCGGCCTGCACCAGCACGTCGGCCGCGCCGGGGTTCTCGCCGCGGCCATGGTAGGCGCGCAGCAGGGCATGCTTCAACTCGCGCTGCCGGCCTTCGAGGCCCGCCCAGTGCAGCAGGCGGTGCGCGTCGAAGGTGTTCCAGATGCGCTCGCGCGGGCCGAACTCGAAGCCCACCGCCGCGCCACGGTCGCGCAGCGTGGCGCGGCCTTGCTCCAGCTGCTGGGGCGACAGGCCGTACTTGCGGGCCAGGTGCTCGGCCACGTCCTCGCCCTCGGGCGCCATCTTCGGGTTCAGCTCGAAGGGGTGGAAGGCGAGCTCCACGCTCACCGCATCGCCCAACTGGTCGAGCGCGCGCTCCAGCGAGTTCAGGCCCACCGCACACCAGGGGCAGGCCACATCGGACACGAAATCGATCTTCATGCGGCCAGTCTAGCGGCCGGCCTTCAGTCGTACTTGCGCGCGTCCTCGATGACCTTGCCGTCGTTGGGCAGACTGCCGGGAGGCAGCAACTGCACGTCGCCGCGCAGCTTGGTCACGTCGCGGATGCTGTCGGCCAGCTTCGCGGCCAGGCCTTCGGGCGCGTCGGCCACCTCGACCTTCAGCGTCATGCGGTCGTTGGCCATCTCGCCTTCGACCACCAGGCGGCCACGCCCGGCCTCGGGGTGGCGGCGCAGCACCTCGGCCACCTGGCCGGGGTGGACGAACATGCCGCGCACCTTGGCCGTCTGGTCGGCACGGCCCAGCCAGCCGCGGATGCGCGCGTTGCTGCGGCCGGTCGGGCAGGGGCCGGGCAGGATGGCCGACAGGTCGCCGGTGCCGAAGCGCACCAGGGGGTAGTCGGGGTTCAGCGTGGTGACCACGATTTCGCCCACTTCGCCGTCCGGTACCGGGTCGCCGGTGCCTGGGCGCACGATCTCGACGATGACGCCCTCGTCCAGCACCAGGCCCTCGCGTGCGGTGGTCTCGTAGGCGATCAGGCCCAGGTCGGCGGTGGCATAGCTCTGGTAGGCCTCGATGCCACGCTCCTGGAACCAGGCGCGCAGCGACGGCGGGAAGGCCTCGCCGCCCAGCATGGCCTTGGTGATCGAGGCGGTCGACACGCCGGTCTCGGCGGCCTTCTCGAGCAGGATGCGCAGGAAGCTGGGCGTGCCGATGTAGCCGTGCGGCCGCAGTTCGGCCACCGCCTGCAGTTGCAGCTCGGTGTTGCCGATGCCGCCGGCGAAGACCGCGCAACCCACGGCATGGGCGCCGGATTCCATCATCGCGCCGGCCGGCGTCAGGTGGTAGCTGAAGCTGCAATGCACCAGGTCGCCGGCGCGGAAGCCCGCGGCGTGGATGGACCGTGCCATGCGCCAGTAGTCGGCGCCTCGTCCTTCCGGCTCGTAGATCGGGCCGGGCGACTGGAACACGCGTTGCGCCCCGCTGGCACGCACCAGGCCACGCCAGCCGACGGCGGAGAAGCCGCCGAAGGGGTCGTGCTTGTCGGGGCTGGCGCGGTCGCGCTGCTGGCGGGCCAGCAGCTCGCTCTTGCGCACCACGGGCAGGTGGGCCAGCGCGGCGCGGCTGGTCACCGCGGCGGCGTCCACGCCCTGCAGCAGCTCGGCATAGGCGTCGGTGCGTGACTGCGCATGCGCCACCAGGCCGGGCAGGGCGGCCATCAGCGCTGCTTCGCGCGCGGCGGCGGGCCGCGATTCCAGCGCGTCGTAGAAGCCGGTCATCGTTCCTCCTCGGTCCAGCGCGCCAGGCGCTTCTTCACCTCGTCGACGAACTTGCGCACGGCCGCGCTGCCGTCCAGCGCGAAGCGGTCCCACTCGGGCACCTGGCGCGATGGGCGCCTGGCCAGCTTGGCTTCAATCGTGCGCTCCCCGGCGGCCAACTCGATGACCCGCGCGCCCTTCAGCTCGAAGCCGTCGCCGCGCTCGCCCAGCGCGCGCAGGTCGCGCAGGCTGCGCTTCAGCTGCACCAGGGCCTCGGCTGGCTTGAAGGGCGGTGGCGCGAAGCCGAAGTCGTCGTCAGACATGTCGTGCCTCCATCAGGCGAGCCAGCGCTTGCGGCGCTTGTAGCTCTTGACGTCCTTGAAGCTCTTGCGATCCCCTCCGCCCATGCCGAGGTAGAACTCCTTCACGTCCTCGTTCTCGCGCAGTTGCTTGGCCTCGCCGTCCATCACGATGCGGCCGTTCTCGAGGATGTAGCCGTAGTCGGCATAGCGCAGCGCGATGTTGGTGTTCTGCTCGGCCAGCAGGAAGGTCACCTTCTCGCGCTGGTTCAGGTCCTTCACGATCTCGAACACCTCTTCGACGATCTGTGGCGCCAGGCCCATCGAGGGCTCGTCGAGCAGCACCATCTTCGGGTTGGCCATCAGCGCGCGGCCGATCGCGCACATCTGCTGCTCGCCGCCCGAGGTGTAGGCCGCCTGGCTGGTGCGGCGCGTCTTCAGCCGCGGAAAGTAGGTGTAGACCTTTTCCAGCGTCTCGGCCACCGCGGCCTTGCCGTCCTTGCGGGTGAAGGCGCCGGTGAGCAGGTTCTCTTCGATGGTCAGGTGGGCGAAGCAGTGGCGGCCCTCCATCACCTGGATCACGCCGCGCTCGACCATGCCCGAGGTGCCGAGCTTCTCGATGCGCTCGCCGCGCAAGTCGATCGAGCCCTTGGTGACCTCGCCGCGCTCGCCTTCGAGCAGGTTGGACACGGCGCGCAGCGTGGTCGTCTTGCCCGCGCCGTTGCCGCCCAGCAGCGCCACCACCTGGCCCTCGGGCACCTGCAGCGACACGCCCTTGAGCACCAGGATCACGTGGTTGTAGATGACCTCGATGCCGTTGACGTTCAGGAGGATGTTGCTCATGGAACTCGCCTTTGGACTCGTTCAAGCGCGGTCGCGCCACGCTTGAACGAGGGCCCGTGTATCCCCTTCGGGGCCCTCGGCGCTCACGCGTTCAACGCATCAGGACTGGCAGTCCTCGGGCGTGCGGCGGGTCAGCTTCTTGTCGCCGGCGTACTTGTCGGCGGCAGCCTTCACCATCGGCTTGATGATCTGCTCGTCGGCCTGGTACCAGTCGGAGCTGAAGCCCCACTTCGAGCCGTCCCAGGTGTGCACGCGCGCCCAGGTCGAGCCCATGTGGTCCTGGCACGAGGTGCTCACCGGGCGGATCACGCCGGTCAGGCCCAGCGACGCCAGCTTCTTGTCGTCCAGTGCCAGGTTCTCCAGGCCCCAGCGCACCTGCTCGCCGGTCATGACCTTGCCCTTGCCGAAGCGCTCCTGCGCGCGGCGCACGGCCTCGATCGCCATGGCCTGGATGATCACGCCGCGGGTGTAGAGCACCGAGCCGACCTCGTCCTTCGGCCCCGTGCCCTGGCCCTTCTCGTGCACGTACTTCAGGATGTCCTGGATCACCTTGGGCTGCTGGCCCGAGGTGTTCAGCGCCAGCGCGTTGTAGCCCTTGGCGCCTTCGCCCACGTCCTTCACGTCCGGCTCGGCGCCGGCCCACCAGACGCCGTACATCTTGTCGCGCGGGTAGCCCGTGGCCTGCGCTTCCTTCAGCGCGGTGGAGTTCATCACGCCCCAGCCCCACAGCAGCACGTAGTCGGGCCGCTGCTGGCGCACCTGCAGCCAGGCGGACTTCTGCTCGACGCCGGGGGCGGTGACCGGGATCTTCACCAGCTCGAAGCCGTGGGTGCGCGCGCGCTCGTCCAGCAGCGGCATCGGCTCCTTGCCGAAGGGGCTGTCGTGGTAGACCAGGGCGATCTTCTTGCCCTTGAGCTTGTCCAGCCCGCCCTCCTTCTTGCCGATGTGCTGGATCAGGATGTCGGCCGCCGTCCAGTAGCTGCCCATCAGCGGGAAGTTCCACTTGAACACGCCGCCGTCCTGGCTGGCGGCCAGGCCGTAGCCCAGCGTGACCAGCGGGATCTTGTCGTTGGGCACCTTGTCGGTCAGCGCGAAGGTGATGCCGGTCGCCTGCGGGTCGATCAGCGAGGCGCCCTTGCCCTTGAGCCGCTCGTAGCATTCCACGCCCTTGTCGGTGGCGTAGCCTGTCTCGCATTCCTCGTAGGTGATCTTCACGCCGTTGATGCCACCATCGCGGGCGTTGATCATCTTGATGTAGTCCTGCTTGCCGTTGGCCCACGGCGTGCCGTTGGGGGCGTAAGGGCCGGTTCGGTAGACCAGCAGCGGGAAGAACTGCTCCTTGGCCTGCGCGAACGCGGCTGGCGCGGTGGCCAGTGCGGCCAGGCCGGATGCCGCCAGCAGCGCGGCGGTGGCGAGAGACTTCAACTTCGACATGTCTACCTCCAGAGGTGGGGAAAAGCACTCGTCAGTGCAGGGGCGGGGTCCATGGCCCCGTTTTCGGTGAACGCAGATCAATGGGGGAAGGGCCACAGGCGCAGCTTCTCGCGCGTGGTGGACCACAACCGCGCGATGCCGTGCGGCTCGACGATCAGGAAGAACACGATCAGGGCGCCGAAGATCATCGAGGTCAGGTGCGAGGCCAGCGCGGTGTCGATCGGGATGCCCAGCGTGGCGGGCAGCGAGTCCAGCGCGATCGGCAGCAGCACGATGAAGGCGGCGCCGAAGAAGCTGCCGGCGATCGAGCCCAGGCCGCCGATGATGACCATGAACAGCAGCTGGAACGAGCGGTCGACCGAGAAGGCCGCCGGCTCCCACGAGCCCAGGTGGACGAAGCCCCACAGGCCGCCGGCCACGCCGACTATGAAGGAGCTGACCGCGAAGGCGCTCAGCTTGGCGTAGACCGGGCGGATGCCGATGACCGCCGCGGCCACGTCCATGTCGCGCATGGCCATCCACTCGCGCCCGATGTGGCCGCGCACCAGGTTCTTGGCCAGCAGGGCGAAGACGCAGACGAAGGCGAGGCAGAACAGGTACTTCTGCACCGGCGACTCGATGGGCATGCCCAGCACGTTCAGGCCCGCCACGCTGACCGAGCCGGACGACGAGTCGTTGGTGAACCAGCGGATGCGCAGGAAGGCCCAGTCGGTGAAGAACTGGGCCGCCAGCGTGGCAACCGCCAGGTACAGGCCCTTGATGCGCAGCGAAGGCAGGCCGAACAGCACGCCGACCACGGTCGAGCAGGCGCCGCCCAGCAACAGGGCCAGGATCAGCGGCATGCCGTCGACCCGCACGAAGAAGTTGTAGGCACCGTAGGCGCCGATGGCCATGAAGGCACCGGTGCCCAGCGAGATCTGGCCGCAGTAGCCGACCAGCACATTCAGCCCCAGCGCAGCCAGCGACAGGATCAGGAAGGGGATCAGCACCGCGCGGAAGCTGTATTCGCTGGCCAGCATCGGCACGACGACGAAGGCCACCGCCACCAGGGCCAGGATGAACACCTTGTCCTGCACGACCGGGAAGATCTGCTGGTCGTCGTGGTAGCTCGTCTTGAACTGGCCGTTCTCACGGTAGAGCATCTTCTTCTCCTTCTGCGCTCAGACGCGGTCGATGATCTTCTCCCCAAACAGACCCTGGGGCCTGAAGAGGAGGAAGACGAGCGCCAGCACGTAAGCGAACCAGATCTCGATGCCGCCGCCGAACATCGGCCCGATGTAGACCTCGCTGAGTTTCTCGCCCACGCCGATGATCAGGCCACCGAGGATGGCGCCGGGCACCGAGGTGAGGCCGCCCAGGATCACCACCGGCAGGGCCTTCAGCGCCACCTGCGACAGCGAAAACTGCACGCCCAGCTTCGAACCCCAGATGATGCCGGCCACCAGCGCCGCGAAGCCGGCCACGCTCCAGACGATGACCCAGATGCGGCCCAGAGGGATGCCGATCGACTGCGCGGCCTGGTGGTCGTCCGCCACGGCGCGCAGTGCGCGGCCGGTGGCCGTCTTCTGGAAGAACAGGCTGAGCGCGGCCACCAGCGCGGCGGCGATCAGCGCGGCGTAGAGGTCTTCCTTGTTGATCAGCACGCCGCCCTGGAAGGTCTGCTCGAACAGGAAGATCGGGTCCTTGGGCATGCCGATGTCGATCTTGTAGATGTCCGAGCCGAACAGGGTCTGGCCGAAGCCGTCCATGAAGTAGCTGATGCCCAGCGTGGCCATCAGCAGCGTGATGCCCTCCTGGTTCACCAGCCGGCTCAGGCACAGTCGCTCGATCAGCCAGGCCACGGCCACCATCACCAGCATCGCGCCGGCAAAGGCCAGCAGGTTGGCCAGCACCAGGCTGTCGAAGCCCAGCAGCTTGGGCGCCCATTCGGCAAAGCGCGCCATCGCCAGCGCGGCGAACAGCACCATCGCGCCCTGCGCGAAATTGAACACGCCGCTGGCCTTGAAGATCAGCACGAAGCCGAGCGCGATCAGCGAATACAGCATGCCGGCCATCAGGCCGCCGAAGAGTGTTTCGAGGAAGAAGCCCATGGTGCGGCCCTCAGTGGCTGGTGCCGAGGTACGCGCTGATCACGTCCTCGTTGCTGCGCACCTCGTCCGGGGTGCCGTCGCCGATCTTCTTGCCGTAGTCGAGCACGACCACGCGGTCGGAGATGTCCATCACCACGCCCATGTCGTGCTCGATCAGCACGATGGTGGTGCCGAACTCGTCGTTCACGTCGAGGATGAAGCGGCACATGTCCTGTTTCTCTTCGACGTTCATGCCGGCCATGGGCTCGTCCAGCAGCAGCACCTGCGGCTCCATCGCGAGCGCGCGGCCCAGGTCCACGCGCTTTTGCAGGCCATAGGGCAGGCGGCCGACGGGGGTCTTGCGGTAGGCCTGGATCTCGAGGAAGTCGATGATGCGCTCGACGAAGGCGCGGTGGGCCACCTCTTCGCGCTCGGCCGCGCCCCAGCGGATCGCCTGCTGAAGGATGTTGGTGTGCATCTTCAGGTTGCGCCCGGTCATCAGGTTGTCGACCACGCTCATGCCCTTGAACAGGGCCAGGTTCTGGAAGGTGCGCGCGACGCCCATCTCGGCCACCTGGCGCGAGTTCATGTGGCTGAAGGTCTGGCCGCGGAAGGTGATCTTGCCCTCTTGCGGCGCATAGACACCGTTGATGCAGTTGAGCATCGAGCTCTTGCCGGCGCCGTTGGGGCCGATGATGGCCCGCACCTCGTGCTCGCGCACGTTGAAGCTGATGTCGGTGAGCGCTTTCACGCCGCCGAAGCGCAGGCTGATGTTCTGCACGTCGAGGATGACGTCGCCGATGCGGCGTGGGGTACTGGCCATCTCAGGCGGCCTTTCTGGTGGTCTGGAACGTTTTAGTTCCGGCATCACGTGCTTCGCACATGAGCCTGCTCTGAAACCTTTGGTTCATGCTGCCCTCCGGGCCGCAGCAAAGGTTTTGACGTCCTGGATCTTCAGCGTGGCGCTCACGCTGCCGGTGCGGCCGTCCTCGAACTTGACGGCGGTCTCGATGAACTGCTCGGGCTTGCCCGCGTACATCGCGTCGACCAGCACCTGGTACTTGTCGTTGATGAAGCCGCGCTTGACCTTGCGGGTGCGGGTCATCTCGCCGTCGTCGGCGTCGAGCTCCTTGTGCAGGACCAGGAAGCGGTGGATCTGGCTGCCCGCCAGCAGCTCGTCGCGCGCGAGGTCGGCGTTGACCTGCTCGACACAGTCGCGGATCAGCGCATAGACCTCGGGCTTCTGCGCCAGGTCGGTGTAGCCGGCGTAGGGCAGGTTGCGCCGCTCGGCCCAGTTGCCGACGGCTTCGACGTCGATGTTGATGAAGGCGCAGACCTTCTCGCGCTTGTCGCCGAAGGCCACCGCCTCCTTGATGTGGGGGAAGAACTTCAGCTTGTTCTCGACGTACTTGGGCGCGAACATCGCGCCGTCGCACGAGCCGCCCATCAGGCGGCCCACGTCCTTGGCGCGGTCGATGATCTTCAGGTGGCCGCCCGCGTCCAGGAAGCCCGCGTCGCCGGTGTGGTACCAGCCGTCGGCCGTCAGCACCTCGGCGGTGGCGGCGGGGTTCTTGTAATACTCCTTGAGCAGCCCGGGCGACTTGACCAGCAGCTCGCCCGAGTCGGACAGCTTGATCTGCACGCCATCGCAGGGCACGCCCACCGTGTCGGACCGGGCTTCATGGTCCGGCTGCAGGCAGACGAACACGGCGGTTTCGGTCGAGCCGTAGAGCTGCTTCAGGTTGACGCCGATCGAGCGGTAGAAGCTGAACAGGTCGGGCCCGATCGCCTCGCCTGCGGTGTAGGCGACCCGCACGCGCGACAGGCCCAGCGTGTTGCGCAGCGGCCCGTAGATGGCCAGGTTGCCCAGCGCGTAGCGCAGCTTGTCCAGCGTGCCCACCGGCTGGCCGTCCATCAGCGCCGGGCCCACGCGCTTGGCCAAGCCCATGAAATGGTGGAACAGCCCGCGCTTGATCGCCGAGGCGTCTTCCATGCGGATCATCACCGAGGTCAGCATGCCCTCGAAGATGCGCGGCGGCGCGAAGTAGTAGGTCGGCCCGATCTCCTTCAGGTCGATCGTCACCGTGGCCGCCGACTCGGGGCAGTTCACGATGTAGCCGCAGGCCAGCCACTGCGCGAAGCTGAAGATGTTCTGCCCGATCCAGGCCGGCGGCAGGTAGGCCAGCACTTCCTCGGCCTCGGTCAGGCGGTCGAAGTTCTTGCCGGCCGCCGCACGGTCCAGCAAGGAGAAATGGGTGTGCACCACGCCCTTCGGGTTGCCCGTGGTGCCCGAGGTGAAGAACATCGCCGCCACGTCGTCGGCCTGGCCCTTGGCCACCTCGGCGTCGAACAGGCCCGGGTGCGCATGGTCGTGCGCACGGCCGGCCTCGAGCAGGGCGTCCAGCGAGGCCAGGCCGGGCTCGTCGTAGTTGCGAAGGCCGCGCGGGTCGTCGTACCAGATGCGGGCCAGTCCCGGGCACTGCCCGCGGATCTCCAGCAGCTTGTCGACCTGCTCCTGGTCTTCGACCACCGCGAAGGCCACCTCGGCGTTGTTGATCGGGAAGACGAATTCGGTGGCGACCGCGTCCTGGTACAGCGGCACCGGCACCGCGCCCAGGGCCTGGGCCGCCAGCATCGCGGCGTACAGCCGCGGGCGGTTGTCGCCGATCACCACCACATGCTGGTGGCGCTGCAACCCGGCCGCGGCCAGGCCGCAGGCGAGGTGGCGCACCCGCTCGGCCAGTTGGCCCCAGGTGGTGGTCTGCCAGATGCCGTATTCCTTCTCGCGCAGCGCAGCGGCGCCGGGCCGCTTGGCGGCGTGCTCCAGCATCAGGCGCACAAAGGTCGTTTGCACGGGCGTTGTCTCCTGCCGTCTTCTTCAGACCGCGCCACGACGGCCCTGGGGCCAGGGCAGCGCAGCGTTCATGGGGCCGGATACTAGGCCGAAGTTTGACGTCATGTTGTCGGTTGGACGACAATCTTCGGGCTGCTTCGCTACGGACTTTCCCTGTACCCGCCATGGCCATCCACCATGCCCGGCCCTTGCGCGACCGGGCTCGCACGCCCACGGTGGCCGAGCTGGCCACGATCCCCTGGCTCGCCCTGCTCGAGCCGGACGACCGGGCCATGGCCAGCCGCAGCATCATGGTGGCGCATGCCGCGCCGGGCGAGCAGATCTGCCGTGTCGGCCGACCGGCCACCTACTGGTTCGGCGTGCTCGACGGCTTGCTGAAGATGAGCAACGAGCCCGGTGCCGGCGCGCCCATCACCTTCACCGGGGTGCCGCCGGGGGCCTGGTTCGGCGAAGGCACCCTGCTCAAGCGCGAGCCCTACCGCTACAACATCGAGGCGCTGCGCAAGAGCACGGTGGCCGGCCTGCCGGTCGACACCTTCCACGACCTGCTGACACGCAGCATCCCCTTCAACCGCTTCGTGCTGAACCAGCTCAACGAACGGCTGGGCCAGTTCATCGCCGCCCGCGAGACCGACCGGCTCAACGACCCCGACACCCGCGTGGCGCGCAACCTGGCCGCGTTGTTCCACCCCGTGCTCTACCCGGGGGTGGGCCAGCTGCTGCGCATCACGCAGCAGGAGCTGGGCTACCTGGTCGGCCTGTCGCGCCAGCGTGTCAACGAGGCGCTGCAGGCCTTGCAGAATGCCCGGCTCATCGCCATCGAGTACGGTGGCCTGCGCGTGCTGGACCTGCAGGGCCTGCGACGCTACGAGCCATTGACATGACGTTGACCGGTCATTGACCGTGCGCGCCGCTCGGCGCAACCGCGCGTGCCCCCAAGCCGCACTCACCGCAGCGGACCGACCCGGGCCGCACAAGGAGACCGACATGGGTTGCAGGCGACTTGGGCGCCGCGTGGCGTGCTTGCTCTGCATGGGTTGGGCCTGGGCTGCGCACGCGGCCGCCAGCGACTGGCCGCAGTTCCGCTTCGACGATGCCCACACCGGCCACAACCCGGTCGAGCGCAAGCTGGGCCCGGCCAGGGTGCCGCAGCTTCAGCTGGCCTGGGCGGCGCAGCTGGGCGAGCTGGTGTTCGCGTCGTCACCGGTGGTGGCGGGCGGCGTGGTCTACATCGGCTCGATGGACGGCACGCTCTGGGCCTACCCGGCCAAGGGCTGCGGGCAGGACCTGTGCACCCAGCCGCTGTGGCGCTCGACCTCGCTGAGCCAGATCATCGACTCGCCGACGGTGAAGGACGGCATCGTCTACGTCGGCTCGCAGACCTCGCCCGACAACAACGACGGCCGGCTCAACGCCTTCGCCGCGGCAGGCTGCGGGCAGGACGTCTGCCCGCCGCTGTGGCAGGGCCGCGCCGGCAAGGACTCGATCCTGCAGTCCTCGCCCACAGTGGCCGACGGCGTGGTTTTCGTCGGCGCCTTCGATGGCCGGCTCTACGCCTTCGCGGCTGGGGGCTGCGGCCACGCGCTGTGCGAGCCGCTGTGGACGGGCCGCGCCCGCGGCACCATCGAGTCGACGCCGCTGGTCCAAGGCGGCGTGGTCTATGTCGGGGCCGACGATGGCAAGCTCTACGCCTTTGACGCAACCGGCTGCGGCGCCGCAAGCTGCGAGCCCCTGTGGACCGGCAAGCTGCCGGGGCCGGCGTATGGCTCCAGCCCGGCGTATGCCGACGGTGTCGTCTACATCGGCGCCGCCCACGGCCTGGCTGCGTTCGACGCCGCAGGCTGCGGCAGCGCCAGCTGCGCGCCGCGCTGGCAGGCGGTGGACAAGCTCAACTTCTATGGTGGCTCGCCGGCCGTTGCCGAGGGCCGCGTCTACATCGGCTGGGAAAGCGAGCTGGCGGTGTTCGACGCGGCCGGCTGCGGCAAGGCCCGGTGCGAGCCCCTGTGGCTGCTGTTCGGCCCGGGCTTCCAGGCGGCCATCGAGTCGTCGCCCACCGTGGCCAACGGCGTGGTCTACGCGGGGCGCAACACCGGCGAACTGCTGGCCTGGAACGCCGCGTCCTGCGGCCAGTTCCAGTGCGGCACGATCTGGAGCGCGACGGTGCGCGAGTCCATCGTCAATTCCTCGCCCACGGTGGTCAACGGCCGGGTCTACATCGGCAGCGCCGACAGCCTGGCGCCCGAGAGCATCCAGGGCCGTTTGTACGTGTTCGAGCTGCCCTGAGCGCGTGGCTCAGCCGACCCAGGCGGCGGCCAGCTCGCGGGTCAGCTCGGCCGCGGGGCCCTCGCGGCAGCCGCTGCGGTTCTGGCCGGACCACAGCGGCGTGAAGTCGGCATGGCCGTGGGCCTCGGCCCAGGCGCGCAGCGGCGCGATCGCCGCGGTGGCCAGCGGGAAGGTCGGTGCCAACGGGCTGATCGGCCCCCAATCGCGCATCGCGCGGTTGACGATGCCGCGTGCCGGCCGGCCGGTGAAGACATTGGTCAGCGCGGTCGGCGCGTCGGTCTTCAGCGCGGCGCGGTGCAGCGCGCCGGTGGTGGCCTCGTCGCACAGCAGGTAGGCGGTGCCCACCTGCACGCCGGCCACGCCCAGCGCCCGGGCGGCACGCACGCCCGCGGCGTCGGCGATGCCGCCGGCGGCGATCACCGGCAGCTTCACCGCCTGCACCACCTGGGGCCAGAGGGCGAAGCTGCCCAGCTGCGTGCCCAGGTCGTCGGTCAGGAACAGGCCGCGGTGGCCGCCGGCCTCGATGCCCTGGGCGATCACCGCATCGGCACCTTGCGCTTCCAGCCAGCGGGCCTCGTCCACCGTGGTGGCCGAGGCCAGCACCTTCGAGCCCCAGGCCTTCACCCGGGCCAGCAGGTCCTTCGAAGGCAAACCAAAATGGAAGCTCACCACCGCCGGGCGGAAGGGCTCGACCACGTCCGCCGTCTCGTGCGTGAACGGGGCCCGGCCCGGGCCGGGCGGGATGGTGGCCGGGTCGATGCCGGCCTCTGCGTAGGCCGGGCCCAGGGCGGCGCGCCACCGAGCCTCGCGGCGGGTGTCCGGCCGCGGCGTGGGGTGGCAGAAGAAATTGACGTTGTAGGGGCCGGAGGTGGCCGCCGCCAACGCGGTCAATTCCTGCTGCAGCACATCCAGGCTCAGCATCGCGGCAGGCAGCGCACCAAGGCCGCCGGCGTTGGAGACGGCGGCCGCCATCGCGTGCGCCTGCACGCCCGCCATGGGCGCCTGCAGCACCGGGTGCGCAATGCCGAGCCAGCGGGCCAGGTCAGTCATGGTGGAGGGTCAGTCTTTCAGGCGGGTCAGCTTCTGCAGCAGCGGGGTCAACAGCAGCAGCAGCACGCCGGCGCCGAGCGACGAGCCGAGCAAGAAAACATACAGCGGAACGCCGCTGCCGGCCAGCAGGCCCTCGAGAACCCCTGCCAGGTAGTTGGCCACGCCGATGGCCATGAGCCAAACCCCCATCAGCAGCCCCACGAGGCGGGCCGGGGCCAGCTGCGACACCAGCGACAGGCCGACCGGCGACAGCATCAGCTCGCCGACGGTGTGCAGCAGGTACACGATGGCCAGCCAGTGCGGCCCCACCGGCCCCAGGGTTTCGGCGCGGGTCTGCGCCATCGCCATCACCACGAAGCCCAGGCCCAGCACGATCATGCCCAGGCCCTGCTTGGCCGGGTCCGGCAGCGCGAAGCGCGAGCGGTCCAGCGCGATCCACAGGGCCGAGAAGGCCGGGGCCATCAGCACGATGCCCAGCGGGTTGATGGTCTGGAACCACGAGGCCGGGATCTCCCAGCCGAAGGCGTGGCGGTCGGTCTGGGTGTCGGCGAACAGCGTCATCGAGCCGCCGGCCTGCTCGAAGCCCATCCAGAAGAAGATCACGAAGAAGGCCACGATGCCGATGGTGACCAGCCGGCCCATTTCGGACCGGGTGAGCGGCGTGGTGTGCCCGGGCGGTGGCCGCAGTGCGGCCCAGCCACTCAAGCCCAGCAACGCCAGCCCTGCCACCACCTTCACGGGGGTGGCCAGCGGGCGCCACCAAGTGCCCAGCCAGGGGGCGACGGCCAGCACGGCGAGCACGAGCGCCACCGACGCGACACAGAAGCCCACCACCAGCGGCGCCTGCCGCCAGCCCACCGGGGCCTGCTGCTCGTGCAGGCCCGCCCGGCCGAGCAGGCCCTGGCCCATGCACAGCACGGCCATGCCGATCGCCATGCCCACGCCTGCGCTGGCAAAGCCCCAGTGCCAGCCCAGCCGCTCGCCGAGCGTGCCAGCCACCAGCGGCGAGATGAAGGCGCCCAGGTTCACGCCCATGTAGAAGATGGTGTAGCCGCCGGCGCGGCGCGGGTCACCCTCGCCGTTGTACAGCATGCCCACCATCGAGGTGGTGTTGGGCTTGAACAGGCCGTTGCCGACGATCAGCAGGCCCAGCGCCAGGTGCAGCAGCGAAGGCACGGCCATCGCGAAGTGGCCCAGCATCATGATGGCCGCACCGCACACCGCGGCCAGGCGGGCACCGAGCCAGCGGTCGGCCAGGGCGCCGCCGACCAGGGGCGTGATGTAGACCAGGCCGGTGTAGATGCCGTAGAGCTCCAGCGCATCGGCCCGCTGGTAGCCCAGCGCGTTGACCAGGTAAAGCACCAGCAGGGCACGCATGCCGTAGTAGCTGAAGCGCTCCCACATCTCGGTCATGAAGATCACCTTCAGGCCGGCGGGGTGGCGAACGGGGGCGTTCGCCGACGTGGCGGGCAGCGGCAGGGTCGTGGTGTTCATGCGATGTTCAGGCAGCGGGGTTGCGCACGCCGGCGGCCACATGGCCCGATGGCACGTGCGGCGCGGCGTCGGCCACGTGGCCGGTCTGGTCGTCGAAGAAGAAGTCGGGCTCGAACTCGCGCAGGAACGGGCCCTTGGGCAGGCCGCCGAGGAAGATGGCCTCGTCGATCTCGATCTGCCAGGCCATCAGCGTGCGGATCGCCCGCTCGTGGGCCGGCGCACTGCGCGCGGTCACCAGCGCGGTGCGCACGCGCGCGCCACCACCGGCGTTGCGCAGGCGGTGCAAGGCCTCCAGCAGCGGCTTGAAGGGGCCGGGCGGCAGCGGCGTGCCGGCGTGGCTGACCTCGTGGCGCTGGAAGGCGTCCAGCCCCTCGCGCTGGTAGACGGCCTCGGCTTCGTCGGAGAACAGCACCGCGTCGCCGTCGAAGGCGATGCGCAGTTCGTCCGGGTGGGCGTCGGATGCGCGCGCCGAGTGCGGGTAGACCTGGGCCGCGGGCACGCCGGCGTCCAGCGCCTGGCGAACGTCGGCGAGGTTGGCCGACAGGAACAGCTGCGCGCCCAGCGGCTTCAGGTAGCGCCAGGGGCTCTGGCCGCGGGTGAAGGCGCCGCGTTCGATCGGCAGGCCGAAGTGCTGGGCCGAGCGGAACACGCGCATGCCGGAGACCGGGTCGTTGCGCGACAGGATGACCACGTCGACCTGCGGCGCCGCCGGGTCGGCGTTGAAGGCCAGCAGCTTCCTGGCCAGCGAGAAGGCCACGCCCGGTCGTGCGGGCTGGTCCAGGCGCTGCAGCTGCAGCTGCATGTAGGCGCGGTCGTCATTCGCCTCGAAGACCTGGTTTTCTTCTTCGAAGTCGAACAGCGCGCGCGATGACAGGGCGACGACCAGGCGGCCATCGAGGGTGGCAGGCATCGGAGGATGATACCGACGCCCGTCTAGACAAGATCAGTGGACGAACCCGATGGCGCTTTTCTTGCCGTGGGCCGCCGGCAGGTCCTGCGGCAGCACATGGTCGCGGCCATCGAGGCGCGCATTGCCGAAGCCGGTCATCCAGGCGCGGCGCATCTCGCGAGGCGGCATGGAGGCCAGACTGGCCAGCGTGTCCTCGTGCGGTGTGGGCTCGAAGCGCTGGCCCCAGTCGTGCTCGCCGCGGATGCCCTGGTACAGGCGCAGCGCGATGGCGCGGGCTGCGTCGGCGTCGGGCATCTGGATCTCGAACACGTTGACCCGGTTCAGGATCGGGTCGGGGATGGCACGCTCGTCGTTGGCCGTGGCGACCCAGATCACCTGGCTGGCGTCGATCGGCACCTCGGCGAACTCGTCGGTGAAGCTGCCGGCGGTGTCGTGCTCGAGCAGGCTGTACAGCGAGCCCAGCGGGTCGTAGGCGTGCTCGCCGCGGGCCTTGTCGATCTCGTCGACCACCATCACCGGGTTGGCGTAGGGGCCGTCGATCAGGGTCTCGAAGACCTTGCCCGGCCGCGCGCCCTTCCATTGGCTGCTGGCGCCCGAGAGCACCCAGCCTGCGGTCAGCGAGCTCATCGAGACGAAGCCCATGCCGGTGCCCAGCAGATGCGCCACCGCACGGGCGAAGTGCGTCTTGCCCACGCCGGGCGGGCCCAGCAGCAGCATGGGGGTGAGCTCCAGCGCGTCCTTGCTGTCGTGGCACAGCGCGAGCTGGCGCTTCAGGTCGTCGAGCACTTCGTGGAAGTTGGGCAACTCGTCGTAGAGCCGGTCCATCGCGGGCAGGCCCGAGGGCTTGACCTGGAAGCGCTCGGGGCCGCGCTCGAGCATGCGCTCGTAGGTGCTGCGCAAGGCCTCGTGCTCGCGCGGCGGCAGCTTGTGCAGCTTCTTCTCGACCTCGTCGGGGCGGAACAGGCTGCGCATGCGCGCGATGGGCAGCAAGCCGCTGACTGCGGGCAGGCGTTGGGCGGATGTGGACATGCGAACCTCCGTCGACGTCGGTCACCGGCACATGCGTCCGCGGATTTCGAGAAGGCAGCCCCGGTCAGCCCATTGAAGCAAAACCGGCGCCAGCGTCAAGCACCAAACAAGTGCCGAATTGCCGCGCTTTTGGGGGTGGATGCGGGCGGGTGTCAGCCACCGGCTTCGAACAGCTCGATCGGGTTGCCCGAGGGGTCGTCGACCAGCACCTGGCGGCCGCCCGGCCCGGCCACCGGCTCGCTGCGGAACGCGGCGCCGGTGGGGCGCACGGCCTGCATCGCGGCGTCCAGATCATCAACTTCGATCACGAGCCGGTTCCAGCCGCCCGGAAGGGGTTGACGGCCATCGGCCAAAGGGCGTTGAGCGGACGTGCCGGGGCCGGCCAGCCACAGCGCCAGGTCGCCTCTCGAGAGCATCGCGAACGGCGGCCCCCAGCGCTCTTCGAGTGCGAAGCCGAGCGCTTCGTAGAAAGGCAGGCAGGTGTCGACATCGTGCACGAGGTAACGAACGGTGGCCATGCGGTCTCCCTGGGCTCGGGCGCGCCATCGGACGGCGTCGCCGCGTGGATGGAAGGCCCCGGAAAGCACGCGCCACCAGCAAGGACGCGGCTCGCGCGTTCCTGCGTTGCGCGGGCCGGCGGGTGCGGTGCCGACCGTCGGGGCCCGATCGAGTGTGACATTGTTCTCGCCTGGTCGCGAGCCGCCCGCGCCGGTGATGTTGCGAATGCATACACATGAAGCATCGGCTCGCCAACGGGCGGCGCGATTACACAAGAGGCCGCAGTTACATTTGCCCGGCGCCCTCCTACGAGAGGGTTTTCAACCCACCGCTCACGTCATTTCGCACCCGTCCGCCCGCACCATGATCCTCGGCCTGTCATCCCTGCGAGCCCGCTTCGCCGCCCCGCCGGCACGGCGTGGCGCCGCGGTGGCCGAGCCGGTGGGCTGGCACCGGCGCGAAGAGGCGATCATGGGCACGGCGATCGCCGTCGAGCTGTGGGCCGACGAGCCGGCGGCGGGCGAGGCCGCGGTGGACGCCGTGATGGCCGAGATGCACCGCATCGACGCCACGATGAGCCCGCACAAGCCCGAGTCCGAGCTGTCGCGCATCAACCGCGACGCGGGCCAGGGCCCGGTGCCTTTGAGCGACGAAATGACGCGCCTGCTGGCCCGTGCACTGGAGCTGTCGTGTCTGTCCGACGGCGCGTTCGACATCAGCTACGCCAGCGCCGGCCAGCTCTACGACTACCGTGCCGGCGTCGCACCCAACGAGGCCCAACTGACCGAGGCCCGTGCCGCGATCGGCTGGCAGCATCTCGAGCTGGACGTGGCCGCGCGCACGTTGCGCTTCGGCCGGCCCGGCATGCGCATCGACCTGGGCGGCTTCGCCAAGGGCCACGCGGTGGACAACGCGATCGCGATCCTGCGCGGCCACGGCATCGGCCACGCGATGGTGAGTGCCGGCGGCGACAGCCACCTGCTGGGCGACCGCCGCGGCCGGCCCTGGATGATCGCGATTCGCGACCCGCGCAAGAGCCTGGGCGACAAGGGCGAGGCGATTGCCGTGCTGCCGCTCGTCGACGTGGCGATCTCGACTTCCGGCGACTACGAGCGCTACTTCATCGAGAAGAAGAGCGGCGTGCGCCACCACCACCTGCTGGACCCGCGCACCGGCCGTTCGCCGGCGCACGTGCGCAGCGTCACCGTGCTGGCCGACGACGGCCTGACCACCGAGGCGCTGTCCAAGACCGTGTTCGTGCTGGGCGCCGAGCGCGGCCTGGCCCTGATCGAAACCCTGCCCGGCGTCGACGCCGTCATCGTCGACGCGGCAGGCCAGTTGCACTACTCGTCCGGCCTGCTGGGCCAATGACGACCTGACCCCCACCGCGAACCGAACGCGAGGAGACACCATGGCGCACGCCAATCTGCCACAACCCCGCCGCCTGGCCTGGGCCCTGATCGCCCTGGGCCTGGGGGCCGCCGTGGCGCTGCCCGGCTGCTCCGGCTCGGGCAGCAAGTCCGACGAGGACTCGCTCAGCATCGAGGGCGCGGTGCCCATCGCCTATGTCAAGCGCGCCAGCACCATGGGCATGAACCCGACCAACGGCGCGCCGAGCGCCGAGGGTGGCGACCTGATGGTCAAGGAGATGTCGTCACCCAGCGCGACCGAGCACAACCTGACCGAGTCCATCACCCAGGGCCACGGCGACGCGTCGGACCCCGAGGTCTCGTACAACGGCAAGAAGATCGTCTTCTCGCTCAAGTGCGCGACGTCCAACACCTCGATGGTCGACGGCGTCAAGGCCTGCACGGGGCGCTGGAACATCTGGGAATACGACATGACCGACGCGACGCTGACGACCGGCAAGTTCCACCGGTTGACCTCGTCGACCGAAGACGACGACGTCGACCCAGCCTACCTGCCCGACGGCCGCGGCTATGTCTTCTCGTCCAACCGCCAGACCAAGAGCAAGCTCAACCAGGCGCTGGGCCGCAGCTACTACGCGCTGGACGAGTACGAGCGCGAGCGGGTGTTCAACCTGCACACGATGAGTGGCACAGGTACCAACATCCAGCAGATCTCGTTCAACCAGAGCCACGACCGCAACCCGGTGGTGCGCCCGAACGGCGACATCATGTTCTCGCGCTGGGACCACGTGGGCGGCCGCAACCACTTCAAGATCTTCCGCATGAAGCCGGACGGCACGGACATGTTCGTGATCTACGGCGCGCACAGCGAAGGCAACAGCTTCCTGCACCCGCGCGACATGGACCCGAGCGGCAAGTACGCCGGTTTCGTCTCGTCGGACCTGATGCCGCTGTCGCGCACCCACGAGGGCGGCGGGCTGGTCTTCGTCGACGTGGCCAACTATTCCGAGCAGAACACGCCGGCCAACCCCGACGTACCGGCCCAGGGCGGCCAGACCTACCCGACCGACCAGGTGCTCAACATCGGCACCGGCCTGTCGCGCTATGGCCGCGTGACCACCCCGTACCCGCTGTGGGACGGCACCGACCGCCTGCTCGTGGCCTACCGGCCGTGCGAGGTGCACCGCGGCACAGACATCGTCGCCTGCGCCACCCTCACCGACGAGGAGATGGCCCGCCTGACCGACGACGAGCGCACCGTCGACCAGATCGCCGCCGACGACCTCAAGGACGACGTGCCGCCGCCGTACGCGATCTACATGTTCGACCCGGCCAAGCAGACCTGGCTGAACGTGGCGGCGCCGCCCGCCGGCTTCATGTACACCGATCCGATCGCGCTGGTCGCGCGGACGGCGCCGTCGGCGATCGACCCGACCTCGGTCGACCCGGACCTGAAGGCCAAGGGCCTGGGCCTGCTGGAAGTGCGCAGCGTCTACGACACCGACGGGCTGGGCCGCATGGGCGACGGGGCGCTGGCGCCCTATGACCAGCGCAATGGCTGCACCACGCCCATCCCCAAGACCACGCCGACCGACCCGCAGGACACGCGGGCCCAGGTGGCCGACCTGCTGCGCATGAAGGACCCGGCCGACAGTGCCTACGGCTGCACGCCGGCACGCTTCATCCGCGCGGTGCGGGCGGTGGCACCGCCGGCCTCGATGATGGGCCTGCGCGAGGCCATCGGCGAGACCGACTTCGAGCCGCAACAGATCCTGGGCTATGCCCCGATCGAGCCGGACGGCTCCTTCAAGCTGCAGGTGCCGGCCGACACGCCGGTGCTGCTGGCGGTGGTCGATGAGGAGGGCCGTGCCTTCCAGACCCACACCAACTGGATCCAGGTCCGCCCGGGCGAGCGCCGCACCTGCGACGGCTGCCACAGCCCGCGCCGCGGCGGCGCGATCAATTCCGGCGCCATCGCCGACACCATGCCGGCCGCGCTGAAGAGCGCACTGGCCAGCCAGCACCAGTCGGGCGAGACCATGGCCGGCACCCGCACGCGGCTCGACCCGAACGCGCTGAAGCTGGTGGCCGACATGCTCTACAACGACGAGTGGGCCGACACGACCAAGTCCGGCGTCCAGGCGCGCACGGCAGTGTCCATCAGCTACAGCAGCCTGGCCACGGCCGCGCCGACCAACGGCATCATCAACTACCCCGACCACATCCAGCCGCTGTGGACGCTCAACCGTGGCGCCAACACCTGCACCAACTGCCACAACGCCAGCGACACCAAACTCGACCTGAGCGCCAGCTACGCCGGCACCGGCCGCCTTGAGTCCTACGAAAAGCTGCTCGTGGGTGAGCCTCTGCTCGACGCCAACGGCCGCCCCGTCACGCGCATTGAAGAGGGCGTGCCGGTCATCCAGCGCCAGGCCGCCCTGGTGTTCAACATGGCCAGCGAGGGCGGCGCCCTGGGCCTGGCCCGGCAGAGCCGCCTGATGGAAATCATGTCCGGCCAGACCCTGTCCGCCGGCGCTGACGCGCGCACCGTGCACCCGAACCCGCCGAACACCGCGCCCAACCACGCCACGATGCTCACCGCCGTCGAGAAGCGCCTGATCGCCGAGTGGATGGACCTGGGCGGTCAGTACTACAACAACCCGTTCGATGGCGCCAACGTGCGCACGGTCACGACGCTGAACGAGGAGAACTTCTCGGCCCAGGTCTACCCGATCCTGAAGGCACAATGCGCGAGCTGCCACCAGGCGGTGGGCAGCAACGGCACGGAAACTACATTCCGTAACAATCGGTTCGTCCTCACCGGCGATGTCGAAGGCGATTTCGACGTGACTTTGACGATGATCTCCAACACCTGCGCGCCGTCGTCGAACTACCTGCTGCAGCGGCCGTCGACCGTGCCGCATCCGGCGGGGGCCACGGGGCAGACGACTGCGGTGCTGCCGGTGGGCAGCGCCAACTACACGACCATTTCCAACTGGATCGCCAGCGGCTGCCCGGCACGCTGACGAACCCGCACCCGAGCCGATGACACCGCCTTCGCGTTCCACCGATCTGTCCACCCGTGGCGGCTGGCGCCGCCACGCCGGGGTGCTGGCCGGCCTGGCTGCCGCCCTGGCACTGAATGCTTGCGGCGGCGGCACCAACCCGCTGGGCAACCCGGACGACATCCAGAACCCGCCGGGCACGGACGGCAAGAAGCTGGCCTTCGCCTACTTCCAGCGCTGCGTGTACCCGATCTTCCAGGCGCAGCTGCCGGTGAGTGGCGGCACCGCCACCTGCGCCGGCGGCGGCTGCCACGACAACACCACCGGCACCGGTGGCGCGCTGCGGGTGATCCGCGACGCGGCGACGCTGGACGTGACCGATCCGGCGAACACGGCCGACGTCATCCGCGCGAGCGACATGTACAAGAACTACTATTCGGCCCAGGGCGTCACCCTCGTCGGCGACCCGCTCCAGAGCCGGTTGCTCAACAAGCCGCTGCTGCGCAACATCCTGCACGGCGGCGGCCTGATCTTCGACAGCCCCGACGACGCCAACGCCAAGGTGTTCCAGTACTGGATCGATCATCCTGCACCGAGGGATCAGGACGAGTTCAGCACGGCCACCTACGGCATGTTCAACCCGCCCGACCCCAACACCGGCACTTGCAAAACAGAATAATGCGCTCGCGCCAACGCCTTGCCGCCGGGCTGGCCGGGCTGGTCTTTTCGATGCCGCTGTGGCTGCCGACGTGGGCCCGGGCCGACGAGCCGGCCAACCCCACCGCGCCGTCTGCTTCCGTGCCACCCGTGGCCAGCACCGCGCCCGCCCCCGCGGGCGAGGCGACGCCGCTGCTGGCGCGCGTGCGCGTCGTCGGCCCCTACCTGGACATGCGCAGCGGCCCGGGGCGCGGCTACCCGATCTTCTATGTCGCCGAGCGCGAGGAATGGGTGGTGATCGAGCTGCGCCACACCGACTGGTTCAAGGTCCGCACCGCGCGGGGCGCCGTGGGCTGGGTGTCGCGCGAGCAGATGAAGCAGACCGTCACCGAGGACGGCACGCCATTCGAGCTGGCCGACCCGTCGCTGGTGGACTACCTCAACCGCCGCTTCGATTTCGGCGCCGGCTACGGCGCGTCGAAGAAGACCTCGTTCACCCGGATCTGGGCCGGCTGGCGCATGTCCGACACGCTGAGCCTGGACCTGAACATCGGCGAGGTGCAGGCCAAGACCTCGACCACCGGCATCTGGACGGCCAGCCTGCTCAGCGAGCCCTGGTCGGACAAGCGCATCTCGCCGTTCTTCGGCGTGGGCGTCGGCCGCTTCCACTACGAGCCCAACAAGAGCCTGGTCAACCGCGAGGTCATCGACGGCAACATGGGTGCGCTCACGCTGGGCGTGCGGTATCACCTCAGCGGCCGCGCCGCGATACGGGTCGACTATTCGCGCTATTCAGTCCTCGTGTCCGACACCGATTATCGGAACTACCAGGCTGGCACCGTCGGCCTGTCGATCCACTTCTGAGCCTCCGAGCCCACCCGCCATGCGCACCAACTGCCTGACCCTCGCCGCCGCGGCACTCGCCGCGCTGGCCAGCCTGCCCGCCCAGGCGGCCGACACCGCCGCCAACCAGGCGGTGGTGGTGCCCCAGGTCGACCGCCGCGACGTGAAGCTGCCCAAGTTCCCGAACAACGACTTCGAGATCGGCTTGTTCGGCGGCGCGTATTCGACGCAGAACTTCGGCTCCAGCTTTTCGGGCGGCGGCCGCATCGGCTACCACATCACCGAAGACTTCTTCGTCGAGGCCGCGGCGGGCCGCACCAAGGTCAGCGACGAGGCGTTCCGCCGCATCCTGCCGGGCGGCATCTTCACCGGCAACACCGAGACCCTGATCTATTCCAACCTCAACGTCGGCATGAACGTGCTGCCGGGCGAGGTCTTCTTCGGCACCAACCACGCGATGCCCTCGCAGGTCTTCATCCTGGCCGGCGGTGGCACCACGCGCTTCAACGGCCAGCGCATGCAGACCTGGGACTTCGGCGTCGGCGTCAAGGTCTACGTGGCCGACTGGTTCGCCGTGCGCGTCGACATGCGCGACAACATCTACACCCTCGACCTGCTGGGCAAGCGCGACAGCACCCAGAACATCGAGTTGAACGCCGGCCTGTCCTTCCTGTTCTGACCCGCCCCTTGCCCAAGCCCCGATGAGCTCTCGCCTTCCTCCCTCGCGTCACCCTTCGCGCCGCCAACTGCTGGCACTCGGTGCCACCGCCGGTGCCGCCGCCCTGGGCCTGCCGACCGCGGCGCGCGCCAGCATCGCGCCGTCGTCGCCCGCCCCCGACTTCACGCTGCGCAGCCTGGAAGGCCCCAACCTGCGCCTGAAGGAGCAGCGCGGCAAGGTCGTGTTGCTGAACTTCTGGGCCACCTGGTGCGGCCCCTGCCGCGAAGAGATGCCCCAGCTCAACAAGCTGTACGACAAGTACCGCGCCTCCGGCTTCACGCTGCTGGGGGTCAACGTCGACGAGGACAGCCGCAACGCGGCCGGCATCGCGGGCCAGCTGGGCGTGAAATTCCCGGTGCTGCTGGACAGCGACAAGCAGGTCAGCAAGCTCTACGACCTGAGCGCCATGCCGTCCACGGTGCTGATCGACCGCGACGGCAAGGTACGGTTCCTGCATCGCGGCTACCGCACCGGCACCGAGACCGAATACGACCAGCAGATCCGAACCCTGCTGAAGGAATGAGCGACACCATGAGCGCGCCGACGCCGTCCCTGCGCCTGGGCATGCTGGCCATGCTGGGTGCTGCCACCGCGCTGCTGCAGGGCTGCGCAGCGCCCGAGCCCTGGGTCAAGCCGTATGAGCGCGAGCGCCTGGCCGACCCGATCATGCAGCTGTCGCGCGACACGCTGGCCGAGCGCCACCGCGACCACGTCTACACCGTGCGCGAAGGTGCCCGTGGCGCCACCGGCGTGCAAGGGGGCGGCTGTGGCTGCAACTGACACCCTCTTCCGTCGTGCCGCTCGTCGGCTGGCCAAGCTGCTCGGGCTGGGCGGTGGGGTCTTTGGCGGTGTCCTGGGCGGCGTCACCGGCCACGCGAACGCCGCAGACCTGCCGCCCGATCACGCCGAGGCCATGTACCACCTCTACGACGGTGGTGGCGTCAAGGCGCAGGGCCCGGCGCTGCTGGTGCGCAAGAGCATCGCGGACACGGTCTCGCTGTCGGCCACCTACTACGTCGACATGGTCAGCAACGCGTCGATCGACGTGGTGACCACCGCCAGCCCGTACCGTGAAACCCGGCAGCAGATCGACCTGGGCCTGGACTACGCGGTGCGCGACTCGCTGATCCACCTCAGCGGCAGCAAGGGCAACGAGCCCGACTACACCGCGCAGACCGTCGGCCTGGACATCTCGCAAGAGGTCTTCAGCGGCATGACCACGGTGGCGCTGGGCTTCACCGAGGGCCACGACCAGGTCGGCCAGAAGGGCCTGGCAGGCTACTTCGACCACGCCAACCACTGGCAATACCGGCTGGGGGTGACGCAGATCCTGAGCCCGCGCTGGCTGGCCAGCGCCAACATCGAAGCCATCTCCGACGAGGGCTTCCTCGGCAGCCCCTACCGCGCCGCGCGGGTGTTCGGCACCTTCGTGCCCGAGCGCGTGCCGCGCACGCGGTCCAGCCGGGCGATCAAGTTCCGTGCGCTGGGCGACATCAGCGACTGGTTCAGCAGCGGCCGGCACGCCATGCACGCCGAGTACCGCTACTTCTGGGACAACTGGGGCATCAAGGCCCACACGCTGGAAGGCGGCTACAGCCGCTACTTCGGCGACGCCTGGATGGCCGATGCGCTGATCCGCTACAACAAGCAGGGCGCGGCGCTGTTCTACAGCGACAACGCGCCCACCGAGACGCTCTACGTCACCCGCAACCGCCAGCTCGGCGACTACAGCAACGTGAGCCTGGGTGGGAAGCTGAGCTACACCTGGGCCAAGGTGCCCGGCCGCTACGAGATCAAGCTCAACGGGTCGTACGAGTTCGTGCGCTTCAATTACCAGGATTTCACCGACGTCCGCACCGGCAAGGCCTACGCCTTCAACGGCAGCCTGCTGCAGCTGTACGTCACGGCCAATTTCTGATCTGGACATCCTTTCCGCGAGACCCACGGCATGCCTTCGCTGACCCCCTTGCGATCTTTCGCCACCTGCGCCGCGCTGGCGTGGCTGGCCGTCGTGGCGCCGGCCCAGGCCGCCGACGCGCAGCCCGCCGCCGCCCCCGTGGCCATGCCTGCGGCCTCGGCCGCGATGGCGCCCGTGCCGGCCGCTTCGGCCCCAGCCCCCGCCGCGGCGGCCAGTGCCCCCGAGGCCGGCCTGGACAGCCGGGTGCAGGACGTCAAGGCCGACGTCATCAAGCTCAACCG
>JBGAGZ010000123.1:0-6250 GCA_044226465.1 Burkholderiaceae bacterium | reverse complement strand
CTTCAACCGGCCCGACTACAACTACAAGCTGGACGGCCACGATGGCCGCGAGCCCGACGGCAGCGAGACCGTGCGGATCACCGAGCGCCGCCGCGGCGCGCCGCTGGACCTGATCGTCTCGGAAGCGATGATCCTCGCCAACAGCCGTTGGGGCGGTTGGCTGGCCGAGCTGGGCGTGCCCGGCATCTACCGCAGCCAGGCCAGCCTGGCGCCGGGGGTCAAGGTGCGCATGGGCATCAAGCCCGCCCCGCATGCCGGCATGGGCGTGGCGCAGTACACCTGGGCCACTTCACCGTTGCGCCGTTATGTGGACCTGGTCAACCAGTGGCAGATCATCGCCTGCGCCCGCCATGGCCGCACCGCCGCGCTGGCCGCGCCCTTCAAGCCCAAGGACGCGACGCTGTTCTCGATCATCTCGGCCTTCGATGGCGCCTATTCGGCCTACAACGGCTTCCAGTCGGCCATCGAGCGCTACTGGGCGCTGCGCTGGGTCGAGCAACAAGGCCTGGCCGAGCTCGATGCAGCGGTGATGAAGGATGGCCTCGTGCGCGCCGACCATGTGCCGCTGGTCTTCCGCGCCCTGGGCACCGAAAGCCTGCCGCGCGGCACCCATGTGCGGGTGCGCGTTACCGGCATCGACCTGCTGACGCTGGACCTGCACGCCAGCCTGGCGGCACGGTTGGACGACCAGGCCGGTGCTGCGGCCGCGGCCGAAGAGGCCGACGACGATGCCAGCGAAGAGGCACCCGCCGGTGCGCTGACGCTGGCCATCGACCTCGCCGATGCCGACGAGGCGGCTGCCGCTGCCGCACCGCCTGCGGCGGCCTGACCGCGACCCCGCCCTGCCCCGCCGACGATGTCGAACTTCCTCGCCTGGCTTCGTGCGCTGCCCCTGACGACACTGCACTGGGCCCTCGTGGTCTCAGCCGCCTTGCACGGCGTGCTGCTGACGGTGCGTTTCGTCGACCCCGAGGCCTTCAACCGGGTGTTCCAGGACACGCCGCTGGAGGTGGTGCTGGTCAATTCGCGCTCGGACGAGGCGCCGCTGAAGCCGCAGGCCATCGCGCAGGCCAACTTGGCCGGGGGTGGCGAGGCCGAGAAAGGGCGCGCGACCACGCCGCTGCCACCGTCGGCGATCAACGTGAGCGGGGACGCTGACAACGACGCGCAAAAGCAGATCCAGCAAATGCAGGAGGCCCAGCAACAGTTGCTGGCACAGATCCGCCGCGAGATCGCCCTGCTGCCGCCGCCCGACCCGAGCCGCCCGCTGCAAAGCCGCGAAGAGGCCGACCGGGAAGAGCGCCGCCGCCAGATGCTGCGCATGCTGGCCGAGATCGAGAAGCGCATCAACGACGAGAACGCCCGGCCCAAGAAGCGCTACATCAGCCCGGCGACGCGCGAAGAGGTCTATGCGCTGTATTACGACAACCTGCGCCGCCGCATCGAAGACCGCGGCACGCGCGACTTCCCCGAGTACAAGGGCCAGAAGCTCTACGGCGAGCTGACGATGAACCTGACCATCGATGCCCGCGGCCGTGTCATCGAGGCCGACGTGGTGCGACCCTCGCGCTCGCCCCAGCTGGACCGGCGCGCCGTGGCCATCGTCTATGCCGCCGGCCCGTTTGGCAACTTCAGCAACGCGATGCGCAACCAGGCCGACCAGATCGTGGTGACATCGCGCTTCCGCTTCACCCGCACCGACGGGCTTGAAACCACGCTGAGCACGGCCAGCCCAGGCCGCTGACCCCGTCCGCACCGTGCACACCGCCTCCGACACCCTCACCCCTTCTGCCACGAACGACGTGGTCGACCGTTACGCCGTGCTGGGCAACCCGGTCGCCCACAGCCGATCACCTTTCATCCACGCGGCCTTCGCGGCCGCCACCGGGCAGCGCCTGCGCTACGAGCGCGTGCTGGCGCCCATGGACGGCTTCGCCGCCGGCCTGCGAGCTTTCGCCGATGCAGGGGGCAAGGGCTGCAACGTGACGGTGCCTTTCAAGTTCGAGCTGCCGGCTCTTTGCCGCGAGCGCAGCGCGCGGGTCGAGCTGGCCCAGGCGGCCAACACCGTGCGCTTCGACGTGGCCGGCTGGGCCTGCGACAACACCGACGGCGTCGGCCTGGTCGCCGACATCGAGCGCAACGCTGGCGTCGCGCTGGCCGGCCGGCGCGTGCTGCTGATCGGCGCCGGTGGCGCAGCGGCGGGCGTGCTGGGGCCCTTGCTCGAAGCCCGCCCGGCCGAGGTGGTGGTGGTCAACCGCACGGCCGACAAAGCCAACCTGCTGTGCCAGCGGCATGCGGCGCTGGCACGCGACCAAGGGGTGCGGCTGCAGGGCGGTGGGCTGGGCCTGGCCGCAGAGGCCGCGGGTGCCGGCTTCGACGTGGTGCTCAACGCCAGCGCCAGCAGCCTGGCCGGTGCTGAGGTGCCGGTGCCCGCCGGCATCCTGCGCCGCGGGTCCCTGGCGGTCGACCTGATGTACGGCCCTGCGGCCGAGCCCTTCCTGCAGTGGGCCTCGGCGCAGGCGGCGGTGGCGCGCGATGGCTTGGGCATGCTGGTCGAGCAGGCGGCGGCGGCCTTCGCCTGGTGGCGTGGCGTGCGGCCTGAGACGGCGCCGGTGCTCGCGGCCCTGCGGGCGCAACTGGCCGACGAGGCGACCGGCACCGGGAAGACCGCCGCGCGATGAACGCCGCCCTTCGTGCACTGGGCCGCCTGCTCGCCCTGCTGCTGGTCAGCGGGCTGGCGCTGCAGCTGTACTTCGCGGCCCGCATCGGCCTGATGGCCGTGATCGCGCCCGAGTCGACCAGCTTCCAGCGCAGCGAGATCTTCCGCCTGGCGGTCGAGAAGCACGAGGTCTTGTGGAGCCAGGACTGGGTGCCCGATGCGCGCCTGTCAGCCAACCTGAAGCGTGCCGTGATCGCCAGCGAGGACGCAGGCTTCGTCGACCACAGCGGCGTCGAATGGGACGCCATCGAAGCCGCCTGGGAAAAGAACCAGAAGGCCGAGGCCCGTGCCGAGCGCACCAACGAGCAGTTGGACAAGCGCGAAGCGCAACGCGAAAAGGCCGGCAAGCCGGTGGCCAAGCCGGCGCCGCGCGTGACGGCCAAGGTGGTCGGCGGTTCCACCATCACGCAACAACTGGCGAAGAACCTGTTCCTGTCCGGCGAGCGCAACGCCGCACGCAAGGCCCAGGAGATCGTCATCGCCTACATGCTGGAAGCGGTGCTCGACAAACGGCGCATCCTGGAGATCTACCTCAACAGCGTGGAGTGGGGCGAAGGCGTCTTCGGCGCCCAGGCCGCGGCGCGGCACTACTTCCATGTCGACGCGGCCCAGCTCGGTGCCTACCCCGCAGCCCGGCTCGCGGTGATGCTGCCCGCCCCCAAGCGCTTCGAGAAGAACCCCGGTTCGCCGTATGTGAACGGCCGGGCTGGCACCATCGTGGCCCGCATGGGCGCCGTCGAGCTGCCCTGAGGCCCGCCATGTCTGCCGACGACTTCACCGCCGAAATCTGCGCCCGTGCCGCCCGCCTGGTGGTGGACGACGGTCTGGACTACGCCGGCGCCAAGCGCCGCGCGCTGCGCGACCTGGGCCCGCAGGCCGGGCGCGGCGCCAGCCTGCCGAGCAACGAGCAGGTCGAGGACGCCGTGCGCGAGCACATCGCCATCTTCTGCGCCGACACCCAGCCCGCCGAGCTGCGCGCCTTGCGCGAGCTGGCACTGCGCTGGATGGACCGGCTGGCCGAGTTCAGGCCACACTTGGCCGGGGCGGCCTGGCGCGGCACGGCGACGCGTTTGTCGCCGATCCTCGTCGACCTGTATTGCGACGACCCCAAGGCGGCCGAGATCGCCTTCCTCAACCAGGGCATCGATTTCGACAGCCGCGGCGACGACGGTGACGAGGTGGTGTTGAGCGTCGAGGCCCGCTGTCCAGCCTTGGATGATTTTGTGAGTATTCACTTCATGGTGCACGATCACGACGACTTGCGCGGTGCGCTGAAGCCCGACAGCCGCGGCGCCAGTTGGCGCGGCAGCGCCCAGGCGCTGCGCGAGCGCCTGACCGCAGAGGAACGCCGGTGAGCGCCGGCGCTCGCCCTTGGGGCCGCCGTGCACTGCTCGGTGGGGTGGGCATCGCGGCCCTGGCCGCAGGCTGGGGACTGCACCGCTGGCGCCAGCCTGCCGGCACCACTGCCGACGACGACCCCGAGGCCTTCTGGGCACAGGAGCTGCCGACGCCCACCGGTGCCAGCTTGGCGCTGCGCGCGCTGCGTGGCCGCCCGTTGGTCGTCAACTTCTGGGCCACCTGGTGCCCGCCCTGCGTCAAGGAAATGCCCGAGCTGGACCGGTTCGCCAAAGAGTTCGCCGGCCGCGGCTGGCAGGTTCTGGGGGTGGCGATCGACCAGGCCGAACCGGTCAAGGCCTTTCTTGGCCACAGCCCGGTCAGCTTCCCGGTGGTGCTGGCCGGCACCGAGGGGTTGGCCTGGGTTCGAAAGCTCGGCAACGCCGCCGGTGGCCTGCCTTTCAGCGTACAGTGGTCGGCCGAGGGCCAGCCCGTTCGTCGCAAGCTTGGCGCCACCGATTTCGACGAGTTGGCAAGCTGGGCGAAGCCCTGAACTGCCCCCGCCAGTGTTACCGCCGGTTGCCACCAGGCCAAAGTGCTGTCAATAGGGCTGAGTCAGTTTATTTTGCGGCCAGTTGCATCGAATTGCAGTCAACGAGCGTAAAGTTCGCCTCTTCTTAAAACCGGCTGGTACCCGTCTTGTGGTGCCGGGCAAGCCAAGAATGCAAGTTCTTGTCCTTCGTCAGCCGAATCTGAGTCAGTTGGCCGTCTCATGCCGAGACGGGTTGGGTTCAGGCTGTTCGCCGACGTTCGCCATCAATGGGTTCACGATCGCGGTGAAACGTGCCGCACGTGCGGCTGCATGCCGCCAACGCCAAGAGCCTGGCCAAGTGGGCGCTGAACTCGCCGGCGGGTGAGGCGCATGCCGTCCTGCCCCCTGGCGGCTGCCCGCCCCAACGACGAAACCTCTCCTGGAGACCTTCCCTCATGGACCTGCGCAAGCTCAAGACCCTGATCGACCTCGTCTCGGACTCGAACATCACCGAGCTCGAAATCACCGAAGACGATGGCAAGGTTCGGATCGTCAAGGGCGGCCCGGTGGCCGTGGCGGCCCCCGTGCCGATGGCGGCACCCGTTGCCGCGCCGATCGTGATCCCGGCGGCTGCACCGGCAGCCGCGGCGCCGGCCGAGCCCGTCGCACCGGTTGCTCCGGCCGGCCACGTCGTCAAGTCGCCGATGGTCGGCACCTTCTACGTGTCGTCCACCCCGGGCGGCAAGCCGCTGGCAGAAGTGGGCACCGTGGTCAAGGAAGGCGATGCCGTCTGCATCATCGAGGCCATGAAGATCATGAACGAGATCGAGGCCGACAAGTCAGGCACGATCACCCAGGTGTTGGCTCAGAACGGCCAAGCCGTCGAGTACGGCCAGCCGCTGTTCGTCATCGAATAAGCGGCCGCTCACCATCATGTTCAAGAAGATCCTGATCGCCAACCGGGGCGAGATTGCCCTGCGGATCCAGCGCGCCTGCCGAGAGATGGGCATCAAGTCCGTGGTCGTCTATTCCGAGGCCGACCGCGACGCCAAGTATGTGCGGCTGGCCGAAGAGGCCGTGTGCATCGGGCCGGCGCCGTCCGGCCAGAGCTACCTCAACATGCCGGCCATCATCTCGACCGCAGAGGTGACCGACGCGGAGGCCATCCACCCCGGCTACGGCTTCCTGTCCGAGAACGCCGACTTCGCCGAGCGTGTCGAGCAAAGCGGCTTCACCTTCATCGGGCCGACACCCGAGTCCATCCGCCTGATGGGCGACAAGGTCTCGGCCAAGCAGGCCATGATCAAGTCCGGCGTGCCTTGCGTGCCTGGCTCGGAAGGCGCGTTGCCGGACGACCCGAAGGAGATCACCAAGATCGCGCGTGCGATCGGCTACCCGGTGATCATCAAGGCCGCCGGCGGCGGCGGCGGACGCGGCATGCGTGTGGTGCACACCGAGGCCGCGCTGATCCACGCCGTGCAAACCACGCGTGCCGAGGCGGGCGCCGCCTTCAACAACGCAGCTGTCTACATGGAGAAGTTCCTCGAGAACCCGCGCCATGTGGAGATCCAGGTGCTGGCCGACGAGCACAAGAGTGCGGTCTGGCTGGGCGAGCGCGACTGCTCGATGCAGCGCCGTCACCAGAAGATCATCGAAGAGGCGCC
>JBGAGZ010000030.1:0-58085 GCA_044226465.1 Burkholderiaceae bacterium | reverse complement strand
GTCGTTGTAAATTCATTAAAATGATAATCAATCCGACCGAAGAGTGATGATCTTGTTACCTAAAAATGAGAAGAAGCCGCACCGCTGCCGCGACAAGTTGGGCAGCCAACCGCACGCCAAGCGCATCGGCCGGGCGGGCGCGCCGCAGCAGCCATGCGCGGCAACCGGTCGCGCAGGGCCATCCAGCCGGCAGCACGACCTGTTTCCCAAGGGCAGTCGGCGTGCGCGGAAAGTTTCTCGAGGTCGCGCGCCACGTCGCCGGCCACCGAGTGCCCCACAGGCCCAACACCGTCTTCAGGCTGTGGGCGAGCACGGCGCAGGGCTGCACGATCGCCCCGCGCGACGGCGTGGTCGCCCTCCAGAACGTCCTGCCGCAGCTGGCGCAGGCTGCTGGCCTTGAAGGCCAGGAACAAGGCCTCCTGTCCTGCGAAGTGGGTGTCGATGGCCTGCCGGTCGCCGTCCGGCCGCGCCGGTTCGGTCGTCGTCGCGGCGGGCGTGTCGACGGCAAGGGGTGGCGAGGCAGCGCCGAAGAGGCGCGCTGCACCGCATCGAGCAAAGTCACCATCGACACCGGCTTCTCGAGGATGCCGGCCACTAAGCCCCGCGGCGCGCGGCCGGACCGACCGGTGCGGACAGGCCCGCGCTGAACAACAGCACCGGCACGGCGGCACCGGTTGCCGGCAGGCCCTCGACCCAGTCCAGCCCGTGGCCGTCGGGCAACATCAGGTCCGTGATGACGAGATCGACATCGGCACCCGCCATGGCCACGCTGCCGGCGGCCAGCGTGGGTGCCCGACCACGGTCACGGGCAGCTCTTCGAGCGTGAGCTGGACGAAGCGCCGGATGGTGGCGTCGTCTTCGACTACCAGCAGATGCGTTTCCACGCGGCGGCGCGGTGCGCGCCCGCCGTGCAATCCTGCAATCGTTGCGGCAGCTCGGTGACCAGGCGCGACTTGTGGACCACCGGCAAGCCTTCCAGTGCCAGCCGGTAGGGCGCGCGGTCGGCCTCGTCCAGCGAGGTGATGACCACCAGCCGCGTGCCTTCGAACTGCCGGTGGGAGCGCAGGCCTACGATCCAGCGTGGCGCCGTCGGCCGGCAGCAGGATGTCCACGATCAGCACGTCCGGCTTCGGCTTCTTGCCCTGGCCATCGCCAGGCCGGCGATGCCATCGTCAGCGACCTCCAGGTCGATGCCCAGGAACTGGTCGCGCAGCAGCAGCGCGACGAGGTTCTGGTAGTGCTTGGAATCTTCGATCAGCAACACCCGCGGCGCGGTGGGCGAGGCGCCACAGCGGCCAGCTTGTAGCCCCGGTGCTGGCGCATTGCCGCCCGCAGCGGCCTTGGCGGCGGCGCGGTGCTGTCACCGCGTGCTCACCGCTGCTGCATCCAGCGCTGCAGCGAGGCACGCGAGATGCGGCGGTGGCCACCAGGTCTTCCAGGCTTCGAGCCATACCGCGGTCGACCATCAACTGCACCGAGCGCACGGCCATGCCGAGCAGGCGGGCCGCCTCGATGGTGCAGTCTAGGCGGGGTCGCTGGGCCTGGGGGCAGGGTCGTGCTCATAAAACCGCAATTCTGCCAAATCGTCACGGCGTCGGGATGCAGATTTCAACACCCATGAAAAGATAAAAGTACAATCGCCGCGCCGAATGTATCGTTTTACAGCCTGACCACGCCATGCCGTCCTTGCCCACCGCCACCGATGAAGCCGCCTACGCCCAGATGGAGCGGCTGGTCGTCGACATGGGCCGCCTGTACCGCGAGCGCAACGACGCCTTGGCCGAGGTGACCCGGGCCCACCACGAGGCCCTGTTCCGCCTGCGCTGGCGGCCGACTACCGCGACGACGACACCGGCACCCACATCGTGCGCCTGGGCTTCGCCCAGGAACTGGCGCTGCTGTCCCGGCGAGCCCGGCGGTTGGGCGCAGATGCTGCGCCGGGCTGCGCCGATGCACGGCGTGGGCAAGATCGGCATTCCCGACGAGGTGCTGAAGAAGCCCGCGCGCCTTCACCCGGACGAGCGCGCGGTGATGAACCAGCACACCCGCATCGGCGCCGAGATCGCCGGAAGGCTCCGTCGCGCATCCCGCTGTTCCGCACGGCGGCCGAGGTGCTGGCGCACCACGAGCGCTGGGACGGCCGCGGCCACCCAGGCCGGTCCAGGCAGGACATTCCCTTGTCCGGCGTTACGCATCGTGGCGGTCGTCGACTTCTTCGACGCCTTGACGATGGACCGCTGCTACCGCCCGGCCTTCACCGACGAGCGCGCCCTCCCTGAATGCTGGTGCCGAGCGCGGCGGCGCGTTCGAGCCTCGGCTGGTCGACGTTTTCGTGGCCTATTTCCACCGCTTCGTGGCCTTGCGAGAGGCAGTGAACCGGCAGCGCCCCGGCTTCCGCGAGCTGGCCGAAGGCCATGCTGCCGGCCACTGCCGATGCGCGGGCAGCGGGCTCACGCCGGCCGTCGACCTGCCACTTCCGCCCGGCAAGATTTCCCCATCCGATCCATCACGTCCCACGAGGCTGCGTCCATGAAGAATCGTCTCTGTTCCGCCACCCGCCGCGGCGCTGGTGCTGACGCTGTCCACTACTGCTGCGCAGGCCGGCCCGGTGCTCGACAAGGTGAAGTCGTCCGGCCTGCTGCGCGTGTGCATCTGGCCCGATTACTACGGCATCACCTTCCGCAATCCGCACAGCGGGGCGTTGGCGGGCATCGACATCGACCTGTCCACCGAGCTGGGCAAGGACCTGGGGGCCAAGATCGAGTACGTCGACTCGTCCTTCGCCACGCTGATCGACGACGTCAAGGGGGGCCGCTGCGACGTGGCCATGTTCGCCGTGGGCAAGCTGCCCCAGCGCATGGAGCACCTGCGCTTCACCCAGCCCTACCTGCAAAGCGATGTCTATGGCGATGTCACCACCAAGGGCAACCAGGGTCGTGAGCCAGTGGTCCGACATCGACAAGCCCGGCGTGCTGGTGGCCGTGCAGGCCGCTTTCCTTCCTCGAACGGTGATGACCCGCAACTGAGGAAACAGGCGAAGATCGTCGTCGTGAAACCGCCGGCCACCCGTGAGCGCGAGCTCGAGGCCGGCCGTCGATGTGTTCATGACCGACTACCCCTAAACGCCGCCGCCTGCTGGACAACGCCGACTGGGCCACCTTGATCGCGCCGCCAGCGCCTTTCCACGTGCTGCCCTACGCCTATGCCAGCGGGCTGGGCGACGACGAGGGCTGGCCACGCTCGACACCCGTGCAGCGCATCAAGCGCGACGGACGCCTGGACGCCGCCGCCAAGCGCTACGGGCTGGGCGCGATCGTCATCGTCCACTGAGGCCGACGAGCTCCAGGCACCCTCGGCCCCGTCGCCGATCGGCGACGGCCCCTCGGGCTGGCCGCTCATCAGCCGCCACGCCGAGTGCTGCGCCAGCAGCCGTGTCCATTCCTCTTGGTCGCCGAGGCATTCATCTGGCGCATGGTGCAGAGCGCCAGGCCACGCAGTCGAACGAGCAGCTGGAGCACAGCGAGCTCTACGCCCGCGTGCTGGAGGACCACGCCACGCGCACGGTCGAAGGGCTACCGGCATCGCCTGCTGCTGCGCCATCGTGGCGGCCACCAACATCCGCGTCTTCGGACCGCGGCCAACGTCGATCCAGGCGTAGCGTGCCAGGAACCGGCGTCGGGATGCAGATTTCAACACCCATGAAAAGATAAAAGTAATAATCGCCGTGCCGAATGTATCGTTTTACAGCCTGACCACGCCATGCCGTCCTTGCCCACCGCCACCGATGAAGCCGCCTACGCCCAGATGGAGCGGCTGGTCGTCGACATGGGCCGCCTGTACCGCGAGCGCAACGACGCCTTGGCCGAGGTGACCCGGGCCCACCACGAGGCCCTGTTCCGCCTGGCGCTGGCGGCCGACTACCGCGACGACGACACCGGCACCCACATCGTGCGCCTGGGCTTCCTGGCCGAGGAACTGGCGCTGCTGTCCGGCGAGCCCGCCGGTTGGGCGCAGATGCTGCGCCGGGCTGCGCCGATGCACGACGTGGGCAAGATCGGCATTCCCGACGAGGTGCTGAAGAAGCCCGGCGCCTTCACGCCCGACGAGCGCGCGGTGATGAACCAGCACACCCGCATCGGCGCCGAGATGCTGGGCTCGTCGCGCATCCCGCTGTTCCGCCTGGCGGCCGAGGTGGCGCTGGCGCACCACGAGCGCTGGGACGGCCGCGGCTACCCCAGCGGCCTGTCCAGGCAGGACATTCCCTTGTCCGGCCGCATCGTGGCGGTCGTCGACTTCTTCGACGCCTTGACGATGGACCGCTGCTACCGCCCGGCCTTCACCGACGAGCGCGCCCTGCAGATGCTGGTGGCCGAACGCGGTGGCGCCTTCGAGCCGCGGCTGGTCGACGCCTTCTTGGCCGGATTCCACCGCTTCGTGGCGCTGCGCGAGGCAGTGAACCTGCGGCGCCCCAGCTTCCGCGAGCTGGCCGAGGGCCATGTGCTGCAGGCGGGTGACGACGTGCTGGCCGCGGCGGGCGAACCTGCCGCCAGCCCACTGGCCGTTGCCCAGCCGCTGCCGCCCGGCCCGATCCCCTTCACCCGATCCACCCCGTCCCACGAGGCCCGTCCATGAAGAACCGTCTCTTTTCTGCCGCCGCCGCGGCGCTGGTGCTGGCGCTGTCCAACGCTGCCGCGCAGGCCGGCCCGGTGCTCGACAAGGTGAAATCGTCCAGCCTGCTGCGCGTGTGCATCTGGCCCGACTACTACGGCATCACCTTCCGCAACCCGCACAGCGGCGCGCTGGCGGGCGTCGACATCGACCTGTCCGCCGAGCTGGGCAAGGACCTGGGCGCCCGGATCGAATACGTCGACTCCTCGTTCGCCACCTTGATCGACGACGTCAAGGGCGGCCGCTGCGACGTGGCCATGTTCGCCGTGGGCAAGCTGCCTCAGCGCATGGAGCACCTGCGCTTCACCCAGCCCTACCTGCAAAGCGATGTCTATGGCGTCACCACCAAGGGCAACCGGGTCGTGAGCCAGTGGTCCGACATCGACAAGCCCGGCGTGCTGGTCGCCGTGCAGGCCGGTACCTTCATGGAGCCGGTGATGACCGCGGCGCTGAAACAGGCGAAGATCGTCGTCGTGAAACCGCCGGCCACCCGCGAGCGCGAGCTCGAAGCCGGGCGGGTCGACGTGTTCATGACCGACTACCCCTACAGCCGACGCCTGCTGGACAACGCCGACTGGGCCACGCTGATTGCGCCGCCTGCGCCTTTCCACGTGCTGCCCTATGCCTATGCCGTGAAGCCGGGCGACGACGAGTGGCTCGCCACGCTCGACGCCTTCGTTCAGCGCATCAAGCGCGATGGGCGCCTGGACGCCGCCGCCAAGCGCTACGGCCTGGGCGCGATCGTCGTTCGCTGAGGCCCAATGCGCGCCAAGGCACCCGCGGCCCCGTCGGCGCCGACAGAGCGGCCCACGCCGGGCTGGCGCTCCGTCAGCACGCTGGTGCTGGCGGCGGCCGTGTCCATTGCGCTGATGGTCGCCGGGGCGTTCGTCTGGCGCATGGTGCAAGAGCGCCAGGCCGCGATCGACGAGCAGCTTGAGCACAACGAGCTCTACGCCCGCGTGCTGGAGGACCACGCCACCCGAACGGTCGAGACGGCGTCGCTGCTGCTCGCGTCCATGGCCGCCAACATCGGCGATATCGACCTGGCCCAGGCCGTCGAGTGGCGTGCCGAGACGCTGAGCGAGCGGCTTCTGGGCCTGCCTCAGCTGCGCTCGGTGGCGGTGCTCGACGCTGCCGGCCGCGTGCGTGCCAGCAGCAACCCGCGCGAGCTGGGGCTGGTGGTGGAGACGCAGCGCCTGGGCCCACTGCCCAGGCCCGGGGTCGAGAGCCTGTCCAAGCCGGTTCCGGGCCGTGGCTTGCAGGACGTCCTGCGCGGCCAGCCTGGCGCGGCACCGGCCGGCCTGCACTTCGTGGTACTCGCCCGCGGCGCGACGGGGCGGCAGGGCGAGCCCCTGTGGGTGCTGGCGCTGATCAATCCGGACAACCTGGCCAGCACGATGCGGCTGACCATCGGGGCTGACAACGGCGACGCCGTGCTGACCCACTACGACGGCACGGTGATTGCCAGCACCGGCCACGTGGCGTCCGTCGGCAACCTGTCGGCGCTGCCGGTGTTCAAGTACTACCTGCCGGACAAGGAGCACGCCAGCTACGTGGGCCCGGGCGCCGCCGCGGCCGATGCGGTGGTTTCGTTCCGGCTCTCGCGCAGCCGGCCCCTGGTGGTGGTGGTCGAGCGCCCCTTGTCGGCCGTGCTTGGCGAGTGGTGGGCGGACGCCCGTTGGCGGCTGCTGGTCGGCCTGGTGGCCGCCGCCTGCATCGCGCTGCTGGGTCTGACCGCCTCGCGCGGCCTGCGCGCGCGCGAGCTGGCGCGCCAGATCATGGACCGCGCCCAGGCCGAAGTGGCCCGCAGCGAGCGCGAGCTGAGCGTGATCGTGCGCAGCGTGCAAGAGCTTCTGTTCCGCACCGACGCCGACGGCGTGCTCACCTTCGTCAACGCCCGCTGGTCCGCCGCCAGCGGCCTGCCCGCCGAAGAGCTGGTCGGCCAGACGTTGGCCGACTTCGCCCCCATGCACGAGCGCGCCGCCCTGCGGTCCCTGTTCGGGGCGGCCGAGGGTGCGGCGGTGCGCACGGCGCAGGCCACGTTCTGGGTCGACGGCGGCCGCGGGCGCCGGTTCGACATCGCCGCCGTGCCGCTGATGGTCGGCGGCCGGCTGGTGGGCTTCGCTGGCAGCGCGGTGGACGTCACCGAGCAGCTGGAGGCCCAGACGCGGCTGCAGCAGGAGCTGGCGTTCAGCGCGCAATTGCTCGAAATCAGCCCGCTGCCCACGTCGATGCTGGACACCTTGGGCCGCTACGTCAGCGTCAACCGGGCCTGGGAGCAATTCACCGGCCGCACCCGTGAGCAGGTCGTTGGCCGCACCGCGCGCGGCTATCTCCCGCCCGAAGAGGCGCGCCTGCACGACGCTGTCGACAAGGCCTTGCTGGCCGGCGGCGGCAGCAAGCGCTACGAGGCGCGCATGGCCCACCCGGACGGCAGCCAGCGCGATCTGCTGATCCACAAGGTGGTGGTGCCGGGGCGCGAGGGCAAGCCCGCTGGGGTGCTGGTCGCCTTCATGGACGTGAGCGAGCTGCGCGAGGCCGAACGCGCCACGCGCGAAGCCCGCGACGCGGCCGAAGAGGCCTCGCGCGCCAAGAGCGAGTTCATCGCCAACATCAGCCACGAGCTGCGCACGCCGCTGCAGTCCATCATCGGTTTCTCCGAGCTGGGCATGGTGCGCGGCCGGGCCCACGAGAAGCTGGCCGCGATGTTCGGCGACATCCACGCCTCGGGCCAGCGCATGCTGGCCCTGGTGAACGACCTGCTCGACGTGTCCAAGCTCGAGAGTTCGGTCGGCACCTTCCATCTCGAGCGCACCGACCTGCGCCCGCTGGTGCGCGAGGTGCTGCACGAGCTGGAGCCCCTGCTGACGCCCAAGCAACTGGCCATCGACCTGGGCTTGAGCGATGTGCCGCTGGTGGCCAAGGTGGATCCAATGCGTTTCGCCCAGGTCGTGCGCAACGTGCTGGCCAACGCCATCAAGTTCTCGCCGCCGCGCTCGTCCATCGAGGTCCACGGGCAGCACGACGAGGACGGCGCGATCCACTTCACCGTGCGCGACCACGGCCCCGGCATCCCGCCGGACGAGCAGGAAAAGATCTTCGAGGCCTTCGTGCAGTCCAGCAAGACCAAGGACGGTTCCGGCGGCACGGGCCTCGGACTGGCGATCTGCCGCAAGATCGTCGAGGCCCATGGCGGGCGCATCCACGCGGCCAATGCCCCAGGGGGCGGCAGCAGCTTCCACATCCGGCTGCCCAGCAAGGGCTTCGCCGAGACCACGCCGATGGCCGACGACTTCGCCTGAGCGCGAATCGGCCCTGATTGGCTATCACTTTTGCCATAGAGACCGTGTGGTCGTGAATTTTCACCTTGAGTTTGCCTATTAAATGATAAAAATGATCAACAAGGAGAACGCACATGCACGCCACGTTGGTTGAACTGCTGGAGAACCTGAAACCGGGCCTGCTGTGGGTGGGTCGAGACGGTGCCGTCCGGTACGCCAACGGTGACGCCAGCCAACGCACCGGGCTCGTCCCGGGCCGGCGCCTGTACGACCCCGACCTGGCACGTGCCGTCACCGGCGCGGTGGCGGCGAAGGCGCCGCACGAGGTCAGGGCCTATGGCGTGCCCGCGCAGCAGGGCGGGCCGGTGCCTGAGCTGCAATGCCGGGTGGTGCCGGGCCTCAGCGCCGACGACGCCTTCGTGCTGATCGCGGCCGAGCCGCCGGTCGACCATGGCGCCGCCTTCGAGAACCTGATGGAAGTGATCCGCAGCGACGTGCAGTTGCCGCTGCAACAGCTGACCGCGGCGCAAGGCGCCGCCGACGACCAGACCTGGCGTGCCGCGCTGGACGGCCTGCTGCAGACAGTGTCCAAGCTGGTCGACTTGGCCAATGTCTGGGGCAGCAGTGCCTTGCTGGCCAACGATCGCATCGAGCTGCGCCCGCTGATGCAGCAGATCTGGCAGGAGCTGGCCCCGCTGGCGGACAGCCTCGGGGTCACGGTGCGCTTCGCCACCAACGCCTCGGCCGAAGCGCTCGCTCCTCTCTATGGCAGCGAGCCCTGGCTGAAGCGGGTGTTCCTCGAATGCCTGGAGTCCGCACTGCGCGCCAGCCGGCGCGGGGCACGACTCGACATCGAGCACCGGCAGATGGGGCCGCGGGCGCTGATCGTGTTCCGCGACAGCGGCGTGTTCGCGCCGGGCCGCGGCGCCACCGTGCCACTCGTGGCCACCGGGGGCAAGCCCGGCGCCGGCAAGTCCGCGGCGCGCCTGTCCGGGCGTGACCAGATCGGCCTGAAGCTGTGCCAGCACATCGTCAACCTGCACGGCGGCCTCTTGCGCGAAGAGGTCGAAGACGGCGTGCGCAACTTCCTGATCGACCTGCCCACCGGCGCGCCGCACCGCACCGCCGGTGACCAGCAGATGGACATCGCCCAAGCCCAGCAGTACGCGCGCGACCTCGCGGCCTTGATGGCCCGGGCGCGCAAGGCTCAACCCGACGGCGGCCGCCAGGCGCCGTGACACCCACCGAAAGCACCCCATGAAGCGCGTACTGATCGTCGAAGACCAGCCGGACATCCGCAAGCTCATCCGCATGACGCTCGAGTTCGAGAACTACGAGATCCACGAAGCGGCAGACGGCTCGTTCGGCCTGCGCATGGCCCACGCCATCCACCCTGACCTGATCCTGCTGGACGTGATGATGCCCGGCGAGCTGGACGGGCTGCAGGTCTGCCAGGCCGTCAAGGCCGACGCGGCGCTGCGCCATGTCAAGGTGGTGCTGCTCACGGCGCGCGGCCAGGCCCGCGACCGCGAGGCGGGCCAGCAGGCCGGCGCCGACGAGTACCTGGTCAAACCATTCAGCCCGCTGCAGCTGATCGACACCGTCGAGCGGCTGATGTCCGGGGCTTGAGCGCGGGCCTGCCACCATGAACCAGGCCCCCACCGTCTTTGGCTGGCGACTCGTCCCGAGCCGCCTGGGCACGCAGGTGTCGTCGATGCTGGCCGTGATCGTGGTGATCGCGATGGCCGGCTTCTACCAGCTGTCGAGCCGGCGCATGGACCAGGCGGCGCAGGACAGCGCCCGGCACTGGGCCGAGTCGCTGGCCCGCACGGCCGCGTCGGGCCTGGGCTCGGCGGCGATCGGCGGCGACGCCACCGCCATGGACGACGCTCTGCGCAGCCTGGCCAGTCTGCCGGGCGTTGTGCGCATTGACGTGGTCGACGCTCAGGGCCGCCCGCGGCTGTCGCTGCGGCACCTGGCCGACGGCCGAGTGCAAGGCGACACAACCCCGACCGACATGCCCTTGCCCAAGGCCGGCGACCCGCCGACCCGCTCGGTGACGCTGGCAGACGGCGAGGCGCTGCAGGCCTGGTCGCCCGTGGGTGCCGGTGGCGCCGGGGGCGGCGTGGGAGTGCTCTTCACGGCAGACCCCGACCATTCCGGCCTGGGCAGCCTGCGCGACGACAGCCTGCTGACCATCGCCAGCGCGGGCCTGCTGGCCGTCACCCTGGTGCATCTGCTGCTGCTGCGCGCGCTGGCGCCGCTGCGGCGGTTGGCCCGCTTCTCGGCCCGCCTGGCCCAGGACCACGGCGCCACGCTGGACCAGCGGGCCGGCAGCCAGGAGATCCGCGAGCTGACCGACGCGCTCAACGCCGCGTCGGTGACCCTGCACGAGCAGTGGACGGCGATCCGCGCCACCGAGGCCAGCTCGCAGGCCATCCTCAACGCGGTGCCCGACGCGGTGATCGGCCTGGACGGGGAGGGCCGCATCGGCATGGTCAGCCCGGCGGTCACCAGCGTCTTCGGCTACGACCCGGTGCCGGGCTCGGTGCCGTCGCTCGAAGCGCTGTTGCCCGGCATCGACCTGGCCGAGGCCGAGCGGCGCACGCTCGACGGCCTGTACATGCGCGCCAGCCGCTCGCACCTGGCGCGCTTCGAGCACACCGCGCGACGGGTGGACGGCACCGAGTTCCCGGCGGACGTGTCGCTGTCGCGCATCGAGTCCGACGAGGGGGTGCGCTACACCTGCGTGGTGCGCGACATCACCGAGCAGCGCATGGCCGCCTCGATCATGAACCTCTACGGCCGGGCGCTGGAATGCACCAGCAACGGCGTGGTGATTTCCGACATCTCACTGCCCGGCGCGCCGGTGTTCTACGTCAACCCGGCTTTCAGCCGCATCACGGGCTACGAGCCGGGCGAGATCGTCGGCCGCAACTGCGGCCTGCTGCAGCGCGACGACACGGCCCAGCCCGAGCTGCAGGTCATCCGCGACACGGTGGCCGCCGGCGGCAGCTGCACCGTGGTCGTTCGCAACTACCGCAAGGACGGCAGCCTGTTCTTCAATGAACTGGCCATCTCGCCGGTCGCGTCGGACGACGGCACCGAGCGCCACTACGTGGGCGTGATCAGCGACGTGACCGAGCGCGAGCGCTCGCGGCTGGCCATTGCCGAACGCAGCGCGCGGCTGAACGCGGTGTTCGACCTGAGCCCCGACGGTTTCGTGGTCTTCGACAAGGAAGACCGGCTGGTCTATTGCAACCACGCCTTCCTGGGCATGACCGGCTGGAGCGCCTTGACCGAGCTGGGGGCCCTCAGCCTGGCCGAGTTCGACATCGAGTTCGCCCGGCTGTGCGACCCGGCCCAGCCGATGCTGACGGTGTCATCGTCGCTGGCCTGCGAACGCGACGGGCCGCAGACCCTGAGCCTGCTGATGCCCCAGCGGCGCGTGTTGGCACGGGTCATCCGCCGCCAGGCCGACGGGCACGGCGAGACCATCCTGTTCTTCCGCGACGTGACCCACGAGACCGAGGTCGATCGCATGAAGAGCGAGTTCCTGACCACCGCGGCGCACGAGTTGCGCACGCCAATGGTCAGCGTGTTCGGCTTCACCGAGCTGCTGCTGAACCGGCCCGTGCCCGAGGCGCGCCGCCGCGACATGCTGGAGACCATCCACCGACAGTCGCAGCGGTTAATCAACATGGTCAACGAGCTGCTGGACCTGGCCCGCATCGAGGCCCGGCAGGGCCGCGACCTGAAGCTCGAACGCTGCCGCCTGGCCGACCTGCTGCGCGACGCGGTGGCCCCGTTCGCGGCCGACGAGGCCTCGGGCCGCCTGCGTGTGGCGCTGGACGGCTGCAGCGACTGGCTCTGGGTGGACCCGGAAAAGACCCTGCGCGTTTTCACCAACGTGCTGTCCAACGCGGTGAAGTATTCGCCGCCGGAAACGCCGATCGATCTCACGGTGCTGCGCGGCCAGCTGCGCGGCGAGCCGTCCATCGGCGTGCGGGTGCGCGACCGCGGCATGGGCATGACGCCCGAGCAGCTGGAGCGCGTGTTCGAGCGCTTCTACCGGGCCGACCCGTCGGGCAACATCCCCGGCACCGGCCTGGGCATGAGCCTGGTCAAGGAGATCACCGAGCTGCAGGGCGGCGAGGTGGACGTCCAGAGCCGGCCGGGCAGCGGCACCGTGGTGACACTGTGGTGGCCGATCAGCGCGCGCGCGGCCGTGGAGGCCCAGGCCAGGCAGGCTTGATCTTGCGCAAGACCGGCCGGGCTGGGGCCGGTCAAATCGAGGTTGCCGCCCGGCGCCTCATCCGCCTGGCGGCCCCTAGTCGCCATGCCGTTGCCGCCATCGTCACCAACCGTTTCGCCCTCCGTTCCCGTGTTCCAGGCCCGCGGCCTGGGCAAGACCTACCGCACCGGCGAGGTCGAGGTGCAGGCCCTGCGCGATGTCGACCTGGACATCGCCGCAGGCGAGTTCATCGTGCTGCTCGGGCCCTCGGGCAGCGGCAAGTCCACGCTGCTGAACATCCTGGGCGGGCTGGATGTGCCCAGCACCGGCGAGCTGCGCTTCGGTGACCACCAGCTCAGCGGCGCCAGCGAGGCCGCGCTCACCGCCTACCGGCGCGAGCACGTCGGCTTCGTGTTCCAGTTCTACAACCTCATCCCCAGCCTGACCGCGGCAGAGAACGTGGCCCTGGTGACCGATATCGCGGCCAGCCCGATGCCGGTGGACGAGGCGATCGACCGCGTCGGCCTGACGCCACGGCGCGACCACTTCCCGGCGCAGCTCTCGGGCGGCGAGCAGCAGCGCGTGGCGATCGCCCGCGCCATCGCCAAGCGGCCGGACGTGCTGCTGTGCGACGAGCCCACCGGCGCGCTGGACTACCAGACCGGCAAGCTGGTGCTCGAGGTCATCGCCCGCATCAACGCCGAGCTGGGCACCACGGCCATCGTCATCACCCACAACGCCGCCATCGCCGGCATGGCCGATCGGGTGATCCAGCTCGGCGACGGCCGCATCCAGAAGGTCGAGACCAACACGCGCAAGCTGACTCCGTCGGAGCTGCAATGGTGAGCGGCACGCCATGAAGGCCCTGAACCGCAAGCTCTGGCGCGACCTGCGGCAGATGTGGAGCCAGGCGCTGACCATCGCGCTGGTGGTGGCCAGCGGCATCGGCGGCTTTCTGACCAGCCTGTCGGCGGTGGACTCGCTGGCCCAGGCGCGCGACGACTACTACGCCGAGGGCCATTTCGCCGACGTCTTTGCCGGCCTGAAGCGCGCGCCGATGGCGGTGGCCGACACACTGCGCGAACTGCCCGGCGTGGCCGACGCCGAGCCGCGCATCCAGGCCATGGTGCGGGTCGACATCCCCGAGCTGGCCGACCCCATCCTGGGCCAGGTGATCGGCGTCGACCTGCTCCGACCGCAACGCCTGAACCTGCTCACCGTCAGCAGCGGGCTTCGCCTGCAGGACGTGGCCGGCGGCGACGGTGCGATCCCGGCGCTGGTGTCACAGGGCTTTGCCCAGGCCCGTGGGCTGAAGCCGGGCTCGACCCTGGGCGTGGTGCTCAACGGCAAGCGCCGCACGCTGCGCATGGTGGGCACGGCCCTGTCGCCCGAGTTCATCTTCGCCGGCCTCTGGGGCATGCCGGACCTGCGCGGCTTCGGCATCTTCTGGGTCGACCAGGAGGCGCTGGCTGCCGCCTACGACATGCGCGGCGCCTTCAACCAGGGCTGCCGCCTACGACATGCGCGGCGCCTTCAACCAGGTGGCGCTGCGGCTGGCGCCGGGCGCCGATGCCGCGCCGGTCATCGCCCACCTAACCCAGCGCCTGGCGCCCTACGGCGCACGCGACGTGCACGGCCGCGAGGACCAGACCTCGCACCAGATGCTGGACAACGAGATCAAGGAGCAGCGCGTGCTCGGCACCGTGTTGCCGTCGATCTTCCTCGGCGTGGCGGCCTTCCTGCTCAACGTGGTGGTGACGCGGCTCGTGGGCACCCAGCGCGAGCAGATCGCGGCGCTCAAGGCCCTGGGCTACGACAACCTGGCGATCGGCTGGCACTACCTGAAGCTGGTGCTGGTGGTGGTGGCGCTCGGCGGCGTGCTGGGTGTGGCCCTGGGCCATGTGCTGGGGCGCATGTTCATGGGCCTGTATGCAGAGTTCTTTCACTTTCCGCACGTCGCGCACCGCATCGCGCCCGGCCTGCTGGCGCTGGCCGCCACGGTGACGTTGGCCACCGCCTTGCTGGGCACGCTCAACGCCATCGCCGCCACGGTGCGCCTGGCACCGGCCGAGGCCATGCGCCCGCCGGCCCCTGGCCGCTATCGCCGCAGCCTGCTCGAGCGCCTGGGCGGCGCGCGCATCGGCCCGGCCCTGCGCATGATCCTGCGCAACATGGACCGGCGGCCGCTGCGCACCTCGCTGTCGATCGGCGGCATCGCCATGGCGGTGGCGATCACGATCCTCGGCTACTTCGTGCGCGACGCGCTGGACGTGATCGTCGACTCGCAGTTCGCGCTCTCGCTGCGCGGCGATGTGACCGTCTGGGCCAACGAGGCCGTGGACGACAAGGCGCGCCTGGAGCTGGCGCGGCTGCCCGGCGTCAGCGCGGTCGAGACCGTGCGCTTCGTGCCGGTGGACCTGGTGCACGGCGCGCGCCACGAGCGCAGCCTGATCCGCGGCTATGCGCCGCGCGCCGAGCTGTACCGCGTCATCGGCATGAACGGCCGCGCGATACCGCTCGAAGGCCGCGGCCTGGTGCTCACCGACCGCCTGGCCGACAAGCTGGGCGTGCGGCCGGGCGACACCGTCCTCGCCGAGGTGCGCGAGGGCGCCCCGCGCACGCTGGCGCTGACCGTGGGCGCCGTGGTCGACGAGACCATGGGCCTGAACGCCTACATGGAGCGGCCGGCCTTGAACCGACTGCTGGGCGAGTCTGACCTGAGCACCGGCTTCGTCGTCGGCCTGGAGCGCGGACGAGAAACCGAGATGCTGGAGGCGACCAAGGCGATGCCTGGTGTGGCCGGCGCCTTCAGCAAGGCCACGATGCTGCGCAACATGCAGGACATTAGCGCCCGCAACGTGCGCATCATGAGCACCATCCTGACCACTTTCGCCGTGATCATCAGCATCGGCGTGGTCTACAACAACGCCCGCATCGCGCTGGCCGAGCGTGGCTGGGAGCTGGCCAGCCTGCGCGTGCTGGGCTTCACCCGGGCCGAGGTCTCGGGCCTGCTGCTGGGCGAGCTGGCCATTGCCATCGCCGTGGCGCTGCCGCTGGGCATGGTGCTGGGCTGGGGGCTGACGCACCTGATCGCCGAGCTGCTGAAGTCCGACCAGTTCTCGTTCCCCGTGGTGATCCAGCCGCGCACCTATGCCATCGCCGCCGTCAGCGTGGTGCTGGCCGGCGTGGCCAGCGCGCTGATCGTGCGTCGGCGAATCGACCGGCTGGACCTGGTGGGCGTACTCAAGACTCGAGATTGAACAGGGAAGACCCCGACAAAGGCGATGGTCTGCGCGAGCGCTCGTTTCGTTTCCTTTGAGCGAAGGCGCTGCGCGCGCCGACCGCGAGCCTCCAACCGACTGTCTGAACGCAGTGAGCGGGGAGTTCGACAGTTCGCTTCTCGCCGCTGCACAAATCGCCCCCGCCAGGTACCGCCCGCCGCGAAGGCGATGGTGGGTATCACACCCTCCGCGACTCACCAACCCAAGCCCGCCCTTCACACGCAACTGGCCGACACCGGCCTGGCGTCAGTGCCCGCCGTGGCCCATGGGCTTTCGAACCTCCACGTCCGGCGCGGTGGCCGCCGGCGCCGCGGCGCGCACCGGCTCGGGCAACTCGCCGCTGTGCTCGCGCGCCTGGCTGCCGACGGGGTGGGTGTACCAGCCGGGGTCGCTGTAGTCGCCCGGCTTCTGCTGATCGCGCACCTTCACCACGCTGAACATGCCGCCCATGCCCACCGGGCCGAAGGGGCCCTGGCCGGTCATCATCGGCAGGGTGTTGTCGGGCAGGGGCATTTCCATCTCGGCCATGTCGTGCATGCCCTTGTCGCCCATGACCATGTAGTCGGGCACCAGGCGGGCGATCTTCTCGGCGACGTCGCGGTGGTCCACGCCGATCATCGTCGGCACGCCGTGCCCCATCGCGTTCATCGTGTGGTGCGACTTATGGCAGTGGATGGCCCAGTCGCCGGCGACGGCGTCGAACTCGATCGCCCGCATCTGGCCCACGCCGATGTCGGTCGTCACCTCGGGCCAGCGCGCGCCGGGCGGCACCCAGCCGCCGTCGGTGCCGGTGACCTCGAAATGCGGGCCGTGCATGTGGATGGGGTGGTTGGTCATCGTCAGGTTGCCGACGCGGATGCGCACCCGGTCGCCGGTGCGGGCGACGAAGGGGTCGATACCGGGGAAAGCCCGGCTGTTCCAGGTCCACAGGTTGAAGTCGAGCATGGTGTTCACGCGGGGCGTGGCGCTGCCGGGCTCGATGTCGTAGGCGTTGAGGATGAAGGCGAAGTCGCGGTCCACCGCGTGCTGGCGCGGGTCCTTGGGGTGGACGATGAGCAGGCCCATCATGCCCATCGCCATCTGCGTCATCTCGTCGGCATGGGGGTGGTACATGAAGCTGCCGGCCCGCTGCAGCACGAACTCGTAGACCCAGGTCTTGCCCACGCCGATAGGCGGCTGGGTGAGGCCGGTCACACCGTCCATGCCCGGCGGCAGCAGCACGCCATGCCAGTGCACGCTGGTGACCTCGGGCAGCTTGTTGGTCACGTAGATGCGGATGCGGTCGCCTTCGACCGCCTCGATGGTCGGGCCCGGGCTGCTGCCGTTGTAGCCCCATAGCCGCGCGGTCATGCCGGGGGCGATCTCGCGCAGCACCGGCTCGGCGACGAGGTGGAATTCCTTGACGCCGCCCTTCATGCGCCAGGGCAGCGACCAGCCGTTGAGAGTGACCACCGGGCGGAAGGGCCGGCCGTTGGGCGGCAGGGGCGGGGGTCGTGTGGCGGCGCTGTCAGTGGATGCGGCCGGCGCGGCCTCGGGCAGGCCGGCCGCGCCGGCTCGGCTCACGGCAGCAGCGCCCATCAAGGTGGCACCGGCGGCGGCGCGAAAGAAGTCTCTGCGTTGGGTCATGGTGGGGTTCCGTGCACCGGGCATCAGGGCGCGGCGCTGTCGCGAGGGGCGTCTGCGCGAGCGGGTGAGCCGGCGGTCAGGGCGGACTGCAGTTGCGCGTCGGCCAGCCAGAAGTCGCGCTGGGCCTCGACCGCGGCGGTGACGCTGGTGATCTGTTCGCGCGCGTCGGCCAGCAGCTCGAAGACACTGGCCAGCATGCCGTTGTAGCGCAGCAGGCTCTCGTCGGCGATGCGCTTCTTCAGCGGCACCACCTCGTCGCGGTAGTAGCGCGCCAGGGCATAGGCCTCGCGGTAGGCAGATGTGGCTTCGCGCACCTCGGACCGTGCGGCCACGGCCACCTGGGCCGTGCGGTGCAAGGCCTGCCCGTAGGTGGCCTCGGCGCGGGCAGCGCGGGCGCTGCCGAAGTCGAACAAGGGCAACTCCAGTTCCACCTCGAGCCCACGGCGCGTGCGCTCGCCGGTGGCGTGCTGGTCCTGCAGGCCAAGGTTCAGCACGTTGATGAAGCGCGAGGTGCGCGCCAGGCCCAGTGCCTGGGCGGTGCTCTCGGCTTGCCGCCTGGCCATCAGCACGTCCAGCCTCTGGTCCATGGCGGTCTGCTCGGCGTCGGGCAGGCTCAACGGCGCCTCGGGCAGGTCGGGCAGGCGCTCGGGCAGCTTCAAGGCGGTGGCGTCCGCCAGGCCCAGCACGCGCACGAGGCGCTCGCGCTGGGCCACCGCCTGGTGGCGGGCGCGCGCGAGCTGGGCCGTGGCGTCGGCGTGAAAGGCTTGCTCGCGCATCTGGGCCAGGGCACTGAAGTTGCCCGCGGCCACCATGCGGCGCGCCAGATCGCCGGCGGCGTCGGCGGCTTCTTGTACTTGCTGCTGGTAGGCCAGCAACTGAGCCGCCGCCACGGCCTGGGTGTGGGCCTGGCGGGCTTCGGTGGCCAGCGCCACGGCGTCGGCGGCGGCCTGCCATTGCGCCTGCTCGAAGCGGGCCTGTTCCAGCGTTCGCACCGTGGGCAGGGTGATCAGGCCGAGCAGATCGAACAGCACGGCGCGGTCCACCTCGACCACGCCGCCGCCAGCGAGCCGGCCCAGGCTGATGCTGGGGTTGCGCAGGCGCCCGGCCTGCACCAGGTCGGCCTCGGCGATGCCCAGCTCGGCGAAACGGGCTTGCAGGGCGGGGCTGTTCAACAGGGCGAGCTCCACGGCGCCATCGGCCGTCAGTGGGGCCTGCAGCAGCTCGGCGACGCGTGCCTTGGTCGCCCGGCCGGGCTCGGCGCCGCGCTGGTAGGCGGGCGTCTGGCCAGTGCGGTTGCGGGTCAGGTCGGCCACGGTGGCGAAGCCGCCGTCGTCCGAGAAGTTGGCGCAGCCGGCCAGCGATGCCAGGGCCAGCAGGGCCACGGCGGCGAGTGTTCGGCGCATCACCGTGCCCCCTTCGACGCGCGCAGGCCAGCGGTGCGGTGGTGCACCGCTGGCGCCGGCAGCACCGGGGCGTCGTCGGCCAGGCGCTCGATGATCGGGCAGTCGGGCCGATCGTCGCCGTGGCAGCAGTGCACCAGGTGCTCCAGCGTGGCCTTCATGGTCTGCAGCTCTTGCAGTTTGATCTCCAGCTCCTGGATGTGGGCCTGGGCCAGGGCCTTGACCTGGCGGCTGGGGCGGCGCCGGTTCTGCCACAGGCCCAGCAACTCGCGGATCTGCTCGATCGAGAAGCCCAGGTCGCGCGACTGGCGAACGAAGCGCAGCGTGTGCACGTCCTTGTCGCTGTACTGGCGGTAGCCGGCCTCGCTTCGGCCCGCCTCGGGGAACAGGCCCACGCTCTCGTAGTGGCGGATCATCTTGGCCGACACGCCGGAGGCCTTGGCCGCCTGGCCGATGTTCAAGGGTTGCACGTCCACGGTGGGGCTCCTTGCTCGGAAGAAATCGGTTCGGTTCTATTCGCCCGCCGCGCGCCAGCGGCGCAGCAGCAGGGCGTTGGTGACGACGCTGACGCTGCTGAAGGCCATGGCGGCGCCGGCCACCACCGGGTTGAGCCAGCCCATCGCGGCCAGCGGGATGCCCAGCACGTTGTAGGCGAAAGCCCAGAACAGGCCCTGCTTGATCTTGGCGTAGGTGCGGCGCGACACGTCGATCGCATCGGCCACCAGCCGCGGGTCGCCGCGCATCAGCGTGATGCCGGCGGTTTCCATCGCCACGTCGGTGCCGGTGGACATGGCGATGCCGACGTCGGCCGCCGCCAGGGCCGGCGCGTCGTTGATGCCGTCGCCGACCATGGCCACGCGCTTGCCGGCGCCGCGCAAGGCCTGCACGGCCGCCGCCTTGTCGGCCGGCAGCACCTCGGCGTGCACGTCGGCTATGCCCAGCTCGGCCGCCACCGCGCGGGCGCTGCCGGGGTTGTCGCCCGTCAGCATGACGGTGTGGATGCCCAGGCCCTTGAGCCGCGCGACCGCGGCCTTTGCCGTGGCCTTGGGTGTGTCGCCGAAGGCCAGCAGGCCCAGCAGGCGAGGGGGCGCCCCTGCGGGCAAGGCGACCAGCCACGACAGCGTGCGGCCCTGCGATTCGAGCGCGGCGGCGGGCTCGGCCAGCGCGCCCGGTGCCAGGCCCAGCTCGCGCAGCCAGCGGCCGCTGCCCAGGCCCAGCACCTGGCCCTGCACCGTGGCCTGTACGCCGCGGCCCGGCAGGGCCTGCGCGGCCTGCGCCGGCGGCACGGGCAGCTGCTCTTGCTGCGCCTGGGCGGTGACGGCCAGCGCCAGCGGGTGGCTGCTGGTCTGCTGCAGCGCGGCGGCCAGGCTCAGCACCTGCTGGCGCTCGGCGCCTTCGGCCGGCAACACCGCCACCAGGGCCGGGCGGCCTTCGGTCAGCGTGCCGGTCTTGTCGAAAGCCACCGTGGTGGTGCCGTGGGCCAGCTCCAGCGCCTGCGCGTCCTTGATCAGGATGCCGTGACGCGCCGCCACGCCGGTGCCCACCATGATGGCGGTGGGCGTCGCCAGGCCCAGCGCGCAGGGGCAGGCGATGACCAGCACCGACACGGCGTTGACCATGGCGACCTCCCAGTCGCCCCCGAACAGCCACCAGCCGGCGAAGGTGAGCAGGGCGATGCCCAGCACCACGGGCACGAAGACCGCGCTGACCTGGTCCACCGTGCGCTGGATCGGCGCCTTGGCCGCCTGGGCCGACTCGACCAAGCGGATGACGCGGGCCAGCGTGGTTTCGGCGCCGACTGCGCGGGTGTCGACCCGCAGCACGCCCTCGGCGTTGACCGAGCCACCCGTCACCGTGCTGCCTTCCTGCTTGACCACCGGCAGGCTCTCGCCGGTGATCAGCGATTCGTCCACGTGGCTGCGGCCTTCGAGCACCACGCCGTCCACCGGCACGCGCTCGCCGGGGCGCACGGTGACCTGGTCGCCGACCCGCACCTGCTCGATCGGCAGCTCGACCTCGGCGCCGCCGCGCCAGACGCGCGCCGTGGCGGGGCGCAGCGCATTCAGCGCGCGGATCGCGTCGGCGGTCTGCCGCTTGGCCCGGCCTTCGAGCCACTTGCCCAGCAGGACCAAGCTGATCACCGCGGCCGAGCCCTCGAAGTACAGATGCGCCATGCCACCGTGGCCCGCGTGCCGCACCATCAGGTAGACCGACAGGCCGTAGGCCGCCGAGGTGCCCAGTGCCACCAGCAGGTCCATGTTGCCGCTGCCAGCGCGCAGGGCCTTCCAGCCGGCGCGGTAGAAGCGGCCGCCCAGCACGAACTGCACCGGCGTGGCCAGCGCCAGCTGCACCCAGGCGGCCGGCATCCACTCGATGCCGAACAGCGCCAGCAGCATCGGCGCCACCAGCGGCAGCGTCAGCAGGCCGCTGAGCGCGGCGGGCGCCCAGTCCGGCCAGCGGGTTTTGGCCACAGGCGCGGGTGCCGACACCGGCCGTTCGACGACCTCGGCCGCCTCGTAGCCGGCCTTCTCGACGGCCGCCCGCAGCAAGTCGACCGGCACGCCCGGCGCCTGCACCGTGGCGCGTTCGGTGGCCAGGTTGACGCTGGCCGAGGTGACGCCGGGCACTTTCATCAGCGCCTTTTCCACGCGCATCACGCAGGACGCGCAGGTCATGCCGCCGACCTGGAGCTGGACGCCCGGCGGCAGGGACAAGGACAAGGGGGCAGAGGTGTTCATGGCATGCCTCGAATGCTGGAGGCCCGGATGCTCAAGCTTCCCACATTGTCAAGGTCAAGAGACCGGGTTCCAATCAACCTATGGTCATGTGGTTTTCCATGCCCGGTGCTTGACATTCCAACGATGGCAGGCCTGACAGTCGTGGCACGATCTCAACCGAAGCAAAGGAGCCCACGATGATCGCCTTCGAAGTGCAGGACATGACCTGCGGCCACTGCGTCAGCACCATCACCAAGGCCTTGAAAGAGGCCGACCCGGCCGCGCAGGTGCGCATCGACCTGGGCGCCCACCGCGTCGAAGTCGAGCCCGCTCAGGCCGACGAGGCCGAGCTGACCGCGGCGATTGCCGAAGCCGGCTACACCCCGACGCGCCTGGCTTGACGGCCGGTCGCGCTTCGACGAAAGAAAAAGCCCGGCCGAGGCCGGGCTGCGGCTGCCGCGTGGCCCGCATCACTGCGCCAGCTGCACCATGTGCACCTCGGGCGGGTTGTTCTGCGACGAGGTGATGATCAGGTCGACATAGTAGCCGTTGACCGCGAAGTTGAGCGCCGGCAGCGCCACCGGCACGTTGGCCACGCCGGCCGACGCGGGGCTCACGACGCCGGCCACCACCGCGGTGGCGCCGGTGGCCTTGTTCTTCGAGTACAGCACCGCCTGCACCCGGCCGCCGGCAAAGTCGCGGAACTGCAGGATCATCCAGTTCCACACCGGCACGAAGGTGGCGTACGAGTCCAGCACGTTGCAGGTGTAGTGCAGCGTGCCAGCGTTCGGGTTGTTGGCACGGATGTAGCCGCCCGCGGTGTTGAACTGGGCCCAGCGCAGGGCGTTGAGCGTCGAGGGTGTGCAGGCCGTGGCCACGTGCTGCCAGTTCTCGGCCTGGGCGAAGGCCGAGGGGGCGGCCAGCGCCGCGGCGAGCGGCAGGGTGTGCAGGGCCAAGGCGCGAAGGATGCGGTTCATGATGCGTTCTCCTGGGTTGATGGACGCCAGGTCGCTGCCTGGCCTGTTGAATGACGCAGTCCCGCCACCGAAGCCGGACAAGCAAGCTTGGGGGGATGCGTGGATCCACCCGTCCGCCTTGCCTTGGGTCAAGCCGGCGTCGATCGGCGGTGCTGGCCGGCCCGCGGGGCGCTAGACTGCGTCGCACCATGACCCGCCGGCCACTGCACCGCTTTGCCATCACCGTGTTCGCGGTGCTGGCCATGCTGTGCTCGCAGCTGGCCCTGGCGCGCTACGTCTGCCCGGTCGAGGGCCGGGCCGAGGCCATGGCGGCCATGATGGCCGCCGGCCAGCCCTGCAGCGGCATGGACGCCGAGCAGCCCGCGCTGTGCCACCAGCACGCGTCGCCCGCGGCGCAGTCGTTCGAGCCGCTGCACCTGCCGGTGGCCAGCGCGCCGGCGATCCTGCAGATGCTGGTGCTGCCGCTGCCGCCCGACACGGCCTCGGTGCTGGCGGCCGCCCGGCCGGCCGAGCCGGCGAACCGGCCACCACCGGACCCCTTGTTCCTGTCCACGCGCCGGCTGCGCGTCTGACCCGCTCCGTCGACTGACCGGCGCCCGCGAGGCCTTGCGCCCGCGGCGCCCTTGGTGGTGCTTGCCGCCACGCCCGTCTGCGGAGCCTTTCATGCCCTTACTTCGCTTGCGCGTCGCCACCTTGGCGGCCGCCTTGCTGCCCGCCCCCTGGGCGCTGGCCGCCCCCCTGACCCTGGACCAGGCCCTGGGCCTGGCCTTGCAGCAGTCGCAGGCCGTGCGCGCCGCGCAGGCCGGCGCGGCCGGCGCCGCCGAAGCCGCCCGTGCCGCCGGGCAGTTGCCCGACCCGATGCTGGGCGCCGGCATCGACAACCTGCCCGTGACCGGCGCCGACCGCTTCAGCACGACCCGGGAGTCGATGACGATGAAGCGACTCGCGATCAGCCAGGAATGGGTGTCGGCCGACAAGCGCGCCGCGCGCAGTGCCGCGGCCCGTGCCCTGGCCGAGCGCGAGGCCAGCGCCGAAGCCGCTGCCGCCGCCTTAGTCCGCCTGCAGACGGCGCTGGCCTTCATCGACGCCGGGTACGCCAGCGAGGCGCTCGCCCTGGCGGTGCAGAACGAGCAGCATGCCCGCGAGTCGTTCGAGGCCGGCCGGGCGCGGCTGGGCACCGCCGCAGGCAGCGGGGCCGAAGCCCTCGGCCTTGCGGCGGCACGCGGCCAGGCCGAGGACGAGGCCGCCGAAGCGCGCCAGCAGCTGGCCGCCGCGCGGCTCGCCCTGCAGCGCTGGACGGGCCCTACGGCCGACGTGCCCGACGCGCTGCCCCTGCTTGGCGCACTGGCGAGCGAAGCGGACTTCGTGGCCGACCACCCGGACGTGCGGGCGCGCCAACACGACGCCGAGGTGGCCCGGCAGGAGGCCGCGCTGATGGCCCGCAACCGCCGGCCGAACTGGACCTGGGAGGTCTCCTACGGCCAGCGCAGCGGCTACCCGGACCTGGTCAGCATCGGCGTGAGCATCCCGCTCCCCGTGGCGCCCGCCGCCCGGCAGGACCGTGAACTGGCCGCGCGCCAGGCCCAGGTTGACCAGGCCGATGCCGCCTGGGCCGAGGCGCAGCGCGCGGCGCGGGCGGAATACGCCGGCCTGGCCAGCGACGCGCAGCGGCTGCAGGAGCGCGCCGAGCACTACCAGGCCACCGTGCTCGCGCCCACGCGCCAGCGCACCGCCGCCGCTGCCGCGGCCTACCGAGCCAACCAGGGCAGCCTGGCCATGCTGTTCGACGCGCGCCATGCCGAGCTGGAGACGCAGCGCCGCTGGCTGGGGCTGCAACGCGACCTCGCCAAGGCCCGCGCCCAGCTTGCCTTCAAACCCCTCGCCGAAGGAGCCGCGCGATGAGCCCCCCGTTGAGCCGAACCACCACCGTCTTCGCCGCCCTGGCGGCCGCCGCGTTGCTGGCGGTGGGCGCCTTCAGCCTGGGCCGCCGCAGCGCGCCGCCCGCCGGCGCGGCAGAGCCGGCGGCCGCCGCCCCATCGGCGCCCCGCCAGGTGCTGTACTGGCACGACCCGATGACCCCCGGGCCGCGCTTCGACAAACCCGGCAAGTCGCCCTTCATGGACATGGACCTGGTGCCGGTCTATGCCGACGAGGCCGCGGGCCAGGGCGCCGAAGCCAGCGTGCAGATCAGCCCGGCCGTGCAGCAGAACCTGGGGCTGCGGACGGCCACCGTGCAGCGCGCCGAGCGGGCCGCCTCGTTCGACGCGGTTGGCACGGTGCAGTTCGACGAGCGCCTGGCCGTGGCGGTGCAAAGCCGCGTGGCCGGCTTTGTGGAGCACCTGGCCGTGCGCGCGCCGATGGAGCGCGTTCGCCCGGGCCAGGCCCTGGCCACCGTGTATGCGCCAGACTGGCTGGGCCCGCTGAACGAGCTGCTCGCGCTGCAGCATGCCGGCGCGGCGCCCGAGCTGGTGGCCGCCGCCCGCGAGCGCACACGGGCCTTGTCGATCCCGCCCGAGCTGGTGCGCCAGGCCGAGGCCACCGGCGTCGCCCAGGCGCGCTTCACGCTCGCGGCGCCGGCCGGCGGCGTGGTGGCCGAGCTCGGCGTGCGCGAGGGCATGGCGGTGTCGCCCGGCATGACGCTGTTCCGCATCGCGGGCCTGGGCCAGGTGTGGGCCGTGGCCGAGGTGCCCGAGGCGCAGGCCGTGCGGCTGGTGCGCGGCCAGAAGGTGAGGGCGGCGCTGCAGGCCGACCCCTCGCTGGCCTTCGACGGCACGCTCGCCGAGGTCCTGCCGCAGGTGAACCCCGCCACCCGCACGGTGCAGGCCCGCTTCGAGGTGGACAACCGCGCCGGCCGGCTGGTGCCGGGCATGCTGCTGCGGCTGCAGGTGGCGGGGCCGCCGGGCTCGCGCCTGCTGGTGCCGGCCGAGGCCGTCATCCGCACCGGCACGCGAGCGGTGGCCATCGTGCGCGGCGCCGGTGGCCGCTTCGAGCCGCGCGATCTGAAGCTCGGCGCCGAGCTGGGAGAGGAGATCGAGGTGCTGGGCGGCCTGGCGGCTGGCGACGAGGTGGTGACCAGCGGCCAGTTCCTGGTCGACTCCGAGGCCCGGCTGCGCAGCGTGCTGGCCAACATGGCCGCCCCGGGCGCCGCCAGCCAAGTCGGCCAGACCAGTGGGGGGGGCGCACGATGATCGCCGCGCTGATCCGCTGGTCGGTGGCCAACCGGTTCCTGGTGCTGGTCGCCACCGCCTTCCTGGTGGCGGCCGGGCTGCTGGCCGTGCGCGACATGCCGCTGGATGCATTGCCCGACCTGTCCGACACCCAGGTCATCATCCGCACGCCTTACCCCGGCAAGGCGCCGCAGGTCGTCGAGGATTTGGTTACCTACCCGCTGACGACGACCCTGCTCAGCGTGCCCGGGGCCAAGGCGGTGCGCGGCTACTCGTTCTTCGGCGATTCGTTCGTCTACGTGCTGTTCGACGACAAGGCCGACCCGTACTGGGCCCGCTCGCGCGTGGTCGAGGCGCTGAACCAGGTGCAAAGCCGCTTGCCGGCGGGCGCCAGCGCCTCGCTCGGCCCCGATGCCACCGGCGTCGGCTGGGTCTACGAATACGCCCTGGTCGACCGCAGCGGCCGGCTGGACATTGGCCAGCTGCGCGCGCTGAACGACTGGTTCCTGCGCTACGAGCTGAAGACCGTGCCCGACGTGGCCGAGGTGGCCAGCGTGGGCGGCATGGTGCGCCAGTACCAGGTCGTGCTCGACCCGGACCGCATGCGTGCCGTCGGCGTCACCCAGGCCATGGTGGCCGAGGCGCTGCGGCAGGCCAACCAGTCCACCGGTGGCTCGGTGCTGGAGATGGCCGAGGCCGAGGTCATGGTGCGCTCGCGCGGCTTCCTGCAGACGCTGGACGACTTTCGCGCCATCCCGGTGGCGGGCAGCGATGGCACGCCAGTGCTGCTGCGCGACGTGGCCACGGTGCAGGTCGGCCCTGAGATGCGGCGAGGCCTGGCCGAGCTGGACGGGCAGGGCGAGGTGGCCGGCGGCGTGGTGGTGATGCGCTCGGGCAAGAACGCGCGCAGCACCATCGCCGCGGTCAAGGCCCGGCTCGCATCGCTGCAGGCCAGCCTGCCGAAGGGCGTGGCGGTGGTGCCGGCGTACGACCGCTCGCTGCTGATCGACCGCGCGGTGCTGAACCTGCGCGACAAGCTGGCCGAGGAGTTCATCGTCGTCGCCCTGGTTTGCGCGGCTTTCCTGTTCCACCTGCGCTCGGCCCTGGTGGCGGTGGTGACGCTGCCGGTGGGCGTACTGGCCGCCTTCGTCGTGATGCGCTGGCAGGGCGTCAGCGCGAACATCCTCAGCCTGGGCGGCATCGCGATTGCGCTGGGCGCCATGGTCGATGCGGCCATCGTGCTGATCGAGAACGCGCACAAGCACCTCGAAGCCTTCGAGGCCGCGCAGGCCCGGCGGCCCACGCCGGAAGAGCGTTGGCGGCTGGTGGCCGACTCGGCCAGCGAAGTGGGCCCGGCGCTGTTCTTCTCGCTGCTGGTGATCACGCTGTCCTTCGTGCCCGTCTTTACGCTCGAAGCGCAGGAGGGGCGGCTGTTCTCGCCGCTGGCCTTCACCAAGACCTATGCCATGGCGGCGGCGGCGGGCCTGTCGGTGACCCTGGTGCCGGTGCTGATGGGCTACCTGGTGCGCGGCCGCATCCCGCACGAGGCCGCCAACCCGCTGAACCGCGCGCTGATGGCGGCCTACCGCCCGGCGCTAGAGGCGGTGCTGCGCTTTCCCCGCGCGACGCTGCTGGCGGCGGCCTGCATGCTGTGCCTGACGCTATTGCCGCTGTCGCGCCTGGGCGGCGAGTTCCTGCCGCCGCTGGACGAGGGCGACCTGCTCTACATGCCCTCGGCGCTGCCGGGGCTTTCGGTGTCCAAGGCGACCGAGCTGCTGCAGCAGACCGACCGCCTGATCAAGACCGTGCCCGAGGTGGCACGCGTGTTCGGCAAGGCCGGCCGGGCCGACACCGCCACCGACCCTGCGCCGCTGGAGATGTTCGAGACCACCATCCAGCTCAAGCCGCGCGACCAATGGCGGCCCGGCATGACGCCGGACAAGCTGGTCGAGGAGCTGGACCGAGTCGTCAAGGTGCCCGGCCTGTCGAACATCTGGCTGCCGCCCATCCGCACCCGCATCGACATGCTGGCCACCGGCATCAAGAGCCCCGTGGGCATCAAGCTCAGCGGCCCCGACCTGGCCACCATCGACCGCCTGGCCGGGCAGGTCGAGGCGGCCGTGCGCGGGGTGCCGGGCGTCAGCTCGGCGCTGGCCGAGCGCCTGACCGGCGGCCGCTACATCGACGTGGACGTGGACCGCCTGGCCGCCGCGCGCCTGGGCCTGTCGGTGGCCGACGTGCAGGCGGTGGTGGCCACCGCCATCGGCGGCGACAACGTCGGCGAGGTGGTGCAGGGCCGCGAGCGCTACCCGATCAACCTGCGCTACCCGCGCGAGCTGCGCGACTCGCTGCAGCGGCTGCGCGTGCTGCCCTTCGTCACCGCGCGCGGCGCCACCGTGCTGCTGCAGGACGTGGCCCGGCTGAGCCTCGCCGACGGCCCACCCATGCTGCGCAGCGAGAACGCGCGCCTGTCCGGCTGGGTCTACGTGGACGTGCGCGGGCGCGACCTGCGCTCGGCGGTGCAGGACATGCAGGCCGCCGTCGCTGCCCAGGTGCCGCTGCCGGCCGGCTACGCGGTGGCCTGGTCCGGCCAGTTCGAGTACCTGGAGCGGGCGACGCAGCGCCTGAAGTTGGTGGTGCCGGCCACGCTGGCCGTGATCTTCGTGCTGCTGTACCTGCTGTTCCGCTCGCTGCGCGACGCGGCCCTGGTGATGGCGGCGGTGCCGTTCTCTCTCGTGGGCGGCTTCTGGCTGGTCTGGGCGATGGGGCATGCGGTGTCGGTGGCCACCGCGGTGGGCTTCATCGCGCTGGCCGGCGTGGCGGCCGAGTTCGGCGTGGTGATGCAGGTCTACCTGAACAACGCGCTGCGCCGCCGCCTGGCCGCGGGCGAGGCAGACGACGAGGCGACCCTGCTCGCCGCCATCCGCGAGGGCGCGGTGCTGCGCGTGCGGCCCAAGGCCATGACCGTGGCGGTGGTGATGGCGGGCCTGCTGCCCATCCTGTGGGGCAGCGGCACCGGGTCCGAGGTGATGACGCGCATCGCGGCGCCCATGGTGGGCGGCATGCTGACCGCGCCCTTGCTGAGCATGCTGGTCATCCCCGCGGCCTGGTTCCTGCTGCACCGCCGGCGGCACGCCGCGGCTACAGTGGCCGCATGACCGAACGCCACCACCTCCTCGCCGGGCTGGCCTGCCTGGCCGCCGCGACCGCCGCCCCGGCCGCCGACGTGGTCGACATCCGCTGGGATGCGGCCGCCCGGTTCACCCACCAGGGCCAGGTGGCCCCGGGCAAGCTGGTCGAGGTCTGCGGGGCCTTGCCGGCTGGCACCACAGTGGCCTGGCGGTTCACCGCCGGCGCCCCGCTGGATTTCAACATCCACTATCACGAGGGCAAGGACGTGCGCTACCCGGCACGCCAGGCCCAGCAGGCCCGGGCCGAGGGCGAGCTGGCGGTGGCCTCGGCGCAGGACTACTGCTGGATGTGGACGAACAAGGGCACCGCCCCGGCGGCACTGGAGCTGACGCTGCAGCGCCGCTGACGCGGGCGAGCCACTGTTCGCGGGTGGCGCTGTAGGGGGTTCTTGATTTCCGGTGTCGGGCATTCCCTGCGCTGCCGGGCGAGGCCTGCTGTGCCGGCGCCAGCGGCCGAGAATCCAAATGGCACCCCCTTGGCCCGAGAACCCCCGGAGCGGACACCGCTGGCATGACACACCCCGCCTCTGCGATCGAGCGCAACCACGTCCGCGTCGGCGGCCAGGGCGACCGGGTGCTGGTCTTCGGCCATGGCTTCGGCACCGACCAGCGTGCCTGGCGCCATGTGGCCCCGGCCTTCGAGGCGACGCACCGGACGGTGCTGTTCGACCACGTCGGCTTCGGCGGCTCGGACCGAAGCGCCTACAGCGACGCCCGCCACGGCACGCTGGACGGCTACGCCCAGGACCTGCTGGACATCCTCGACGCACTGGGGCTCGCGCAGGTGGACTACGTCGGCCAATCGGCCGGCGGCCTGATCCGGCTGCTGGCCAGCCTCGCGGCGCCAGCCCGCTTCCGGCGCCTGGTGCTGATCGGCGCCTCGCCGCGGTTCATCAACGACCCGCCGGGCTATGTCGGCGGCTTCGAGCGGGCCGAGATCGAAGGCATCCTGGACCTGATGGAGCGCGATCAGATCGCCTGGTCCGAGGCCCTGGCCCCCATGGCCATCGGCGAGGGCAATCCCGACGGCCTGGTGGCCGAGTTCGGCACCTGCCTGCGCGAGATCGACCCATTGGTGGCGCGGCGCTTCGGGCGCATGGTGTTCGGCGTGGACGTGCGCGACCGGCTGGGCGCGGTCACCGTGCCGGCGCTGCTGGTCCACTGCAGCCACGACAGCATCGTGCCGCCCGAGGTCGCGCACTACCTGCTGGCGCATCTGCCGGGCAGCCGATTGTGTGAGATCGATGGCCACGGCCATTGCCCCCACCTGACCCACCCGCGGCAGACCATTGCCGCGATCAGCGAGTACCTCGATGCCGCCGTCGTCTGACACCGACGCGCGCTGGCGCCTGCCCCTGCCGATGCTGGCGCTGGGCGCCGACGGGACGGTCACCCACGCCAACGCGGCGGCGGCGGATTGGCTGGGCGCGGCGCCCGAGGCCATCCGGGCGACCCACATCGACCAGTGGCTGGGCGCGCGTGGCCGCATGGTGTTCCATACCCACCTGATGCCGCGCCTGCGCATGGACGGCCAGGTGCGCGACATGACCCTGTCGGTGCAGCGCCCGGGCCGCCCCGAGGCCGAGGTGCAGGCCTATGCCTCGGTCGACGACCCGGCGGTCGAGCCGCCGAGCCTGACCCTGGTGCTGATGCCAGCCCGCGACGGCAAGCTGGCCGAGGACGAGCTGCTGCGCGTGCGCCGCTCGGCCGACGCGTCGCCGGCAGCGCTTTTCGAATACGTCGTCGAGCCGGATGGGCGCGGGCGGTTCGCCTACGCCAGCGCGGCCTTGCTGGGCCTGTTCGGCCTGACGCCGGACCAGGTGCGGGACGACGACGCCCTGCTGGTCCAGCGCATCCATGCCGACGACCTGCCGGGCTGGCGCGCGGCACGCGACGCTGCAGCGGCCCAGATGGGCGAGTGGTCCCACCGCTGCCGCGCCAGCCAGGCGGCACCCGACCCAGCGGTGTATTTCGGCTGGCATGCGCTGCCGCGTGCCGGCGAGACCGGGGTGGTGGTGTGGCATGGCCACGTCGCCGACGTGACCGCCGACGAGCTCGAGCGCATGGCGCGCGAGCAGCAGGCTACCCGCGCCGAGGCCGCCCGGCGCGAGACGGAAGAGCTGGCGCGCGAACTGCTGGACGCGCAACCCACCGAGCTGGCCTACTGGGACGCCGAGCGCCGACTGCGCTTTGCCAACAAGGCTTACCTGAAGGCGCGCGGCCTGTCGCGCGAGGCCTCGCTGGGCCGCGACATGGTCGAGCTTCTGGGCGCCGAGCAGGTCCAGCGCCAACAGGCGTGCCTCGACCAGGTGGCCACCGGCGAGCCGGTGGAGATGGAGATCCAGGTCGCCGGTACGGACGGGCGGATCCGGCACCTTTGGGCCCAGCTGGCGCCGCGCCTGCGCGATGGTCGCGTCGACGGCTGCCTGGTGGCCGCCACCGACGTGACCGAGCTGGTCGCCGCCCGCCGCCAGGCCGAGCAACTCAACGCCGCGCTGTCAGACGCAGAACGCTTCACTCGGCTGGTGGCCGACAGCATTCCTGGTCGGGTGGCCTATTGGGACCGCGACCTGGTCTGCCGTTTCGCCAATCGCCACTTCTGCGACTGGCTGGGCAAGCCTGTCGACGAGGTGATCGGCGCCCATTCCAGGGACGCGCTGGGCCCCGACCGCGAGCGCGCGATGTGGCCCTACATCACGGCGGCCCTGGCCGGCGAGTCCCAGGTCTTCGAGCGCGACGAGATCGGCCCCGACGGCCGCAAGGTCTGGCGCCTGGTGTATTTCTTCCCCGAGCGGCGAGACCGCGAGGTGCGTGGCTTCATCGTCCTGGGCACCGACGTCACCACGCTGAAGGAAGCCGAGATCAAGCTGCGCGAGTTGAACGACCAGCTCGTGGCCGCGGTGCAGCGCGCCGAGTCCGCTGCACGGGCCAAGAGCACCTTCCTGGCCAACATGAGCCACGAGATCCGCACGCCGATGAACGCGATCATCGGGCTCACGCACCTGCTGTTCCGCGACACCAAGGACACGATGCAGCGCGAGCGGCTGGGCAAGATCGACGGTGCCTGCCGCCACCTGCTGCAGGTCATCAACGACGTGCTGGACCTGTCCAAGATCGACGCCGGGGCGATGACGCTGGAAGACGTCGACTTCCCGACCGACCGGCTGGTCTCCGGCGCGTTCGACCTGGTCAGCCAGCGGGCCCGCGAGAAGGGCCTGGAGCTGGTGCTCGACACCGACCACGTGCCCGACCACCTGCGCGGCGACCCGACGCGGCTGTCCCAGGCGCTGATGAACCTGCTCACCAACGCGGTCAAGTTCACCACCAAGGGCTGGGTGCGGCTGAAGCTCGAGCTGCTGCGCGAGGAGCGCGACCGCCGCCTGCTGCGCTTTTCGGTGACGGACACCGGCGAGGGCATCGCGCCCGAGCACCAGGCTCGTTTGTTCGAAGCCTTCGAGCAGGCCGATGCCTCGACCACCCGGCGCCACGGTGGCACCGGGCTGGGCCTGGCGATCACGCGCCACCTGGCCCGCCTGATGGGCGGCGAGATCGGGGTGCAGAGCGTGCCGGGCGAGGGCAGCACCTTCTGGTTCACCGCCTGGCTGGGCCGTGCGGCCGAGGCCGGCGACCTGGCCGCGAAACCTTCGCTGGCGGGGTTGCGGGTGCTGTTGGTCGACGACCTGCCCGAGGCCGTGGCGCCGATCGAGGACCGCCTGCGCAGCTTCGGCATGCAGGTCGACACCGTGTCCAGCGGCGAGGCGGCCATCGAGCAGGCCCGCGCCCAGCGGCGCGCCGGCCGCCCCTACGACGTGGCCCTGATCGACTGGCAGATGCAGCCGCTGGATGGCGCCGCCACCTTGACCGGCCTGCGCGCTGCGCTGGGGTCGGGCGTGCCGCCGGCCATCATGATCACGGCCTTCGACGAGCCGGCCCTGTGGCAGTCCTCGCAGGCGGTGGGCTTCGAAGCGGTGCTGGTCAAGCCGATCACCGCCTCGGCAGTGCAGGACTGCCTGGCGCGGGTCCTGCGCAGGCGGCCGTTGGCCCCGACGGCGGTCAGCCAGCCGGGCAGCCAGGAGGCCCATGTGCGCCAGTCACACGCCGGGCAACGCGTCCTGCTGGTCGAAGACAACCCGATCAACCAGGAAGTCGCCACCGAGCTGTTGCAGATCGCCGGCCTGGTGGTGGAAGGCGCAGCCGACGGCCTGCGCGCCGTCGAACTGGCCACGACGCGTGCCTACGACCTGGTGCTGATGGACGTGCAGATGCCGGTCATGGACGGCTTGGCCGCGACGCGAGAGATCCGCCGCCGCAACGGCCCGGCGGTGCCGATCGTGGCGATGACCGCCAACGCCTTCGGCGAAGACCGCGCGGCCTGCCTGGCCGCCGGCATGGACGACCACGTGGCCAAGCCGGTCGACCCCGAGAGCCTGTATGCCGTGCTGCTGCGCTGGCTGCCGCAGCGCCGCGCCGTGGCCGACGCGCCTAACCCCGGCAGCCTGGACGGCGACGCGCGGGTGCCGCTGGCCGAGCGGCTCGGCCGCCTGGACGGGCTGGACCTGGCACTGGGCCTGCGCAACGTGGGCACCGGCCTGCCGACGCTGGAGCGCATCCTGCGCCGCTTTGCCGCCACCTACGTCCACGGTGCGGCCGAGCTGACCCAGGTGGCCACCGCCGAGCAGCGCGCCCAATGCGCCGCCGCTTGCCACTCGCTGCGCGGCGCCTGCGCCACGCTGGGCATCACCGGCCTGTCCGAGGCCCTGTGGGCCTTCGAAACCTCGCTCGGCGAAGGGGCCGACGACCAGGCGGCGCTGCAGGCCCGAGGCGAATCGGTGAATGCGGCCCTCAGCGCTTTCGCCGCGCGCTTGTCGGCCGAGTTGGCCTGATCACTTTCGCCTGAAAGACCAAAACGATAAGAATTGCTCGTTCTTAAATGATAGTAATGATTAAAAAGACAGATAAGAGTTATCATTTCGATGACTGCTGACGCCCCACCGATAACGAACACCACTGCGAACACCACTGCCATGCCTACCTTCAAGATATCGACTCGCCTCAGGCTCACCCTGGGCATGCTCACCCTGCTGCTGCTGGGGGTCGCCTGGGCGGCCTGGACGCAGATCGCGTCCATGAAGATCGCCACCGACGAACTGGCCAACAACTGGCTGCCCAGCGTCGAGCACGTGAACCAGATGAACACCGGCGCATCGGACTTCCGCGTGGCCGAGCAGCTTCACGTGATGACGGCCGACCCGAAGGACCTGCCGGCGGTGGTCCAGAGCATGGACAAGATCCTGGTGGCCTTCGAGGAAGACCGCAAGGAATATGTCCCCCTGATCAGCAGCCCCGAAGAGAAGGCGCTGTACGAGCAATTCGCCGGGCAGTGGAAGCAATACCTGACGCTGCACGAAGAGATCGTCGGCCTGTCCGAGCGCGGTGACAAGGCCGGCGCCACCGCGTTGCTCAATGGCGAATCCAAGCGCCTGGCCGATGCCGCCAGCGACACGTTGGACAAGTTGGCCGAGTTGAATGGCACTGGCGCCGACGACTCGACCGCGACGGCCGCGAAGGCCTACACCACCGCGCGTGCCACGCTGCTGACCGCCGTGGCGGTGGCCGTGGCCCTGTCGGCGCTGGCCGGTGTGTTGCTGGTGCGCTCGATCGTGACGCCGCTGAACCGCGCCGTGGAAGCCGCCGACCGCACGGCGGACGGCGACCTCGCGGCCGAGATCGACGTGGGCGCGGCGGACGAGACCGGCCAACTGTTGCGCGCGCTGCAGCGCATGCAGGGCAAGCTGGCCGCCACGGTGGGCGACGTGCGCGCCGCGGCCGAGAGCGTGGCCACCGCCTCCAGCCAGATCGCCCAGGGCAACCTGGACTTGAGCCAGCGCACCGAGCAGCAGGCCAGCGCCCTGCAAGAAACGGCAGCCTCGATGGACCAACTGGCCAGCACGGTCAAGCAGAACGCCGACAACGCCCGCCAGGCCAGCCAGCTGGCCGTGGGTGCCACCGACGTGGCCACCCGGGGCGGCGACGCCGTGGCCCGCGTGGTGGAGACCATGAAGGGCATCAACGAGGCCTCTGCCGAGATCTCCAACATCATCACAGTCATCGACGGCATCGCCTTCCAGACCAACATCCTGGCGCTGAACGCTGCGGTCGAGGCGGCCCGTGCCGGCGAGCAGGGTCGGGGCTTCGCGGTCGTGGCCAGCGAGGTTCGCTCGCTCGCGCAGCGCAGCGCGCAGGCGGCCAAGGAGGTCAAGAACCTGATCAACGCCAGTGTCGAGCGGGCCGAGCAGGGCTCGCGTCTGGTGGACGACGCCGGGGCGACGATGAAGGAAGTGGTGCAGTCCATCCGCCGGGTCAACGACATCGTGGGCGAGATCAGCAACGCCAGCACCGAGCAGAGCGCCGGCGTGTCGCAGATCGGCGACGCCGTGACCCAACTCGACCGCACCACGCAGCAGAACGCCGCGCTGGTGGAAGAGGGCAGCGCCGCGGCCGAGAGCCTGCGCGCCCAGGCCCAGCAGATGGTCGAGACGGTGTCCGTCTTCCGCCTGGGCCACTCGTAGCCGTCGGGCGCTGGCCGCGCCGCCAGCCTTTGCCCCGCCCACCGCCCCTTCAACGCCACGGTTCAAGCCATGTCCGCCATCACCGCCATCGAAATGACCGCCCTGTCGGGCGCCGCCCGCGCCACCACTGCCCCGGTGGCCGCCCCGCAGGAATGCCTGACCTTCCGCGTCGGCGCCGAAAACTACGGCATCGACATCCTGCGGGTGCAGGAGATCCGCTCCTACGAGCCGCCCACGCGGCTGGCCGGCACCTCGGCCCTGGTGGTGGGGGTGACCAACCTGCGCGGCGTCATCGTGCCCCTGGTCGACCTGCGCGCCTACTTCCAGGCCGAGAGCGGCGTCGAGAACCACGCCACCGTGACCATCGTGCTGAACCTGGGCGGGCGCGTCGTGGGCGTGATCGCCGACGCCGTGGCGGACGTGGTGGCACTCGACACGGCCGAGGTCCGCCCCATGCCGCGGCTGCACAACACGCTGGGCGCCGACCATTTCCTCGGTGTCGTCACCTTGGGCCAGGGCGACACCGAGCGCATGCTGGTGCTGCTGGACATTGAGGCGCTGATGTCGTCGCCGGCGATCGGCCTGGGCGACAGCTGACCCCGGCGCTGGCCCGGGCGTTGCTGGGCCCCCACGGCGCGGCCCGTTCCGCCGTGGATACTCGGGCGACCCTCGGCGCAGGTGCCGCGGCGACAGGAGCCCGCAAAATGCAAAAACGTCCACTCGGCCGCAGCGGCCTCGAGGTTTCGGCCATCGGCCTCGGCTGCATGGGCATGACCCATGGCTACTTTCCGCTGCCCGACAAGTCCGCCATGGTGTCGCTGCTGCGGGCCGCGGTCGACCGCGGCGTCAGCTTCTTCGACACGGCCGAGGTCTATGGCCCGTACAACAACGAAGAGCTGGTGGGCGAGGCGCTGGCTCCCGTGCGCGACCGGGTGGTGATCGCCACCAAGTTCGGCTTCAAGGTCGAGGCCATGCCCGGCGTGGACAGCCGGCCCGAGCGCATCCGCGCCGTGGCCGACGCGTCGCTAAAGCGGCTGAAGCTCGACACGATCGACCTGTTCTACCAGCACCGGCCGGACCCGAACGTGCCGATCGAGGACGTGGCGGGCACCGTGAAAGACCTGATCCGCCAGGGCAAGGTCCGGCATTTCGGCCTGTCCGAGTCGGACGCGGCCACCATCCGCCGCGCACATGCGGTGCAGCCGGTGGCGGCGCTGCAGAGCGAATACTCGTTGTGGACGCGCGAGGTCGAGACGGACATCCTGCCCGTGCTCGAAGAGCTCGGCATCGGCCTCGTGCCTTTCAGCCCGCTGGGCCGGGGCTACCTGACCGGCCAGATGGACGACAGCACGCCGCTGGAGGCGGGGGACTTCCGCAGCGGCCTGCCGCGTTTCACCCCCGAGGCGCGCAAGGCGAACCTCGCGTTGGTCGAGTTGCTGAAGGCGATGGCCGAGCAGAAGAAGGCGACGCCGGCGCAAGTGGCCCTGGCCTGGTTGCTGGCGCAGAAGCCGTGGATCGTGCCCATCCCCGGCACGACCAAGCTGCACCGCCTGGACGAGAACATTGGCGCGGCCAGCCTGGTGCTCACGGCCGAAGACCTGCAGCACATCGGCCAGGCCGCGGCGGCCATCCAGGTGCAGGGGGCCCGCTACCCCGAGCAGTTGCAGCGCCTGGTCAGCCGCTGAAGCCCGTCAGAACCACAGCCACAGCCGGCGCAGCCACCTGGGCGTGTGGTCGGGTTTCGGGTGATAGGTCTGGCGCAGGGCGACATGCATGATGGCCTCCGGTGCTTGCATGGAATGACTGTAAATGCATACAGTATCGATTGCAACCCACGCCGCGCGCTGCCGCCATGTACGCCATCAAGACCGAGGTCCAGGACCCGCATGCCGCCGAGTTCGTGTTCGACGCGCAGAAGACGATGTACGGTGGCAAGCGCATCGCCGCCGGTGACACGGTCTACCTCTTCGCCAGCGAGAACGAGGGTGGGGCAGGGCTGGTCGCCCGCGGCATCGTCACCGCGTCGCAGGCGGTGCCGCTGAAGCCGGGCATCGAGCGGCAAACCCCGCGCGTCAGCATCACCGTCCGCCGCACGGCGCTGGCCGCACGCCACCTCGGGCGCGCCGAGCTCAAGCCCTTCGCGCAGTGGGGCGATGGCCGGCCCGAGACCGAGCTCAACTTCAAGTTCTATCGCCAGGCCACCAACAAGATCGTGGGCCTCTCCAGCGAGACGGCCGCGTTTCTGGGTGGCTTCTTCCCGGAGGACCGATGATTCAAGGATCCTGTCACTGCAGTGCCGTGCACTGGCGCTTCGACGGCGAGCCCGACGGCGCGACCGCCTGCAACTGCACCGTGTGCCGCCGCTATGGCGTGCTGTGGGCCTACGACTACGAGGGCGAGGGCATCCACGTCACCGGCCCGACCCAGGCCTACACCCGCGGCCAGGCGATCGACTTCCATTTCTGCCCGTCGTGCGGCTGCGTGGCCTTCTGGCGCGCGCGCAAGACCGACGAGCAGGGCCGCCGCCGCATCGCCGTCAACCTGCGCCTGGCCGAGCCGGACGCCGTGGCCCGGATCCCCATCGACCACTTCGACGGGCTGGACACCTTCGACGACCTGCCGCGCGACGGCAAGTGCGTCGCCGACTACTGGTTCTAGCCGGTTTCAGGGCGCGCCGCACCGCGGCGCGCCAGCGTGCGCTGCCGGGTTTCCAGCGCGCCCGACGAAGCGGCCTTGAGCAGCCGCTGGAAGGAAGGGCAGGCCGCGTGGCTGGGCGCGGGGCAGGCGGCGGCATGCCGCAGCCCCTCGATCATGGCCTTCAGGCGCTTGACCATGCGCTCCAGTTCGTCGGCCTTGGCGGCGAGCTGGGCACGGTCGATGTTGGGCTCGCCGCCCGGCGTGAACATGACCCGGATCTCGTCCAGCGAGAACCCGGCCGCCTGCCCCAGCGCGATGAGCGCCAGCTGGTCCAGCACCGCGGGTGAGAACTGGCGCCGCGCGCCGTCGCGCTGCAGGGCGTGGATCAGCCCCTTGCGCTCGTAATAGCGCAGGGCGGACGCCGCCACGCCCGACTTCTTCGCGACTTCTGAAATGTCCATGAAAAGCGCTTGACTTGAAGTTGACTTCAACTTCTATCATGACTTCCACTGGCTCACCAAGTCAATGGGCCGAAGGAGTTTTCGATGCTTCCCACCCCAGTCATGGGCCACGTCGCGCTCGTCGGCATCGGCGCCACCGTGGTCATGGACGCCTGGCTGTTGCTGCGCGAGCGGCTGGGCGTGCCGACCACCAGCTTCGCGCTGGTTGGCCGCTGGGTCGGCCACCTGCCGCGGGGGCGCTTCGCCCACGCTGCCATCGCGAAGGCTGAGCCGGTCGCGTTCGAGCTGGGCCTGGGCTGGCTGACGCACTACCTCGTCGGCATCGCCTACGCCGGCCTGCTGGTCGCCGTGCGGGGCACGGCCTGGCTGGATGAGCCGACCTACCTGCCGGCGCTGCTGGTCGGGCTGGCCACCGTGGCCGCCCCGTGGCTCTTGATGCAGCCTGCCATGGGCGCGGGCATCGCCGCCAGAAAGACGCCCGATCCGCTGCAGAACCGCCTGCGCAGCCTGGCCAACCACGCGGTCTTCGGCAGCGGGCTGTACCTGGCCGCGGCCGCCATCGCCTGGGCCGCCCGATGAACGCTGGGCGCATCTGCCCCACACCCATTCACCCGATCACCACCAAGGAGCCACCTCATGAGCAAACTCGCCATCGTCTACCACAGTGCCCACGGCCACACCGAGCACATCGCCCGCCACGTGCTGGCCGGCGCACGCGGCGTGGAGGGTGTCGACGCCCAACTCGTCAAGGCCGAGGACATCGCCCGCACGCCCGATCGGCTGGCCGACTACGACGGCATCATCCTCGGTTCGCCCACCTACCTGGGCGGGGTGTCGGGGCCCTTCAAGTCCTTCATGGACGCCACCGGCCGCCTGTGGCGCAGCCAGGGCCTCAAGGGCAAGCTGGCCGCAGGCTTCACCGTGTCGTCGCTGCCCGCGGGCGACAAGCAGTCGACACTGCTGTCGATGTTCGTCTTCGCCATGCAGCACGGCATGTGGTGGGTCGGCAACCCGATCCTGCCCGAGCAGCACAGCGGCGTGCCCTACGACGAGGCTGCGAACCGGCTCGGCTCGTGGTCTGGCCTGATGGCCCAGGCCGGCCACTCGGCGTCGGCGGACGCCTTCGTGCCTGGCGACGTGAAGACCGCGCGCATGTTCGGCCGCCACGTCGCCGAGAGCCTTCACCGCGTGATGGCCACGGCCTGAGCAGCCACCCTGCCTGGAGAACACTGATGCGTGCACCCAGATTCCCGCAGCGCTTGGCCCCCGCGCTCTTCGGCCTGATCCTGTCGGGGCTGATGTCCCTGCTGGTCTCGGGCATCTCGACCTACCGGGCCGTCGGCTTCGGCGGGGCCTATGCCGGCCTGTGGACCAGCGCCTGGCTGACCGCCTGGCTGGTGGCCTTCCCGGTGGTGCTGGTCGTGGCGCCGCTGGCACGCCGTGCGGTGGCGCTGCTGGTCGACGACGCGCATTGACCGCTGGCGCTCATCGCCACTGTTCTGCGAAAAAGCCGGCGACCTGGTTCTCCAGCTCGGGCAGGTAGGCGAGCCGGTCGAAGCCCGGTGGGTTGGCCGCGGCGTCACCCGCGCCTGATGGCAGCGCAATGGTGGACTGGGCCATGAAGGCAAAGTGCCCCGCGCCGGCCGCCGTGCTGGTCTGGGCCTTCGGCAGGTTCGCGGCGACATAGTTGCCGTGGTACTTGCCATTGAGCACCACGTCTCGCTCGGCCACGATCACGCGCACCGGCACCGTGATGGCGGCCAGGCTCTCGGGCGTGAACACCACCGCCATGGGCGCCAGCGCGACCACGGCGCGGATGCGGCGGTCCGGCACCGACACCAGCGATGGTGCCGGTGCTGCCGCGCTGGCCGCGGGCGCGGCTTGCGCCGAGGCGTTCTGTGGGTCGACCGAGCCCTTGCCCAGCGAGCAGAAGCCCGGGTCGTCCTGTACCGTGCGGCAGTGCTGCGCCGCACGCTGGGGCTCTGCTTGTGCACCGGCCAGAGCCAGCACGCTGTAGCCCCCAGCGGAATGCCCCACGGCCCCGATGTGGCCGGCCGGAATGCGCGCGCCCCACTCGGGGCTGGCCAGCAGCGCGTCCAACACCCGGCTGAGTTGCCGCGGGCGCTCGCTGAAGTAGCGGCCGGACGTGATCAGCGACCGGTCCTGCCAGTTGTCGCCCGGGTGGCGCACGGCGGCGACCAGGTAGCCGTCGCGTGCCAACCGCGTGGCGAGGTTGTGGTGGTTCAGCTCGGTGCCGCCCGTGCCGTGCGACAGCAAGATCAGGCCCTTCAGCGGCGCCTCTGCAGCCGGCGCACCCGGGGCCACCACGGGCTGCCAGGGGCCCATGGGCACGGTGCGGTCGGGCACCGCCGTGGGGTAGAACACGGCCACCGTCATGGGGGTCTCTCCCGCGACGGTGATCGTGCGGTACCCCGCGTTCTGCGCGCTCGCATGTGCCGCCAAGCACAGCAACGCGGTGGCGACCAGGGATCTCGTGCGAAGGGCGGTGCGAAAGAGGGTCATGGCGTGTCTCGTGAGCCGGTATCTCGGCGGGGTGAGGGCACTGTAGGGACAGGCCCCCTGGTTGAACAGCGGCCCGCGACGAGACGCACGGGCACGTCGCCAAGCGAAGCCGTGACGCCGTGGATGGCATGACCGCCTTTCTGTAGCAATCATCGTGTTGTGAGATGATTGCTACACATGACCACGAACTGGCTCATCCTGACGGCCACGCTGCCGACCTCGCCCAGCGCCCTGCGTGTTCGCGTCTGGCGAAACCTCAAGGCCACGGGTGCCGGAACCTTGCGCGAAGGTGTCTACGTTCTGCCGGAGCACGCGAGCACCGCGCAGACCCTCTGGAGCCTGGAGCAGACGATCACCGAGGCAGGCGCCGAGGCCCACCTGCTGGTGGTTCCGGCACGCGACGAGGCGCAGGAGAAGTCGTTCAGGGCGCTGTTCGACCGCTCCGAGCTCCATGCCGAGCTGTTGCAAGCCATCAAGGAGGCGCGAAGCGCCGTCAAGGCGTCCACCGAGGCGCAGCTTCACAAGATGCTGCGGGGGCTCGAAGCCCAGTGGCAGGGCATCCAGAACACCGATTTCTTTCCGGGCAAGGACCACCGCAAGGCGGCCGATGCACTGGCAGCACTGCGACGCGACATCGAACTCCAACTCTCACCGGACGAGCCCGCCGCTTCGCACGCGAGCATCGAGCCGCGTGCCGTCGCCGACTACCAGGGCCGCACCTGGGCGACGCGCAAGCGGCCCTGGGTCGACCGCCTGGGCACCGCCTGGTTGGTGCAGCGCTTCATCGACAAGAAGCCCACCTTCACCTGGCTGGCCGACCCCAGGAAATGCCCCAAGTCGGCCCTGGGTTACGACTTCGACCAGGCCACGTTCACGCACGTGGGCGACAAGGTGACCTTCGAGGTCGTGGCGGAGAGCTTCGGGCTGCTCGATGACCCGGCGCTGCGGCGCCTGGCGGGCCTGGTCCACTGCATCGACATCGGCGGCGTTCCCGTCGACGAAGCTCCCGGCTTCGAGATGCTCATCAGAGGGCTGCAGGCCCAGCACGCCGACGATGACGCGTTGCTGGCCGCGGCCATTCCGGCGTTCGACGCCTACTACACCGCATTGCAGGTGCCCGATGACCGCTGAAACGCTTGCCCCCGCCGATCCTCAGCCGTCCGAGGCCCTGTCTCGCTCAGAGGCCTTCAGCTACTGGCTCAAGCTCGGCTTCATCAGCTTCGGCGGCCCGGCAGGGCAGATCGCCATCATGCACGAGGAGTTGGTCGAGCGAAGGCGCTGGATCTCGGAGAAGCGCTTCCTGCACGCGCTGAACTACTGCATGTTGCTGCCCGGGCCCGAGGCGCAGCAGCTGGCGACCTACATAGGCTGGCTGATGCACAGGTCCTGGGGGGGCATCGTCGCCGGCGGGCTTTTCGTCCTGCCGTCGCTGTTCATCCTCATCGCGCTCTCCTGGGTCTACATGGCCTTCGGCAACGTGCCCGTCATCGCCGGCATCTTCTACGGCATCAAGCCAGCCGTGACGGCGCTGGTCGTCCATGCGGCCTACCGGGTGGGCTCCCGCGCGCTGAAGAACGCCTGGCTGTGGAGCATCGCCGCAGCGGCGTTCGTCGCCATCTTTGCGCTCGACGCCCCGTTCCCGCTCATCGTGCTGGCCGCCGGCCTCATCGGCTATTTCGGCGGCCGCTACAAGCCCGAGAAATTCCAGACGGGCGGCGGCCACGGCAAGGCCGCCAAGGAGTTCGGGCCCGCGGTCATCGACGACCACACGCCGACGCCGCCGCACGCGCGCTTCACCTGGGCGCGGGTCCGCAAGGTGCTGGTGTGGTTCCTCGCACTTTGGGCCGGTGCGCTCGGGGCGTTGACGGCGGCGTTCGGCTGGGACGCGGTGCTGACGCAGATGGGCTGGTTCTTCACCAAGGCGGCCCTGATGACCTTCGGCGGCGCCTATGCCGTGCTGCCCTATGTCTACCAAGGCGCCGTCGACCACTACCACTGGCTCACGCCCACGCAGATGATCGACGGCCTGGCACTCGGCGAAACCACGCCGGGCCCGCTGATCATGGTGGTGTCCTTCGTCGGCTTCGTCGGGGGGTGGACCAAGGCCATCTTCGGCAGCGATTCGCTCTTCCTTGCTGGCGCGGCCGCGGCGACGGTGGTGACCTTCTTCACCTTCCTTCCGTCCTTCTTCTTCATCTTGCTGGGGGGGCCGTTCATCGAGTCGACGCACGGCAACCTGAAGTTCACGGCGCCGCTGACCGGCATCACCGCCGCGGTCGTGGGTGTCATCGTCAACCTGGCGGTGTTCTTCGCCTACCACGTGCTCTGGCCGCAAGGGCTGGCCGGCAGCTTCGAGTGGCCCTCGGCCGTCATCGGCCTGGCCGCGGCGCTCGCCTTGTTCCGCTTCAAGCAGGGTGTCATCCCCGTCGTGCTCGGGTCCGGCATTGCGGGGCTCGCCTACCAACTGGGGCGCACCTACCTCAGCGCCAACGTCTGAGCAAACCTCATGGACGCACGCATTCAAGACCTTCCTTTCGACCCGGCTTCGCTGCGCGGCCTGTCCGAGCAACTGATGCGCAGCCATCACCAGAACAACTACAGCGGAGCCGTGAAGCGACTGAACGCCATCCGGGCGCAGCTGGGCGAGATGCCCTTCGCGTCGGCACCCGGGTTCCAGCTGAACGGCCTCAAGCGCGAAGAGCTGGTCGCAACCAACTCGATGCTGCTGCACGAGCTGTATTTCGAAGGCCTGGGTGGCGATGGCCAGCAGATGGCGCCGGCCATGGCGCTCGCGTTGCAGGCGAGCTTTGGCAGTGTCGAGCGCTGGCGCGACGAGTTCGTCGCGATGGGCAAGGCGCTGGGGGGCGGCTCCGGCTGGGTCCTGCTCACCTTCCAGCCGCGCGAGGGCACCCTCGTCAACCAATGGGCTGCCGACCACACGCACGCGGTCGCTGGCGGCGTGCCGGTGCTGGCGCTCGACATGTACGAGCACTCGTACCACATGGACTTCGGCGCCGCTGCGGCCAAGTATGTCGATGCCTTCATGGACAACATCCACTGGGCCAGGGTGTACGAGCGGTATCAGCGAGCCGTCGAATCGGCCAGCGAGGCGCTGGCGGCGACCCACGATGACCTGCAAGGCGCGCACCTGCTGGACGTCCGACGCGCGGGCGTCTTCGAGCAGGCACCGTCGGTCATTCCCGGCGCCCGCTGGCGCGACCCACAAGAGGTTTCGACCTGGTCGCTCGCGCTGCCCACCGGCGAGCCGGTGGTCGTGTACTGCGTCTACGGGCACGAAGTAGGGCGGTCGACCGCGATGCGGCTGCGAGCGGCCGGCATCGACGCGCGCTTCTTGCGGGGTGGCATCGACGGCTGGCAGGCGGCCGGGCGAGCGCTGGCACCGAAGTCAGCCGGCGATTGAGTTGCGTCGGGGCAAGCGTTGGGGCGCCGGCCGCCTCGGCCACTCGACGCCGTCCAAGCACCAGGAGCGCGACATGAAATGGGTGACCCGCGAACGTCCCAAGATCGACCGGATAGCGTGCCCTTGGCTGATTGCGCGCTTCATCGACACGGAGCCCGAGTTCCTCTACGTGCCGGCGTCGAGCGTCCTGGACGTTGCGCAGCGAACCGGTGCGGTGCCGTACGACGTGCCAGGCGTCGAGATGACCCATGTCGGGGAACTGTGCAGCTTCGATGCCTTCCTGCAGAAATACGGCCTGACCGAGCCGGCCCTGCAGCAGCTGGCGGTCATCGTGCGGGGCGCCGACACGTCCCGGCTCGACCTGGCGCCACAGTCTCCGGGGCTGTATGCGTTGTCGCTGGGGCTGTCGGCCCTGTATGCCGACGACCACGAGATGCTCAGGCAGGGCATGGTGATGTACGACGCGCTCTACGCCTGGTGCAAGAGCTGCCAGCACGAGGCGCACCGCTGGCCACCGGCCATGCCGTGAAGGGCGCAGCCCGGCTCATGGATGCGTTTCACCCGGCGGCGGCGGCCGCAGGTCGGCGACCAGCCTTGTCAGCGAAGCCAGTTCCTTGGCGTGGGCCGGCTCCAGGGGCGCCCACGAATACCGCGCGCCCCCCAGCCATCCATCGGCCTGAAGCGCCACGAAGCGCACCTCGCCCGCGCTCAGCTGCAAGGGTTGGGTGAACCGGGTGCCGTGCCATTCGAAGGCCAAGGCGTGGGCGCCCGGCTGCAGCTGGATGCGCACCAGCGAGCGTGGGACCGTCTCGGTCTCGGGGCCGCCGTCGACGGTGACGGGGATTCGGTGGCTGCCGTCGGCCCAGCCGCGGCGGACGACGTAGACGGTGGCCAGGCCCGGCGCCGGCTCGAACCGCTTTGCCTCGGCATCGGCCACGGCCGGCGGCACGGGGCTGGTCGTGCAGGTGCGGTAGCGCGCGCTGTTGAAGGGGGGCGTGCCTCCTTTGTAGCGGTAGCAATAGGTGCCATCCAACTCGGGCGCGAGCAGCCTGGGGTGGGCACAGCCGGCGAGCAGCACGGCGGCGCCCAGGGCCGGCAGCAGAGTGCGGCGAACGCGCGCCTTGATTTCCTTCATCTCATGCCCCTTCCAAAGCCGCTTCGGCCCGCGCTTGCCGCCGCTCGGCACGCTGCTCGGACCATTCATAGAACAAGGGCAGCAGCAGCAGCGTCAACACCGTCGAGGTGATGAGACCGCCGACGACCACCGTGGCCAGCGGCCGCTGCGTCTCTGCGCCCACGCCGGTCGACAGCAGCATGGGAACCAGGCCGAGGATGGCCACCGACGCGGTCATCAGCACCGGCCGCAGCCGCAGGGCTGCACCCTCGCGCACGGCGCTGCGGATGTCGCGACCGCGCAGCTGCAGGTCGTTGAGGAACGACACCATCACGATGCCGTTGAGCATGGCCACGCCGAACACCGCGATGAAACCGATGGCCGAGGGCACCGACAGGTATTGCCCGCTGATGAACAGGCCCACGACGCCGCCGATGATGGCGAAGGGCACGTTGGCGATGATCAGCGTCGCATGGCGCACCGAGTTGAAGGCCGTGTAGAGCAAGATGAAGATCAGCCCGATGGTCAGCGGCACGATCAGCGCAAGCCGGGCCATGGCGCGCTGCTGGTTCTCGAAGGCGCCGCCCCATTCGACCCAGTAGCCGGCGGGCAGCTGCACCTGCTGCCGCACCAGGGCATCGGCCTCCTTGACGAAGCTGTCGACGTCGCGGCCCTTCACGTCCATCTGCAGCACCGAGTAGCGCTGCAGGGCTTCCCGGCGGACGAACGAGTAGCCCTCGTCCATCTCGATGCGCGCCACCTGCGAGAAGGGGATGAGCGCGCCTTCGCCGGTGCGGATGGGGATGGCCGCGATCGCGGCCGGGTTGGCGCGGTAGGCGTCGGCCAGGCGCACGGCGATGTCGAAGCGCCGTGTGCCGTCGATCAGCGTCGACACCGTGCTGCCGCCGATCCCCGACTGCACCACCTCCAGGATCTCGTCCGCGTTGATGCCATGCCTTGCAGCAGCGGCACGGTCCACCTTGATCACCAGTTGCGGCTTGCCCTTGTTCGCCTCGGCCGACAGGTCGGCCACGCCGGGCACCTTGTCCAGCACCGCCTTGGCCTGCGCGGCGAGACGGTCGAGCGTTTCCAGGTCCTCCCCGTAGAGTTTCAGCGCCAGCGTGGCACGCACGCCGGAGATCAGCTCTTCCACCCGCATCTGGATGGGCTGGGTGGCACCGAAGACGGCCGTCGGCACCTCCTTCTCCAGCACCTCCTGCATGTCGGCGCCGAGCTTGGCGTAGGAGACCTTCTCCGGCCATTCGTCCTGCGGCTTCAGGTCGAGCAGCACCTCCATGTAGTTCACATCGGCGGTCTCGCCCTTTTCGGCGCGGCCGATGGTGGCCAGCACCGAGCGCACCTGGGGAAACGCCTGGCGCAGCTTCTCATCGACCACGTTGGACACCCGGATCGACTCGTCCAGCGAGGTCGACGGGATGCCGGTGATGCGGAACATGATGGCCCCCTCCTGCAACTGCGGCATGAATTCCTTGCCGAGGAACGGGAACAGGCCCAGCGCCAGCACCAGCAGGCCGACGGCCACGGCCACCACCGGCGACTTGTGGTCCAGCGCCCAGTCCAGCCGCGGCAGGTAGGCCCGCTTCGCCCAGCGGACCAGGAAGGTGTCTTTCTCTTCCTTGGCCTTGAGGATCAGCGAGGCCAGCACCGGCACCAGCGTCAGCGACAGCAGCAGCGAGCCCGCCATCGCGAAGGTGATCGTCAGCGCCATCGGCTTGAACAGCTTGCCTTCCAGGCCGGTCAGCGAGAACAGCGGCAGGAAGACGACGATGATGATGAGGATGGCGAAGGCGATCGGGTTCGCCACCTCGCACGCCGCTTCGAAAATCAGGTGGGTCTTGGCCACCGGCTTGCCGGTTTCCTTGGCATGGGCCAGCAGGCGAAAGGCGTTTTCCACCATCACCACGGCGCCGTCCACCATCATCCCGGTGCCGATGGCCAGGCCGGCCAGCGACATCAGGTTGGCTGACAGCCCGAACCGGTCCATCAGCAGAAAGGCGATCAGCATCGCCAGCGGCAGCGTGACGATGACGACGATGGCCGAGCGCACCTCGCCGAGGAACAGGAACAACACCACGGCCACCAGCACGGCGCCCTCGACCAGGGCGCTTTCCGCGGTCTTGAGCGCCTTGTCGACGATGTCCGTGCGGTCGTAGATGGGCTTGAGCTCCACACCCTTGGGCAGCGCGGCCTGCGCGGTGGCGAGCTTGCCCTTCACCGCGTCGACCACGGTCTTGGCGTTCTCGTTCACCCGCGACAAGGCCATGCCGAGCACGGTTTCCTTGCCGTCGCGCGTCACCGCGCCGAAGCGCAGCGCCGGGGCTTCCTTCACCTCGGCCACGTCGCGCACGTGGACCGGCACGCCACCTCGCTCGGCCAGCACGATGCTGCCGATTTCCTCGGCATTGCGGACCAGGCCCAGGCCGCGCACCAGGTATTGCTCGGCGCCGAGGTTCAGGTACTGGCCACCGACCTGCTTGTTGTTGGCGGCCAGGGCCTCCATCACCGCCTTGAAGCTGATCGCGTACTTGATGAGCTTGGTCGGGTCGATCTGCACCTGGAACTGCTTCTCGTGGCCGCCCCAGGAGATCACGTCGTCCACGCCCGGCGCGGTGCGCAGGATGAGTCGCACCGTCCAGTCGTGCAGCGTGCGCAGGTCCATCGCCGAGAGCTTCTTGTCGGCCGACTCGATCGTGTACCAGAAGACCTGGCCCAGGCCCGAGCTGTTGGGCCCGAGCACAGGCTCGCCGTAGCCCTGCGGCAGTCGCTCCTTGGCCTCTTGCAGCTTCTCGCCGACGAGGCGGCGGGCGAAGTAGATGTCGACGTCGTCCTTGAAATAGACGCCGACGTAGGACAAGCCGAACAGCGAGACCGAGCGCACCTCTTCGACGCCGGCCAGGCCGGCCATGGCGCCTTCGATGGGGGTGGTCAGCAGGCGCTCGACATCTTCAGCGGCCAGGCCGGGCGACTCGGTGTAGATGTTGACCTGGATGGGGGTGACGTCCGGGAAGGCGTCGACCGGGACATGGCGGAACGCCTGCACGCCCAGCCCGACGAGCACGGCGAAGGCAACCAGGACGAGGACCTTGTAACGCAGCGAGGCGTCGACGATGGCATTGAGCATGGTGTGTAACTCCTGCCGCTGTCAGTGCTCGTCGCCGATTTGCGACTTCAGCAGGCGCGCCTTCAGCGCATAGGCGCCCGCGGCCACCACCTGCTCGCCGGCTTCCAGGCCGGACTTGACGACCGTCCGGCCGCCCAGCTTGTCGCCGGGCTGGATGGGCCGCTGCTCGTATTCGCCCTTGCCCTTCTCGAACACGAACACCGTCGGCAGGCCCTGCATCAGCACGATGGCTTCGTCCGGGACGGTGAGGCTGGGGGTGGGCTGCCTGGCGCTGGTGGACGAGGTGATGGCCGCGCTGGCGAACATCTCCGGCTTCAGGCGCCCGTCCTTGTTGTCGACCTCGATGCGGGCCGGCACGGTGCGCCGGTCCTTGTCCAGCACGGGCGAGATGTAGGTGACCTTGCCAGCGAAGCTCTCGCCGGGGTAGGCCTCGACCGTGACGGTGGCGGCCGCGCCGAGGCGCACGCGGGCCAATGCGGCTTCGGTCAGGTCGGCCACGACCCAAAGGCGCGACAGGTCGGCCACGACGAACAGCGCGTCGCCGGGGGAGGCCAGTTGCCCCACGGTGGCGCTCTTGTCGATCACCGTGCCGGCGAACGGAGCCGTGACCTGGAAGGTCGAGGCCGGGCGGCCCGCGCTGCTTGCCGGCGAGGCGCCCAGCAGGCGCAGGCGGTCTTCGGCGGCGCGCAGGGCGGCTGCGGCCTTTTCGTGGTCGGACTGGGCCCGCAGGTAGTCCTTCTTCGGGATGATCTCTTCGGCGTTCAGGCCTTCGGCGCGCCTGAAATCGGCTTCAGCGACGCGGGAGTCGGACTCCGCCTGCGCCCATGCGGTGGCCGCTTCGCCGATGGCCACACTGTCCAGCACGGCCAGCGGCTGGCCCGCCTTGACCGTGTCGCCGAGCCTGGCCTGCGCAGAAACGACGCGGCCTTCCACGCGCGGTGAGATGCGCGCGAGGCGGTCCTGGTTGGCGTGGAGGGTGGCTGTCACCGTCACCGTGTCGGCGACGGCCTGTGCGGCCACCGCTTCGAGCTGGATGCCGGCGCGTTGCGCTTCCTCGGCACTCAGCGTCAGGCCGGCGTCGTCGCCATGCTCGGCGGGCTTGGCCTGCGCCGCTTCGGCGTCACTCTTGCCGCAGGCACTCAGTGCGCCTGCCGCCAGGGCGGTGGCGAAGGCGAGGGCGGTGATGGGCAGCATGCGCAGCGCACGCACACCGGTGGGGCGGAGGTGGGAATTCATTGAGCCTGTCCTTGAGCTTGTTCGTTCTGGGGCCAGCCCGCCGCGGCTTCGAGCGCATAGCGGGTGGCCTGGTAGTCGGCGAGGGCGTCGATCAGGTCGCGCCGGGCGTCCAGCGCCTGGCGGTTGACGACGATGAGTTCAAGCAGGCCGATCTGCCCGGCGCGCTGCGACTTGACCGACAGCTGCTGGTTCTCGGCCAGCGCCGGCAGCACCTTGTCGCGCAGCCGCTGGGCCCGTGCCTGCAGGCTTTGCAGCCGGCTGTGCAGCGTGTGGACCTGTGCGCGCAGGTCGCGCGCCCCGGCTTCGCGCTCGACCCCGGCCTGGGTCCAGTCGGCACTGGCCTGGCCGATGGCGGCCGCGTTGCGCTTGAACAGGGGCAGCGGCAGCGTCACGCTCAGCATCGTCAGCCGCTCGCGCGCGTCGGCTGGGCCCTCGCGCCCGACGTTCAGGCCGACGGTCACGTCCGGGTATTGGCTGGCCTGCTCGAGCTTCAGCCGGGCGCGCGCACTGTCCTGTCGGGCCGCCAGGGCGCGCAGGCGCGCCTGTGCGTCGGTGGCGCCGAGCAGGGCTTCGAGCGTGTAGGCCGTGCCGAAGCGGTCCGCCAGGTCACCCTGGGCCACCGGCGTGCTGCCGGGGGGCAACTGCAGCAGGCCGGCCAGTTCGGCGCGGGCGTCGAGCAGCTGCTCGCGCGCCTGCTCGACCTGGTTGCGCGCGCGCTCGGCCTCCACCGTGGCCACGTTGGCATCCAGCCGCGTGTCCTCGCCCGCCGCACGGCGCTTTTGCACCGCGGCGGCCGTGTCCTCGAACAGCTGGGCCGCCTGCGTCTCGATGTCGAGCCGCTGCTGCAGCGCCAACACCTTGAAGAAGGCCTGGGCCACCTGCGCGCGCAACTGCCCACGCGCATCGTCGAGGTCGGCCTGCTGGGCCGCCAGCGCGGCCTCGGCGGCGGCGCGGCGGTGGCCCTGCTGGCCGGCGACTTCGAAGGTCTGCGAGAGACCGGCCGTCCATTCGCGGCGGCGCTGCGTGGGCTGAGAAGATGGGGGGACCTGGCGGCCCGTGGCTTCAGCGCTCAGCGCCGGGTTGTTGTGCAGCAGCGAGCGCGCATCGTCGAGCGCGGCTTCGGCGGCGGCCAGTTGCGCCTGCCGGGCCCGCAGGCCGGCGTTGCCGTCCTGGGCCTGGCGCCAGGCGTCGGCCAGCGAGAGCGGGGGGTTGGCCGCCGGGGTGGCAGCGGCCAGGTTCGAGGTGGGGGCGGGCACATGGGGCGCGCCCGATGGCACGCTGGTCTGCGCCCACCCCATGCAGGGGCAGGCAGCCAGCGCGCTGGCCAATGCCAGCGTCTTGAATCGCATCGAATTCTCCTGATTGCGGGAACAACCGTTCGGGGAGGAATTCGGCGAGTCGTCGGGGGTGTGGGTGTTTGGACGCGCTCGCCGAATCAGGCGATGCGCGCTCTGTCGGGCCGCTCGGGCCCATGGGGAATGTGGGAGCTGAACGGCGCCAGTTGCTCACCGGGCCGAGGCGGCGCCTGCGGGCCGGACACCGAGGCCGATACGCCGTCCAACCAGTGCAGCCCGCTCAGGTGGCAGACGCTGCAGTCGTTGTCCACCAAGAGCTTCGAGGCGGGCTTGCCAGCCTGGCTGCCATTGTCCGAGCCGTCGGCCTCGTGCTTGTGCTCGTGGTGCCCCAGGTGCCCGGCCGCGACGCCGGTCTCGTGCTCGCAATACGCCGCGGCTGCTGCCCAGCTCCATTGGAGCGGCAGCAGCAACATCATGCAGATGAGCACAAGGCGGCGCATGGGCGGCAGTGTATCGGCACCCGCCGCCGGGCCGTTTCGGCCGGGGCTACTCGCCGCTCGCCAGCCGGTTCAAGGCGGCCGCGCCGACAGGTGCCACCACCTGCCAGGCGATGAGGGCGCAGCGGGTGGACGACTGCCGCCAGACGCGCTCGATGAACGGCAGCTCGTAGGCCCCACGCTGCGACAGCACCGGGTCCGTGGTGCCGCTGGCCAGCAGGCTCTGGTTGATGACCCAGGCATAGGGCTCGATCTGCGCGCGGCGCAGGTCCGCCTGCAGGCGCTCGGCCTCGTGCACCGGCGTGGCTTCGGCCAGCGTGACGATGAGCACGCGGGTGAACGCCGGGTCGCGCAGCCGGGGCAGCAGGCTGCGGACCGACTCGGGCATGTCGCCCTGGGTGCGGCTCACTTCGCGGTGGTAGGCCTCGGCCGAGTCCATCAGCAGGATGGTGTGGCCCGTGGGTGCCGTGTCCAGCACGACGAAGGCGCCTGCGGCCTGGTCCACCGTCTGGGCAAAGGCGCGGAAGACGGCGATCTCTTCGGTGCACGGCGAGCGCAGGTCTTCCTCCAGCATGGCGCGGGCTGGTGCGTCGAGGCGCGAGCCGGCCTTGGCCAGCACTTCCTGGCGATAGCGTTCCACCTCCAGCAGCGGGTCGATGCGTGCCACCGTCAGGTTCGGCACGGCCTCGTTCAGCGCCCAGGAAAGGTGGGCCGCGGGGTCGGTGGTCGACAGCAGGACCCGGTGCCCGCGTTGGGCCAAGGCCACCGCGACCGACGCGGCCACGGTCGTCTTGCCGACGCCGCCTTTACCCATGGTCATCACCAGGCCGTGGCCGGCGGACTCGATGTCGCGCACCAGCGGCGCGAGGCCGGCGGAAAACTCGGCGGGCAAGCACAAGCGCGCCGAGCTCGCCGCGGCCGGGGCCACCGCCCCGGGGTGCAGGAAGGCCCGCAGCGACGCCAGCCCCACCATGCCCCGGGGGATGAAGCCGGTCTCGGTGCGCTCGAGCGACGCCAGCCCGACGGGCATGGCGGCTTTTGCCTCGGCATGCCGCTCGGCCATGACCCGCGCGACCGCGTCCGTGCTGCTGGGTGAATGGAAGACGCCATTCAGCGCCAGCACCTGCCGTCGCACGCCGAGGTCCGCCAGCTCATGCCGCGTGCGCTCGGCTTCCCGCAGTGCGGCGCTTTCCGGGCGGGCGACCAGGACGACGGTGGTCTGCTGGGCATCCGTCAGCGCGGCGACGGCGGCGGCATAGGTCGCCTTGTTCTTCTCGAGCCCGGCCAGTGGCCCCAGGCAGGAATTGCCGGTGGTGTTGGTCGACAGGAACTCGTTCCAGGCCGAGGGGAGGGTGAGGAGGCGCAGCGTGTGGCCGGTGGGCGCCGTGTCGAACACCACGTGCTCGAAGTCCCTGGCGAAACCGCCGCCCGCCAACAGCTCGGCGAAGGCATCGAAAGCCGCGATCTCGACCGTGCAGCCGCCGGAGAACTGCTCCTCCATGCTGCGAATGGCGGCCGCCGGCAGCACGCCGCGGTAGGGCGCGACCATGCGCTCGCGGTACGCGGCGGCGGCGGCCTCGGGGTCCACGTTCAGCGCGAAGAGGCCAGGCACGCCGGCCACCGGCGTTGGCACGGTGCTCAGCGGCGTTTCCAGCACCTCGTCGAGGTTGGACGCTGGGTCGGTGCTGACCAGCAGCACGCGTTGGCCACGTTCGGCCAGGGCCAGCGCGCTGGCGCAGGCGAGCGACGTCTTGCCGACACCGCCTTTGCCGGTGAAAAAGACGTAGCGGGTGGCCAGGCTCGGCAGCGCCATTCAGCAGGTGCCCGGCGCGCAACCACAGCCGCCCAGCTTGACCCGCGGCTTGTCGGCGCTGGGAATGGGCATGCCCAGCTTGTGCATCAACTGCGCGCGAGACGGGTACACGCCGGTCGAGACGATGCGGCCATCCACGGTGACCACCGGCAGCCGGTCCATCCCGGCTTGCAGCTCCTTGACCACCTCCGCATGGGCTGCGAAGGCGGCCGCGTCGTGGCTCAGGCTGTGCCGCACCACGTCGACACCGCCCTCGGCCAGGGCCTGCAGGTCGGCGTTGAACTGCACGAGCACCGGGTCGACATTGACGCCGCAGACACCGGTGGGGCAACACATCGCCGGTTCAAAGACTTCGAGCTTGGGCATGGGTGAACCTCTGTTGCAGCGACCATGCTGCGCTCGCGGAACACACGATGGTTTGACCTTGGTCAGGCTTGGCATCGCCAGACCCGCCGCATGGAGCTCGCCCGGCACCTGCACAGCTAGGGATGGGAGCCGGTGACGCGGTCTGCATGATGGCCGATGCCACGGCCGCCAGTGGTGTGGCCGGGGCACCCCTTCACAAGGAGGACCCCATGAGTCACCGAACCGCGCGCCCTCTGGCCGTGGCGTGCGCCGCTGCGTTGACGACAGTGGCGATGGCCGCCAACAACGTGCAAGCCGCCGGGCAGGCCGCACCCAGCTACCGGCTGGACACCATTCCCTCGCAGAAAGGCGTGACGCCCATTCGCGCCTGGGCCATCAACAATTTGGGCGTGGTGGTTGGCCAGGCCGAGGTGAAGGGTGACCATGCACTGAGCCTGTTCAGGTACGAAAAAGGCAAGGTGACGCTGCTGAACGACAGCCGCAGCGCCACCGCCAGTGGCCTCAACGACGCCGGTGAGGTGGCCGGCACGGTGACCTCCGGCGGCGACTACCTGGCGGTCATGTGGTCGGCAGCGGGTGACCTGCAGGTGATCGGGCCGGCCGGCAGCACCGCGCACGCCATCAATTCCAATCACCAGGTGGTCGGTCGCGTGACGGTGGAAGGCCAGAACCATGCCGCGCTTTTCGAGAACGGCGCTGTCACCGACCTGCACCAGCTCGGCCAGTCCAGCGTCGCCACGAGCATCAACACCGAGGGCAAGGTGGTGGGCTACTTCATGGACACGGCGGGCGAGCCCCATGCCTTCGCCTGGCAGAACGGCGAGTTGCACGAGGTCTGCAAGGTCGACGGCGCGCTCCGCTCCTACGCGCGCACCGTCAACCACAAGGGCCAGGTGCTGTGCGAAGTCCACCTCGCGGCTGGCAACTACACCGCCCTGATCGAGGACGACGACGGTACGCAACACCCCGTTCCTGGCGTGCACGACGACGGGCTGCTGCCTGAAAGCATGAACAACCTCGGCGAGAACACCGGCCGCGGCTACCCCCGCCGGACGCCGTACTACTCCACCGGCAGCAAAAGCTACTACCTCGTCAAGCTGGTGACGGTGAACGGCGGCGATTGGGCCCAGCTGGAGTACGCCAGCGACATCAACCGCCAGGCTCAGATCGTCGGTTGGGGCAAGACGAGCAGCGGCCCGCATCGGGCCTACATCGCCACGCCGTTGAGCGCGAGGTAGCGCGAGCGCCGCGTGCCTCGCTCGCGCTGGAGCAACGACGGGTCAGGCCAGTGCGCGCGCCACCGACAGAGCCACGGCGTCCGGCCCTGCAGGGAAGTGCACTTGGCCGGACGACTCGTTCGCAGCCGACCACACGGCTTCTGCCACATCCGCCGGGTGCGTGGTGGCGGTAAGGGTCGCGAACTGTGCGAACACATTCTTGGCGTAGGCGGCATACGGCTCGCTGATCAGCCCCTGCATGCGCGCGCTGCCGTTGTCGGCAAAGCGGGTGTCCGGGCAGTAGCCTGGCTTGACCAGCCTGACGTGCACGTCGAACGGTCGCAGTTCGAGCGCGAGCGACGTGCTGAAGCCTTCGACGGCCGTCTTGCTGGCGGTGTACGCCGCTACCAGCGGGAAGGGGGCCAGCGTGGCGCTCGACGTGACATTGACCACCGTGCCCGACCGGCGCCGGCGAAACTGGGGCAGCACAGCCCGGGTCATGGCCATGGTGCCGAAGGTGTTGGTCTCGAAGATCTCGCGCGTCGTCTCCATCGGCGTGGCCTCGAAGGCGCCCAGGGCGCCGATGCCGGCGTTGTTCACCAGCACGTCGATGGGGCCGGCCGCGTCCACCGCGGCGGCGATGCTCTGCGGGTCGGTGACGTCGAGCTTCAGAACGCGCAGGCGCGGCGACCGCGGCAGCAGGTCGTCTCTGGGCGTGCGCATGGTGGCGACCACGTTCCAGCCGCGGTTGAGGAAGTGGCGGGCGGTTTCGAGGCCGTAGCCGGACGAGCAGCCAGTGATGAGGACGGTCTTCATGTCGGTTCCTGGTGAGTGATGGGATGACCGCCACGATAGGCGCTGAAGGTAGGACTGAATACAATTCATAGTCCGCATTTCTTTTGTAATCGTCCAACCATGGCCGACCCCTTGTCTGAAGTCATCTCACTGCTGCGGCCCGGCACCGTGTTCTCCAAGGGCATCAGCGGCGCGGGCCGGTGGGCGGTGCGCTACTCGGCGTTCGGGCAGCCCAGCTTCTGCGCGGTGCTCGAGGGCGGCTGCCGGCTGCTGGTCGACGGGTACGAACCGCTCACGCTGCAGGCGGGCGACTTTCTGCTGCTGCCAGCCACGCCGGGCTTCACCATGTCCGGCTTCGAGCCGGCCAAGCCGAAGCCGATGGATCCACAGGTCTCGGCCACGCTGTCCGGCGAGTTGCGCCATGGCCGCCAGGACGGGCCGGCCGACGTGCGGCTGCTCGGCGGCTACTTCGTTTTCGAGTCGCCCGACGCCGCGTTGCTGGTGTCGCTGCTGCCGCAACTGGTGCACGTCCAGGGCGAGCGCCGGCTGGCGACCCTCGTGCAACTCGTCGCTGAAGAATCCACCAGCCAGCGTGCCGGGCGAGACCTGGTGCTGACGCGCCTGGCGGAGGTCCTGCTCATCGAGGCCCTGCGTGCCGCACCCGCGGCCAACGCGCCGCCAGGCTTGGTGCGAGGCCTGGCCGACCAACGCCTGGCCCTGGCCATCCGTCAGATGCACGAGAGCCCGGGGCGGGCCTGGACGATGGCCGCCTTGGCGAAGGAGGCGGCGCTGTCACGCTCAGCGTTCTTTGACAGGTTTGCGCGCGCGGTCGGCGTGCCGCCGATGGAGTACCTGCTGGCCTGGCGGATGGCACTGGCCAAGAGCCTGCTGCGCGGCAACGAACACGCCATCGCCGAAGTGGCCGAGCGTGTCGGCTACGCCTCGGCCAGCACCTTCAGTACGGCGTTCAGCCGTTACGTCGGCCAGCCACCGGCGCGCTTTGCTCGGGATCTGCGTTATTTGACATAATATACATTGTCACGCATCTATAGACCATGCGTTTCACCATTCCACTTCAAACCGCTGCTCATTGACCACCGCTCCCCATTGGTCGCCCGCCTGCTGGTGCACCAGCCGAAAACCCGCTTTCTCATATAGGTGCCGCGCCGCGCCCAGCCCTTCGAACGTCCACAGGTAGGTTCTCCGATAGCCGCGCTCGCGGCTGAACGCCAGGGCCTGGTCTAGCAGCTGCGCGCCGACGCCGCTGCCGCGCAGGCTGTCCGATGCGATGAACCAGCGCAGGTGGGCGCTGGTGGTGTCAGCGTGCGAGCCGTCGATGGCGATCGAGCCTTCCACGCGGTCGTCCGCCAGGGCCAGCCACAGCCCGTCGCGCTCGGCCTGGTAGTGCTCGCAGAAGGCCGCCAGCTCGCGGGCCACCTTGGCCTCGAACGGCAGGCCGAAGCCCACCAGGCGGTGGTAGTAGCGGGCGTGCAGCTCGGCCACGCGGCCGATGGCGCCGGGCAAGTAGCCGCGCTGGATCGTGATCGGGTGCTGAGGCATCGCTGAAGCCGGTGGTCGTGGGCCAGGCCCGATGATCGCGCTGATGGCAAGATCGCGTCACCGCGCTCACCCTTCCGACCATGACCGAAAGCCCTGCCGCATGCCGCTGAGCCGCCCCCTGCCGCGGACGTGGGCAGACACGGGCCTGGACGAGGCCACCCAGGCCGAGCTGGCGGGCGACCTGCTGTTGGACGACTCCGGCGAGCCCAAGCCAGCCGCCGAGGACCAGCGCCAGGCCATGGTCGAGCAGCGGGTGCAGCAGCGGCGCCTGCGCCAGCTGGCCACCGTGATGTTCGTGGGCCTGGCGGTCACCATCGCGGTCAGCCTGCTGGACGGCGACTGGGTGACACTGCCCTTCCTGTGCATCGGCCTGGGCGTGGTGGTCCTGGGCCATGCCATGAACCTGCGCGGCGCCACGCGGGCCGCGGGCCTGCTGACCATGTGGTCGCTGACGGTGATGGCCACGCTGGTGATGTGGTTCAACCAGGGGCCGTACAGCCCGGCCGTGCTGGTCTACCCCTGCGTGCTGATGGTGTCGTCGATGACGCTGCGGGGCTTCAACTTCTTCGCCCTGCTCGGCTGCATGCTGGCCGGCCTGGGCGGCATGACCTACCTGTCGCAGGCGGGGCTCAAGAGCTTCTCGTACACCCGCTACGGCGCCACGCAGATGAGCTACACGGTGGCCATCTTGCTGGCGTCGGCGACCGTGAGCTACCTGTTCGGTGCGGACCTGCGGCGCGCCATGGCCCGCTGGCAGACCGAGGTGGCGCGGGTCAACGCGTCGCGCCGCCGGCTCAGCCACCTGGCGCGGCACGATGCGCTCACCGAGTTGCCGAACCGGCTGCACGCTCGCCATGCGCTCGAGCTGGCGCTGGCCTCGGCGCGCCAACACAGCCA
>JBGAGZ010000029.1:0-59206 GCA_044226465.1 Burkholderiaceae bacterium | reverse complement strand
ACGCCGGCGCCGGCCTGCACGTACAGCGTGTTGTCCTTGACCACGCCGGTGCGGATGGCGATCGCCACATCCATGTCGCCAGCAAAGCTCAGGTAGCCGCAGGCGCCGCCGTAGATGCCGCGCTGGGTCAGCTCCAGCTCGTCGATGATCTCCATCGCGCGGATCTTCGGCGCGCCGCTCAGCGTGCCGGCGGGGAAGCTGGCGCGCAGCACGTCCAGGCTGGTGAGCCCCGGCTTGAGCAGGCCCTCGACGTTCGAGACGATGTGCATCACGTGCGAGTAGCGCTCGATGCCGAAGGCCTCGGTGACCTGCACCGAGCCGGTCTGCGCGATGCGGCCGATGTCGTTGCGCGCCAGGTCGATCAGCATCACGTGCTCGGCGCGCTCCTTGGGGTCGGCGAGCAGGTCCACTTCGTGCTGCCGGTCGGCCTCGGGCGTGGCGCCGCGCGGCCGGGTGCCGGCGATCGGGCGGATGGTGACCACCTCGGCCGGGCGGCCGTCGACCTGGCGGGTCTCCTGCCGCACCAGGATCTCGGGCGAGGCGCCGACGATCTGGAACTCGCCCATGTCGTAGTAGTACATGTAGGGCGAAGGGTTCAGCGAGCGCAGCGCGCGGTACAGGCTCAGCGGGCTCTCGGTGTAGCGCTTCTTCAGCCGCTGGCCGATGACGATCTGCATGCAGTCGCCGGCGGCGATGTACTCCTTGGCGCGGCGCACCGCCTGCTCGAAATCGGCCTTGGCGAACTCGCGCTCCACCGCATGGCTGGGGCCGCGCCTGACCTGAGGCGCGGTCACGCTGTAGCGCAGCTTGTCGGTCAGCTCGGCCAGGCGCTTCTTGCCGTTGAAGTAGGCCTCGGGCTGCGCCGGGTCGGCCCAGACGATCAGGTACAGCCGGCCCGACAGGTTGTCGATCACCGCCAGTTCCTCGGTCTGCAGCAGCATCAGGTCGGGCGTGCCGATGCCGCCCGGCTTGGCGGTGCCGGCCAGCTTGGGCTCGATGAAGCGCACCGCGTCGTAGCCGAAGTAGCCGGCCAGGCCGCCGCAAAAGCGCGGCAGCCCGGGCCGAAGCGCGGGCCTGAAACGCTGCTGGTAGGCGGCGACGAAGTCCAGCGGGTTGCCCTCGTGGGTTTCGACGACGCGGCCGTCGGTGACCACCTCGCTGCGCAGGCCCGTGGCCCGCAGCAGGGTGCGCGCCGGCAGGCCGATGAAGGAATAGCGGCCGAAACGCTCGCCGCCGACGACGGATTCGAGCAGGAAGCCATGTTTCGCCCCGCCGACCAGCTTCAGGTACAGCGACAGCGGGGTTTCGAGGTCGGCGAAGGCCTCGGCGATCAGGGGCACGCGGTTGTAGCCCTCGGCGGCGAGGCTCTGGAATTCGAGTTCAGTGATCACGGGGACAGGTCCTTGCAGGGGGCCTGCGCGCCTCCCCGAGGCGGGGAAGGTGTCGATCGCGACGGGCCATGTCTGGCGGGGCGGGCGGGCTGGGCTTCAGCGCGGCGCCGGGGACCGCGGCGGGCCGCGTCAGTAATACGCGGTCAGCGCCGTCGGCAGACGAGCATCGGCAGGCCAGCGACGCCAGGGCCAAGCTCCCCGGTCGTGCGACGACGCCATCCATCTGCGCGAAGTGAACATGATGTGGAAAGTGTAGCAGTCGGCCAGGATTTTCGGGCTTCGCTGCATGGACAGGCCCGTAACACTGATTCACACTTGGCGGTTCATTCGGGGGCCTTGCGCATGGGTGCGCGGTTACACCGGACAAGATCGTTGTTGGAAAGGTTGTGCCCATGTGGCGTCGTTTGGGTTCGGGCATCGCGCTCGGAATGGTCATTTCTCTGGGCTCGCTGATGCCCGCGGTGGCAGACACGGTCGATCTGGCCGGCGTCAAGTACGAAACCGTCGAAACAGTGGGCGGCGCCAAGCTGCCGCTCAATGGTGCGGGCATCCGCTACAAGGCCATCTTCAAGGTCTACACCGCGGGCCTGTACCTGCCGACCAAGATGAGTACGCCCGAGGCGGTCTATGCCGCGGTCGGCGCACCGCGCCGGGTCCACATCGTGATGTTGCGCGAGATTGACGGCAACGAGTTGGGCAAGCTATTCACGCAGGGCATGGAAAAGAACTCGCCGCGCGAGATCTTCGCCAAGTCGATCAACGGCACGATCAAGATGGCCGACCTGTTCTCCAAGCGCAAGAAGCTGGCGTCGGGCGAGTCCTTCACGGTCGACTGGGTGCCCGGCACGGGCACGGTCATCTCCGTGAACGGCAAGGTCGAGATGGAGCCGATCAAGGAGCCCGAGTTCTACACCGCGCTGATGAGCATCTGGCTGGGCCCGTCGCCGGCCGATTCGCAGCTGAAAGACGCACTGCTGGGCAAGTCGCGCAGCAGCCGTTTCGGCAACGACCAGTAGCCGACACCGCCGGGGCCGGGCCCGGCGGCAAGCCGAGATGAACGGAACTTGCTTCCAACCGCCCCGGCGCGGCCAGCATGCTGAATCCGAAGACAATCGCTTTCCCGCCATTGATGAGTTGTTGCAGTAGCGTGTGGGCGCGCGATCCGCGCCGGCACGGTTCGTAATTGCCAGTGCCCGTGCGCCGATCGTTGCCGGGCTGAGGGCTTCTCGTGATGACGACGATGACGACGATGACGACCATTGTTCGACGCCTTTGCACCGCCGCATTCGCCGGTGGCGCGCTGTTGGTGGGCGCCCCGTGGGCACTGGGTCAGACACCACCAGCCCCGGCCGCTTCGTCGGCCGGTGGCGAGCGCGACCTCTCGATCAGCGACCGGGTCAAGAAGGATGCGGCCAGCCCGCTCTATTGGATCCGCCTGAATGCGCAGAAGCCGGACGGTGGCGCCAAGACGGGGCCCAAGATCACCGAGGTGAGGCCCGTGGCACCGGCCGCACCGGCGCGTGCCGTGGCCGCGTCACCTACGCCTGGCGGCACTGCGGCCGGAGCGGCGCCGGCCACCAGTTCGGCTACAGGTCCGGCCAACAGCCCGGCTACGGCGGCGGCCACGCCGCCCGTCGCTGGGAGCGCAAACGTCGCGGCCGCGGTCAATGCACCGCCGCCAGTGGCCGCCGGCGGCACGCCGTCGGCTTCGCCGCCGCCGGCCACCCAGCAAACTGCCGCCGCACCGGGCACCAACCTGCCGAGCGCGGGCGCCGGCATCGCTGCGGCCGGCCTGGCCGGGGGCAGCGCGCCGTCCGCCACGGACGCGGCGCGCGCGGCCACGGCGGCTTCGACGGCCGCCGCCGACGAAGAAGACGACGACCAGCCCCTGGCCTTGCTGAAGGCCAGCGAGCCCGAGTTCTCGGCGGTCGCCATGCGCCGCCTGCGCAAGGGCAACGTGCAGGTGAAGTTCGACGTGCTGCCCGACGGCCGTGTGGCCAACGCCACCGTGGTGCAGACCACCAACCGGACCCTGAACGAGGCCGCGCTCGAAGCGGTGAACTCCTGGCAGTTCAAGCCCGTGCGCAGCCCACGCAGCGCCGTGGTCGACCTGGGTTTCGACCTCGACGCCTGAGCCGGCGCACGGCTTACAGCGCGTCCAGCCGGTCGATCACCCGGTCGGCGCCGGCCGCCTTGGCCGGCTCGCCATGGTTGTAGCCGTAGGCCACCAGCACCACGGGGCAGCCCGCGGCACGGGCCGCCTGCACGTCATTGCGCGAGTCGCCCACCATCAGGGTGCGCGACGGCAGGCTGCCCAGGGCTTCGCAGGCCTTGCGCAGCGGCAAGGGGTCAGGCTTCTTGCGCTCGAACGAGTCACCACCGAAGCAATGGGCAAAGTAGCCGGCCAGGCCCTTGGCGGCCAACAGATCGTGCGCAAAGGCGAGCGGCTTGTTGGTCAGGCAGGCCAGGCGCAAGCCCAGCGCGCGCAGGCGCTGCAGCCCCTCGACCACGCCGGGGTAGACCAGCGATGCCTGGCCGTTGATGGCACGGTAGTGCCGCTGGTAGTGCGCCCAGGCGGTGTCGTACTGGGCAGCCGTGCCGCCGGCCTGGGCCAAGGTGCTGCGGATCAGGTGCTCCGAGCCCTGCCCCACGGTGCGCTCGATGAAGGCGCGGCTGACCGCCGGCAGGCCCAGGTCGGCCAGCGTGCGGCCCAGCGCCAGCTCGAAGTCGCCCAGGGTGTCGACCAGCGTGCCGTCGAGGTCGATGAGCGCGGCGTCGATGCCCTCCAGACTCACCGAGCCAGCTCGGCGCGCATCGCATCGATGACCTGCCGGTAGTCCTTCTGGCCGAAGATCGCGCTGCCGGCCACGAAGGTGTCGGCGCCGGCATCGGCGACGCGACGGATGTTGTCGACCTTGATGCCGCCGTCCACCTCCAGGCGGATGTCGCGGCCTGTCGCGTCGATCAGCTTGCGCACCTTTTCGGTCTTGCGCAGCGCGCTGTCGATGAAGCTTTGGCCGCCGAAGCCGGGGTTGACGCTCATGATCAGCACCAGGTCGACCTTGTCGATGACCCATTCCAGCACGTCCAGCGGCTCGGCCGGGTTGAAGACCAGGCCCGCTTGCACGCCCTCGGCTTTGATCAACTGCAGCGTGCGGTCCACGTGGGTGCAGGCATCAGGGTGGAAGCTCACCAGGTCGGCGCCGGCCTTGGCGAACGCCTGGGCCAGCGCGTCCACCGGCTGCACCATCAGGTGCACGTCGATCGGTGCCTTGCTGCCATCGGGCTTCACGGCGTGGGGCCTGAGCGCCTGGCACACCATCGGCCCGAAGGTGAGGTTGGGCACGTAATGGTTGTCCATCACGTCGAAGTGGATCCAGTCGGCGCCGGCGGCCAGCACGTCGCGCACCTCCTGCCCCAGGCGTGCGAAGTCGGCCGACAGGATGCTGGGGGCGATGCGGTGGATGCGGCTCATGCTCGGCGCCTTGTAAGACAAGCCCGCGATTTTAGAAGGGCCGGCCCGGGCGCTCGGGCGGGCTTCCTAGAATGACGCCATGAGCGCACCGCAATTCACCGTGTCGGTGGTCACGCAGTACCTGCCCGAGCAGTCCTCTGCCGCGGACCATGTGTACGCCTTCGCCTACACCATCACCATCCGCAACACCGGCCCGGTGACCGGCCAGCTGGTCGCGCGCCACTGGGTCATCACCGACAGCGCCGGCCACACCGAAGAGGTGCGGGGCCTCGCCGTGGTCGGCCACCAGCCGGTGCTCAAGCCCGGCGAGCAGTTCGAATACACCAGCTGGACGCGCATCGCCACGCCGCGGGGCCGCATGCACGGCACCTTCTTCTGCATCACCGAGGACGCGCACTGGTTCGATGCTCCGGTGCCTGCCTTCGACCTGTCGCAGGCGCAGGCGCTGCACTGATGGCGAACCGCGCCGCGCCCTGGGACCTGAGCGCACTGCTCAACGCCGCGGAACCGCGCACCAGCGCCATCGAGCAGCACCTGTGGCTGGTGCGTCTGCTGCAATGGCTGCGCGCCCCCGGCCCGTCCCGCGGTGGCGACGACCCGGCCGCTGCCCGCTGGCCGGTGCATCGCTTGCGCCTGTTCCTGGACGCGGTTGAGCGCGACCCTGCCGCACAAGAGCGCGTGGGCACGCAGTTGCGCAGCTGCTTCGCGCGGCTCGACGCCACCGGCCTGCTGGCCGACTTCGGCTTCGCGCCGCGGCAGGGGTTTCTCAGCGAGCTGGCCGAGCGGCTGCGCCTGGCCTGTCTGCCGGGCACGCCGCAGACGAACGACCTGGGCGCGCTGTTCCCGCAGCTGTTCACCGGCGCCGGCGACGCCGACTGGATCGAGGCCCTGGGCGACGACCTAGTGCATCGCGTGCTGGTTTTGTGCGCGCCGGGTGGCACCACGCCTTGGCAGGCCGCGGTGGTCGAGTCGATCCAGCTGCTGGCCAGCCAGATCCGGGCCTCCGGCCTGTCCGGCCCGATGCGCCTGCGCATGGACGCTGAGTTGCTCGCCGAGCGGCCCTTCCACCAGGTGGTGCAGGCCGCCGAGGCCCTGCGCGCCGGCCACCGCGATGGCGGCGACACGGCCGCGCTGCAGCAGCAGGCCAGCTACCTGCGCGCCGTGCTGGTCGCCTGCCGCGCCGCCGCGGCCAGCGTGAAGGGGCACCTGGACGAGCACGGCATCTCGGTCGACCTGGTGTTCCAGATCGAGCAGTTGCATGCCCGCAGCGACCGCATCGAGGCGCTGGTGGACACCTTGCTGGCCGAAGACCCCGCGCCCGAGCTGCGCCGCCTGCTGGCCGGCCTGGTACGCGAGGCGGCTGCGCGTCGCTCGGTCTCGCGCCTGTTCGGCCGCCACTACGGGCTGCTGGCGCGCAAGGTCACCGAGCGCAGCGCCGAGACCGGCGAGCACTACATCACCCGCAGCCGCGCCGAGTACCGGGCCATGCTCGGCCAGGCTTCGGGCGGCGGCGCAGTGATCGGGCTGACCACGCTGGCCAAGTTCGCGCTGGCCGCGCTGGCGCTTTCGCCGTTCTGGGCCGGCTTCGCGGCGGGCGTGAACTACGCGATCAGCTTCGTGCTGGTCTACCTGCTGCACTGGACGGTGGCCACCAAGCAGCCGGCCATGACCGCACCCGCGATGGCGGCCAGGCTGGAGGGCGTGTCGGCCAGCGACGAGGCGGTCGAGGGCTTCGTCGACGAAGTGACCCACCTGCTGCGCTCGCAGTTCGCCGGCATCGTCGGCAACCTGGCCCTGGTGGTACCGGTGGTGCTGGCCGCGCAGGGCCTGGGCTGGTGGCTGGCCGGCGCGCCGCCGGTGGGCGAGAAAGAGGCGCACTACGTGCTGCACTCGCTGCACCTGCTGGGGCCGACCGCCTTCTACGCCGCCTTCACCGGCGTGCTGCTGTTCGCGTCCAGCCTGATCGCGGGCTGGGTCGAGAACTGGTTCGTCTTCCACCGGCTGGACAGCGCCATCGCCTGGAACCCGCGCATCCGCGACCGCCTGGGCCCGGCACGCGCCCAGCGCTGGGCGGTGTGGTGGCGCGACCATGTGTCGGGCCTGGCGGCCAATGTCTCGCTGGGCCTGATGTTGGGCGTGGTGCCGGTGTTGTGCGCGTTCTTCGGCCTGCCCATCGAGGTGCGGCACGTCACGCTGTCGATGGGGCAGTTGAGCGCGGCGCTGGGGGCACTGGGCCCGGCCTTGCTGCGCGAGCCCGACTTCTGGTGGTGCCTGGCTTCGATCCCCGTCGTGGGGGTGCTGAACCTGGCGGTGAGCTTCACGCTGGCCTTCCGCGTGGCGGTCGCCTCGCGGGGCCTGCGCGTGCGCGACCGCAGCCGCCTGTATGCCGCGCTGCGCCGGCGCCTGCGCCGGGCGCCGGCCAGCTTCCTGGTGCCGCCGGCCGATGCCCCGGTGACCGAAGAGGCCCCCGCACCGTGACGCCGCGCGCCCGGCTCAGCGCGGGTCGTCGGGCTCGTCCGGCCGCTCACCGCCGCGGCGGCCCGAGAACATCGTCCACCAGATGATGAACACCAGCAGGCCGCCCGCGGCCAGCGCTTCGAAAACCAACCAAGCCATGTCCATGTTCCTGCGCCGTGCGGGCGCCATCTGCCGATTGTCGTTGCGGGCCGCCGGCCTGTTGGCCCTGGCGGGCGTCTTGGCGTCCTGCTCGATGCTGCAGCGCCAGCCGCCGGCGGCGGTGGAAGAGCGCGGCGCCGTGCCGCCGGCCCCGCCCGCCTCGGCGGCCAGTGCCGCCCCGCTGCCGCCCCCGCCCGGCACGCTGGAGCGCGCCCACGCGCGTTGGGTGCCGGCCAGCTTTGCCGAGCTGCCCGGCTGGGGCCAGGACCGCGTGGCAGAAGCCTGGCCGGCCCTGCGCCTGAGCTGCAACGGCCCCGCCGCGCCGCTCGAAGCCTGGGCCGCCGTGTGCGCGCAATCGCGCCAGTTCTTCCCGGCCGACGACGCGCAGGCCCGCCAATGGCTGGAGCAGCGGCTGAAGGTCTACCGCCTCGAATCGCCCGAAGGCGACCCCGCCGGCCTGGCCACCGGCTACTTCGAGCCTCTTGTCGAGGCCAGCCGCAAGCCCACCCGCAGCAAGCGCGTGCCGCTGTACGGCCCGCCGGCCGACCTGGGCCAGCGCAAGCCCTACTGGACGCGGCAGGAGCTGGACACCGTGCCCGCCGCCCAGGCCGCCCTGAAGGGCCGCGAGATCGCCTACGTCGAAGACCCGATGGATGCGCTGCTGCTGCAGGTCCAGGGCTCGGGCCGGCTGAAGCTGGCCGAGACCGACGGCAGCACCAAGCTGCTGCGCCTGGCCTTCGCCGGCCACAACGACCAGCCCTACCGCTCGGTGGGCCGCTGGCTGATCGACCAGGGCGAGCTGGGGGCCACCGAGGCCAACTGGCCGGCCATCAAGGACTGGGCGCGCCGCAACCCGCGCCGCGTGAGCGAGGCGCTGTGGCAGAACCCGCGCACCGTGTTCTTCCGCGAAGAGCCCCTGCCCGACCCCGCGCTCGGCCCCAGGGGCGCCCAGGGCGTGGCGCTGACGCCCGGCCGTTCGATCGCCGTCGACCCGCTGGCCGTGCCTTACGGCACGCCGGTCTGGCTGGACACCACCGAGCCGCTGTCGACCCGGCCGCTGCAGCGCCTGGTGGTGGCGCAGGACACCGGCGGCGCCATCGTCGGCGCGGTACGGGCCGACTATTTCTGGGGCTGGGGCGACGAGGCCGAGGCCCAGGCCGGGCGCATGAAGCAGCCTCTCAAGGCCTGGGTCCTCTGGCCGAGGTGATCCGGGTGGTTCAGGGCAAGCGGCTCAGGCGCACTTCCAGGGCCTGGCCAGTGCCGTCGGGCGCTGCCCAGTGGCCGAGTTCGGCCCATTGGTCCAGCGGCAGCAACAGTTCGCCGTCGAGCTGCTGGGCGGCGTCGGCACGGCCGAGGTCCGGCAAGGGCTGTTCGAAACGGTAGGCCAGGGTGGCCGGTGCCTGGCCACCGGGCCACTGCACCTGCACCCACAGCGATTCGCGCCGCGCCGCGCGCTGGCTGGCGCTTTGGATGCCCTGGCCCTGCGGCGTCCAGACCCAGTCCGGCGGGTCGTCGCGGTCGTCGCGCCGCAACGCCACCTGGGCCTGGCCGCCGTTGCGCAGCACCAGGCGCTGGGACGAGGCGTCCGAGGCCGGCACGGTGCGCGTGGTCCGGGTGCCAGCCGGCGGCGCGCCGACGCCGGGTGCCCCCGTGGTGCCGATGGTGACACTGCCGGGCGTGGCCACCGGCACCGGTGCCGGCGGCCAGGGCACCAGCCGCCATTGGAGGGCGAGGTTGACCACGGGTGCGGCAGCCCTCAGACCAGGCGCCAGCAGCACACCGGCCAGGGCCAGCAGGCAGGTGCGTCGCGGGGGCGTCGAAGGGGCGTCGTGGGCCATGGTCGACGAGGACAGTAGCACGGTGGCCCGCCGGCTCAGCGTGCATCCGGCACGCCGACCACCAGCTCGTTGACCACGCCCTCGACATCGTCCAGGCCGCGCACCAGCGCCTCAAGTGCCTGGCTGTCGGCCGTCGTGGCCACGCAGCCCTGCAACCAGATCCAGCGCCGCTGCCCGGTGGCCCAGACGCTGGTGCCGCGCTCGAAGCGGCCGTCCGCGTCGACCGCCTTCTGCACGCGCGGCATGATCTCGCGGTCGTACAGGTAGCTGTTGGGCAGTCGGCAGCGGCCAACGCGGAAGCAGCTGGTGCCGCGCTCGGCGCGGCCATGCGCTTGCTCGCGGGCTTCGGCCTCGGTCAGCAGCGGGCCCGGGGGCACCGGGCAGGCCGGCAGGCCGTGCGTGAGCTGGACGAAGGGGTCGTTGAAGACATTGCGGTGCGGTTCGTCGGCGGCGTGGGCGGCGGCTGCGAAGCCGCTCCAGACGGCGATTGCGGCAAGGGCTCGGCGCATGCGCGGATCATGCCGCCCGACGCCGGCCTACTTCAAGCCGCCCGACAGGAATTGCTTGAGCCGCTCGCTCTGCGGCCGCACCAGCACCTCGCGGGGCAGGCCCTGCTCCTCGATCAGGCCCTGGTGCAGAAAGATGGCGTGGCTGGCCACCTCGCGCGCGAACTCCATCTCGTGGGTCACGACGAGCATGGTGCGGCCCTCGCCAGCCAGGCCGCGCATGACCTTGAGCACCTCGCCGACCAGCTCCGGGTCCAGCGCCGAAGTGGGCTCGTCGAACAGCATCACCTCGGGGTCGACCGCCAGCGCGCGGGCGATCGCGACCCGCTGCTGCTCGCCACCCGAGAGCTGGGCCGGGTAGTTGTTCTCGCGGTGCGACAGGCCCACGCTGGCCAGCAGCTCGCGCGCCCGCTCGCGGGCCGCCTCGGGCTTCTGACCCAGCACATGGATCGGCGCCTCGGTGACGTTCTCGATCGCCGTGCGGTGCTGCCAGAGGTTGAAGCTCTGGAACACGAAGGCCAGGCGCGAGCGCCAGTGGCGCAGCTGCCCCGGGTCGACCGCGGTGAGGCTGCCGTCGCGGTCGCGCTTGAGCGCCAGCGTCTCGTCGCCGAGCTTGAGCGTGCCCTCGTGTGGCTGCTCCAGCAGGTTGAGGCAGCGCAGCATCGTGCTCTTGCCCGAGCCGCTGGCACCGATGATCGCCACCACGTCGCCGGGCTTGGCTTGCAGGGACACGCCGCGCAGCACCTCGCGCTCGCCGAAGCGCTTGTGCAGGTTGTCGACGACGAGGCCGAGGTGAGAAACAGGTTCGGTCATGGGTGCCTCAGGGCGACAGCAGGGCGCCGTGACGCAAAGCCTCGTGTCCAGCCACCTTGCCGATGGGCATGCCGGCCATGGCGAAGCGCTTGCACTCGCGGGCGAAGAACAGGCCGTCGACCGGGGCGGCGACCACACTGGCCACGCCGGTGATCGGGTCGATCACCTCGGCCAGCGGCTGGCCGCGGCGCACCGGCTGGCCCAGGTCGCAGACGAAGACCAGCACACCGCCGTGCGGCGCGTTCAAGGGGATGGAGCCGGCCAGCGGCGTGGGCTCGCAGCGCGGGGCCGGCAACGGCGGCGCCGGATCCAGCCGGATGGCGCCGCGGTGGTGCAGGTAGACCAGGATGGCCTCGGCGTCACGCGAAGCCAGGGCGTGGTCCACGTCGTGCTCGCCGCGCAGCTCGATGGTGGCGGCCATGCAGGCCGGCGGCAGCGGCTTGGCCGGGCCCAGGCGCTCGGCCAGGTCGGCCCAGACCATGGAGCAGGCCTCGTCGAAGGGATCGCCGCCCGAGCGGCCGGCCAGCAGCGCCACCTCGGCGCCGATGCAGCGCGCCAGCAGCTCGCCCTGCGGCGCCCAGGTGGCGTGGGTGGTGTACAGGTGCAGCAGGGCCTGGCCGTCGCAGTGCAGGTCGAGCACCGCGTCGGCGTCGATCGCCAGTCCCAGCAGGGTGCGGCGCAGGTGCTCCAGCGGCGTGGCCACCGGCAGCGCGGCCACGGCCTCGCGCAACGCGGCGCGCACGCGGGCCACGTTGGATGCCGCGTCAGCGCCCAGCTCGGCACTGCAGCGGTCCAGCACGGCCTCGGTCAGGTCGGCGAAGTGGCGGTTGAAGTTGTCGCCACTGGCCCAGTCGAAACGGCCCTGGGGCGCGCGCAGCATCCATTGGCCCAGGCCCAGCGGGTTGGCGGCCGGCACGAGCACCACTTCACCGGTCACCTGGCCAGCCGCGTCCAGCGCCGCCAGCCGGCTGCGCAGGTGGTGCGCCACCAGCATGCCGGGTACCTCGTCGGCGTGCAGCGAGGCTTGGATGACGACCTTGGGCCCGGCGCCGGCCGTGCCATGGTGCAGGCTGACCAGTTCGTGGCGGGCGCCGGGGGTGGCCGGCAGCAGGGGGTGGTGTTCGGTTCGCATCGGGGCAGAAAGGGGGTCAGGCGCGGGCCGTCAACGGCGCCAGCCAGCGTTTCTCGGCGGCGCGGAACAGCGCCACCAGCACGAAGGTGATCAGCAGGTAGCACACGCCCGCGGTGATGAAGGCCTCGAAGGGCATGTAGTAGCGCGAATTGACCTCGCGCGCGGCACCGGTGAGGTCGTAGAGGGTGACGGTGCTGGCCAGCGAGGTGGCGTGCAGCATCAGCACCACCTCGTTGCCGTAGGCCGGCAGCGCGCGGCGGAAGGCCGAGGGCAGCACGATGCGGCGAAAGACCGTCCAGCGCGACATGCCCAGCGACTTGGCCGCCTCGATCTCGCCGGCCGGCACGGCGCGCATCGCGCCGTAGAGGATCTCGGTGGTGTAGGCGCCCGTGTTGAGCACGAAGGCCGCCACCGCGCAGAACCAGGCCGAGCGCAGCATCGGCCACAGCGCGCTGTCGCGCACCGCCTCAAACTGCGCCAGGCCGTAGTACAGCAGAAACACCTGGACCAGCAGCGGCGTGCCGCGCATCACGTAGGTGAACAGCCAGACCGGCCGCCAGGCCCAGGGCGACGGCAGGTTGCGCAGCATGGCCAGCGGCAGCGCCAGCGCCAGGCCGATGGCCAGCGCCAGCACCAGCAGCGCCAGCGTGACCAGCGCGCCGTGGCCGTACAGCGGCAGGCTTTCGGCGATGACGTCGAAATCCATCAAATGGTCACCCGCTTGACCCCGATCGCCAGGCGCCGCTGCAGGGCCGCGAAGCCCCATTCGGACACCGAGGTGAACAGCAGGTACATGCCGGCCGCGGCCAGGTAGAACATGAAGGGCTCGTGGGTGGCGCCGGCCGCCTGGCCGGCCCGGTTCATCAGGTCCGACAGGCCGATCACCGACACGATGGCCGTGCTCTTGACCATCACCAGCCAGTTGTTCGACAGGCCGGGCAGCGCGTGGCGCAGCATCTGCGGGCCGGTGACGCGGACCAGCACCTGCCAGGGCGTCATGCCGAAGGCCAGCGCCGCCTCCTTCTGCCCGGCCGGCACGGCCAGGAAGGCGCCGCGCAGCACTTCGGTGATGTAGGCGCCGAAGATGAAGCCGATGGTCAGCACGCCGGCGACGAAGGGGTCGATGTCGAGGTAGCCCCAGCCGAAGCGGTCGCCCATCTGGTTGATCAGCACCTGGCCGCCGTAGAAGATCAACAGCATCATCACCAGGTCGGGCACGCCGCGGATCAGCGTGGTGTAGACCTGCGCCACCCAGCGCAGCCCGCGCACGCTCGACAACTTGGCGATGGCCCCGAACAGCCCCAACACCAGGGCGATGGTCAGCGACGAGAAGGCCACCGCCAGCGTCAGCAGCGAGCCCTCCAGCAGGCTGGCAGCGTATCCATGCAGCATCGGTCGTTCAGCCTTGCATCAACGGTGGTGCTTCACTGGCCGTAGATGTCGAAGGTGAAGTACTTGTCCTGGATCTTCTTGTAGGTGCCGTTGGCGCGGATGGCCTTGATCGCCGCGTTGAACTTCTCGGCCAGGGCCGTGTCGCCCTTGCGCACCGCGATGCCGGCGCCGATGCCGAAGATCTTGGGGTCGTCGATCGGCTCGCCGACGCGGGCGAAGCCCTTGCCGGTCGCCGTCTTGATGAAGCCCATGTCGGCGGCCACCGAATCGCACAGCATGGCGTCGACGCGGCCGGAAGCGAGGTCGAGGAAGATCTCGTCCTGCTTGGCGTAGCGCACGATCTCGCTGCCGGTGAAGTGCTGGGTGGCATAACGGTCGTGCGTGGTGGTGCGCTGCACCCCGATGCGCTTGCCCTTCCAGGCGGCGGCGGACTGGTCGGCCGGCGTGCCCGCCTTGGCCACCAGCCAAGCCGGGCTGTTGGAATACTTGTTGGTGAACAGGACCGACTTCTGCCGCTCTTCGGTGATCGACATCTGGGCCACGATGGCGTCGAACTTGCGTGCCTGCAGCGCCGGAATCATGCCGTCCCATTCCTGCGGCACCTGGGTGCACTCGGCCTTCATCTCGGCGCACAGGGCGTTGGCGATGTCGATGTCGAAGCCCTTGATCTTGCCGTCGGTGCCCACCTCGGAGAACGGCGGGTAGGCGCCCTCGACGGCGATACGCACCCTCTTCCAGTCAGGGGCCTGGGCGTTGGCCAGGGCCGTGACAGCCAGCAGACCCAGGGTCAGCGCAGCCCGGCGCCAAGGCAGGTTCGACAGCTTCATTCGCAAACTCCTCTTCTTGCTTGATCGTGCGTTCAGCGCGACGTCCACGGGGCGAACAGCGGGCGGCTGATGCGCACCGGCGAGATGTCCAGGTACACGCTGGACACCGAATACTCTTCGCCGCCGGACTCGTCAGAGTACCAGCCCAGGCTGTCCTTGCCCTTGTAGAGCCTGAAGGAAAACCCCAGGTCGGCCAGCGGGTCGGACGCGGGCGCTTTCGGGTCGAAGCTGAGGCCACGCACTTCCTTCTGGTTGCTGTCGATCAGGAAGCCCATCGCGTTGGACAGCGTGGAATCGCCCAGCATGTCGATGTAGAAGGGTTCGTTCGAATACTCGGGCTTGTAGCCGGGCGAGTTCGGGTCGAGCAACTGGCCGCGCAACTTGCGCTCCGACGGCTGAATGCGCCGCAAGCCCAGGTCGAAATGGTCGCCACGGTCCAGGTAGGTCAGGCGGGCGCCGCTGACGTTGAGCGCGCCCACGTTCGGGTCGGTCTTGACGTCGGTCAAGTCGATCAGCACCGCGCCCTTGCCACCGATCACCTCGACCATGTCGCCTTGCACGACGGCGGCGCTGTTCTCCTCGATGCCCAGGCCCAGCTTGTAGCCCTTGGCCAGCATCAGCGGGATCATCCGCCCGAAGCGCCCGCGCTTGATGAAGTGCTGGTCGACGAACAGGTTGGGGCCGACGAAGCCCAGGCCGTGGTCGATCTCCTTGCCCTCGCGCAGCTGGCCTTTCATCACGTTGAGCACGCTGAGCGCGTCGCGGAACATCACACTGCTCATGATGGCCGCGCCCGCAGAGGTGCCGGCCACCACGCCGCCGCGGCGGTAGACCTCCCAGATGACGTTGAGCATCGGCGTGTTGTGGCCGCCGGGCTTGAAGGTGTCGACGATGCGCTCCTGCGCGCCGCCGGTGAAGAAGATGCCGTCGGCGCTGCGCACCAGGTCCAGCAACTGCGGGTCGCGCACCGCGCGGTCCAGGTCCACCCACTTCAGCGCCGGCGCCACCGGCATCGGCTCGGCCACGGCGCCGCGCCGCTCCAGCAGCTCGGCCGCGCGGCGGGCCGACTTGTCCGGCGCCTCGGACGCGGTGCCGAACACCACCCAACGCGCGCCCTTGCCGCCCGAGAGCTCGACCATGCGGCCCCAGACCTCGTCGTTGTCGCCCTTGAGCGCGCCGCCGATCACCACGGCGTAGCCCTTGGCCGGCTCGCCGACCTTGACCTCGCGCTGGCCCAGCGCAGCGCGCGCGCCCGCGCTGGGCACGGCATTGGGTGCCGGCGCCGACGCGGGCGTGCCCACCGGCGGCGGCAGGGTCGTGGGCGCGGCAGGCGCCAGGGCCGGGCACAGCACGGCGGCACACAGTGCCAGCGCTGGCCAGCTCGTCAACAGAGGTCGGAATCGCATGGGTCGAATAGGTGTTGTAGACAGGCTCCCTCCGCCATCTTGGCACCCGGCTTGGGCTGGCACCACCAAGAACAGGGGATGGACTCGGACGCTGGCCGGTCCGGGCCGCCGCCGCCTGCAAGCCGCGTGTCAGCTCAGTTGCGCCCTTGCCACGCGCGGCGATCTGCGGGTTTGCGTTCGGCGGCGGCCTTCTTAGACTGGTCGGCGCCCATCGGTTCCATTGTCCACGCCACAAGAAAGCCAACGCCATGCATGACCCCACGCGCGCCCTGCGCCCCGTCCTGACCCTGCTCGCCCAGGCCGCCTGCCTGGCCCTGGCCGGCACCGCCGCCATCGCCCAGACCACGCCCGCGCCCACGGACGAGCGGACGCCGAAGGTTCAGCGGGTGGAGATCACGGGCTCGGCCATCAAGCGGGTGGACGGTGAGACCGCCCTGCCGGTGCAGGTGCTCACGCGCGAAGACATCGTCAAATCCGGCGTGACCACCGCCGCCGAGATCATCGGCCGCATCAGCGCTTCGGCGGGCAATCTGACCGACGGCGCCAGCATCGCCGCGGGCGGCTACCGCGACCAGATGGGCTTCAACGCCGCCAACCTGCGCGGCATTGGCGTCTCGTCCACCCTGGTGCTGCTCAACGGCCGCCGCATGGCCAACTTCGCATCGCCCGGCGATGACGACGGCGTCGACCTGAACAACATCCCTGCCGCCGCCATCGAGCGCGTCGAGGTGCTGCTGGACGGCGCCTCGGCCATCTATGGCAGCGACGCGATCGCCGGCGTCATCAACTTCATCACCCGCAAGGACTTCCAGGGCGTGGAGCTCGACGCCTACTACGGCGACTCGGCCGAGGGTGGGGGCGGCAAGGCCACGGTGTCCATCGCGGCCGGTTTCGGCGACTATGGTGTCGATGGCTACAACGTGATGGCCGTGCTGGACTTCCAGAAGACCAACCGCCTGGCCTCGCCGCAGCGCAAGTTCATCCAGAAGCTCGACATCCCCGGCCGGCTGCCCTACTTGCTGCTGAGCCGCACCTTCCCGGCCAACATCGACATCTCCGACGACCAACTGGCCACGCTGCAGGAAAACGGCTTCAAGCTCAATGGCAACGACTTGACGGAGACCCGTTTCAACCTGACTTGGCCCACCTGCAACCCGCCCGCCAACCTGAATCTGCCGGGCGGCATTGGCGGCCCGCAGGGCTGCACCTACAACTTCATGGGCGACGTGGAGCTGTACCCCAAGACCGAGAAGCAGTCGCTGCTGGTGCGCGGCATCAAGGACCTGGGTGGCGGCCACCAGCTCTTCGGCGAAGCCTCGTACACCCGGGCCACCAGCTACTACGTGGCCCTGCCGGCGCCCTTCACGCCCGACATCGACCTGACCAAGACGCATGTCGAAGGCCTGTCGGGCTACGGCCTCGAAGAGACCGACCCGATCATCACCGCGCGGCTGCGGTTCACCGAGGCGGGCCGGCAGTCCAGCGAGCTGGTGTCGACCGGGCAACGCTACCTCGCGGGCCTCAACGGCACGCTGGCAGGCTGGGACTATGAAGGCGCGCTGAACCACAGCACCAGCACCGTGTCCGACCGGGCCTTCCATGGCTACCTCAACGAGGCCATGGTCTACGAAGGCCTGGAAGGCGGGCTGATCAACCCCTTCGGTCCCTCCAGCGCCGAAGGCCTGGCCCTGATCGCGCAGGCCCAGATCACCGGCGAGGTGCGGCGCGCCACCGGCGAGATGAACTCGGTGGACTTCAAGATGAGCCGCGGGATCGCCAAGCTGAACGGCGGCGACCTGGGCCTGGCCATTGGCGGCGAGTTCCGCACCGAGAAGCAGGACTACCACCAATCGCAAGCCCTGGCTGACGACCTGATCCTGGGCGAGATCTCGCAAGGGCCGGACGCCGACTTCAGCTACTCGCGCAAGGTGGCGGCACTGTGGTCTGAGCTGGACGCACCGTTGACCAAGGAAGTCGAGATGCAGTTCGCGGTGCGGCACGAGCACTACCAACGCACGGGCGGCGCCACCAGCCCGAAGATCGGCCTGCGTTACCAGCCCAACAAGGACATGCTGTTCCGCGCCTCGATGGGCACGGGCTTCCATGCCCCGTCGATGACCGACTTGTACCGGCCGGACACCGAGTACGACGGCCCGCTGCTGTACGACCCGCAGTGCCCCGACGACTTCGTCAGCTGTACCGACACCTGGCGGGTTCGCAGCCACAGCAACCCCGCCTTGAAGCCTGAGAAGTCGCGCCAGTTCTCGCTGGGGGCGGTGTACGAGCCGAGCAAGCAGTTCAACGTCAGCCTCGACTACTGGAACATCGAGCTCAGCGACCTGATCAGCAAGATCGGCGCCCAGGTGATCCTCGAGAACCTGGACAAGTACGGCGACCTGGTCCACCGCGACGAAGACGGCTACATCGAGTACATCGACTTGTTCAAGGCCAATCGCGGCAAGCAGCGCGCCTCGGGCCTCGACCTGGCAATGTCGTGGCGGGACCTGCAAACCGGCATCGGCAACTTCAGCGCCTACCTGAACGGCACGCTGACGCTCAGCTCCAAGGCGCAGACCGGCGACGGCGACCCCTTCGTCAGCAATCTGGGCCGCTTCGTCAACGACCGCGTGGTGCAACGCTGGCGGCACACGGTGCGGGTGGACTGGGAGCAGGGCGACTTCGGCGCCTCGCTGGCCAACACGTTCCTGTCCAGCTACGCGGATCAGAACAACGCGCCGGACATCAACTCCGAGCAGTACGTGCCCTTCAACCGGGTCAAGGCGTATTCGATCTGGGACCTGTCCGGCTCATGGCAGGCCACGCCGGCTCTGGCCCTGCGCTTGGGCGTGAAGAACCTGTTCGACACCTCGCCGCCGTTCTCGAACCAGTCGTACTACTACTTGTCGGGCTACGACCCCAGCTACACCGACCCGCGTGGCCGGTTCTTCTACGCCAGCCTGCAGTACAAGTTCAAGTAGTCGCGAAGCCGGGTCGCGGTGCAAGGCGTGCCAGGGCGCTTCGGGCTCAGGCCGCCGGCGTGTCCAGCGGCTCCAGCCCGGCCGCCGCGGCCTTCAGCACCGCGCGGCTGAGCGCGTCCAGCACCGGCAGCGCGCGGCGGCGGTGCTGCCAGTACAGCGGCACGGCCAGGGTCTGGCCGGGCACCAGCTCGACCAGCTCGCCACGGGCCAGCTCGCCGCGCACCATGGCCTCGATGTTCATGCCCCAGCCCAGGCCGGCCCGGCAGCCGTCGACGAAAGCCTGGGTCGCTGGCAGCCAATGGGTCGGCACCGGCACCTCCTCACCCAGGGCCTGGGCGACCCATTGCGCCTGCAGCCGGTCGCGGCGGTTGAAGGTCAGGCTGGGGGCTTCAGCCAGTGCGGCCGGGGTCACGCCGGCGGGGAAATGGCGCTGCACGAAGGCCGGGCTGGCGGTGGCCACGTAGCGCAGCCGGCCGAGCGGCAGGCTGCGGCAGCCGGGCACCGGCTCGGCCAGCGCGGTGACGGCGGCCACGACCTCGCCGCTCTTGAGCCATTCGGTGGTGTGCTCCTGGTCGTCCAGGCTGATGTCGAGCAGCAGCGGCGCCGCGGCGGCGGCCTCGGCCGCGGCGGCGATGAACCAGGTCGCCAGACTGTCGGCGTTCACTGCCACCGGCAGCGTCACCCGGCCCTTCACGCCCTGGGCCAGCGCCGGCAGCTCGCCCAGCAGCGCATGCTCGAGCGAGGCCACCTGCTCGGCGTGGCGCGCCAGCGCGAGGCCGGCCTCGGTGGCGCTGGTGGGGCTGGCGCGCACCACCAGCACCTGGCCCAGGCGCTCTTCCAGCAGTCGCACCCGCTGCGACACGGCCGACGGCGTCAGGTGCAGCGCCCGCGCCGCGCGCTCGAAGCTGCCTTCGCGCAGCACCGCGGCCAGGGCGTCGAGCAAGGCGTAGTCCAGCATTCAGTGGGGCTTCATCGGCTGAAGAAAGTCTAACTGGCGGCCTGCGCGCGGCGCCGGCATGCTGCACGCCATGCTCTTCGACGACCCCCTGCTCCCCTCGACCGCCCGCTCGCTGCTGGCCGCCGCGCTGCAGGGCTTTGCGCTGACCTGCGGCCTGATCGTGGCCATCGGCGCGCAGAACGCCTTCGTGCTGCGCCAGGGCCTGCGGCGCGAGCACGTGGGCGCGGTGGTGGCCTTCTGCACCGGCGCCGACGCCGTGCTGATGGCCGCCGGCGTGGCGGGCCTGGCCGGCCTGATCGGCGAGCGCCCTGGCCTGGCGCGCTGGCTGGCCGGGGGCGGCGCGCTCTTCCTGCTGGCCTACGGCCTGCGCGCGTTGTGGCAGGCGCGCGCGCCGGGCGCGTTGCAGGCTGCTGTGTCGGCCGGTTTGACGCGCCGCGAAGCCCTGGCCCAGGTGGCCGGCTTCACCCTGCTCAACCCGCACGTCTACCTGGACTCGGTGCTGCTGATCGGCACCGTGGGGGCACAGCAGGCCGGCGCCCCGGGCCGCGCGGCCTTCGTCGGCGGCGCCGTGCTGTCAAGCGCCATCTGGTTCACCGCGCTCGGGTACGGGGCGCAGAAGCTGGCACCGCTGTTCGCCCGGCCACGCGCCTGGCAGGTGCTGGACGGCCTGGTCGGCCTGACCATGCTGGTGCTGGCGGCCAAAGTTGCGCCCATGGCCTGGCCCTGACCGGCGTCACCCGAACGCAACGCCGCACCAGGCCGCCGCACCGCGGCGCGGGCATGATGCAGCCCCATGACGATGGGTGTTTTGTTCGCGCTGGCCGCTGGCCTGATGTGGGGGCTGGTGTTCGTGGGGCCGCTGCTGCTGGCCGACTACCCGGCCGTGATGCTGAGTTTCGGCCGCTACCTGGCCTTCGGCCTGATCGCCCTGCCACTGGCCTGGTGGGACCGGGCCAACCTGCGGCAGATGACGCGCGCCGACTGGCTGGAAGCGCTCAAGCTGGCCCTGGTCGGCAACATCGTCTACTACCTGTTCCTGTCGTCGGCCATCCAGCGCGCGGGCGCGCCGCTGCCGACGATGATCATCGGCACGCTGCCGGTCGTCATCGCCACCTGCGCCAACATCCGCAACGTGGCCCGCGACGGCCGGCTGCCCTGGGCCCGGCTCGCGCCCTCGCTGGCTTTGATCGCGCTGGGCATCGGCCTGGTCAACCACACCGAGCTGCAGGCCTTGCGCGCCGACCCGTCGGCCGACATGGGCCGCTACGGCCTGGGCGCGCTGCTGGCCGTGGGCGCCGTGGTCTGCTGGACCTGGTACCCGCTGCGCAACGCGGACTGGCTGCGCAACCACCCCGGCCGCAGCCCGCGCAGCTGGGCCACCGCGCAGGGCGTGGCCACGCTGCCGATGGCAGCGGTCGGCTACGCGCTGACCTGGGCCTGGTTCGGCGCCACCGACGCGCCCTGGGCGATGCCCTTCGGCCCCCGGCCGGCCACCTTCGTCGGCCTGATGCTGGCCATCGGCCTGTTCTCGTCCTGGCTGGGCACGCTGTGCTGGAACGAGGCCAGCCAGCGCCTGCCCACCAACCTGGCGGGCCAGCTGATCGTGTTCGAGACCTTGTCGGCGCTGGCCTTCGCCTTCCTGCTGCGCCAGGAATGGCCGGCCCCGGCCTCGCTGGCCGGCATCGCGCTGCTGGTGGCCGGCGTGGCCTGGGCGCTGCGGGTGGAGCCTGAAGCCGTGGCCGCCGACGGCCACCCGAACTGAGGCCCCACGCGCCTGGGCCGTCAGGCCGAGACCACCACCCGGTTGCGCCCGCCCAGCTTGGCGGCGTAGAGGCGCTTGTCGGCCAGGGTCAGCAGCGCCTGCGGCTCGGCGGCCTCGCTGGCGTCGGCCACGCCCAGGCTGGCCGTCACGCGCAGGCCGGGCGAGACCTCGCCCCAGGCCTGGTCGGCCACGGTCTGGCGCAGACGCTCGGCCACCTCGGCGGCCTCGTGGCGGGCCGCGCCGGCCAGCGCGAGCACGAACTCTTCGCCGCCGTAGCGCACCGCGCGGTCGCGCCCGCGGCAGCCTTGGCCGATCAGCCGCGCCACCTGCTGCAGCACCACGTCGCCCACGTCGTGGCCATGCCGGTCGTTGACCTGCTTAAAGTGGTCCAGGTCCAGCAGCACCAGGGCCAGCGGCTCGCCCTGCTCGACCCGCGGCAGGTGGTCGCGCAGCCAGGCCTGCAACGCGCGGCGGTTGCCCAGCCCGGTCAGCGGGTCTTCGCTGGCCTCGCGCGCCCACTGGCTGGTCAACCGGGCCAGCTCGATGCGCAGCTCGCGCTGCACCACCGCGGACTTGGCCGCGTCGTCCGAGCTGCGCCGCTCGAGCGCCCGCACCCGCTTCAACGCCGCCAGCGCGGCTGCGGCATCGCCCAGGTGCTCTTCGGTGTCGGCCAGGCCCTCGTGGGCGGCGAGCTGGTCTTCCACCGTGCCGGCCTCGTCCAGCACGGCGATCGCCTCGCCATAGCGCTGGCGAGCCTCGCCCAGGCGGCCGAGCGCGCGCAGGCCGTGCGCCCATTCCGCCAGGCACAGGCCCTCGTTGGGCCGCATGCCCAAGGCCCGGTACTCGGGCAACAGCGCGGCCAGGGCCTCGGTCGCCTCTTCGTGGCGGCCGAGCTGGTGCAGCGTGATGGCCCGGTTGCCCAGCGCCATCGCCCGCAGCCGCCGGTGCGACGCGCCGTCGCAGGCCGCGCCCAGGGCCGCCCACTTCGGCAACACGCTTTGCAGCAGCATCGCCCGCGCCGGGTCGTCGGAAGGCAACTGGTTGGCTTGACGGTTGTACGCGTTGTAGAGCGACAGGCGCGCGTTCAGGTGCTCGTTGCTCCTGGACCCGTGCACGGCGCACATCGCCTCGGCCTCGGCCAGGCAGGACAGCGCGTGCTGGTGGCGACCCAGCAGCGAGCTGCAGACGCCGATCTGGCGCAGGGCCTGGGCCAGTTGCCCATCGTCGCCCCTCAGCCGCGACTGCTGCTCCACCCGCTCGAGCAGTTCCACCGCCGCGGCCTGGTCGCCCGCGGCGCGCAGGCCCGCGGCGGCGCGCAGCAGCGCCTCGCCGCTGCCGGCCTCGTCGCCGGCTTCGCGGTACAGCGCATCGGCCGCCAGCGCCGCGCGCAACGCGTCGGCATGGCGGCCGGCGGGCAGGCTGGCGCTGGCCAGGGCGAGCAGGGCACGCGCACGCTGGGGGCCGGTGGCGTGCCGCAAGGTGCTATGGGCCAGCGCGATGGCCTCGTCGATCCGGCCGTGCTGGATCAGCTGCTGGGTTTGCGCGTCGATGGCGTCGCTCATCTTGGACATGCGCGGCCCATGAACGGCAGCCACGTCGACAAATGGGGGGCGATGGAAGGCGCACAGTCTGCCAGCAAACGACGGCGTTGGGGGTGTCGGTCGGCAGCGGGCCTGTGGTCGAATCCGCCGATGAACGACTGGTCGGACCCGCTGCTGTCGAGCCCTGGCTACAAGGGCTACCCCGCCTGGGCACCGGCGCTGCGGCGCTCGCAGCTGGCGGCCCAGGGCTGGAACCTGCTGGCTGGCGACCTGCCGTTGCCGCTGGCCGTGGTGCGCCGCGAGGCACTGGCGCACAACCTGGGCTGGATGCAGCGCCTGGTCGACCAGGCCCGCATCGGCCTGGCGCCGCACGGCAAGACGACGATGTCCCCCGAGCTGTTCCGCGCCCAGCTCGACGCCGGGGCCTGGGGCATCACCTTTGCCAACGTGCAACAACTGGCTGTCGGCGTGGCCGCCGGCGTGCGACGGGCGCTGATCGCCAACCAGGTGCTGCAGGCCGCCGAGCTGCACGCCCTGGCCGCCCTGCTCGCCGCCCACCCGGGCCTGCGCGCGCCCTTCCTGGTCGACTCGGCCGCGCAGCTCGACTGCATCGAGCGGGCCGAAGCCGGCTTGGCCTTCGAAGTCCTCATCGAGCTGGGCCTGCCGGGCGGGCGCACCGGGGTGCGCGAAGACGACGCGGCACTGGCCCTCGCGCGTCACTTGCATGCCAGCCCGGCCGTGCGCCTGGTCGGCGTCGAGGCCTACGAAGGCCTGTGGGCCACCGGGGACGACACCGGCGACCGGGCGCTGGTCGACGGGCTGATGGGCCGCTTGCAGCGCCTGGCCACGGCCTGCGAGGCCGAGGGTCTGTTCGAGACCGACCGCCCCCTGGTCAGCGCCGGCGGCTCGGCGGTGTTCGACCTGGTGGCCGACGGACTGGCCTGTCTCACCGGCGGTCGGACCTGGCAAGGCCTGCTGCGCTCGGGCTGCTACGTCACCCACGACGACGGTGCCTACCGCCGCTATGCGCAGGTGGTGAACCGGCGTCTGGGCTGCAGCGACGCGAACGGCCTGCACGCGGCGCTGGAGGTCTGGGCCGTGGTGCAGTCCTGCCCCGAGCCGGGCCTGGCCATCCTCGGCGCCGGCAAGCGTGACGCCTCGGCGGACTGGGGCCTGCCGGTGGCACTGAAGTACGCCCGCGCTGGCGAGCGCGTGTTGCACCCGGCACCGGCCGGCTGGGTGGTCGACAAGATGAACGACCAGCACGCCTACCTGAAGCTGGGAGACGCCGGCCTCGCGCTGCAGGTGGGCGACCGCGTGGCGCTGGGCATCTCGCACCCCTGCACCACCTTCGACAAATGGCGCTGGATGCCGATCGTCGACGAGGCCTACACGGTCGTCGACGCGCTGACCACGCATTTCTGAACACGAGGACGCGCACCCCATGAAGGACCTGACCCAAGGCTCGATCCGCGGCCACATCGTCGCGATGGCCACGCCGATCGCGGTGGGCATGCTGGTGCAGACCTTGTACTTCCTGGTCGACCTGTACTTCGTGTCGCGCATCGGTGCCCACGCGGTGGCGGGGGTCAGCGCCGGGGGCAACGCGGTGATGCTGGTCATGGCGCTGACCCAGATGCTCAGCGTTGGCTCGGTGGCGCTGGTATCGCACGCCGTGGGCGCCAAGGACCAGCCGCGCGCCAACCTGGTGTTCAACCAGTCGCTGGGCATGGCCGTCGCCTGCACGCTGCTGACGGCCGTGATCGGCCTGGGCGGCATCGTGCCCTACATGCGCACGCTGGGCGCCGGCGACGCGATCGCCGACGCCGGCCGCGACTACCTGATGTGGTACCTGCCGGGCCTGGCGCTGCAGTTCCCGCTGGCGGCCATGGGCTCGGCGATGCGCGGCACCGGCATCGCGATGCCGGGCATGGTGGTGCAGATGCTGACCGTGCTGGTCAACATCGTGCTGGCGCCGATCCTCATCGCGGGCTGGGGCACGGGCCATCCGATGGGCGTGGCCGGCGCCGGCCTGGCCAGCAGCCTGGCGGTGCTGGCCGGTGTGCTGATGATGCTCGTGTACTTCGTGCGGCTGGAGAAGTACGTCTCGCTCGATACCCGCGCGCTGTGGCCGCGCGCCGCGGTCTGGGGCCCGCTGCTGCGCGTGGGCGTGCCGGCCGGCGGCGAGTTCTTCCTGATGTTCATCTACATGGCCTTCCTGTATTGGCTGATCCGCGGCTTCGGCACCGAGGCGCAGGCCGGCTTCGGCATCGGCATGCGGGTGATGCAGGCCACCTTCCTGCCGGCGATGGCGATCTCGTTCGCGGTGCCGGCGGTGGTCGGGCAGAACTTCGGCGCCCGCCAGGCCGGGCGCGTGCGCGAGACGATCAAGCAGAGCGTGATCCTCGAATGCGGAATCATGCTGCTGCTGGCGGTGCTGTGCCACGTGGCGCCCGAGGCGATGATCGGCGCTTTCACCAGCGAGCCGGCGGTGGCTGCGGTCGGCGTCGAGTTCCTGACCATCATCTCCACCAATTTCGTCGCGATGGGTTTCGTGTTCGCCTGCTCGGGCCTTTTCCAGGGCATGGGCAACACCTGGCCCGGCATGGCCAGCACCGCGACGCGGCTGGTGACCTTCATCGGCCCGGCGCTGTGGCTCGCGCAGCGGCCGGGTTTCGCGCTGCGGCAGCTTTGGTTTTTGTCGGTGACCACGGTGCTGCTGCAGGCCGTGGTGAGCGGCCTGCTGGCGCGCTCGCAGCTGCGCCGGCGCCTGGCGGCGTTCGACACGCTGGCCCGCGAAGGCACGGTGTCGACGCCGGCCTGATCCCGAATTTTTTTGATGCGCCGCGAACCCATTCGCCCGCCGGCTGCCTCTTGTTCAACAGGCGCGCCACGGTGGCGTGCCACCGAACCGACGAGGAGCGATGACATGGGCATGTGGTACGTGAAGAATGTGCCGAACGGCGAGCGGGCCCTGCGGGCCGTGGCGGGTGTGGCGGGCGCGGGTGCGTCGCTGGCGCTGTTGGCGGCGCCCTGGGCCTGGCTGGGGGCCGCCGCAGCCGCGGGGTTGGCCGTGTCCGGCCTGGTGGGCTTCTGCCCGATGTGTGCCATGGTCGGCCGCAGGCTGCCCGGCACGGGGCATTGAGGGGCGGCCGTGCACTTCGTCGCCGAGGCCCATGGCCCCTTGCTGGCCGCCGCCCGCGGGGGCGATGGGCAGGCCATGGAAGCCCTGCTGCGCCTGGCCCGGCCCGACCTGCGCCGCTACGCCCAGCGCCACTGCCTGATCTCGGACGTGGACGACGCGGTGCAAGAAGCGTTGTGGGTCCTGTCGCGCAAGCTGCATCAGTTGCGCGCCCTGGCCGCCTTCTCGGGCTGGCTGCTGCGCACGGTGCAGCGCGAATGCCGTCGCCTGGGCCGCGTCGCGCTGCGCCACGACCCCTACGACGAGGCCGCGGTCGACGCCTGGCTGGCCCGCCACGACGACGACGCCCTGCGCCGCGAGCTGGCCTCGGCGATCGAATCGCTGCCGCCGCATTACCGCGAGGTGCTGCTGCTGCGCGACTTCGAGGAGCTGACCATCGCCGAGATCTCGCAGCGCGTGGGCGACAGCCCGGCCGCGGTGAAGAGCCGACTGCACCGGGCCCGCAGCCTGGCGCGCGAATACCTCCTGGCCTGAAGCCTGTTCGGGGGATGCACGGCGCGCACGGCGCCGCCACAATCGCGCGATGCCCCGCACCGCCGTCATCGCCGCCATGCACGAAGAGCTGGCGGCCCTGCTGCCCGCCATCGAAGGGGCCACCACCGGCCACGTCGGCGGGCGCGAGTTCTGGCTCGGCACGCTCGCCGGCCAGCCCGTGGTCGCCGTGCTGTCCGGCATCGGCAAGGTCGCCGCGGCGATCACCGCCACGCTGCTGATCGACCACTACCAGGTCGAGCGCATGCTCTTCATCGGGGTGGCCGGCGGCCTGGGGGACGGCGTGAAGGTGGGCGACGTGGTGGTGGCCAGCGCGCTGCTGCAGCACGACATGGACGCCTCGCCGCTGTTCCCGCGGCACGAGGTGCCGTTGACAGGGCTGTCGCGCTTCCCGGTCGACGCCGGGTTCAGCGCAGCCGTGGCTCGCGGCGCCGAGGCGGCGCTGGCCAGCCGCGGCGCCACGGTGCACCGCGGGCTGATCGTCAGCGGCGACCGCTTCGTCTCGACCGCCGCGGAAAGCGCCGCGCTGCGCAGCGCCCTGCCGGATGCGCTGGCGGTGGAGATGGAAGGCGCCGCCGTGGCCCAGGTCTGCCACGCCTTCGGCACACCGCTGGCGGTGGTGCGCAGCATCTCGGACCGGGCCGACGACACGGCCCATGTCGACTTCGGCAGCTTCCTGCGCGACGTGGCCGGGCCGCTGGGCCGCACCATCGTGCAGCGCGCGCTGTCTACCGGCTGAGTCGGCGGCGCCCGCGCCAGACACCCACAAGGAGACCGCATGCACCGCCCTGCCCTCGGCGCCACCCTTGGCCTACTGGCCGCCACCCTGCTCGCCGCCGCCTCGCCGGCGCGGGCCTTGCAAGGCTTCCCGCCCGAGGTCAGCCTGCCCAAGGATGTGGTCCTCGATAGCCCGGGCGCGGTCACCACCGAGACGCTGGCCGAGGTCGAGTTCCCGCTCGCCGAAGGCAAGGCGGTGACACAGCGCGGCCGCCACGTGCGCAGCTACACCAAGTGGCCGGACGCCGACAACAAGCCCGCCGCCGCCACCTGGGCCCAGTGGCTGCCCGCGCTCAAGGCCAGCGGCTGGGTGCTGCAGGGCAACGACGGCGCGACCACCTACAGCCTGAAGCGCAGCGTGGCCGGCAAGGAGAGCTGGCTGCGCGTGGCCCTGGGTGACTACCAGCAGCCCCTGGTCGACCTGATCGAGCTGGCCGCGGCGGCGCCAGGGCTGAGCTTGACGCCCCCCGCCGCCCAGCCCGAGAAGATCGGCCCGCGCGACGACTTCCCCTATCTTGGCAAGCCGGCCGGCGCGGTGCTGTCGGGCACCGGCCAGGTCAACGAGCCACTGGACGTGGGCGTGGTCGGCGTCGACCGCGAGGCCCTGCTCGTCGGCAACGGCTACCTGGTCAAGACCTACACGCCACCGGCCAGCCTGTCGAAGCTGGAGTTCGAGCTCCAGTACCGCGCCGCGCTGGCCCAGGCCGGCTGGAAGGTGAAGCCGCCGCCTGCGGGCGCGAAGAACAGCGACGGCACGGTCGTGGCGCAGTACGCCGCCAACGGCCGCCAGCTCTGGGCCGTCCTGGGCCGAGGCAACGACAACAGCGACAGCGGCCTCGCGTTCAAGGTCGCTGACCTGGGTGCCGAGGACTGGGCCACGAGCCTGGACAAGCAATGCCGGCTGCCGCTGTACGGCGTCAATTTCGACTTCGATAAGGCCACGCTGCGGCCCGATTCGACCCCGGTGCTGGAAAAGGCGCGCGACGCACTGAAGGCCCGGCCGGCCATGAAGGTGATGGTGCAAGGCCACACCGACAACGTCGGCGGCGACACCCACAACCAGCAGCTCAGCACCGCCCGCGCCGAGGCCGTTCACCGCTGGCTGGAAGCCCAGGGCATCGCCGCGGCGCGCCTGTCGAGCCAGGGCTTCGGCAAGACGGCGCCGGTGGCCGACAACGGCAGCGACGCCGGCCGGGCGCGCAACCGGCGGGTGGAGTTGGTGCGCGAGGGCTGCGGCAAGCCGTGAGTCGCCTTTTCGGCGCTTGAAGCCTCAGGGGCCGTCCACCAGAATGAGGATGCTCACAACAAGAAACAACTGAATCATGTCGCCAGACCCGATCGCAGCGTCACTGGCAGCCCCGCCCGGCAAGGTCAGACGCGCCATCGTGGTGGTGGACGTCGTCGAGTCAGTCCGGCTGATGCAGGCCTACGAGGCAGACGTGATCGAGCGCTGGCGCTCTTTCGTGGCGGACGCCCGCGGCCGGTTGCTACCGGCCTTCGGCGGCCGCATGGTGAAAAGTCTGGGGGACGGCATGCTGGTGGAATTCGAGCGCGCGGCCCCTGCCGTGGCCGCCGCCCGCGCGCTGCAGGCCGGCATGGCCCGCTACAACTTCGGCCGGCCCGAGGCGGCGGCCATCTCGCTACGGGCCGGCATCCACGTCGCCGAGGTGGTGAGCGATGAGCTCGACGTCTACGGCGCAGGGGTGAACCTCGCGGCCCGCCTGGCGTCCTGCGCCCGCCCCGGCGACTGCGTGGTGTCGCTGGACGTGCGTGACGAAGTGGGCATGGACCCGGCCTGGGACTTCGAGGACCTGGGCGAGATGTTCGTCAAGCATGTCGACCAGCCAGTTCGCGCCTTCCGCGTGGCCGAGCATGGCGTCGGCCCTTCTGCCGCCCTGCCCGCGCTCGGCGCCACGACGCGCCCGCTCAAGCCCAGTCTGGCGGTGATCCCGTTCTCGCCGGTGGGCGGTGGCGCCGATCACCGCGTGGTGGGGCATGCGATTGCCGACGACCTGATCTCGGCCCTGACGCCGACGAGTGCTGTCGCCCTCATCTCGCGGCTGTCATGCGCCCCCTTCGCCGGCGGCTCGTGGAGCGCAGCCGCGATCCGGTCGCGCCTGGGGGTGGCCTATGTGCTGTCCGGCTCGTACCACCTGCAGGGCAGCCGCCTGCATGTGCGCGCCGAGCTGTGCGACGCGCGCGACGAGCAGGTCGTCTGGGCCGGCAGCGTGTCGTCGGAGCTCGACGCCTTCTTCAACGGCGACGCCAGCATGGTGCCGGACATGGCCTCGCAGGTCGCCAATGCGGTAACCATGACCGAGACGATCCGCAGCGCGAGCCTGCCGGTGCCGAACCTGGACGGCTACACCCTCTACCTCGGGGGCGTCACGCGCCTGCATCGCCTGGCGCCGACGGACTTCGAGCAGTCGCGCGAGTTGTTCCAGCACCTGGTCGACCGGCAGCCCCGCGCCGCGGCGCCGCACGCGATGCTGGCCAAGTGGCACATCCTGCGAATGATCCAGGGCTGGAGCCCCGACCCGGAACAGGAAGCCCGCCTCGCGCGCAGCGCGGCGCGCCGGGCGATGGACCTGGACCCCGACGAAGCCTTCTCGCTGTCGGCGGATGGCATGGTGTCGGTGCTGGTCGAGAACAACCTCGACGAAGGCGAGCGGCTGTACAGCCGTGCCCTCGCCGCCAACCCGCACGAGCCCTATGCCTGGGCCCTGCTGTCCGGCCTGCATGCCTACCGTGACCAGCACGACGCGGCCATCCATGCGGCGCAGCAGGCGTTGCTGCTCTCGCCGCTGGACCCGACGCGTTACCTCTTCGAGGCTTATGCCTCCATGGCCCACCTGATGGCCGGCCAGATCGATCAAGGCATCGGCCTGGCGCGCTCGTCGCTGCGGCTGAACGCCTTCCACACCGCCTCGCACCGGCTGCTCGCCATCGGCCTGGCACTGGCCGGGCGGGCCGACGAGGCGCGTGTGGCGGCCGAGTCGTTGATGCGCCTCGAACCCGGCTTCCGCGTCGCGCGCTACGCCGCCTGGTTCCCCGGCCGCCATTCGGTGCGCGGCAGCGGCTTTGCGGACGCGTTGCGCGCGGCGGGCGTGCCCGATTGAGCACACGACAAGACAACCCCAAGGAGGATCACCGTGACCCCAGACAACGGCGCTCCGGCGCTTCACCCCACGCACCATCCGACCCACCAGGCCACGCGCGGCGGCGCAGGCGGCGGGGCGAGCGACGTGACCTTGGCCACCGGCCTGGCGACCGCGACCACCCAGCTGGCGCGCAAGGGCGACGCCAAGATTCGCAAGGCCAAGCGAGCAGAGCCGAAGGTGGTCGTCGCGCCAGCGAAGCCCAATGCATTGATGCGGTGGGACCCGCAAGTGCGGGTCGAAACCTGTGCCACCGAGGTGATGAGCCGACTCTGGTTCGGCGGCGGCGCGCTGTGGGCCGTGGACCCTGGCGCAGCCCAACCGAAGAGCGGCAAGCAGACGGTCGAGCTCACCCAGCTCATCGAGATGACAGCGCCGGCCGACGGCCCCGCGATCGACTTCCAGATCGACGAAACGGTGCGAGCCGCCACGGCGCGGCCCGATCGCATGGCCGAGATCCTGTCGCAGATGGACGACCTCTGGCCCTACTGGACATCGATCACCGGCATCGACCCGGCCCAGTCGCCGCGCACGGCCGAGGTGGTGACGGTGGCTCAGCTCGTCGGCGAACGGGTGGTGATGCAGTTCAAGAACCACCTGGCCGTGCGCCGTCCGGTGCAGCGGTCGGCCCTGGTGGGGCCGATGATCGACACGCCGGGGCACGGCTCGCTGCCGAGCGGGCACGCCATGCAGGCCTTCATGGTGGCCGCGGTGTTGTCGCGCCTGCTTGGACTGGACCCGAAGGACAAGGAGCCCCCGCTGACCAGCCGCCAACTGCGGCGCCTCGCGCGCCGCATCGCGCACAACCGGGTCGTGGCCGGTGTCCACTTCCCCATGGACAGCCTGGCGGGTTGCCTGCTCGGCGACGTGCTGGGCGAGTTCCTGGCCAGCCTGGGCAGCCGGGCCGAGATCGCCTACGGCGGCAGCAGCTTCGACGGTGCGGGTGTGGACAACGAAGATGACAGCCGCGCGCGCCTGCAGCTCGAAACACTGGACGTCGACAGCCCGTCGGGGCTGGCAGGCAGTGCGGCCCGGGTCGGCGGCGAGACCTTCGTGCCCGACGACTGTGGACTGTTCCGCAGCCTGTGGGGTGCCGCGTCGGCCGAGCTGGCACTGCAACAGCCCTTCGCCTGACGCGCGACCATGGCCATGCACTGGACCTCACACCAGGAGCCGGACGGCTATGCAGGCCCCTCGGTCACCCCTCCGGACCCGTACTGGATCTGGGCGCGGCTGACCGAATGGGCCGCCTTCATCGGTGCCGGGAAGCCCGTCGATGAGGTGAGCTTCATCGCCGAGGTCAAGCGGGACTGGAACGTCCAGACCCTGCTTCGCCAGGCCGCCGCGCAAAAACTGTCGTTGGCGGTGCCGCCGATCTATCGCGACAACCTGACGCGGCACTTCACCGGGCGTGTGGCCCGCGACCGGCTGCACGAGCTGTCGGCCCTGCCTGGCCTTGCGCGGTGGGAGCTGGGCGCGCCGGTGGCCATGCCGTCCGGTCCGATCCGCAGCCTGCCGCCGGTCGAACCCACCGAAGCCGCCGTGCCCGAGCCGCTGGCCGGGCCGGTGATCGCGGTGATCGACGACGCCTGCGCGTTCCTGCATCGTGCGGTGGCCGACGACGACGGGGTGCCGCGCATCCGTCGGCTGTGGGACCAGGGCTTCGGCACCGTGGCACGCCCCGGGCAACCGCCAACACACGGCGACTGGAAGGCCGTGCCGCAGATGGACTATGGCCGGGAGCTCGCACCTACCCCGGCCGAACGCGTCGCCCTCGGGGCACTGCCCGACGAGGCCGCGGCCTACCTGGCGCGCGACTACCTCGTCGACCGGCGACCAGAGAACGCGCCATCGCCCGAACTGCTGACGGCCACCCATGGCACGCACGTGACGCACATGGCCAGTGGCTGGCCCGACCCGGTGCGGCCCGACCTGAGCATCCGCGACGCGGCCGCCCGGGCCGAGCTGGTGTTCATCGGCCTGCCGCCCGCCACGGCGGTGGACACCACGGCCGGCTCGCTGGCCGGCCAGGTGGTGGACGGCCTGCGCTACCTGCTCAGTCGCGTCACGCCCGACGCCAAGGTGGTGGCCAGCATCAGCTACGGTTGCGAAGCCGGCCCGCACGATGGCTCGAACCTGCTTGAGACCGCCGTGGACGAACTGATGGAGCGCCGAGGCCAGGACTTCGTCGTGCTGCTGGGGGCGGGCAACAGCCGGGCCGAGGGGACCCACGCGCGCCGTGTCCTGAAGCCTGGCGAAACCTGGACGCTGCGCTGGCAGGCCATCGAACAGGACCAGACCGACACCTTTCTCGAGATCTGGTACCCGCGCGGCGCGGAACTCTGCGTGCGGCTCATCCCACCCGCAGCGTCGCGAGACGACCCGCCGGTGCCCAAGCTGGCCGCCGGCCAAGTTGAGAAGCTGCTCGATGACGAAGGCCGTGTGATCGCAGCCGTCATGCACCTGGACCAAGTGCCCAACGGGCGCGACCCGATGGTGCTGCTGGCATTGCGTCCGACCGACACCTCCGCGACCGAGGCCCCAGCGCCGGCGGGCGACTGGACAGTGGAGGTCATCAATGGCACCACCGAGTCGATCGTGAACGCCTGGGTCGAGACGGACGAACCCGGCCACGCCGCCGGCGCCGACCACAGCCGCTTGCTGGACGACGTGACCGAGGCCGGCACGCTCAGCGGTTATGCCAGCGGGCAGCATTCGGTCATCGTCGGCGGCATGCGCCTGCGCGACGGCGAGGCGGCCCCCTATTCATCGCAGGGCCCGGTGCGCTCAGGGGAGCGAAAGGCTTCCTCGCCCAGCGCCTTGGCACCGGCCGAACAGGACGAGATGAGCCCGGGCTTTCGTGCGGCCGCCACCTTGAGCAACGACACCTGGCGCATGAACGGCACCAGCGTGGCCACACCGTGGCTCGGCCGTTTGCTGCTCAACCACATGGTCGGCGCGAAGGCGCCGGTCCGGTTCGATCAGTGGCAGCAGGTCATCGGCGAGCTGATGGGCGGTGGCGCCGGGCAGGGCTTTCTGCGCGCGCCGGACTGACGGTGCGAAGGGGCAAGGTGTGAGCTCGCCTGTGGTCCTTCGGCAGATGGTCGAGGCCGACATCCCGATGTTGCACGACTGGCTGCAGCGGCCGCACATCGTGCGCTGGTGGGGTGGCGAAGCCGAGCGGCCGAAGCACCTGGGCGAGACGTATGAAAGGTACCTGCCGCGCGTGCTGGCGCTGGAAAAGGTCACGCCCTACATCGCCCTGCTGAACGAGCGGCCGGTCGGCTATGCGCAGTCCTACGTCGCCAAGGGCAGCGGCGACGGTTGGTGGGAAGACATCACCGACCCCGGTGTCCGCGGCATCGACCAGTCTCTGGCCAATGCGCACGAACTCGGCCAGGGGGTGGGCACGCGGCTGGTCTTGAGCTTGGTCGACCTGCTCTTCCAGGATCCGGAGGTCACCCGCATCCAGACCGACCCGGACCCGGGCAACGCCCGTGCGATCCGCTGCTACGAGAAGGCCGGCTTCCGCGCGCTGCGCGAGATCGTCACGCCCGACGGCCCGGCGCTGTACATGGTGCGCGATCGGGCTGGTTGAGTGAGCGTGCGATGGCCGGAAACCGAATCTGAACGCTACGCCAAGGCCTCGTCCAGCACTTCAATCCAATGCCGCACCGGCCGCTCGCTGCCGGTCTGCAGGTGCTGGATGCAGCCGATGTTGGCCGAGACGATGGTCTCGGCCTTCACGCTGGACAGCGCCTTGAGCTTGCGGTCGCGCAGCTGGTAGGCGAGGTCGGGCTGCAGCACCGAGTAGGTGCCTGCCGAGCCGCAGCACAGGTGGCTGTCGACGGGGGCGGTCTTCACGTCGAAACCGAGCTCGGCCAGGTGGCGCTCGACGCCACCACGCAGCTGTTGCGCGTGCTGCAGCGTGCAGGGCGGATGAAACGCCAAGCGTTTCATCCGCTGGGCGGGCGCTTCCGCCGCACCCCCCCCCCCCCCCCCCCCCCCCCGGGGGGGGGGCGGCCACAACTTTTTGAGCGCCGGCACCCGGGAGGGCCGCCAACTTCTTTTTCAGGGCCGGCAACAGGTCGGGCAGCAGCTCGCTCAGGTCCTTGGTCAGCGCGCTGATGCGGCTGGCCTTGTCGGCGTAGGCCGGGTCGTGGGCCAGGGCGTGGGCGTATTCCTTCACCGTCGCGCCGCAGCCCGAGGCGTTCATCACGATGGCCTCGACGCGGCCGGCGTCGGTGAGGCCCTCGACCAGAGGCCACCAGGCGTCGATGTTTCGGCGCATGTCGGCCAGGCCACCGGCCTGGTCGTTCAGGTGCGTGCGGATCGCGCCGCAGCAGCCCGCGTCGTCGGCGACCAGGGTCTGGATGCCGGCGGCGTCGAGCACGCGGGCCGTGGCCGAGTTGATGTTGGGCATCATGGCCGGCTGCACGCAGCCCAGCAGCATCAGCACCTTGCGCGGGTGGCTGCGGGTGGGCCAGCGGTGGGCGTCGCCGCCCGCACGCGGCGGCACCTTGGCCTGCAGCGCGGCGGGCAGCAGCGGGCGCACCAGCTGGCCCAGCTTCATCGCCGGCGCGAACAGCGGCGAGGTCAGGCCCTCTTTCAGCAGCCAGCGTGTGGCGCGCTCGGGCGCGGGGCGCTCGACCTTGGCGTCGACCACGCGGCGGCCGATGTCGACCAACTCGCCGTAGCGCACGCCGCTGGGGCAGGTGCTCTCGCAGTTGCGGCAGGTGAGGCAGCGGTCCAGGTGCGCCTGCGTGGCCCGCGTCGGCTCGGCGCCTTCGAGCACCTGCTTCATCAGGTAGATGCGGCCGCGCGGCCCGTCGAGCTCGTCGCCCAGCAGCTGGTAGGTGGGGCAGGTGGCGGTGCAGAAGCCACAGTGCACGCAGGCGCGCAGGATGGCCTCGGCCGCATCGCCGTCGGGCGTGCCTTTGAACTCGGGGGCGAGGTTGGTCTGCATCGGGTGGGTGTCGTCGCTGCTGCTTCAGCCCAGCACGGCGACGCGGCCGGGGTTGAACAGCCCATCGGGGTCGAAGGCGGCCTTGACCGCGCGTTGCAGCCGGGCCTGCGCCGGCGGCAGCGGGGCGAAGGCACCGTCGGCCTTGTCGCCGCGGTAGATGGTGGCGTGGCCCAACGCGTCGTCGGCGGCGGCGCGCACCTGCGCCGGCGGCAGGTCGGTGACCAGCCAGCGCAGCGCGCCGGCCCACTCCACCAGCTGGTCGCCAGGCAGCAGGATCTTGGGTGCGGTGGCGGCCACGGACAAGCGCCACAGCCGCGCGCCGCCGGCCACCGCCGTGGCGGCCTGGGTGAAGAACTCGTCGGTCTGGTCTCGCACGCCGGCCCAGAAATCGGCCGCCAGGTCGGGCGCGATGGGCTCGCCGCCCTGGGCCTGCAGGCGCTGCGTGGCCGAGGCCACCGCCGCCTGCGCGCCCTGCAGGCGCAGGATCAGCGCGCCGTCCCACCAGGCGCTGGCGGCCACCGGCAAGGCCTGGCCGATCCACTCGTTGACATGGCGGGTGGCGTTGGCCTGGTCCATGTCGAAGCGCAGCGTCTGCCGGCCCGGCGCCTGCGGCAGCACCTTGAGCGAGACCTCGCAGACCACGCCCAGCGTGCCCATCGAGCCGGCGAGCGCGCGCGACACGTCGTAGCCGGCGACGTTCTTCATCACCTGGCCGCCGAAGCTGAGCAGCTCACCGCGGCCGTTGATGAGCGATGCACCCAGCAAGTAGTCGCGCACGCCACCCACCGCGGCGCGGGTCGGGCCGGCGAGGCCAGCGGCCACCATGCCGCCGACGGTGCCGCCCTGCTGGGCGGCTGTGCCCAGGCGCGGCGGCTCGAAGGGCAGGCACTGGCCTTTCTCGGCCAGCGCCGTCTCCAGCTCGGCCAGCGGCGTGCCGGCGCGAACCGTGACGACGAGCTCGCTCGGCTCGTAGGCCGAGATGCCGCTGAGGGGCGTCACGTCCAGCGGCGTGCCGCGGCGCTCGCCGGGCTCGCCGTCGCCGTAGAAGTCCTTGCTGCCGCTGCCGACGATGCGCAGCGGCTGGCGACGCGACGCGGCGTCAAGCACCGCGTCTTGCAGAGCCTGCAGGGCCGCGTCAGCCATGACGCCCCCTGCAGCTGTTGGGCTTCAGGGCAGCGCCTGTGCCACCGGGTATTGGGTGCCGCCGAACTTCAGGCCCACGTACTGCACGTTGAAGGCGTCGAAGTAGCCCGCCTGGCCCTTGGGCGGCGCGGTGGGGCCGAAGTCGGCCGGCACCGCGGCCATGGGCCGCCGCGGCGGGTTGGCAGGCACGCCGAAGGCCAGGTAGCCGCCGGGGCGCGCCACGAAGAGCGTGCTGCCGTCGGTGCTCAGGCCGCCACTGCCGGGCATGACCACGCTGTTGCTGTTGCCGTTGGCGTCCTTGAAGTAGGTCGTGTCGTCGACGGCCTGCACGCGGATGCGCCAGTCCAGTACCTGGGCGGCACCGATCGCACCGGTGCTGCCGTCGGTGGTGATGGTGCCGGTCATCGTCGCCCCGCTGGGGAAGCCGACCGGCAACAGCTTGTAGACCGAGCTGCCCACCGGGGCCGCGGCCACCACGTGCTGCGTGTGGTTGGGCGCCAGCAGGTCCTGCCACTCGAAGGCCGGGCCGGCGAGGTAGAACGCCACGCCACCCGCTGCGTAGTAGCCGGTGAAGTCGGCGACCTGCACGCCGTATTCCGGCCCCGGGCCGAACGAGCCGAAGGCCAGGATGCCGCCGTCGTTGACGCCGTCCGGCGAGGTGGCCACGCGCAGCTTGCGCCCGTCGGCCGAGACCGACACGCCCATCAGGTTGGGGCCGCCAGCCTGGCCGGGAAAATAGTCGTAGCGCGTGGTGGTGCGCACGGTCACGCGCCAGGCCGTCAGGTTGGCCGGTGTCAGCGTGCCCACGGTGCCGTCGGTCGAGACGGTGCCGAAGAGGGTGACGCCGCCGGGCAGCTTGACCGGCGTCAATTGGAAGTCGGTGGCGTGGGCCGCGGCAGCAGCCAGCGACAGCAGCAGGAACAGGGGGGTTTTCATCGATCGTCCTCCAAGGGTTCAATCGATGGTGGCGCGGCCGGATGATGGGCATCTTAAGAAGGCTCAAAACCGCTCCAGCTCGGGGAAGGGCAGCAGGCCTTTCTTGACGTGCATCCGGCCGTACTCGGCGCAGCGGTGCAGCGTGGGCAGCACCTTGCCGGGGTTGAGCAGCTCGTGCGGGTCGAAGGCGGCCTTCAGCGCCTGCATCTGGCCGATCTCGTCGGGGCTGAACTGCACGCACATCGAGTTCAGCTTCTCGACCCCCACGCCGTGCTCGCCGGTGACCGTGCCACCCATGGCCACGCTGGTCTCCAGGATGTCGGCGCCGAAGGCCTCGGCGCGGTGCAACTGGTCAGGGTCGTTGGCGTCGAACAGGATCAGCGGGTGCAGGTTGCCGTCGCCGGCATGAAAGACATTGCAGCAGCGCAGGCCGTACTTCGTCTCCATCTGCGCGATGGCGATCAGGATGTCGGCCAGGCGCTTGCGCGGGATGGTCGAATCCATGCACATGTAGTCGGGGCTGATGCGGCCGGACGCCGGGAAGGCGTTCTTGCGCCCGCTCCAGAACTTGAGCCTCTGGGCCTCGCTGCCACTCACCTCCATGCGCGTGGCGCCGCAGCCGGCCAGCACGTCCATCATGCGGCCGATTTCTTCTTCCACCTCGTCGGGCGTGCCGTCGCTCTCGCACAGCAGGATGGCCTCGGCCGACAGGTCGTAGCCGGCGTGGACGAAATCTTCGACCGCCGCGGTCATGGGCTTGTCCATCATCTCCAGCCCGGCGGGGATGATGCCGGCGGCGATGATGGCGGCCACCGCGTCGCCGGCGCGGCGCATGTCGTCGAAGCTGGCCATGATGCAGCGGGCCAGTTGCGGCTTGGGCGTCAGCTTGACCGTGACCTCGGTGACCACGGCCAGCATGCCCTCGCTGCCGACGATGAGGGGCAGCAGGTCCAGGCCGGGCGCGTCCAGCGCGTCACCACCGAATTCGACCGCGTCGCCCTCGACCGTGAAGCCCTTGACCTTCAGCACGTTGTGCAGCGTCAGGCCGTACTTCAGGCAATGCACGCCGCCGGAGTTCTCGGCCACGTTGCCGCCGATGGTGCAGGCGATCTGGCTCGACGGGTCGGGCGCGTAGTACAGGCCGTGCGCCGCCACCGCTTCGCTGATGGCCAGGTTGCGCACACCGCACTGGACGACGGCGACGCGGGCCAGCGGGTCGATCTTGAGGATGCGGTTGAACTTGGCCAGGCCCAGGGTCACGCCCTCGGTGTGCGGCATGGCCCCGCCCGACAGGCCCGTGCCGGCGCCGCGCGCCACCACGGGCACGCGCAAGCCGTGGCAGGCACGCAGCACGGCGGCGACCTGGGCCTCGGTCTCGGGCAGGGCCACGGCCAGCGGCCGCTGGCGGTAGGCGGTCAGGCCGTCGCACTCGTAGGGCGTGGTGTCCTCGTGCTGCCACAGCAGCGCGTGCGGCGGCAGTGCGGCCTGCAGGGCGACCACGACCTCGCGCTGGCGCGTGGCGCGTGGCGTGGGGGCGGCAGGCTCGACGGCGGACATGGCGACGCTCACTGTAGCGTGCGGCAACTGAATCGCGGCTGAAGGCAAATGCCGCGTGACGGTCGATTCAGCTGTGACCGCCGAGCGGGCAATCGCCGCGCCGGGCCCGTGGCCTCGGCCGAGCGCCGGGTGCCACGACTCAACTGCGCTTTTTCGCCGCGGGCCGCTTGGCCGCGGAGGCCTTCGTCGCAGCCTTGACCGTGCTGCCCACCGCCTGTGCCGCCACCTTGGTGGCCGCCTTGGTGGCCTTGACCGGCACCTGCGTGCCCAGCTCGACGGCGCGCTTCAAGGTCTCGCCGGCGGCGTCGAAGCTCTGCTTGACCATCGCCCCGGCCAGGTTCTTGGCGGCGTCGGTGGCGGTGTCCTTCATGGCCCCAGCGGCCAAGGTGGTGAACTGCTTGGTCAGTGCGCCCCACCATTGCATCGGGTCGACCGTGCCCATCGGCGTTTCGACCTGGGTCTTGGCGGCCGCCTTCCGGGTCGGCGTGGCCTTGCGCGGTGCGGGCCGGGTCGCCTTCGGTGCAGGCGCTTCCTCTTCCTCGTCGGCCGGCTCGGCGCCGGGAACGGTGAGCTTGATCGAGTCGCGCAGCTCGCCCATCTGCACGTTCATGGTCTTGAGCGTGGACAGGGTCATGCGCTGCACTTCCAGCGCCTGGATGGTGGCCCCCAGCATGCGCGCGTTCTGCTCGAGCCAGAACTGCACGGTGCGCAACTCCTCGATGCGCTTTTCCAGCTCTTCGGGGTTCAGCGTCGGCGCGATCCACTGGCCCATGTTGGGCAGGGCCGCCCCGGCGTTCTTGACCAACCCTTGCAGGAAGTCGAAGCCCGGAACCATCTTCGCAAAACTGGCCGCGTCCGCCATCGCCCGCCCCTCGTGTTGCCTGGATGGCAACGATGGTACGCCCGGCCGGCGGCCGGAGCGCGTCGGTGTTGACCCGGGCGGGTCAGCGGGGCGAGGCCGTCGCGCCCGGGCCGAAGGGCTCGACCAGGAAGCCCGCCTCGGCCAGCAGCGCCGGCAGGCCTTGCGGGCCGACCATGTGCAGCGCGCCCACCGCCACGAATGCGCGCTGGCCCCCGGCGTGCAGCGCCTTCACCTTGTCGGCCAGCGTGAGGTTGCGCGCCTCGATCAGCCGCCGGCTGAATTCGCGCTGTTCCGCGGTGTCCAGGCATTCGCACCACTGCGGGTAGCTGCCGAGCTCGTCGAAGCGCGAGGCCGACCAGGCCTCGGCCAGGCGCCGCAGCGTGCGCAGGCCGCGGCCGCTCTCGAGCTCGTCCAGGGTCTCGTTGACCAGGCGCTCGGTGGCGTCGCCGCCGGGCTGCAGCAGCAGGGCGATCTGCTCCTCGGGCGTCTCGAGCGAACGCACCGGCTTGCGCAGGCCATGGGCCAGGCCGGCGAGGAAGCCGTCGACGGCGTAGGCCGGGTCCAGCCCGTCGCGCCGGCCGGCCAGCGCCACCAGCGTCATGGCCTGCATTTCGGGTCGCAACCCGGCCAGGCCCTGGCCGAAGCAGGCCGCGTCGGCCTGGCGCGCCAGGCGCGACGCCAGCGGTGGCGGCAGCGGTGTCTGGTCCTTGGGCGCGGCCACGGCCTCGGCAAGGCGGCGGGTGATGTCGGGGTCGGCCAGGTCCAGCTCCAGCGCCACCACGTCGGACGCGGCCAGGGCCTGCATCACCGTCGGGCCCGGGTACATCCAGCTCGGCCGGGCCACGTGGATGGTGCCGTACAGCCACGAGCTGCGGCCGTCCTTGGTGACACGCCACAGAAAGCCGTGGTCGACCGCGTCGCGCATGCCGGCGCGCACCTGCTCGGGGGTCAGCGCCTGCGGCGCCGGCGGGCACGCGTCGCCGTTGACGGTCTCGGCCGCCTCGGCCCGAACCGCCCCGACACCCAGGCAGGCCAGCAGGCCGGCGGCCAGCCAGTGCCTCCAGCCGCGGATCATGGCGAAGCTCATGTGGCCCCCTTGGCGCTGCGCGCCGTCCCCCCAAGGGGGGATTCGCGCTCGGGGCGGCCCTTCGCGCTCATGCGCCGGCCTCCACCACGGTCTGCTCGATCGCGCCGAACAGGCTGTGGCCGTCCTTGCCCTTCATCTCGATGCGGATGGTGTCGCCGAACTGCATGAAGGCCGTCTGCGGCGCGCCGTGCTCGATGGTCTCGATCGCGCGCTTCTCGGCGATGCAGCTGTAGCCCTTGGCCCAGTCCTTGTTGCTGACCGTGCCCGAGCCGACGATGCTGCCGGCGCGCAGGTTGCGCGTCTTGGCAATGTGGGCGATCAGCTGGCCGAAATGGAAGGTCATCTCCGGCCCCGCCTCGGTGAGGCCGACCTTGCGACCGTTCCAGGTGGACTGCAGCGTCAAGTGCACGCGCCCGGTTGCCCAAGCGTCGCCCAGCTCGTCGGGCGTCACGGCGACCGGGCTGAAGGCCGTGGCCGGCTTGCTCTGGAAGAAGCCGAAGCCCTTGGCCAGCTCGCCCGGCACCAGGTTGCGCAGCGTCCAGTCGTTGACCAGCATCAAGAGGCGGATGCCCTCCAGCCCCTGCGCCGGCGTGGCGCCCATGGCCACGTCGCCGGTGACCACCGCGACCTCGGCCTCGAAGTCGATGCCCCAGTCGGCATTGAAGAAGCGCGCGTCGTCGCAGGGGCCAAGGAAGTCGTCGCTGCCGCCCTGGTAGACCAGCGGGTCGCCGAAGAAGCTCTCGGGCATCTCGGCGCCGCGCGCCTTGCGCACCAGCTCGACGTGGTTGAGGTAGGCCGAGCCGTCGGCCCACTGGAAGGCGCGCGGCAGCGGGGCCATGCACATCGCCGGATCGAAGGCGAAGGCGTGGCGGGCCTTGCCATGGTTCAGCGTGGTGTACAGGTCTTCCAGCTGCGGCGAGAGGAAGTTCCAGTCGTCCAGCACCTGCTGCAGCCGGGTGGCGATGCCGTTGGCGTAGTGGGCCTGGGCCAGGTCGCGCGAGACGACGACCAGCTGGCCGTCGCGCGAGCCGTCCTTGTAGGTGGCGAGTTTCATCGGGGTGTCCGCAGTGGTCCGGCCGCTGCCGGGTTGATGGCACCATTGTCTCCAATGACCTGGACCGCCCCGCCCCTGCCGACTCTCAGCGCCTGGCCGCCCGGCCCCGGCGCAGCGCGGCGCACCCGGTGGGTGGCGCTGGTGGTGCTGGTCACGGCGGTGCACGCCTGGCTGATCGGCCCGCTGCGTCAGCCCCTGGGGCATTCGCCCGAGCGGGCCCCCACGGTGCAGCTGGTGACGCTGCCGCCGGCCGAGTCGGCGCAGCCCGAAGCCCAGGTGCAGGCCCCCGTTCAGGCCGAGACCCCCGCCGAGCCCGCCAGCCCCGGCCCGGGGCCAGCACAGCCCTTGCCGGAGCCGCCCCCGCTGCTGGCCGCGCCCGAGCAGCCCGCCACGGCGCCGCCCCCCGTGGCAACCGACCGCCCGGTCGACTGGCTCGCCGGGCCGCTGGCGCCCGAGGCCGTGGCCGGCAGCGAGCTGGACCTGGAACGCGCCGCGTCGGCCGCCGCCGCCGCATCCTCCCCGGGCGCGCCCACGCCCGGCCTGGTGCCCGGCGCAGGCCAGGACGACGGCGGCAGCCCGTTGCCGGTCTACGCCACCTTGCTGCCCACCCAGGCCTTCAAGCTGGACTACCGTGTCGAGCGCGGCGACGAAGCCGGTACCGGCCAGCTCAGCCTGGATTTCGAGAAGAAAGGCGGCTACCGCGCGCGCTTCCAGGGCACGCTGGGCGACAAGCCCCTGCAGGACTGGGTGTCGAGCGGCCAGTTCGACCGCGCCGGCGTGGCGCCGCAGCGCATGGTCGAGCGCCAGCGCCTGGTGGAGTTGCGGGCGCTGAATTTCCAGCGCGACCAGGGGGTCATCAGCCAGTCCAACTCAGTGCGGGCCTATGCGTTGGCCGAGGGCGCGCAGGACCGGGTCAGCCTGCTGCTGCAGCTGATGGCCGTGGCCCAGGCCCAGCCCGAGGGGCTGTCGGCCGGCCAGCGCATCCGCCTGCAGGTGGGCTTCGTGCGGGGCGAACCCGGCGAATGGGTGTTCGAGGTGGTCGGCCGCGAGACGCTGGAGCCCAACGGGGCCCCGATCGAGACCGTGCACCTGGTGCGCGAGCCCGAGCGGCCCTACGACCTGCGCATGGACGTGTGGCTGGCCCGCCAGACCGGCCACCTGCCGGTGGGGCTGCGGCTGGGCCAGGTGCCGGGACGGGACCCGGTGTCCTACTGGCTGGCCGGGCCGCTGCCGGTGCTGAGCTTCGCGCCGCCGGCCAGTGCGCCTCGCTGAGGGGCGCTGGCACCCGTTGGGCTGCGGCCCTTGAATTCGGCTGCGCGAGCGCCATCTGCCGACCATGGGCCTATCACGGGCCGGCAGATCGCCCAGCCATCCGAAAGGGGTACACGCATGAACCTGGTCTACAACTCCGACGCGTTCGCCGTCGTGCAGATCACGCTCGCCCCCGAGGACCAGCCGGCCGACGAAAAGACCGAGCCGGGCCGGGGCGGCTACGAGATCGTCGACAAGCTCGCCAAGAAAGGCATCTTCATCGACGGGGCCTTGGCGCGCCGCTTTCGTGAAGGTGTCGAGGCCCTGGCCGAACAAGGCCCGAGCGAAGAGGACATCGACGACTACATCGCCGGCTACACCCAGCTCGCGCAACAGCCGCTGACCCTGCACTGAGCCCTTCCGGCCCGCGGGGCTTGCCCTCGCGCCGGGCCTGGGACAAGATCGACGCCACTTCGGCGGCGGCCGGCGCGCCTGTCAAGGCGCCCCCGCCGCTGGCGGAGGAGCGGAAGTGGCCAACAAGCGTCTTGTCGATGCGCGGGTGGTGCTGTCCCCAGGGCTGGCCGATGCGCCGGTGCTGGACCGCTTGTGCACGCATTTCGTGCTGACACTCACGCTGGCCCAGGCGGCCCGCTTCAACCTGCGGCGCGACTGGGGCGGGCTGCTGAGCCTCACCGGGCGCCACCTGGTCTGGCCGGTGGCCGTGCTGCATCGGCTGCGCAGCTTCCTGCAGCGCCGCTGCGGCAGCAACGAGCACTGGGCCGGCCAGGCCGCCCTGTCGGACGCCGCCTTCGTCGAGCGCCACGGCGCCTGGCGCGGCCCCTACGAGGAAGGCTCGCTGTTCTTCTACATCGACGAGTACATCAAGGACGCGCCGAAGGACCTGCTGGCCATGCTCAACACCACCGCCGAGTGGCTGGAACGCGGCCTGAAGAAGCACGCCACCCTGGTCGAGAAGAACATCGACGCGCTGGGCCAGCTGCTGCAGCTGAACCCCGCCGAGCGCGCACTGCTGCTGTACGGCACACTGGCGCGCTACCAGCGCGAGCTGCGCGGCCTGCTGGTCGAGTTCAAGGTCTCGAACGCGCAGGAGGCCTTCGCGATGCTGGCCCGCGTGGCCGGCGTCGACGAACGCGAGGTGGCCGAGGCGCTGCGCGCCGGCTCGCGGCTCGAGCGCATCGGCATGGTGGAGAACCTGATCTCGGAGCACAACATCACCGACCTGGCCGACCTGATGAAGGTCAGCGAGCAGCTGCCGCCGGTGCTGATGCGCGAGTACCGCGACCCGAGCGACCTGATGGCCGTGTTCACCCGCCCGGCCACGGCCACCGAGCTGGGCGTGCAGGACTTCGAGTTCGTGGCCGACGAGGTGGGCGTGCTGCGCGTGCTGCTGAAGAACGCCGCGGTGGCCAAGGCGGCCGGCGTCAACGTGCTGCTCTACGGCCCGCCCGGCACCGGCAAGACCGAGCTGGCCAAGGTCTGCGCCCAGGCCGCCGGGCTGGAGCTGTACGAGGTCGAGTACGCCGACCGCGACGGCAACTCGTTGACCGGCCGCGACCGATACCGTTCGCTGCAGATCAGCCAGGTCTTCCTGAAGGGCGGTGCCAACGTGGCCCTGCTGTTCGACGAGGTCGAGGACGTCTTCCCCGCCATCCCCAGTGACACCGCGCAGCTGATGGCGCGGCTGGACGCCGGCGATGGCGCGTCGTCGGCCAGCGTCAGCGGTAAGGCCTGGGTCAACCAGATCCTCGAGTCCAACCCGGTGCCGGTGATCTGGATCACCAACCGCATCGAGCAGATCGACCCGGCGTTCCGCCGGCGCTTCCAGTACCACCTGGAGCTGAAGTCGCCGCCGCCCGGTGCGCGCGAGGCCCTGGTGGCGCGCGCGCTGGCCGGCTCGCCCGTGAGCGAGGGCTTTGCCGCCCGCCTGGCCGGCCGCCGCGGGCTGACACCGGCGCAGATCCGCACGGCCGTGCGCTTTGCCGAGCTGGCCGGGCGAGGCAACGAGTCGGCCGACGCCTCGGCCGCCGAGGTCGAGGGCCTGATCGAGCGCCAGCTGGCGCACGCCGACCTGGCACTCGGCAGCGCCGGCAACCGCGAGCGTGGCGCGCGCCCGGCTGTGACGCACTACGACCTGGGCCTGCTGAATGTCGAGTCGCGCTTCGAGGTGCCGCAAATCGTGGCCGCCCTGCAGCGGCGAAGCCACGGCGCGCTGTGTTTCTTCGGCCCACCCGGCACGGGGAAGACGGCGCTGGCCGAGCACATCGCCGCCGCCCTGGGCCGGCCGCTGATGGTGCGCCAGGCCAGCGACCTGATGAGCAAGTTCGTCGGCGAGACCGAGGCCAACATGGCCCGCATGTTCGACGAGGCCGCGAGCGAGGAGGCGGTGCTGCTGCTGGACGAAGCCGACAGCTTCCTGCGCAGCCGCCGCCTGGCCGAGCGGCACTACGAGGTCAGCGAGGTCAACGAGATGCTGCAGGGCATGGAGCGTTTCGGCGGCGTCTTCATCTGCACCACCAACCTGTTCGAGGACCTGGACGAAGCCGCCCTGCGCCGCTTCACCTTCAAGATCCGTTTCAAGTCCCTGCGCGGCGAGCAACGCGTGGCGATGTTCGTGGCCGAGGCCCTGGGCGGTGATGCGCAGGCGCTGACCGACGAGCAACGCCAGCGCCTGGCTGCGCTGGACCAGCTCGCCCCGGGCGACTTTGCCGCGGTGCAGCGCCAGGTCGACGTGCTGGGCGCCCCCTTCGCACCGGACGAGTTCCTGGCGCAGCTCGAAAGCGAGCACCGCGTGAAGCCCGAGGTGCGGCAACGGCGGGCGATGGGCTTCACCTTAGGGGGCTGAGCAGGTCAGGTTTCACACCCGGCCCGCGAAAGTGGGCTGGTGCGCAGGCAGCAGGCCTGGGCAGGCCCAATAATCCGCCGGCTCGGCCGCGGCCCCCCGCGCCGGTCCACCCATGCCCGCCAACTTCACCCCTGCCCTGGTCCACTCGCTGGCCACGCCCGCGCTGCACGGGCCCAGCGTGGCGGCCGCCGCTGTGCTGGCCGGCCTGTTCTTCGGCCTGGTGGGCCATGGGCTGCGCAAGATCCGCTCGACCGATACCGTCACCGCGCTGGGCTGGTGGGCCGCCGGGTCCGTGGCCGGTGGCGCCGGTCTGTGGGCCCTGCATTTCATGGCCCTGATCGGGCTCGGCCTGCCGTGGGAAGCGCAATTTCACGGCTGGCAACTCGCCGGTACGGGCGTGACGGCCACGCTGGGCCTGGCCGCCGTGCTGGCCAGTGCGCGGCTGGCCTGGGGCGACACCGCCCGGCTGACCCTGCAGGGCCTGGGCCTGGGCTTGCTGTGGGCGTTGGTGCAAAGCCTGTCGCTGGCCACCCTCGCCGAGCCGCCGCTGGCCAGCGGTGCCGGCCCGGCCTGGCCCCTGCTGGCCCTGGGTGGCGTGGCGGCCGTGGCCGTCACCGCGCTGGGCCTGGCCTTCGGCCCGCGCGGGGGCGGCCTGGGGGCCTTCGGCCTGCGCCTGGGGCTGGGTGCCCTGGGCTTTGCGCTGGTCTCGGGCCTGACGCAGGTGCTGACCCTGGGCAGCCTGGGATTCGCCGAAGCGCTGCGCCCGACAGGCGCGCTGCTGGTGGGGGTGGACGTGCTGCAGTGGGCCTGCGGCGCCGCCACGCTGGCCTTGCTGCTGGGCCTGTTCGGCACCAAGCTGCCCAACCGGCTGCTGTTCGAAGAGCGGCTGCAGCGCGCGCTGGAACTGGTCGACGACCCGGCCGCGCCGCCGGACAGCTCGCTGGCCGTGATGTTCGTCGACCTGGACGGCTTCAAGCCGGTCAACGACTCCTTCGGCCACAGCGCCGGCGACGCGGTGCTGCGCGAGATCGGCCAGCGCCTGCAGGGCCTGGCGCGCCAGTCGGACATGGTGGCGCGGGTCGGCGGCGACGAGTTCCTGCTGCTGGCCGAGCGGCCCGGCCAGGCCGCCGGCGCGGGCCAGCTGGCGCAGCGCGTGCTGCAAGCCATCGCCAAACCCTGCCGTTTGCCCAACGGTGCCGAGGTGCACCTGTCGGGCTCGGTCGGCATCGTGATGTACCCCGAGCACGGCCCCTCGCAGAAGCTGATCGCCCGCGCCGACGCGGCGATGTACGCTGCCAAGCGCGCCGGCGGCTCCGGCTTTGCCGTCTTCGAGCCCAGCATGGAGCACGACAGCCGGGCCCAGCTCGAGCTGCAGCACGAGCTGCGCAGCGCGATCGAGAAGAACGAGCTGGTGTTGTTCTACCAGCCGAAGATCGACGGCCGCTCGGGCCAGGTCACCGGCGTCGAGGCCCTGGTTCGCTGGCAGCACCCGGTGCGCGGCATGGTCCAGCCGTCGGTCTTCGTGCCGGTGGCCGAGCGCTTCGGCCTGATCGGCGCCCTGGGCCAGTGGGTGATCGACGAGGCCTGCCGCCAACTGCGCGAATGGCTGGACCAGGGCCTGCGCATGCGGGTGTCGATCAACATGTCGGCCCACCAGCTGCGGCAGGACAACCTGGTGCAGCGCATCCGCCGCTCGCTGCACGCGCACACGGTGGACCCGTCGCTGCTGACGATCGAGATCATCGAGTCGGTGCTGATGGAGGACGCGGCGGTCAGCGCCTTTGCTGGCCTGGCGCAGCTGGGCGTGTCGCTGTCGATCGACGACTTCGGCATCGGCTACTGCAACTTCGCGCTGCTGCGCAAGCTGCCGGTGACCCAGCTGAAGGTCGACCGCAGCCTGTTCACCGACATCCAGCACAGCTCGGACGCGTTGGCCGTCGTCGACGCCATCGTCAAGATGGCCCACGCGCTGGGTCTGCGCGTGGTCGCCGAGGGCGTCGAGACCGATGCCCAGCGCGACATGCTGCTGGCCCTGCGCTGCGACGAGCTGCAGGGCTACCTGTTCGCCAAGCCCATGTCGGCCGAGCGGCTGACGCTGTGGACGCTGGGAGATGAGGGCGTTCACCCGCCCGAGTTCAGGCCGTCGATCTACGCCAGCGGGCCGCAGACGCTGCAGTAGCGCCCTGCAGGGCGTCAGTTGGCCGCAGAGGCTCCGGCAACATCGGCCTTGGCTCCGCGTCGGGCCGGGGCAGCCGGGCGAGCTTCGTCCTCGACGATGGGTTGGGCAGCCGCCGCCCGTTCCGCCTTGCCGGCCGCGCGCACGGCGCGACGCTCTTCGCGCTTGCCGCGCACCTTCTCGTCGCGCTCGCCGGCGCGGGACTCCTTGGCCCGTTGGCGCTCGGCCTTGAGCTGCTGGCGCTGGGCAGGGGTCTTGCCTTCCTTCTCGGGCCGGTCTTCCTTGCGAACCTTGCGCGACTTCGACAACTCGTCCACACCGTCGCCCAGCGCCGCGAAGACACGCACCACGTCCTGCGTCGACGTCTCGTTGGTGAAGGCCTGGATCAGATCGCCCTTGCGCCCGCCTGCCGTGAGCTCGATGCGGCGGTCCACATGGTTGTACAGCAAGGCATAGCGCATGCCGTCCACACGAAACCAGATGACGTTGCCGCCGGCGCCCTCCTTGGTGTTGACCTTCACGGGGTCCTTGGGGCTCTTGCGCCAGAGAATCGCCCCAGCGATGGTCAGGAGCACCTCGTTCACATCTCCGGCATGATGGTCCGAACGATGCAATACCCCCAGCAAATGCTCCTGCAGGTCGTCCACGTTCACCAGCGAAATCGGCATCGTGCCCTCCCAGGCGTCAACCAGTGGCTTGAAACAGCTGGTATCAGTCTGCAGGCAGATCCGCGCTCACTCAAGTGCGTGCAGACCCTCGCCGCTCAATGCTTGAAGATCGTTGAGGTTCAGCGGGCCTGGCGACGCGACGCCACAGCGGCGGCGAGCTGCCGCAGCACCGGCTCGGTGTCGGCCCAGCCCAGGCAGGCGTCGGTGATGGACACGCCGCGCTTCAGCGGCTGGCCGGGCTGCAGGTCCTGGCGGCCGTCTTCGAGGTGGCTCTCGATCATCACGCCGGTGATGCGGCGCTCGCCGCCGGCGATCTGCGCCGCGACGTCGGCGCCGACCTCGATCTGGCGCCGGTGCTGCTTGCTCGAGTTGGCGTGCGAGAAGTCGATCATGACCTGCTCGCGCTGGCCCGAGGCGCGCAGCACGGCGCAGGCGGCTTCGACGTCCACGGCGCCGTAGTTCGGCTGCTTGCCGCCGCGCAGGATGACGTGGCAATCGGCGTTGCCACGGGTCTCGAAGATCGCGGCCTGGCCCATCTTGGTCATGCCCATGAAGGCGTGCGAGGCGCTGGCGGCCACCACCGCGTCAGCCGCCACCTTCACGCCACCATCGGTGCCGTTCTTGAAGCCCACCGGGCAGCTCAGGCCCGAGGCCAGCTGGCGGTGGCTCTGGCTCTCGGTGGTGCGCGCGCCGATGGCGCCCCAGGACACCAGGTCGGCGATGTACTGCGGGCTCAGCAGGTCGAGGAACTCGGTGCCCGCGGGCAGGCCGATGGCGGACACCTCCAGCAGCAGCGCGCGGGCGCGGCGCAGGCCTTCGTTGATGCGGAAGCTGCCGTCCAGCCGCGGGTCGTTGATGTAGCCCTTCCAGCCGACCGTGGTGCGCGGCTTCTCGAAGTACACCCGCATCACGACGAGCAGGTCGTCCTTCAACTCGTCAGCCAGCGTCTTCAGGCGGCGGGCGTAGTCCGTGGCCTGCTCGTGGTCGTGGATCGAGCAGGGACCGACCACGGCGATCAGCCGGTCGTCCCGGCCGGACAACACGTCGGCCAGCACTCGGCGCGAGGCTTCGACCAGGCCCTGGGCGGCGTCCGGCATGGGCATCTCGTCCTGCAGCAGGGCGGGCGAGATCAGCGGGCGCACCGCGCCGATGCGCACGTCGTCGACACGGGTGGAGTCGTGCGTGGCCAGCGCGTCAGCGGGCGGCAGGGACGAGGCGCCGCCCACCTCGCGGTCGTGTTGCCAGTCGTCGGGTCGGTTCATGGTCGGGCGCTCCGCTGCAGTCCAGCCCGGGATTATCGGTGCCGTGTCACACTGGCCCGTCGCCAACCACCACCGCACCGCGCCATGATCCTCGAACACGCCGACATCCGCATCGCCCCGGGCCAGCAGGCCGCCTTCGACGAGGCCATCGTGCGGGGCGTGACCACGGTGATCGCCAAGGCGCGGGGCTTCAAGGGCTGGCGCGTGCAGCGCGGTGTCGAGAGCCCCGAGCGCTACGTGCTGACCATCTTGTGGGACACGCTGGAAGACCACACGGTCCATTTCCGCCAGGGCCCGCTGTTCCCCGAATGGCGCGCCATCGTCGGGCCATTCTTCGCGGCGCCGCCGGTGGTGGAGCATTTCGAATTGGTGGGGCAGTCCGGCTGATACCTGCGGGCTGGCCAAGCTGGCTTTGGCGAGGTGGGCGGTGGCGCCCGGGCTCTCGATAGACGTTCGCCCGAACGCCACCGCCCACCTCGCTGCCACCGTGGCGGCATGCACCGCGCCAAGGCAGGAAGACGAACGCCTTGGTCAAGAGCTGACGTGTCAACGCAAAGGGGCGGGTTCGACTGGGCGAACGTCTAACGAGAGCCCAGGCGAACCCCCCCTTTGCGCGAGCCACCCGCCAACAGCAGGCAGGCAGCCCCGTCAACCAGCAGCTGAACTTACTGCTTGACCGCTTCGACCTGAATCACGACACGGGTCGCGTCAGGGAAGCCCCAGTCCAGGCCGTACTTGACGCCGTACTGGCTGCGCACGATCGTGGTCTCGAAGTCGCCGCCGCAGACCTCGCGCTTGAGCATCGGGCTCTGGTAGCAGTTGAAGTTCGTGGCCTTCAGCGTCACCGGGTTGGTCTTGCCCGCCAGCGTCAGCGTGCCGGCCACTTCGGTGACCTTGTCGCCGTTGAAGACGAACTTGTCGGCCACGAAACGCGCGGTGGGGAACTGCTCGGCGTTGATGATCTCGGCGCTCTTGATGTGCTTGTCCAGCGCAGGCACGCCGGTGTTGATCGATGCGGCGTCGATGGTGATGTCGACCTTGCCGGTCTTGGCAGCGCGGTCGAACTGCACCGTGCCTTCCTTGGCGGCCCAGCGGCCACGGTTGGTCGAGGTGCCGAAGTGCTGCATCTCGAAGATGGCCGCGGTGTGGGTCGGGTCCACGCTGTAGGTGGCGGCCTCGGCGCGGGCGCCTTGGGCGGCGAGGGTCAGCAGGGCGCCGGCGACGGCGATCAGGGCGGTTTTCATTCGGGGGTTCTCCAGAGGGGATGCGGGGGTTGTCGGGAAAGAAACGTTGCGCGTCACAGCGGCGCCATGCCGGTGACCGCGAGCTTGAACTTCACTTGCACGTCGTTGGCCACCATCGAGGTGTCGGCCCATTCGCCTTCACCGATCTTGAAATCGAGCCGCTTGATCGCGAAGCTGCCGGTGGCCGTGGTGACGCCGCCGGCCTGGGCCAGGGCCACGGGCACGACCACGTCCCTGACGCTGCCCTTGATGGTCAGCTTGCCGGCCACCTCGAACTTGCCGCCGCCGAGCGCCTTCATGCCGGTCGACTGGAACGTGGCCTGCGGGAACTTGGCGACGTTGAACCAGGGCGCCTTGGGCACCTCGGCGTCGGTCTCGGGCGAGCCGAAACCGGCACTGCCGGTGTCGATGGTGAAGCTCACCTGGCCGGCCTCGGGCTTCTTCGGGTCGAAGGCGAGCTGCGCGTCCCACTTGCGGAACTTGCCGTCCACCGGCACGCCCATCTGCTTGGACGTGAAGCCAATCTCGCTTTGGGCGACGACGATCTTCTGCTGGGCCGCAGACAGCGTGGTGGCCAGCAACAACAGGGCGCTCAGGCCGGTGGCTCGAAGGGCGTGGTTCATGGTGAGGGCTCTTGCTTGAGGATGTTCAACGGCCGGGACGCATGCGATCGAGCAGGCCATCCTTGTCGACGAAGTGGTGCTTCAGCGCGGCGGCGATGTGCAGCAACACCAGCACCGCCAAGGTCCAGGCCAGCACCTCGTGTGCTTCCTTCATGACCTCGGCCAGGGGCTTGCTCGGCGAGACGAAGTCAGGCAGCGGCAGCACGCCGAACCACACGATGGGAAAGCCCGCCGCCGAGCTGTAGGCCCAGCCGGCCAGTGGCACGAGGAAGAACAGCGCGTACAACCCCCAGTGCGTGACATGGGCGGCGCGCAACTGCCAGGTGGGTGCCGGCAGGTCGGCCGGCGGCCGGTGCGTCAAGCGCCACAACAGGCGCAGGGCCGACAGCGCCAGGATGGTGACGCCGGCCCATTTGTGCCAGTTGAACAGTTTCAGCCGCGTGGGCGACATGGGCAGGTCGCTCATGTACCAGCCGACGCAGAAGCTGCCGAAGATCATCAGCGCCAGCAGCCAGTGGAAGCCCATGGCGACGCCGCTGTAGCGGGAGGAGGAGGTGGCGGTGGCGTTCATCTTGGTCGTCAGTGTGCGCAGCGAAAGCCCCTGCGCGGTTCAGCGCGATTGAGGCGGGGTTTCAGATTTGCTGAATGTCAAAGCCTCGTCGGGCGGATCGTCGTAGTGCGCCGCGCGCACCGGATCCACGCACAGGGCTTCGAAGCGCGCCGCCAACCCGGCCTCGCCGTCCAGCAGGCCATGGCGCAGGGCGAAGTCCAGCGTCGCCAGGGCCGCGTCGGTGGTCATTTCACCGTCGGCGGCACGTTGCAAGGCGTCGGCGATGGGTAACCGCTGGTGTTCGGCGACCTCGCCGTCCTGGTTCTGCGGCTGGCGGCCGGGCGGCAAGGCCAGGTCGTAGACGAACAACCACTCGTGCTGCCAACCCTCGGGGATGTCGCAGGCCAGCTCGATGGTGCGCCCACGCCGCAGGTCGGCCAACTCGTGGTCGTGCAGGCCGGCTTCTTCCCAGGCCTCGCGGCGCAGGGCCTGGTGCGGCCTCTGGCCATGGGGCACGCCGCCACCGACCAGGTTGTCCAGGCGGCCCGGGTCGGTGGGCTTGTTCCAGGCGCGGCGGGCAATCCACAGGTGCGTGGGCCGGCCGCTGGCGGGCTCGGCGACATAGCCGTTGGCATGGGCGCCGAGCGTGAGCGCGCCCCAGAAGCGCGACGCGGCCCGCTCGATCACCGCGGCGACCTGACCGTGCTCGTTCCACCAGGCGAAGGGTTCGTCGCGCCAGGCGCGGATCAGGCCCTGCGCATGCAACGCTCGGTGGACCTCGGCCAGGGCCTGATCACGCCCGGCCGGCGGCAAGTCGATCCGCAATGTGTCGTCGGCCCCGTCCCGGAACCATGCTGGCCAGGCGGCCAGCGCAGCGCGGCCGGCGGCATCGACCGAGCCGACGCGCTGGCCGTCCAGGTGCACCACCGTGCGCGGCCCGCGCTCGCTGCGCCGGGCGTCCGCCAGGCAGGGCCAGGCCGTGGCCTTCATCGGCTGGCCGCCCACAGGTTCAAGGCCAGGCCGGCCATCACCAGGCCGGCGGCGCCCAGCTTCCAGGCCGGCAGGCCTTCGCCCAGCGCCAGAGCCGACGCGCCCATGCCGAACACCGGCACCAGCAGGGCGGCCGGCGTGACCGTGGCCGGCGGGTGGCGCGCCAGCAGCCAGTTCCAGGCGCCGTAGCCGAACAAGGTGTTGCCCACCGCCTGCCAGGCCACCGTGGCCCAGGCCGCGGCGCTCGCCGCCGTGGCCACGCCGACGAGTTGCGACGCGCTGCCTTCGAAGGCCAGCGACATGGCCACCAGCGGCGGCAAGGCGAACAGGCTGGACCAGACCATGAAGCCCAGCGCGTCGACCTTGCCGGCGCCTCGCGCCACCAGGTTCGCCACCGACCAGCAGGTCGCCGCCGACAGCACCAGGCCCACGCCGAGCAGGCTGACGCCGGCGCCCCCCTGGTGGGCCTGCCAGGCGATCCAGCCCATGCCCGCCAGCGCCAGCGCGAACGCGGCCAGCTGCGCCGGCTTGACCTTCAGGCCGGCCAGCAGGATGGTGATGAAGACCTGGGCTTGCACCACCAGCGAGGCCAGCCCGGGCGAGATGTCGGCCTTCATGGCCAGGAACAGCAGGCCGAACTGGCCGGCGCCCAGCAGCACGCCGAAGGCTGCCAGCCGCCACCACGTTGTGGCCGGCCGGTGGATGAACAGCAGGAAAGGCAGCGATGACAGCGCGAAGCGTAAGGTGGCCAGCAGGAACGGCGGCAACTCGGCCAGGCCCCACTTGATGACGACGAAGTTCGTGCCCCAGACCGCGACGACGGCCAGGGCCAGCAAGAGATGGGAAACCGGCATGGGGGGCGAGTGTAGGCAGGCCGGCGAACCAGCGCTGCCGGCAGGGCATCGCGGCGGACAATGCCCCGATGAGCACGACCCTGCAGCCCATGACCGAGGCCGCCTTCGAGCGCTTTTGCGAGCGCGCGGTGGTGGACTACGCCGAGGAGAACGTGGCCGCCGGCCGCTGGCCCGCCGAAGGCGCGCTGGAGCGCTCGCGGCAGGACCACGACCGTTTGCTGCCCCTGGGCCTGGCCACGCCGGGCCAGCACTTGTTCAGCATCCACGACGGGGCGCTGGGCGCCGACGTGGGCACGCTGTGGCTGGCGGTGACCGAACACCCCGGCGGCCGCTCGGGCTACATCTACGACGTGGCGATCGCGCCCGAGCACCGGCGCCGCGGCCATGCCAAGGCCGCCTTCGTCGCCCTCGAAGCCGTGGCCCGCGAACTGGGCTTGGGCGACATCGGCCTCCATGTCTTCGCCCACAACGAGGGCGCGCAGGCGCTGTACCGCGGTCTGGGCTACCAGGTCACCGGCCTGAACATGCGCAAGGCGATGGCCTAGATCGTCACCGGGTCGACATCGACGGCCCAGCGCACGATGCCCTTGTGCTGGTTGCGCAGCGCCGGCAGGCCAGCCACCCAGTGCGCCAGCAGGCGCTGCAGGGCGGCGCGCGAGGCAGACTCGACCAGCATCTGGCGCCGCTCGTGCCCGGCCACGCGGGCCACGTGCGGTGGCACCGGCGGGTACAGGCTCAACGACTCGGCCAGGCCCAGCGACTCGGCCAGCGCGTGCGCCTGGTCTCGCGCCGCGCGCAGGAAGCCCTCGGCCACCGCCGCCTCGCGCGCCTCGGCGCGCAGCAGCGCCAGGTGGGCGAACGGCGGCAGCCCCGCCATCTCGCGCTCGGCCAGCTGGCTGGCGGCGAAACGGGCGAAGTCGTGCGCTCGAAGCGCCGCGAACAGCGGGTGGCCGGGGTTGGCGGTCTGCACCCACATCTCGCTCTGGCGTGCGACCTCGGCCGCGCGGCCCGCGCGGCCGGCCGCCTGCATCAGCGTGGCGAACAGCCGCTCCGGCGCGCGGAAGTCGGCGGTGAACAAGGCGCCGTCGGGGTCGACCGCGGCGACCAGCGTGACGCGGCGGAAGTCGTGCCCCTTGGTCACCATCTGCGTGCCCACCAGCACGTCGACCTCGCCGGCATGCACGGCCGCCAGCTGCTGCTCGAGTGTGCCTTTCAGGCGCGTGGTGTCGGCGTCGATGCGGGCCACGCGCACCGGTCCGCCGTCGGGCCGCGCGGCGCCCTGCAGCAGCGTGGCGACCTGCTCTTCGAGCTTCTCGGTGCCCCGGCCCACGGGCTGGATGTCGAGGTTGCCGCAGTCGGGGCAGGCCCGCGGCACGCGCTCGGTGAAGGCACAGTGGTGGCAGCGCAGCGTGCGGTCGAGCTTGTGGAACACGCGCCAGGCGCTGCAATGCGGGCAGGCGCTTTTCCAGCCGCAGGCGGTGCAGTGCAGCACCGGCGCGAAGCCGCGGCGGTTGAGGAACAGCAGGCTTTGCTCGCCGCGCGCGATGCGGGCCTCGATCGCCACCTGCAGCACCGGCGCCAGGGCCAATGGCGGCTCGCCCGGTGCGGGCCGGGGCTGCTGCGTCATGTCGACCACCTGCACTTGGGGCAGCGGCCCCTGGCCCACGCGCTCGGCCATGGTGTGCAGGCGGTAGCGGCCGGTGAGCGCGTGCTGCCAGCTTTCCAGCGACGGCGTGGCCGAGCCCAGCACCACCGGCGCCTGCTCGAGCCTGCCGCGGTAGACGGCCAGGTCGCGCGCCGAGTAGCGGGCGCCGTCCTGCTGCTTGTAGCTGGGGTCGTGCTCCTCGTCGACGACGATCAGCCCCAGCCGCGGCAGCGGGCAGAAGATGGCCAGGCGCGTGCCCAGCACCAGGTCGGCCTGGCCCCGGTGCGCGGCCAGCCAGTTGGCCAGTCGCTGGGCCGGCGTCAGGCCGCTGTGCAGCGAGACCAGACGCCGCCCCGGAAAGCGCTCGGCGAAGCGTGCTTCGAGCTGCGGCGTCAGGTTGATTTCGGGCACCAGCACCAGGGCTTGCTTGCCCACGGCCAGCGCGGCCTCGGCCAGGCGCAGGTAGACCTCGGTCTTGCCGCTGCCGGTGACGCCGTGCAACAGGTGGCACGCAGGCTCGTCAGCGTGCAGAGCGTTCAGGACCGCCGTCTGTTCGGCCGTCAGCGACGGCAGGGCGGGGGCCGCCGCCGTGGTGGCCAAGGCGGCTCGGGCGTTGGCCCGCTTGTCCTGAAGGCGCATTCGTTTGGCCAGGCCGGCATCGTCGAGCTTGCGCAACTCGGGTGGCAGCACGGCCAGCGCCACCTCGCCGACCGCGCGCTGGTAGTAGCGCGCGCTGAAGCCCACCAGCTGGCGCCAGGCCTCGGGCAGCGGCGGCAGGCTGACGAGCACCTCGGCCACCGGCTTTCGCACAAAGGAGATGTCGAAAGAAGGGGCTTCAGCCGAGGCGCCCGGCGCTTCGGCAGGCGCGTCCCAGACGACGCCCGGGACGTCACGGCGCCCCAACGGCACACGCACCAAAGTGCCGGGCGCGAGCGGCTGCTCACTCTCGTAATCCAGCGTGTCGCCCAGCCCCGCATGGGCCGGCGTCTCGACGGCCACCCGTACCGTGTTCATGCCCAGGCGGCTCTCCAGTCATTCGCCAAGCGGGTTTGTGCGAGCGATGACTGAAATGTGACGCCTAAGTTCATGATTCGAAACGGCTTTCAGACTTGCCCACCGTTCCTGTGGATAACATTGTGGGAAAGCTGCGGTCGGGCGTGCTAAATGCTTGATCCGCCGTGCCGGGCCTTGGGTTGCCCGTTTCTGAGGCAAGGTAGAAAAAATCTTTCTAATCAAATACTTGCCACGAATCGTCGCGATTTTGAAGGTTTTATGACCCAGGCCAAGGCGGTGATCCGTCGCACCCTGGCTTTTGGGGATAAGTCAAGCCCTGAGCGCGCACTCACCGGGTAAAACCCCCATACCACCTCAAACGGGCTTGGGCGTATGGGATCGTTTGCGCAACAGCCGCGAATGCTCGTGCACGGCCTCGACCAGGGCCGACACGTGCTCGGGAGGCGTGAACTGGCTGATGCCGTGGCCGAGATTGAAGACGTGGCCGTCCCAGCGGCCGTCGTCGCGCTGTGGCGGGCCGAAGCTGTCCAGCACGCGGCGCGCCTCGGTGGCCACCACCTCGGGCGGCGCGAAGAGCACGTTGGGGTCGAGGTTGCCCTGCAGCGCCACGCGCTGGCCGACCCGCGCGCGGGCCTGGCCAAGGTTGACGGTCCAGTCCAGCCCGACGACGTCGGCACCGCTGGCGGCGATCTCGTCGAGCCACAGGCCGCCGCCCTTGGTGAAGACGATGGCCGGGATGCGCTGGCCGTCGCGCTCGCGCTGGAGCCGGTCCAGCACGCGCCGGGTGTAGGCCAGCGAGAAGGCCTGGAAGGCACCGTCGGCCAGCACACCGCCCCAGCTGTCGAAGACCATCACGGCCTGGGCGCCGGCGTCGATCTGGGCGTTGAGGTAGGCGGCCACCGCATCGGCATTGACCGAGAGGATGTGGTGCATCAGGTCGGGCCGGCTGTACATCAGCGACTTGACCAGGCGGTAGTCGTCCGAGCCGGCGCCCTCGACCATGTAGCAGGCCAGCGTCCAGGGGCTGCCGGAGAAACCGATCAGCGGCACGCGGCCGTTCAGTGCGCGGCGGATCGAGGTGACCGCGTCGAACACGTAGCGCAGCTTGGCCAGGTCCGGCGCCTGCAGCGCGCGGATCGCGGCCTCGTCGCGCAGCGGGTGCGCGAAACGCGGCCCCTCGCCCTGCGCGAAGCTCAGCCCCAAGCCCATGGCGTCCGGCACGGTGAGGATGTCGGAGAACAGGATGGCCGCGTCCAGCGGGTAGCGCTCGAGCGGCTGCAGCGTGACCTCGGTGGCGTAGTCCACGTTGGTGGCCAGCCCCATGAAACTGCCCGCCTTGGCCCGCGTGGCGCAGTACTCCGGCAGGTAGCGGCCGGCCTGGCGCATCAACCACAGGGGGGTGTGCTCGGTGGGTTGGCGCAGGCAGGCGCGCAGGAAGCTGTCGTTCTGGAGCGGGGCAAACATGGCGGGATTATCTGCGCCCCAGCGCAGGCCTCGCCCTTGACGCTCGGCAAGCGGCCCCCACTTGAGGCTGCACAGTGGCCCGACGCGCCGACGCACGTGGCAGGTACGCGGGTAATATCCGCGCGCCCTGTGCGCCCCCGCTGGCCCCTCGTCACAACGAATGGAGATTGCCCGGATGAAACTGCTGTCTCGGCCCCTGCTGGCGGCCTCGGCCCTCGCCACCGCGCTGGCCCTCAGCGGCTGCGGCTACAACGACTTCCAACGCCTGGACGAGCAGACCAAGGCGAGCTGGTCCGAGGTGGTGAACCAGTACCAGCGCCGGGCCGACCTGATCCCCAACGTGGTGGCCACGGTCAAGGGCGAGGCCAACTTCGAGCAGGAGACCTTGACCAAGGTGATCGAGGCCCGCGCCAAGGCGACCTCGATCCAGGCCACGCCCGAGCTGATCAACGACCCGGCGGCATTCCAGAAATTCCAGGCCGCGCAGGGCGAGCTGACCGGTGCGCTGAGCCGGTTGATGGTCGTGAGCGAGAACTACCCGAACCTGAAGGCCAACCAGGGCTTCCAGGACTTGCGGGTGCAGCTCGAAGGCACCGAGAACCGCATCACCGTGGCGCGCAACAAGTACATCCAGTCGGTGCAGGCCTACAACGTGCTCACGCGCAGTTTCCCGACCAACCTGACGGCGATGATGTTCAGCTACAGCGTCAAGCCCAGCTTCACGGTCGAGAAC
>JBGAGZ010000028.1:0-60029 GCA_044226465.1 Burkholderiaceae bacterium | reverse complement strand
GGCCGTCTTGGCCGATGCGCTGGACAGCACGACCTGGCGCGCACCGAAGAAGCCCTCGTCGGCGAGGAAGTCGTCGATCAGGAACGAGGTGATGAACATCGGCCGCAACAGGGCCTGCCAGCCCTCCCGCTCGCGGCGGTAGCCTGGGTCGCCGGCGCAGCGCTGGTACAGGTTGTAGGCCGGCGGCAGCGCAGCGCGGTGGGCGGTGGCGTCGACCAAGCTGGCGGGGCCCACGCGCTGCGGCGCGAGCGTCGCGTGCGTGGCCATCGGCCAGAAGCCGTAGAGCCGCTCGCCCGGAGCGAAGGCCTCGTGGCGCGAGGCCAGCACATCGGCAAAGCCCCACACCGGCACGATGCCCCAGCCCTCGGGCGCGGGAAAGAAGCGCCAGTAGCCGATCGTGTGGCCGGTCTCGGCATAGGTGATGTTGTTGGTGGTGAAGGCGAACCGGCTCACCCGCAGCAGCAGCTCGCCATCGGCCGGCACCGGCGGCGGCTGCTCGATCAGGCGGGTGTGGGCCAAGTCGTTCGTGGCCACCGAGAAGGTCTGCATCGGTTCCATGAGGCTCCTGCGCAAAGTGCTGGCCGCGCGATGGTGGCAGCGTGCGGCGGTGGCCGATGTCACCCGGGCGACGAACCCGTGCCGCGTCGGTTCAGGGCGACGGCCCCCACGCCAGTGCCACGGCGGCCAGGCCCGAGAAGATCAGGCCGATCGCCCAGACGACGTCCAGGTCCAGCCACGCGCTGCGCAGGGCGCGCAGGCCGAGGAACCGGTAGACGACCCAGGCGACGGCGAGGCCCGACACGACCATGGCCACGCTGTGCACCAGCGCGACCGCCACCGCAGTCGCCACGCTGGCCTGCATCAGGCCCATCACGTTCGCATGGTCGAGCACGCCGGTCGGCGCCGCCGTGGGGGCCTCGCACAAGCCCATCAGGATCGGCAACAGCATCAGCGCCGCGCCATGCGCCGTGGCCACCAGGAACGACCACCACGCCAGCTGCGTCGGCCGCACCCGCGCCAGCCAGCGCGGGTGGCGGCGCAGCACCAGCCGCGATACGCCGAACACCACCACCAGCGCGCCGGCCGCCAGGCGGATCTCGCGGCCCCACACCAGCAGCCAGGCCAGCGCGGCGAAGGGCACGAGCACCAGCGCCATCGCCAGCAAGTGGCCTGCACCGAGCGGCCACCAGGTGGCGAAAACGGCGCCAGCGCGCCGCTCGCTCAGGCCGTTGGCCACCGCCAGCGGCCAGCCCATGCCCGGGTTCAGCCCGTGGTACACGCCGATCGCCACCACGGCGGCCCACAGCGACGCCGAGGATTCGGCGACCGCCACCTCAGGCGGACGGGTAGCAGAACGAGTCGGTCGAGCAGTCCCCGCCCTGCAGCCGGATCTGGTGGGCACCGTAGTCCGGGCCGAAGTCGACCATGAAGTCCTTGTCGAGCGTGAGGCCGCCGTCCTGGCCGACATGGCACATCACCTGGCGGCCGGGCACGCCGGCCGGGTAGAACTGCTGGTCCCAGCGGCTGTAGAGCGAGTTCGTGAAGTACACGCGCTTGCCGTCTCGGCTGATCTCGGTCATCTGCGGCCCGCCGCCGAAGGCCGAGCCGTTCGGGTGCGGGGTGTGCTTGGCGATGCCGCCCAACCGCACGCTGCCAGCCAGCCGGGGCTTGAGCGGGTCGGTGACGTCGTACTGCCGCAGCTCGCCCGTGCCCCAGCAGGCCACGTAGAGGAAGCGGTCGTCCAGCGACAGGTCGATGTCGCTGATCAGCGGCGGCACCGCGCCGAAGCCCTTGAGCAGGTCCGGCAGCAATGCGGCGTCGGCCGGCTCGGCCGGGATCACCGCCGTCTTCTGGGCGTGGAACTTCTTGCCCTCGCGGTACCAGGTCCAGATCGAGCCTTCGAGGTTGGTGGTGTCCACCACCACGCCGAGGAAGCCGTATTCGCGCGTCGGGTCGTGCGCGGGGCGGATCTCCAGCGCCATCTGGTGGTTCGCGCCCAGGTCGATGGTCTTCACGTGCTTGCGCGCGCGCAGGTCCCAGAAGTGCAGCTGGTGGCCGTAGCGGTTGCCCAGCAGGTCTTCGGCGACGATGCCGTTCTCGAACTGCGGCGGCAGGCCCCATTCGCTGGAGACCATGTAGTCGCGCGGCAGGTTCCACCAGAAGTCGTAGTGCAGCTTCTGCGGGCCGCGCTCGATCTCCCACTTGCCCAGGATGTCGAAGGTCTCGCAGTCCATCAGGAAGATGCCGGCCGGCCCGTCGGTGCCGTCGGCACCGGCCCCGCCGAGCGTGCTGATGTAGATGCCCTCGGGCCCGCAGTGCACGGTGTGCGGCCGCGAGTAGCCGGTCTTGCGCATCACTTCTTCGGGCTCGATGACGCGGGCGATCGTGGGGCGCCTCGGGTCGGGCTGGGTGTCGACGACGTAGATGCGCGACGAGCGGATGCCCGGGATGACCAGGTAGCGGCGCTTCAGGAAGGCGTGGCCGGACATCGGCGACAGCGCCGAGCTGCAGGCGTTCCAGCCGAAGTGGTGGAACTCGTCGCCGCGGTTCGGCATGTCCAGCCGGTGCAGCACCTGGCCGTAGGTGCCCGAGGCCGGGTCCACGTCGACCACGGCCAGCGCGTCGGGGCGCGAGCCGTCGGGCGACAGCAGCGCCGTGTAGGCGATGTGTTCCGCTTCGGCCTCCATCGCCAGTCGGGGCGAGGGATGGAAACTGGGATCGGTGCGCAGCGATTCGAGCATGGTGGGCTCCTGCGAAGCGGGTCGAGGGTTCGCAGTGTGCGCCGCCTGGTGTGGCCCGAGAAAGCCCCTAATACTGCTAGGTTCTGCCGAGGGGGAAAGCCCCCACGCTCGTCAGTGCCACTGGCCCGTTACCGCCGCCAACGAATCGGGGCCGTGCGAGTCTGGGTTGTCCACGTCCCGTCGCCCGTGCTGTTCATCCCCGCCTGGCGGCGCGATGATGGCGCCCCCATGGAAGCCGCAAGGAGCCCGCGATGTCCCCCAGCCCCGTCGCCCCTGCCGCTGCCGTGGCACCCGAGCGCTTCGATTTCGTCGTGATCGGCGCCGGCCAGGCCGGCCCTTTCCTGGCGGCCAAGCTCGTGGCGCGCGGGCTCACCGTGGCGCTGATCGAATCGCGCGACCTGGGCGGCACCTGCATCAACCGCGGCTGCACGCCCACCAAGACGCTGCGCAAGTCGGCCCGCGTGGCCTACCTGGCGCGCCGCGCCGCGGCCTTCGGCGTGCACGTCGGCCCGATCGAGATCGACTTCGCCGCGGCGATGAACCGCATGCAGCAGCGGGTGGACCAGTCGCGCGCCGGCCTCGAGGGCTGGCTGGGTGGCCTGGCCGGCCTGCAAATCCTGAAGGCCCGCGCCCGGATCGCCGGGCGCAGTGGCGACGGTTTCCTGGTCCAGGCTGGCGAGCGCTGGCTGGTGGCGCCGAAGCTGGTGCTCAACACCGGCACGCGCCCGTTCATGCCGCCCATTCCCGGCCTGGCCGACGTGCCGGCGCTGGACAACGAGGGCCTGCTGGCACTGCGCGAGCGGCCGGCGCACCTGCTGGTCATCGGCGGCAGCTACATCGGGCTGGAGCTGGGGCAGATCATGCGCCGGCTGGGCAGCGAGGTGACGGTGGTCGAGACCGGCCCGCGCCTCACCGCGCGCGAGGACCCGGACGTGTCCGATGCCATCGCCGCGATGCTGCGCGACGAAGGGCTCACGCTGCACCTGGGCCAGGCCGTCGAGCGGGTCGAGCCCGGCCCGGCCGGCGTGCGCCTGCGGCTGTCGGGTGGCGAGGCGGGCAGCGAGATCGTCGACGGCAGCCACCTGCTGGTGGCCACCGGCCGCGTGCCCAACAGCGATGGCCTGGGCCTGGACACCATCGGCCTGGCGACCAACCCGCGCGGCTACGTCGAGACCAACGGCCGGCTGGAAACCGCCGTGCCGGGCGTGTGGGCGCTGGGCGACATCAACCAGCGCGGCGCCTTCACCCACACCAGCTACCACGACCACGAGATCCTGGCCGACAACCTCGCCGGTGCCGACCGCAGCGCCGACGCGCGCACGATGGCCTACGCGATGTTCACCGACCCGCCACTGGGCCATGTGGGCCTCTACGAAGCGGACGCGCGGCGGCTGGTGGCCGAGCAGGGCCGCCGCATCTCGCAGGCCGTGGTGCAGATGAAGGACGTGAGCCGCGCCAAGGAAGAGAGCGAGACCATCGGCATGATCAAGCTGCTGGTCGACGAGGACAGCGGCCACTTCCTGGGCGCGACGCTGCTGGGCATCGAGGCCGACGAGATCATCCAGTCCATCGGCCTGGTGATGGCCTGCGGCGGCACCTGGCACCAGGTGCGCGACGCGCTGCCGGTGCACCCCACGGTCACCGAGTTCCTGCCCACGGTGCTGGACCGCCGCGTGCCCCTCGCCGGCTGAGGGGCGCATCCGGCATTGGCGTGCGCCGGCCTCAGGCGCCGATGCCGCGCGCCATCAACGCGGCCAGCACCGGCATCGACGCGACCAGCGCGACCTCGGCCTGCATCCATTGGCGGACGGAGCGCATCGCGACCGCGTCCGGCAGCACGCCCTGCTTGCGCCAGCGGATCAACCGCAGCGTCGGCGCGATGGACAGCAGACCGACCGCGACGAAGACGGCGATCTTGGCCCAGAACAGCGGGTGATGGGCGTAGTAGGCCCAGCCCTTGACGCCGTAGATGGCGCGCGCGAAACCGGCGGCCACCACGGCCATCGAGAGCGCACCGTAGGCGCCGTCGAGCTTGCCGAGCTGGCGCAGGCGTGCCGCGTCCGGCGGCCCACTGGCCAGCACCAGCTCGGCAACCAGCACAGCCACCAGAGAGAACACCAGCAGGTGGTGGATCGACGCCAGCACGGCGTCCAGGGCGATCGAGCTCATGTCTTTGCACCGTGGAGATCGAGGTGACGCGATCGTAGAGGCAGCCCGCCGCGGGTGGCCGAAGAAGACCGTGGCGCCCAAACGCCAACGATGATCAACAAATTGGGGAGAGCCGGCGCACAACTTCGCGCGCAGCGCGCGCTTGGCGCCACACTCCTTTCCACAACACCGGGTCGGAGGGATCCCCCATGAACGCCAGCACCAGTGTGCGGGCAGTGCTTGCCGTCGATCAAGACACGGCCGCTGCCGCCGAGAAGAGCCCCCACGCCACAGGCACCGCCGTGGCCTTGCTTGCCACCGCCGCCCTCGGCGCCTGCGGCGGCGGCGAGGGCAACGGACCGGTCGTCACCGCCGAAGCCAGTCGCCGCGAGGCCCTTCAAGGCCCGGCCCGCGCCACAGGCACCGCCGCCGCGGACCGCCAGGCCTACACGCCCGAGGAACTCGCCGCCGCCTTCGCACCGGACGACCAGGGCGCCTGCAGCGCCACGGTGGCCTCGCGCTTCCTGTCGCAGGCCAGCCATGGGCCGACCGTGTCCACGCTGGCCGCCGTGCGCGGCCAGGGTCTGGCGGCCTGGGTCGAGGCGCAGTTCGCCGCGCCGCGCGGCGAGCGCCACTACGACCGCATCATGGCCCAGCGCGCCGCGCTCGGCGGCTGCGACTACACCGACGTGGTCGACCCCTTCGGCTCGCCGAACTGGGAACTGATGCTCAACGAGGCCTGGCGCGCCTTCATGACCGGGCAAGACGCGCTGCGCCAGCGCATCGTCGCCGCACTGCTGGAGGTCTTCGTCATCACCACGCGCGTCGGCATCATCGGCATCGACCAGAACCAGATCACCGCCGCCGCCTTCGTCGACATGCTGAACGACCACGCGTTCGGCAACTTCCGCGGCCTGCTGGACGGCGTGGCCCGCAGCTCGGCGATGGGCGTGTACCTGTCGTTCCGCGACAACCTCAAGGCCGAGTACGACGGCAACGGCGTCGAGCTGCGCGTGCCCGACGAGAACTTCGCCCGCGAGCTGATGCAGCTGTTCTCGATCGGCCTGTACCAGCTGAACGCCGATGGCAGCCTGAAGCTGAAGAAGGGCAAGCCGCAGGAGACCTACACCCAGGACGATGTGTTCAACCTGGCCCGCGTCTTCACCGGCTGGCGCGTGCCCAAGCCAGTCGACACCGAGCCGGACATGGCCGAGTGGGGCAAGCCCATGGTTCCCGTGGCCGCCAACCATTCACCCGAGGCTATCCACTTTCTCGGCAAGTCGATCGCCGCCGGCACCAAGCCCGAGCCGTGCCTGAAGAAGGCGCTGGACATCGTCTTCGCGCACCCGAACGTCGGCCCCTTCATCGGCAAGCAGCTGATCCAGCGCCTGGTGACCAGCAACCCCAGCCCGGACTACGTGGCCCGCGTCTCGGCGGCCTTCGCGAACAACGGCCAGGGCGTGCGGGGCGACATGCGCGCGCTGATCCGCGCCGTGCTGCTCGACCCCGAGGCCCGCGCCGGCGACACCGGCGGCGGGGGGCTCGCCACCATCCGTGGCAAGGTGCGCGAGCCGATGCTGCGCCTGGTGGCCATGGCGCGGGCGATGGAGGTGGGCGACCCCGGGACGGTCGTCTTCCCGGTGGCCGACCTGAGCAACGCCAGCTACGGCGTGGGCCAGGCGCCGCTGAAATCGCCGTCGGTGTTCAATTTCTTCCGGCCCGGCTATGCGGCGCCGCAGTCCGAGCTGGGCGCCCAAGGCTACGTGGCGCCCGAGTTCCAGCTGCTCAACGGGCCGATCATCGCGGCCTCGGTGAACAAGGTGAACGAGTTCGTCCGTGTCGCCGACAACTACCTGCTGATCGAGGTCGGCCACCTGCGCGGGCTGGCGCCGCGGGCCCAGGTGCAGCGGGTCAGCCTGCTGCTCACCGGCGCGTCGCTGCCGCAGGCCGACGAAGACGCCTTCACCCAGATCGTCGCCAACGTCTCGGCGCTGGACCCGAAGCTGCGCGTGCGCGTGGCGCTGCAGCTGGTGGCCTCGTCGGCCGCCTTCCTGGTCCAGGCCTGGTGAGGCGAGGAGCAAAGCCATGACCACTTCCGTCTCCCGCCGCGCCTTCCTGCAGCACGCCAGCCGCTTCGCCGCGCTCGGCGCCGCCGCCCCGCTGGGCCTCAGCCTGGCCTCGATCGGCGCCGCCTCGGCCGCCACGCTGCCCAGCGACTACCGCGCCCTGGTCTGCGTCTTCCTCTACGGTGGCAACGACAGCCACAACACCATCGTCACCTACGACGAGGCCACCCACGCTCGCTACCTCTCGGCACGCGGCAGCCTGGGCCTGGGCCGCGACGTGCTGGCGCCCTATGTGCTGACGCCGGCCACCGCTTTCCCCAACGGCCAGGCGTTCGCGCTGAACCCCGCCCTGCAGGCCCTGCTGCCGGTATTCAACGCCGGCCAGCTCGCGCTGGCCATGCGCGTGGGCACGCTGCTGCGGCCGACCACGCGCGACGACTTCTTCGCCCAGCGCCGCCTGCCGCCCAAGCTGATGTCGCACAACGACCAGTTCAGCGAATGGCAGTCGCTGCTGGCCGAGGGCGCGCAGTCGGGCTGGGGCGGCCGCATCGGCGACCTGCTCGCGGCCGACGCGGGCCAGGGCGGCTCGCTGTTCACCGCCATGTCGCTGGATTCGAGCGCGGTGTATTCCACCGGTGCCACGGTCAACGAGTTCATGGTGGGATCGGGCGGGCCGGTCTACGTCGGCGCCATCCCCGGCGCGCCCGGCTCGGCGGCGGCGATCTACAACTCGCTGACGCGCGACAGCACGCACCTCGTCCGGCGCGAGCTGGCCCGGCGCACCCAGGTGGCCGAGAGCGGCGCCACGCAGCTGGACGGCGCGCTGGCCGGTATCGGCAACTTCGGCCTGCCGGACACGGGCCTGGGCAACCAACTCAACATGGTCGCGCGCCTGATCGCCGCGCGCGACCGGCTGGGCATGAAGCGCCAGACCTTCTTCGTCAGCATGGCCGGTTTCGACCTGCACAGCGGCATGGCCACCAACCACGCGCCGCTGCTGCAAGAGCTGGGCGACGCGCTGGGTGCCTTCCAGGCGGCGATGAACAACGCCGGCCTGGGCGACGCCGTGACCAGCTTCACCGCGTCGGACTTCGGCCGCGCGCTGACCATCAACGGCGACGGCACCGACCACGGCTGGGGCGGCCACCACGTCGTGATGGGCAACGCGGTCAAGCCGCGCCAGTGGGTGGGCGACGTGCCGCGCTGCGAGCTGGGTGCTGCGGACGAGGTGGGCCAGGGGCGCATGCTGCCCGCCATCTCGGTGGACCAGCTCGGCGCCACGCTCGCCACCTGGATGGGCGTGCCCGACAGCGACCTGGACACCGTCTTCCCCAACCTCGGCGCCTTCCCGCAGCGCACGCTGGACCTGATGCGCTGAGGCAGCCGCGACGCCGCTGCTATTCCAGCGGCGCCTGCACCAGCACCAGGCGCATGGTCACGCCATCGTGGCCGTTGCGGGCCAGCTCGACGCGGCCGCCGTGCAGCTCCATCACCCGCCGCACGATGTACAGGCCCAGGCCATGGCCGGCCGGGCCTTCGGGGCCGTGGCCGCGCGTGCCGCGCTCGAAGAGCCGGCCGAGGGCCGCCCGGGGCACGCCCTGCCCCTGGTCGATCACGTCGATGATCAGGGCCAGCGGGTTGTCGCTGTCGCTCAAGCGCACGGTCACCGGTGCGTCCGGGGGGCCGTACTTCAGCGCGTTGGACAACAGGTTGCGCAGCGCCAGCCGCATCAGGCCCAGGTCCATCGACGCGGTGCGGGTGCTCGTCTGGCGGTCGACGTCGATGCGCGTGCGGGCCTCGGCCGGCATGTCGCCGATGGCCACGGCCACCAGCGTGTCCACGTCCACGTCCGGCATGCTGATCGGCTGGGGGTGCGCCAGCATGGCCGCCACCGCCAGCGTGTTGTCGATGTTGGCCAGCACCTGGCCCATCACGGTCTGCGCGCGCGTCACGCGCATCGAGGCCACCTGCTCACCGGCCCCCGCCAGCGCAGTGGCCGCGCTTTGCAAGGCCGCCGAGGCGTTGTTCAGCGGCTGGCGCACCTCGTGGGCCAGCACGTTCAGCATCTCGTCGCGCTCGCGCAGCAGCCCGTCCAGCTCTTCGGCATGGCGCTCGCTGCGCAACCGCGCAGCGTGTTCCTGCAGCAAGGCGTCCTTGCGCTGGCGCGCCTCGGTCACATCCTGCAGCGCACCGATCAGGCGAATCGGCCGGCCGTCCTGCAGCTCGGCCTCGCCGATCGACCGGACCCAGATCGCCCGCCCCTTGGCGGTGACAAAGGGCAGCTCCAGGTCCCAAGGCGCGCCTTGCAGCCGGCCAGCCTCGACCGCGACATGGATGACCGCGCGCGCCTCGGGCGGGTAGAACGCCACGGCCTCTTCATAGGTGGGTGTGTAGCCGGGCTCCTTGTCATGGATCCGGCAGAGCTGATCGGTGAAGGTGATCGCGCCACTCTGCAGGTCCACCTCCCAGCCGCCGACGTTGGCGATGCGGCCGGTGCGCTCCAGGAAGGCCTGGCTGGCCCGCAGGGCCTGCTCAGCCTGGCGGCGCAGGGTCACGTCGCGTGCCGAGCAGTAAAGCAGGTCCTGCCCGTCGACGTGAACGCCCACGGCGCGCACCTCGACGTCGATCGTGCTGCCGTCGGCACGCCGGTGCTGGGTGGAAAACGACAGCCGCGTGCCCGGGTGGAACTGGGAAAAGGTGTGCTCGTGCACCTCCGGGCCGAAGCGGGCATCCCAGCTCGACACATGGCTGCCCAACAGCGCTTCGCGGGGGCGACCCAGCATGTCGGCGAAGCTGTCGCTCATTTCCACCAGGCGGCCGTCGCGGTCCAGCACGTGCAGGCCATCGCCTGCGGTGCGCAGCAGGGCCAAGTGGCGCTGGGCGTCGCGCACCGCGGCGCGGGTGCTGGCCACCTCGCGCCGCCAGGCGCGGAAGCCAAAGGCCGACGCGCCGGCGAACACCAGGCACAGCGCACCGGCCAGCCCGGCGACGACGAGCAGCTCGGTGCGCCAGGGCGCCAGCGTGGCGGCGGTGGACTGGCCAACCAGCACCAACAGGGGGTATGGTCCAACCCGCTCGTAGGCATTTGCGCGCTCGACACCATCAATGGCCACGCGAGCGACATAGACACCGGAGTCGGGTTGCTCCCGCAGTGCAGCCGGCAGCTCCGCCGAAACCTTTGCATTGCCCACGTCAGCAGGCCGCACGCCAGGCCCGCCTCGCCGCGCCACCAAGCGCAGGTTGGCGGTGCGGAGCGTGACAGCATCCTGCTCGCCGAGCTTCACGGTCGCCAGCAGCTGTTCGAACTGGGCGGTCGCCACTTTCATGCTGACGAGTCCAGCGAAGCTGCCGTCCGGCTGGTTCAGGCGGCGAGCCAGTACCACCACCCACTCGCCACTCGACGTCTGCTCGGGTTCGGACACGATCAAGCCGCTGTCGGGCTGCGCGCGGGCGGTGGCGAAATACGGCTTGTCAGCAATGCCGAGGAGGGCCTCAGCAGTCTCGCCAGGTCGTGGCGACAACCGGCCATCGGCATCGGTGATTCGCAAGCTGCCCAGCTCGCTCATCAGGGCGGCCGCTTCGCCCAGGAGGGTGTTGATGCGCTCGGGCGAAGGCACACCCTCGGCCCGTTCGTGGGCATAGTCGGCCACCACCGACTTCAACACCACGTCGGCCCGATCCAGCCGCGTCTCGATCGTCTGCCGCAAGGTGCGCGCCAGGTTCTGCGTGGTGTCCAGCGCCCGCTGGTGCAGGGCGTCGTGGCTGGTGGCGAGCGCCACCGCCGAGAGCACGGCCACCAGCAGCATCGCCAGCAAGTTGCCGAGCACCAGCCAGACCAGCACGCTGCGCTCCTGGCGGAGCAGGCCTTCGCTGGCGGGCAGGGTCGGGAGCAGGGGCGCGGCGGCGTCGGGCATCGGTCTTCCAGCGGCAGGGCGACGGCTGCGGAGTTTGGCATGCAAGGGCTTCGCGCCCGAGTCACTGGTGACACCAGTACCGCGAGGCTGTCCGCCGAGCTGTCCGACCCCGTGTCCGCGGACACGGCGCCGCACGGCAGCCCCTGCCCCAAGTGCTTGATTCACAAGGCGCCGGCCCGGCGAGACGCGCTGGTACGTGGCTTGCGATGAACAAGCCACTTCAAGACTCACCCGGATCGACGGACACCATGATTCGCGACACCTCGGCCCAGGACCGGCCCCTGACACCCACCCCGTGGTGGCAGCGCCGCCGCGCGCTGCTGGGCGCGGGCGCATGCGCGCTGCTGGCGGCACTGTGGTTCTGGGGCTGGCCGGCGCTGTCGCGCGGCCTGTCGAGCCAGGCCTCGGTCAGCCTCGCGCGGCTCACGGTCGCCGAGGTCGAGCGCGGCCCGCTGGTGCGCGACGTGGCCGGCGAAGGCAAGGTCGTGGCCGCCGTCAGCCCCACGCTCTACGCCGGCAATGCCGGCACCGTGGCCCTGCTGGCGCAGGCCGGCGACCAGGTCAAGCGCGGCCAGCCGCTGGCCCGCATCGCCAGCCCCGAGCTGAGCGCGCGGCTGGCGCAGGAGCGCTCGAACGCCGATGCCCTGCACAGCGAGGCCCTGCGCGCCGAGGCCGACGCACGCCAGCAGCGCGCGATGGCCCAGGGCCAGCTGGACACCGCCACCATCGCCCACCAGACCGCGCGCAACGAACTGGCGCGCCAGACCCAGGCCTTTCAGGCCGGCGCCACCGCGCGCGCCCAGGTCGACCAGGCCCAGGACACGGTCGCCCGCGCCGAGGTCGCGTTGAAGCAGGCCAAGGAGCTGCTGAACCTGAAGGACGACGCGATGCGCTTCGAGCTGCAGGCCAAGCGCCAGGCCTTCGAGCGCCAGCAACTGCTGGTCAAGGACATCGAGCGCCAGGCCGACGAGCTGACCGTGCGTTCGCCGGTCGATGGCCAGGTCGGCCAGCTCTTCGTGTCCGACCGCATGAGCGTGGCCAAGGACGCCAAGCTGCTGACCGTGGTCGACCTGTCGCAGCTCGAGGTGCAGATGCAGGTGGCCGAGAGCTTCGCCCGCGAGCTGCAGCCGGGCATGCCGGGCGAGATCGGCGGCAACGGCCAGCACTGGCCCGGCAAGGTGAGCTCGGTGTCGCCCGAGGTCGTCAACAACGAGGTCGCGGCGCGCCTGCGCTTCGACGGCGCCCTGCCCGACCAGCTGCGGCAGAACCAGCGCCTGTCGGTGCGCGTGCTGCTCGACCGGCGCGACAACGTGCTGACGGTCGCGCGCGGCAGCTTCGTCGACGAAGGTGGCGGCCGCATCGCCTACGTGCTGCGCGACGGCGTGGCCGAGAAACGCGCGGTGCGCCTGGGCGCGCAAAGCCTGTCCAAGGTCGAGGTGCTCGAAGGCCTGCAGCCCGGCGAGCGCGTCGTGATCTCGGGCGTCGACAACTTCCGCGGCGCCGAGCGCGTCACGGTCAGCCCCTGAAACCCCGCCATGAACCAAGGAAACGCCATGCTGAAGATGCAGTCCCTGTCCAAGGTCTATCGCACCGAGATGGTCGAGACCTACGCGCTGCGCGACTTCGACCTCGAGGTTCGCCAGGGCGAGTTCGTCGCCGTCACCGGCCCGTCGGGCTCGGGCAAGACCACCTTCCTGACCATCGCCGGGCTGCTCGAAGCCTTCAGCTCGGGCACCTACCTGCTGGACGGGGTGGACGTCAGCCACATGGGCGACGACGAGCGCTCGCGCATCCGCAACCAGAAGATCGGCTTCATCTTCCAGGCCTTCAACCTGATCCCCGACCTCAACGTGATCGACAACATCGAGGTGCCCCTGCGCTACCGCGGCCTGGCCGGCGCCGAGCGCCGCCAGCGCGCGGCAGATGCGCTGGCCCGGGTCGGGCTGTCGGCCCGCGCGCGCCACTACCCCAGCGAGCTCTCGGGCGGCCAGCAGCAGCGCGTGGCGATCGCCCGGGCGCTGGCCGGCCAGCCCAAGCTGCTGCTGGCCGACGAGCCGACCGGCAACCTGGACAGCCAGATGGCGCGCAGCGTGATGGACCTGCTGGAAGAGCTGCACCGCGAAGGCTCGACCATCGTGATGGTGACGCACGACCCGCAGCTCGCCGCGCGCGCGCAGCGCAACGTGCACGTGATCGACGGCCAGGTGGTCGACATCGCGGCCGAGCTGCACCTGGACCCGGCGCTGCTGCGCGCGCACACCGCGGCGGCCTCGTGACGATGCGCCTGCTCACCGCGGCCGCCGTGCTGCTGCTGGCCACGGCGGCACGGGCAGAGGACCTGCTGCAGGTCTACGCGCTGGCCCGTGCCGCCGACCCCGTGCTGGCCGCCGCCGATGCCCAGCGCGGCATACAGCGTGAACAAGCCGTGCAAGCCCGCGCAGCACTGCTGCCGCAATGGCAGCTCGACGCCAGCGAGACGCGCGACCAGCAAGGCGGCGCGCGCACCCAGCGCTGGGGCAGCAGCATCAGCCAGGCGCTGGTGGACTTGGGCAAGCTGCGCAGCTGGGACGCCGAGCGCAGCCTCGAATCGGCACAGGACCTGCGCCTGCGCGCTGCCGAGCAGGCCTTGTGCGCCCGCGTCGCCACGGCCTACTTCGGCGTGCTCTCGGCCGAGGCTGCACTGAAGACCACGCAGGCCAACGAAGCCGCGTTCGCCGACCAGGTCGCCCAAGCCGGCAAGCGCTTCGACGCGGGGCTGTCGGCCCAGGTCGACGTCGAGCAGGCGCGGGCCTACCACGCGCTGGCGCGCGGGGCGACGCTGCAAGCCGGCCAGGCGCTGGCCGACGCGCGGCAGGCCCTGGCCCAGCTCACCGGCCGCGAGCCCGGCGCGCTGCGCCCGCTGGTGGCCGCCCTGCCTGCGCTGCCGCCCGAGCCGGCCCAGGCACAGGACTGGGTCGCCCAGGCGCTGCGCGCCAACCCCACGCTGGCCGCCCAGGCCCGCGTCGTCGACGCCAGCGAGCAGCGCATCGGCGCCGCCCGCGCCGCCCACTGGCCCACGCTCAGCGCGGGGCTGGACAGCACGCGCGCCAGCGGCGCCGGCGTCACCGAGGACGAGCGGCGCGGCGGCACGCAGTTCACGCTGCGGCTGACGGTGCCGCTGTTCGCCGGCGGCGCGACGCAGTCTCTGCTGCGCCAGGCCGGCCACCAGCGCGACCTGGCGCAGGACGACTACGAGAGCGCCCGCCGCGCCCTGGTGCGCGAAACCCAGGCGCAGTACCGGGCGGTGGTCTCCGGCGTCGCACTGATGGACAGCAGCCGCGCCGCGGTGGCCGCGGCCGACCAGGCGCTGGCCTCGACCCGCGCCGGCCAGGGCCTGGGCACGCGCAGCATGACCGACCTGCTGCTCGCGATCCAGACCCAGACCAGTGCCCAGGCCGCGCACGACCAGGCCCGCCACAACTACGTGCTCGCACGCCTGCTGCTGCAGCAGGCCGCCGGCGGCCTCGGCGAGGCCGAGCTGACCGCCGTCAACCAATGGCTGCTCACGGAGAACCACTGATGCTCGCCTACTACTTCAATCTCGCGCTGCGCAGCTTCCGCTCGGCGCGCGCGCTGACCGGGCTGATGGTGCTGGCGCTGGCGCTGGGCATCGGCGCCTGCATGACCACGCTCACGGTCTACCACGTGCTGTCGGGCGACCCCATCCCCGGCAAGAGCGACCGGCTGTTCGACGTCGAGCTCGACGCCGCCAACATGATCGGCTGGCAGGCCGGGCAGGAGCCCACCTTCCAGCTCACACGCCACGACGCCGAGGCCCTGCTGCGGGCCCACCATGCCAAGCGCCAGGTGATGATGAGCGGCGCCAACGTGCCGGTGCAGCCCGAGGCCGCGGGGGTCAAGCCGTTCTACGCGTCGGCGCGCTACACGTCGGCCGACTTCTTCGCGATGTTCGAAGCCCCGTTCCTCTACGGCGGCGGCTGGGACGCGGCGGCCGACGAAGCCCAGGGCCGCATGGCCGTGATCTCGAAGTCGCTCAACGACAAGCTGTTCGGCGGCGAGAACAGCGTCGGCCGCGAGCTGCGCGTGCGCAGCGTCGCGATGCGCATCGTCGGCGTGCTGCAGGACTGGCGGCCGGTGCCGCACTTCTACGACCTGACCATGGGCACCTACCAGAAGGGCGAGGACGTCTTCCTGCCGCTGTCGACCGCGATGGGCCTGAAGTTCGGCACCTCGGGCAACATGGACTGCTGGGGCAACACCGGCGCGCAGGACCCGCACGATGCCAGCACGCCCTGCGCGTGGATCCAGTACTGGGTCGAGCTGGAGTCGGCCGCCCAGGCACCGGCGTTTCGCGACTACCTGATGCAGTATTCGGAAGAGCAGCGCCGCGCCGGGCGCTTCGAGCGCCCGGCCAACGTCCGCCTGCGCAACGTGACCGACTGGCTGGTCTATCGCCAGGTGCTGCCCGGCGACGTGCGCCTGCAGGTCTGGCTCGCCTTCGGCTTCCTGCTGGTGTGCCTGACCAACACCGTGGGCCTGCTGCTGGCCAAGTGCCTGCGCCGCTCGGGCGAGATCGGCGTGCGGCGTGCGCTGGGGGCCTCGCGCCGGGCGATCTTCACCCAGTTCGTGGTCGAGGCCGGCACCCTGGGCCTGGCCGGCGGCGTGCTGGGCCTGGGCCTGTCCGCGCTCGGCCTGTGGCTGGTCCGCCAGAGCCCGGCCGAGTACGCGCCGCTGGCGCAGATGGACTGGGCGATGCTGGGTTTGACGCTCGCGCTGGCGCTGGGCGCCAGCGTGCTGGCCGGCCTGCTGCCCGCCTGGCGCGCCGCCAACGTGACGCCGGCACAGCAACTGAAGACGCAATGACGCGACCCACCCGAGGAGCCCGCCCATGGACCTGATGCCCATCCTCTCCACGCTGCGCCGGCACAAGACCGCCGCCAGCCTGATCGTGCTCGAGATCGCGCTGACCAGTGCCATCGTCTGCAACGCGCTGCACCTGATCAGCCAGCGCCTGGACACGCTCAACCACGACAGCGGCCTGCCCGAGGCCGAGCTCATCTTGCTGAACGTGCGCGGCACCAGCACCAGCGGCAACGCCGACGACATCACCGCGCAGGACCTGCAAGCCCTGCGCGCGCTGCCCGGCGTGAAGGGCGTGACCACGCTGAACCAGATCGTCTACGGCAACAACAGCAACAACAGCGACGTGCGGCGCACGGCCGACAAGAACGACCAGCGCTTCGCCGCATCGCTCTACGCCGGCGGCGAGCAGGTGCTGGCCACGATGGGGCTGAAGCTGGTCGAAGGGCGCGACTTCAAGCCCGAGGAGTACCTGCTGTCGAGCGCGGTCGACAAGCAGGAGAGCCCGAAGATCGGCCAGGTCATCATCAACCGCGCGCTGGCCGAGAAGATGTACCCCGGCCGCTCGCCGCTCGGGCAGCCGTTCTACGGCTTCGGCGACGAGCCGTCGACGGTGATCGGCGTCGTCGACCGGCTGACCCACCCCTACCCCGGCCGGGCCCAGCGCGACGACGGCAACGCGATGCTGTTCCCGATCCGCGGCACCTACCGCCAGGGCAGCTACCTGCTGCGCGCGGAATCGTCGCAACGCGAGGCCACGCTGAAGGCCGCCACCGCCGCGCTGGAAAAGGTCGATGCCTCGCGCATCGTCACCCAGGCGCACACCCTCACCGAGATGCGCGACGCCTATTACGCGCAGGACCGCGCGATGGTCTGGCTGATGGGCGGGGTCATCGTCGCGCTGCTGGTCGTCACGGCCTTCGGCATCGTCGGCCTGGCCAGCTTCTGGGTCCAGCAGCGCACCCGCATGATCGGCACCCGGCGCGCGATGGGCGCCACCCGCGGCCAGATCCTGCGCTATTTCCAGCTCGAGAACTTCCTGCTGTCCAGCCTGGGCATCGCGCTGGGCATGGGCGGCGCGATGGCGCTGAGCCTGGTGCTGATGACCAGCTACGAAATGCCACGCCTGCCGCTGCACTACCTGCCGATCGGTGCGCTGGTGCTGTGGGGCCTGGGCCAGCTCGCGGTGCTGGCGCCCGCCCGGCGCGCCGCGGCCCTGCCGCCGGTGGCCGCCTTGAGGGCCTGAGCCAGGGCGCTATGCTGCGCGGCGCATGCACACCGTCCTGATCATCGACGACAACCCCGGCGTGGGCGAGGCACTGGCGCTGCTGCTGTCGCTGCACGACATCCGCGCCGTGCACGCCGCCACGCCGGCCGAGGGCCTGGCCGCGCTGGCGCGCGAGCGGGTCGACCTGGTGATCCAGGACATGAACTTCAGCGCCGACACCACCTCGGGCGAGGAAGGCGCCAACCTGTTCCGGGCCCTGCGCCAGGCCAGCCCCGACCTGCCGGTGATCCTGCTGACGGCGTGGACGCGGCTGGAGGCGGCGGTCGAGCTGGTGAAAGCCGGCGCGGCCGACTACCTCGCCAAGCCCTGGGACGACGCCAAGCTGCTGGCCACGGTGCGCAACCTGCTGGAGCTGGGCGACTCCACCCGCGCGCTGCGCCAGGCGCGGCGGGAGCGCCAGTCCCGCCGCGAGGCCCTGCTGCAGCGCTTCGACACCGACGGCCTGGTGTTCCACAGCGAGGCCATGCTGACGCTGCTGGAGCTGGCAGCGCAGGTCGCCCGCACCGAGTTGCCGGTGCTGGTGACCGGGCCGAACGGCAGCGGCAAGGAGCATGTGGCGGCCCTGGTGCACGCCAACTCGGCGCGGCGCGGCCGGCCCTTCGTGGCGCTGAACTGCGGTGCGCTGCCGGCCGACCTGATCGAGGCCGAGCTCTTCGGCGCCGAGAGCGGCGCCTTCACCGGCGCCACCCGCGCGCGGGAAGGCCGCTTCGAGGCGGCCGACGGCGGCACGCTGTTCCTCGACGAAATCGGCAACCTGCCGCTGGCCGGCCAGGTCAAGCTGCTGCGCGTGCTGGAGACCGGCCGTTTCGAGCGCCTGGGCTCGGCCCGCACCCGCGAGGTGAAGGTGCGGGTGATCAGCGCCACCAACGCCGACCTGAAGGCCATGGTCGCGGCGGGCACGTTCCGCGAAGACCTGTACTACCGCCTCAACGTGTTCGAGCTGCGCGTGCCGCCGCTGGCGCAGCGGCGCGACGACGTGCTGCCGCTGGCCACCCACTTCCTGGGCGGCGACGGGGCCCGCCTGTCCGACGCAGCCCGCGACGCGCTGCTGGCGCACCCCTGGCCCGGCAACGTGCGCGAGCTGAAGAACGTGATGGCCCGCGCCGCCTTGCTGGCCGGCGACGGGCCGGTGCTGCCCATGCACCTGCAGATCGAGGCGACGGCGCGGCCGACCGCGGCGCGCGACCTCGACGAGCCGGGGCGGGACGCGGTGCTGGCCGCGCTGGCCGAGGCCCACGGCGTGGTCAGCCGGGCGGCGCAGGCGCTGGGTCTGTCGCGCCAGGCCCTGTACCGGCGCATGGAGCGCTACGGCCTGGTGGCGGACCACGCCGGCCCGCCGGCCGCCTGAGCCCATGGGCTGGCGCGCGCTGGCTGGCAGCCTGCAAGCCCGCCTGACCGGGCTGCTGCTGGCCGCAGCCGCCTTGGCGGCCTTGCTGCACGCGGCGCTGACGTCCTGGCCCGTGCCGGCCCTGCTGGCGCTGCTGCAGAAGAAGCTGGCATGGACGCTGGCCGCCCCGGCCCCTGGCAGCGCCTGGGCTCTCGCCCTCACCGCGCTGCTGCTGCTGCCGCTGCTGGCCTGGGCCGCGGGCTGGGCGACGGCGCCGCTGCACCGGCTGCTGCGCGCGCTGCAGGGCGCGGTGCTGAGCTACCGCGAAGGCGACTTCAGCATGTCGATCCGCGCCCAGGGCTCGGGCGACCTGGGCGAGCTGCTGCGCCTGCACAGCGAGCTGGGTGCCGCGCTGCGCGAGCAGCGGCAGCAGCTGGCCCAGCGGGAGCTGCTGCTCGACACCGTGGTGCAGAACACCCCGCTGGCGCTGCTGCTGTGCGACGGCACGGGCCGTCTGGTCTACGCCAACATCGCCGCCCGCCAGTGGCTGGCCGGCGGCCGCAGCCTGGTCGGCCAGAACCTGGACGCGGTGCTCGCCGATGCGCCGGAGGACTTGCGCGACGCGCTGCGCAGCGGGCAGGACCAGCTCGTCTCGGTGGCCGACGCGGCCGGCCACGAAGAGCATTTCCACTGCTCGCAGCGCGAGCTGCTGCTGCATGGCGCGGCGCACCGCCTGGTGCTGCTGCGGCGCATGACGCGCGAGCTGGCGCGCGAAGAGGTGGCGAGCTGGAAGCGCGTGATCCGGGTCATCAGCCACGAGCTGAACAACTCGCTGGCCCCGATCTCGTCGCTGGCCCACAGCGGCGCCGAGCTGGCCCGGCGCGGCCAGCTCGAGCGCCTGCCGCCGGTGTTCGACAGCATCGGTGCGCGCGCGGCTCATCTGCACGGCTTCCTGAGCAGCTACGCCCAGTTCGCCAAGCTGCCGCAGCCACAGCCAGCGCCGGTGGACTGGCCCGCCTTCCTGGCGCGCCTGGCACAGCACAGTGTGTTCCGCCTCGACGGCGCGCTGCCCACCCAGGCCGCGCGCTTCGATGCCGTGCAGATCGAGCAGGCCTTGATCAACCTGCTGAAGAACGCGCACGAGTCGGGCAGCGCAGCGGCCGAGGTGACGCTGGCGCTGCAGGCCGGCGCGGCCGAGACGCGCTTCGTCGTCGCCGACCGCGGCCCGGGCATGAGCGAGGCTGTGCTGGCTCAAGCGCTGCTGCCGTTCTACTCGACCAAGCGCAGCGGTACCGGCCTGGGCCTGGCCCTGGCACGCGAGATCGCCGAGGCGCACGGCGGCCGCATCGCGCTGGCCAACCGCGAGGGGGGCGGCCTGCAGGTCACGCTGGTGCTGCCAGGTTGACACCCCCCGGGCAGCGCGGCGATCAGCCCTGCCCCAGCCCCCGTCGCGCCTCGTCGGCCGTGCCGTACAGGTGCGGCGCCACGCCGCGCGCGGCCAGCGCGGGCCCCAGCTTGGCGCGCAGGAAGCCCGAGCTGGTGTAGCGCGTCACCTGCTCGTAGTGGCGCTCGACGATCTCGTGGACCATCGCGGCCCAGGCGTCCTCGACCTCGGGGGCCAGCGCGAAGTGCTCGTAGTTGATGACGCCGTAGACCTTGTGGCCCAGCGGCTCCAGGCGCCGGGCCAGCTCCTGCCGCACCGCCTCGACATCGTCGACGCTGCGGATGCTCAGGTGCTCGAAGTTGACGAACAGCGTGCGGCGCTCGGCGTCGTAGCTGAAGCGCTCGGCCAGCGGCAGCAGCAGCAGGCGCGCGCGCAGGCCCATGGGCGCGTCGGCGAAGAGCGCCGCGTCCATGCGCGCCGGCTCGCGCTCGATCACGGGGCGGAAGGCCATGCGGGCCAGCACGTCGCGCTCCAGGTCCAGCCCGGGGGCGATCTCGGTCAGCTCCAGCCCGTCGGGGTGCAGCCGGAACACCGCCGCCTCGGTCACGTAGAGCACTTGCTGGCCGCGCCGGCGGGCCTGCTCGCCGGAGAACGTGCGCTGCTCGACCGCGCGCATGAACTTGGGGCCCTCTTCGGTGGCGAAGGTGCCGGTGAAGACGAGCTTCTTGGCGTTCTGGCTGATGTTGATGAAGCCGCCGGCGCCGGCCAGGCGGCTGCCGAACCGGCTGACGTTGACGTTGCCCTCGGCGTCGGCCTGGGCCAGGCCGAGGAAGGCGATGTCCAGCCCGCCGCCATCGTAGAAGTCGAACTGGTAGGGCTGGTCGATGATGGCCTGGGTGTTGACCGCGGCGCCGAAGTTCAGCCCGCCGGCCGGGATGCCGCCGATCACGCCGGGCTCGGCGGTCAGCGTGATCAGGTCGATCACGCGCTCTTCGGCGGCCACCGCCGCCACGCCTTCGGGCATGCCGATGCCGAGGTTCACCACGCTGTGCGGCTTCAGCTCCAGCGCGGCGCGGCGGGCGATGACCTTGCGCTTGCCCGCGTGCAGCGGCTCGCTCGCGCCCGGTGGCACGCGGATCTCGCCGGCGAAGGCCGCGCTGTAGGGCTCGGCAAAGGTCTGCTGGTGGTGGCGGGGGTCTTCGGCGACCACCACGCAGTCCACCAGCACGCCCGGCACCTTGACCTGGCGCGGGTGCAGCGAGCCGGCCGCCGCCAGGCGCTCGACCTGCACGATGACGATGCCGCCCGAGTTGCGCGCCGCCATCGCGATGGCCAGCGCTTCGAGCGTGAGCGCCTCGCGCTCCATCGTGACGTTGCCGTCGGGGTCGGCCGTGGTGCCGCGGATCAGCGCCACATCGATCGGGAAGGCCTTGTAGAACAGGTAGTCCTCGCCGTCGATGGGCATCACGCGCACCAGGTCTTCGGTGGTCCGCGCGTTGACCTTGCCGCCACCCAGGCGCGGGTCGACGAAGGTGCCCAGGCCGACGCGGCTGAGGTGGCCCGGCCGGCCGGCCGCGATGTCGCGGAACAGGTGCGAGATCACGCCCTGCGGCAGGTTCCAGGCGTCGATCTCGTTGTTCACTGCCAGGGCCTGCAGCCGGGGGCACAGTCCCCAGTGGCCGCCGATCACCCGGTCGACCAGGCCGCCGTGGCCCAGGTGGTTGAGGCCGCGCTCCTTGCCGTCGCCTTGGCCGGCGGCGTAGACCAGGCCCAGGCGGCGCGGCGCGCCGGTCTCGACGAAGCGCTGCTCCAGCGCCACCGCCAGCCCCTCGGGGAAGCCGATGCCGACGAAGCCGCCGGTGGCCAGCATGTCGCCGTCGTGGATCAGGCGCACCGCGTCGGCCGCGGACACCACCTTGCCGCGCTCGGCCAGGGCGGCCATGCGGGCGTGGGCGTGGGACTGGCGCGGGCCATGCGGCGCGGAGGCGGGGGCGGAGGTGTCGTCGCTCATCCTCGCAGTGTGCGGTGCAACAAGCTAGGCGGCCATGCGGAGCGGCCCGGGTGGGGGGCTCGGTCCTCCATCCCAACCCCCTCGTTCAAACCTGACACCAAACTGACGAGGCGCTACAGTGCGGCATCAACCCCAGCAGGAGTGCGCCATGACGCTGGCCCAGCTCGCCGCGATGAAGGCCTGGATGGTGGCGCACAAGCAGCGCCGGCCGGTCGAGTACCACGCCTGCGACGCGGTGCTGACGCTGTGGCTGATGGGCTGGATGGGCGCGCCGGCCTTCGCGCTGCTGGACGAGCCCTGGGCGGTGCTGGGCTGCGTGGCCTTGTTCTTCGCCCCGGGGGGCTACCTGCGGTGGCGCCGCCGCTGGCACCAGGCGGGGCGCCTGCGCTGCGACTGGCTGGACGCGGTGACCCACACGATGCCGCGGCGCCCTCTGGCCTGATCAGCCCGGCGGGCCGTTGTCGTTGCCGTTGGCGCTGCCATCGTCGGCGGGCGGCCTGTCCGGCTCGTCGCGCGGTCGGCGCACGCCGGCGTCGCGGTCGGCCTGGGCCACACTGGCGGCCACCAGCATCTGCACCTGCACCGCATCCACCGGCTGGTGCAACCGGCACTTGAAGCTGCGCGCGCCCCGGCCGCCGCCTTCCATCGGCGCCAGGCCTGCCGGCAGCAGATGGCCGTTGAAGACTTGCAGGCTGACATGGGCGCGGTGCGGCGCGATCGCCAGCAGCGGCATGCCGTCGAACAGGAAGACGAGCTGGCCCCAGCGCACCGCCTCGCCCAGCTCGGGCGCTGCGTCGCGCACGGCGCTGCGCAGGGCCTGCGCCACCTCGCGCTGAGCGGCGGGCTGAAAGTCCAGCCAGGCGGAGACCAGGGCCTTGGAGCGGGGGCCGTTGCGCATGGCAACCGGGGGCGTCAGAGCTGCCGGGCCTGGAAGGTGTCGCAGTCGCGCAGATTGCCGCCGTCCATGCCGCGCCGGAACCACGACACCCGCTGCGCGCTGGTGCCGTGGGTGAAGCTCTCGGGCACGACACGGCCCTGGGCCTCGCGCTGCAGGGTGTCGTCGCCGATGCGCGAGGCGGCGTTGAGCGCCTCCTCCACATCGCCGGCCTCGAGCACCTGCCGCGCGCTGTTGGCATGGTTCGCCCAGACGCCGGCAAAGCAGTCCGCCTGCAATTCGACCCGCACCGACAGCGCATTGGCCTGGGCCTCGCCCAGGCGGCGCCGGCGCTCGTCGACCTTGCCGGTGATGCCCATCAGGTTCTGCACGTGGTGGCCGACCTCGTGGGCGATGACGTAGGCCTGAGCGAAGTCGCCCGGCGCGCCGAGGCGCCGCTGCAGCGTGTCGTAGAAGGCCAGGTCGATGTAGACCTTGCGGTCGCCCGGGCAGTAGAACGGGCCCATCGCCGTCTGGCCCGTGCCGCAAGCCGTGGGCGTGGCGCCGCGAAACAGCACCAGCCGCGGCCGCTCGTACTGGCCGCCGGCCTGCTGGAACAACTGGCCCCACACATCTTCGGTGTCGGCCAGCACGGTGGAGACGAAGGCGGCCTGCTTGTCGCTGGCCGGCGGGGCGTGGGCCGGCGCCTGGGCCGAGGGTGGCGCGGCACCCGGCCCGCCGCTGAGCAGGCCCAGCACGGTCAGCGGGTTGACGCCGAAGATCCAGCCGGCGACCAGCGCGACCGCGATGGTGCCGAGGCCGACGCCACGCCCACCCAGGCGCAAGCCGCCGCCGTCCAGCCCGCCACCGCCGTCGTCGCGGCGGTCTTCCACGTTGTCGCTCTGGCGATTGCCTTCCCAGCGCATGACCCGATCCCTCTTATCTGGGCACCGGGTCGTGTGCCCGGCGTCGGGCCGATTGTGTTCCTTTTGGCGTCAGGCGTCGTGCTTCGCCGCCCGTTCACCCTGATGGCAGGCCTGGAACAGGCGCAGGGCCAGGGCGCGCAGGTGTTCGTCGCTGCTGGCGTGGGCCAGCGCGATGCGCTCGTAGGCGTAGAGCCGGTCGAAACACATGCGGGCCACCTGGACCGTGTGGCCCTGGTCGGCCATCAGGTGGCGGAATTGCCGCAGCGTGCGCAGGCCGGACTCGCTGCCACCAGGTTCGGCCTCGAAGCCGGCGCCCAGCGGCAAGCTGGCCAGCACGTCCATGTCGACCCAGGCTGCGGGCGGGTGCGGCAGCGCGGGGGCAGTGGCGGTGAAGGGCATCGGCATCGCGGGCTCCTCGGGCTGGGAGGTGGGCATGGCGAGCGCCATGCTGCTGCCGCGATGGTGCGCCGCCGACGGGCCGGCCAGTCGCGAGAAAACCGGCCTAAAACCGGCCGCGAGCACGTCTCAGGTCTTGGGCAGCGTGACGCCGCGCTGACCCTGGTACTTGCCGCCGCGGTCGCGGTAGCTGGTCTCGCAGACCTCGTCCGACTCGAAGAACAGCACCTGGGCGCAGCCCTCGCCGGCGTAGATCTTGGCCGGCAGCGGCGTGGTGTTGCTGAACTCCAGCGTGACGTAGCCCTCCCACTCGGGCTCGAAGGGCGTGACGTTGACGATGATGCCGCAGCGCGCGTAGGTGCTCTTGCCCAGGCAGATGGTCAGCACGTTGCGCGGGATGCGGAAGTACTCCACCGTGCGCGCCAGCGCGAAGCTGTTGGGCGGGATGATGCAGACATCGCCCTCCATGTCGACGAAGCTGCGCTCGTCGAAGGCCTTGGGGTCGACCACCGTCGAGTAGACGTTGGTGAAGACCTTGAACTCAGGTGCGCAGCGAATGTCGTAGCCGTAGCTCGAGGTGCCGTAGCTGACGATCTTGTGGCCGTCGGCCGCGTGCCGCACCTGGCCCGGCTCGAAGGGCTCGATCATGCCGTGCTCTTGCGCCATGCGGCGGATCCACTTGTCGCTCTTGATGCTCATCGGGGGGCTTTCTGAAAGTGGCGCGATTTTAGGCGGCGGGGCTTGTGATGCCGGCCGCCTGACCGAGGGCCGACAGGTCATTCAACGCGATGCTGCCGTAGCGCAAACCGATCAGCCCGCGCGCTTCCAGCGCCCGCAGGGCTTTGTTCGTGCTCTGTCGGCTCACGCCGAGCATCAGCGCCAACTGCTCTTGTGGCAGGCGCAGCAGCAGGCGCGGCGGGCCGTGGCGGCCGCCCCAGCCATGGGCTTCGAGCCACAGGCGCTTGGCCAGGCGGGCTTCCAGCGGCAGCTGGGCGATGTCTTCCAGCACGCCGAACAGCATGCGCAGCTTGCCGCAGGCGAGCTGGGCAATGGCCTGCCAATGCGCCGGGTGCTCGGCCAGCCAGGTCTGCAGCGCCGCCTGGGGCACGCGCAGCACGACGGTCGGGCCGTCGGCCACCGCGTCGTGGGTGCGCGGGCGGCCGTCGATCAGCGAGATCTCGCCGAACCACTGCCCCGGCTCCAGGAAGGCCAGCAGCGTGGCGCGGCCGTCGCCCTGCACGGCGCCGACGCGCAGTGCACCCTCCAGCACGCAGGCCAGGCCCTCGGCCGCCTGGCCGCGCTCGAACAAGGCCTCACCCGCACCCAGCCGCTGCACCCGGCCCAGGCGCTGCAGCGCTTCGCGCAGCGCCGAAGGGCACTGGGCGAACCAGGCGTCGGACAGCAACTCCTCGCGCCAGGCCGGGCGGAAGTCAGGCGGTGATGAGGGAATGTCCTGATCGTTCATCGGGGGCCGATCGAGCTGAATGTCGGCGTTTTGACAGTCGTCAAAGGCGGCGAACCCTAGCATGCGCGTTCCCGCCAACCGCCTGAGGAAGTCACATCATGCGCAAAGCCACCGAGCTGTTGACCCAGTACGCCCACTACCACCGCGACCGGCGCAACATTGCCACGCATTTCGTCGGCATCCCGCTGATCGTCTTCGCCGTCGGCGTGCTGCTGGCGCGGGCGAGCTTCAGCGTCGGCGGCCTCACGCTGACCGCGGCCTGGGTCGTGGCCGGGCTGGTGACGCTGTGGTACCTGACCCGGGGCCAGCTCGTGCTGGGCCTGGCGGTGAGCGCCGCCACCTGCGCACTCGTCGCGCTGGCCCACACAGTGGCCGGCGGCAGCACAGGCCAGTGGCTCGCCTGGGGCGTCGGCGTCTTCGTGCTGGGCTGGGTGCTGCAGTTCATCGGCCACTACTATGAGGGCCGCAAGCCCGCCTTCGTCGACGACCTGATCGGCCTGCTGGTGGGCCCGATGTTCGTCACCGCCGAGGCGATGTTCGCGCTGGGCTGGGGCCGCGCCTTGCGCGAGGAGATCGAGCGTCACGCCGGGCCGACGCACATCCGCGACCTGAAGCAGCCGCTGGCAGCGAATTGACCGAGACCATCGCCGTCGCGCAGCCAGCCGCGCCGCCGCCCGGGCCCGTGCTCGTCATGGGCGCCGGCAGCGTCGGCGGCTACCTCGGCGGCTGCCTGGCCGCCGCCGGCGTCGAGACCCATTTCGTCGGCCGGCCCCGCGTGCTGGGCGGCTGGCGCGAGCAGGGGTTGCGGGTCACCGACCAGGATGGCCGCGACCAGCGCCTGCCGGCGGCGGCGCTGCACCTGCACGAGGCTGTGCCCGCCGGGTTGGCCCCGGCACTGGTGCTGCTGACCGTGAAGTGCGGCGCCACGCGCGACGCCGCCGCCTCGCTGGCCGCCGCCCTGCCCGCCGGCACGCCGGTGCTCTCGTTCCAGAACGGGATCGGCAATGCCGAAGCTGGCCGCAGCGTGGCCCCGGCGCTGCACTGGCTGCCAGGCATGGTGCCGTACAACATCGCCGAGCTGGCCCCAGGGCATCTTCACCGCGGCACCGGCGGCAAGCTGGCCGCGCAGGACGACGCGACGCTGCGCGCCTGGCTGCCGATGTTCGAGGCGGCGCGCCTGCCCTTGCGCCTCCACCCCGACTTGCGCCCGGTGCAATGGGGCAAGCTGCTGCTGAACCTGAACAACCCGGTCAACGCCTTGTCGGGCCTGCCCTTGCGAGCCGAGCTGATGCAGCGCGGCTACCGCCAGGTGTTCGCCGCACTGCAGCGCGAGGCGCTCGCGGCCCTCGGTGCGGCCGGCATCGCGCCGGCCCAGGTGGCGGCCGTGCCGCCGCAGCGCTTGCCGACCATTCTGTCGCTGCCGGACTGGCTGTTTCGCCGCGTCGCGGCGCGCATGCTGCGCATCGACCCCGAGGCGCGGTCCAGCATGGCCGACGACCTCGCGCTTGGCCGCACGACCGAGGTGGACGCGCTGTGCGGCGAGGTGGCCCGGCTGGCGCGGGCGCACGGGCGCGACGCGCCGCTGAGCCAGCGCATCCAGGCGCTGGTCGAAGCCTGGCCGCAAGACCCATCGCCCTTGCCGGCAGCGACGCTGAAGGCCCGGCTGGGCCTGCGCTGAACATGTCACGCCCGCGGCCGCCAGTGCCCCTGACGGCCGCGCAAACCCTGTTCAGCACCCGCGCGCGGCGCTAGCATCCGGCCATGCCCCATCCCCGGGAGGCCGCCATGCCCTCACCTTTCCGCCCGGCGCGCGATCTGCTGGTGCAGTACGCCCACTACCACCGCGACCGGCGCAACATCGCCACCCATTTCGTCGGCATCCCGATGATCGTCTTCGCCATCGGCGTGCTGCTCGCCCGGCCTGCGGTGGACGTGGCCACGCCGGTCGGCGCCCTGGTGCTGACGCCGGCGCTGCTGCTGTGGGGCTTGAGCACCCTGTGGTACCTGACGCGCGGCGAGTTCCTGCTGGGGCTCACCGTGAGCCTGGTCAACGGTGTGCTGATCGGCCTGGCGGCGCCGCTGGCGGCCAACGGCGTTGGCCCCTGGCTGGCCTGGGGCCTGGGCTTGTTCTTCGTCGGCTGGGTGGCTCAGTTCATCGGCCACTACTACGAGGGCCGCAAGCCGGCCTTCGTCGACGATCTGGTCGGCCTGCTGGTCGGGCCGGCCTTCGTCACCGCCGAAGGCCTGTTCTCGATGGGCCTGCTGCAAGGCTTGCGCGACGAGATCGAGCGCCGCGCCGGCCCCACGCACATCCGCGACCTGGCCTTGCCGGCCTGAACAGTACTTTCAGGTCGTCTTCGAAACGCTGATGGTCGGGAACTTGGACGAGAAGTCCTTGGCCTTCTGCGCCACCGTGACCGCCACCTGGCGGGCCACCGACTTGTAGATCGCGGCGATCTCGCCGTCCGGCTCGGCCACCACGGTGGGGTGGCCGCTGTCGGCCTGCTCGCGGATCTTCATCGTCAGCGGCAGGGCGCCCAGGTAGACGATGCCTTGCTTCTCGGCCATCTTGCGGCCGCCGTCAGCGCCGAAGATGTGCTCGGTGTGGCCGCAGCTCGGGCAGCAATAGACCGCCATGTTCTCGACGATGCCGAGGATGGGCACGCCCACCTTCTCGAACATGTTCAGCCCGCGCTGCGCGTCGATCAGGGCGATGTCCTGCGGCGTGGTCACGATCACCGCACCGGTGATCGGCACGCGCTGGCTCATCGTGAGCTGGATGTCGCCGGTGCCGGGCGGCATGTCGACCAGCAGGTAGTCCAGGTCGCGCCAGTTGGTCTGGCGCAGCAGCTGGTCCAGCGCCTGGGTGGCCATCGGCCCGCGCCAGATCATGGCCTGGTCGGGCTCGACGATGAAGCCGATCGACATGACCTGCACGCCGTGGTTCTCCATCGGCTCCATCGACTTGCCGTCCTCGCTCTCGGGCCGGCCCGAGATGCCCATCATCATCGGCTGGCTGGGGCCGTAGATGTCGGCGTCGAGGATGCCCACCCGCGCGCCCTCGGCGGCCAGCGCCAGCGCCAGGTTGACGGTGGTCGTGCTCTTGCCGACGCCGCCCTTGCCCGAGGCCACGGCGATGATGTTGCGCACCTGCGGCAGCAGTTGCACGCCGCGCTGCACCGCATGGGCCACGACCTTGAAGCCGATGTTGACGCTGACGTTGTCCACGCCCGGCACGCCGCGCGCCGCGGCGATCAGGGCGCGCCGCAGCGCCGGGATCTGGCTCTTGGCGGGGTAGCCGAGCTCGACGTCGAAAGCCACCTCGCCGCCGTCGATGCGCAGGTGGCGCAGCTGCTTGCCAGTGACGAAATCCTGTTGGGTCTGGGGGTCGACGACGGTGCGCAGGGCGTCGAGCAGCGCGGTCTCTGAAACGGACATGGCGGGCATCAAGGGGGAAGGGGCAACAGCGGGCCAGTCTAGCCCAGGCCCCAATAGCCCCATGCCACTGCCGGCACCTGGCGGCCGCAGAGGTACCATGCCGCCGCCGCGGACCGCCCCCCGGTGCCAGCACTGTCGCACGTGACCACCCCCGACCATCCGGACGCCCTGCTCCAGCTCGCGTCGCAACTGCGCCGCGCCGGCCGCGTGGCCGAGGCGATCGACGCCTACGAGCGCCTGCTGCGCCAGCGGCCCGACCTGGCGGACAGCTGGTACAACCTGGCCTGGCTGCAGCGCCAGGCCCGGCGCTACGACGAATCGTTGGCCTCGTACCAGCAGGCGCTTGACCGGCGCGTCGACCAGCCCGAGGAGGTGCACCTGAACAGGGCCGTGATCTTCAGCGACCACCTGGCGCGCCCCGACGACGCTGAGCGCGAACTGCGCCAGGCGCTGGCCCTGAACCCGCGCTACCTGCCCGCCTGGCTCAACCTCGGCAACCTCGAAGAGGACCGCGGCCAACGCGCCGCGGCGCGCGAGGCCTACGAGAAGGCCTTGGCGATCGACCCGCGGCACCCGCTGGCACTGTCGAGGCTGCCCAACGTGGTGGCTGTCTCGGCAGCGGACGACCCGCTGATCCAGCGCCTGCGCCAGGCCATCGCGCGCCCCGGCGCGCCTGCGGACGAGCTAGCCGATCTGGGCTTCGGGCTCGGCAAGGCGCTGGACGACGCCGGCGCCTACGACGACGCGTTCGCCGCCTACAGCGCGGCCAACCGTGCCAGCCGCGCGGTGGCGGACGCAATGGGCGCGCGCTACGACCCGCGGGCCCACGAAGCCTTGGTCGACCGGCTGATCGAGGCCTTCCCGACGCCGGTGGTGGCGCCCGCCACTGCAGCCGAAGCCAAACCACCGCTGTTCATCTGCGGCCTGTTCCGTTCGGGCTCGACCCTGGTGGAGCAGATCCTGGCGGCCCATGACGACGTGACAGCCGGCGGAGAACTGGAATGGCTGCCCGCGCTCGCGCGCCAGCACCTGGTGCCCGCCCTTGGGCATGGGCGCATCGACGCCGACTCGCCGGCGGTCCAGTCGATGCGCACCCAGTACCTGGACGCGATCCGGCGGCTGTTTCCCGACGCCCGCCAGGTGACCGACAAGCGCCCGGACAACTTCCTCTACATCGGCTTGATCAAGGCGATGTTCCCGACAGCGAAGATCGTGCACACCCGGCGCCACCCGCTGGACAACGGCCTGTCGCTGTTTTTTCTGCACCTGGGCCATGCCATGCCCTGTGCGACGGACCTGTCGCACATCGCCCACTGGACCCTGCAATACCGCCGGCTGATGGTGCACTGGCAATCGTTGTACCCCGACTCGATCCACGACGTCGACTACGACCACCTGGTGGCCGAGCCCCGGCAGGAGATCGACCAGCTGCTGCGCTTCGCCGGCCTGCCCTGGGACGAGGCCTGCCTGAACTTCCACGCGGCCGACCGTGCCGTGCGCACGGCCAGCGTCTGGCAGGTCAGGCAACCCTTGTACGCCCGGTCGTCAGGGCGCTGGCGGCACTATGCGCGCCACTTGGCAACCTTGCAGGCGCTGCTGGGTGACGCATGACCCCTTCTTGAACCCTGCTCAGTACCCCACACCGCGCGGGCAAGGGAGCTCCGCTCCTAAGATGCTCGAATCGCAGACCGCTTGAAGGGGCTTGGCATGGACCTGTTGCTCAAAGACAAAGTTGCTCTGGTCAGCGGCAGCACGGCCGGCATCGGCTACGCGATCGCACACACGCTGGCCCAGGAAGGCGCGCGCGTCATCGTCAACGGCCGCACGCCTGAAGCGGTGGCCAAGGCGGTGGAGCGTCTGCGCTCGGAAACGGGCGGGACCGTCGACGGCCACCCGGGGGACTTGAGCCGCGCCGACGCGGCAGAAGACGCCGTTCGCCGGCACCCCGGGATCGATGTCCTCGTCAACAACCTCGGCATCTTCGAGCCCAAGGCGTTCGAGGACATTCCGGACGAGGACTGGCGGCGGTTCTTCGACGTCAACGTCCTGAGCGGCGTGCGGCTGGCCCGGCTCGTGCTGCCCGCGATGAAGCGCGCCAACTGGGGCCGCATCATCTTCATCTCCAGCGAAAGCGGGGTGCAGATACCGGCCGAGATGATCCACTACGGCATGACCAAGACTGCGCAACTTGCCATCGCACGCGGGTTGGCCGAATCGGTCGCGGGCACCGGCATCACGGTCAACAGCGTGCTGCCTGGGCCGACCAAGTCGCGCGGTGTCGGTGATTTCGTCGAGGGGCTGGCGCGCAGCCATGACAAGAGCTTCGCGCAAGTCGAAGCCGAATTCTTCGAGCAGGTGCGCCCCACGTCGCTGATCAAGCGCTTTGCCACGCCACAAGAGGTCGCGTCGCTCGTCGCCTACGTCGCCAGCCCCCTGTCTTCAGCGACCACGGGAGCAGCGCTGCGCGTCGACGGTGGCGTCGTCAAGAGCGCTTTCTAGACTCTCTGCAGATTTGCCCTCCGTGCCCTCGGACGCAGGGCGCCTGGTGTAGTCGACGATGCTGGCCAGGTCCTTGACGTTGGGGATGCGCCGGCCGCCCGCGGAAGCGGCGAACACCCCTCGTCTTGGGGGGCGCCCGGACAAAACCCTGTTGCATCCTGGCCCCGAGGCCCTTCAATCTCCCGCCTGCCGGATGCCGGCAGCAACGCCATGGGAGAAACGCATGACGACGAGCACGGAAACCCGTCCCACCCCTGGCGGACGCAGGCAATTCCTGGCCGCAGCGCTGCTCCCCAGCCTGATCGCGGCCAGCCGGCATGCCGGCGCGCAGGACGCGCCGCACTTCAAGTACGCACAGCTGCACAGCTTCAACCGCCGTGATCTCCGCTGGTGCCCCAAGACGCTGCTGGACGGCGTCGTGTGGGGAAGCGATGGCTTCCTCTATGGCACCAGCCAGGTCGGCGGCGGGCACGGCAGCGGCAGCACCTACCGCATGGACCCATCGACGGGCAGCTACGAGATCCTGCACAAGTTCGGCAAGGATGCCGACGACGGCAAGTTCCCCTCCAGCCGCTTGATCGAGCAACCCAATCGCGATTGGATCGGCGTGACCGAGACAGGCGGGCGCCACGCGCAGGGCATGGTGTTCGCCATGCGGCCCGACGGCTTCATCAAGCCCCTGCACGAGTTCGGCAAGAAGGGCGACGGCATGGCGCCGCGAGGCTCCCCCGTGCTGGGGCCCGATGGCTGGTGGTACGGTGTCACGGCGAACGGCGGCGCCTTCAACCTGGGCACGTTGTACCGTCTGGGGCCGGCCGGAGCGTACGAGCTTCTCCGCTCGTTCGAACGGTCGGCGACCCTCGACGGCGCAAACCCGACCGGCCCGCTCGTCCAGGCCACCGACGGCTGGCTCTACGGCACGACACGGACCGGCGGCGACGGCTTTGGCACGCTGTTTCGCATTGCGACCGATGGCACCTACGAGCAGTTGCACCGGTTCGGCAACGGCAAGGTGGGCAAGACCCCCCTGCACGCCCTGACCCTCGGTGGCGACGGGCAACTCTACGGCTCAACGTCACGGGGTGGGCCGCATCGCCAAGGCGCCGTCTTCCGCGTCGGCCCGGACGGTGACCCGCAACTCGTCCACTCGGTGGACCCGGCGACCGAAGGCACGTTGATCGCCGGCGCCCTCACCCCATCGCCGGACGGCTACCTCTACTACGCGATGGCCTTCGGACCTGGCTCCAAGAAGGGCGCCCTGATGCGGGTGAACCCGCTCACGGACGAAACGCTGATGGTTGGCTACATTCCGCACGATTCCGAGGGCGATGAGGTGACCGGCACGCTGGCGATCAGCCCGGACGGCACGACGCTCTACGGCACGATGCGCGAATCCGATCGCGAACGCTCCGGGGGCTGGGGGATCGTCTTCACCTGGACGCGGCCCCGCTGACGCCTCGGAATCTTCTTGCAGCCAGGAGCACACGAGCTTGACGCCGATATTCATCGCCGGGATGCGCGGAACGGGCAAGCGAACCGCCGCCACGAAGCTCGGCGACGTCGCCGAGGTCATCGACGCCGAGTACCTGCAGTACCGGGCAGCGGCCTTGATCGAGCCCGACATGGCCAGCGAGGACCGGGCCGCCTGGCAGTTCTGGACGGGCGATCGCCTGAAGCGGATGCCCAAGGTCTTGAACGACGTCTTCGTCTCGAAGCATGGCAGCGACACGCCCCCGGCCTCGTTCCTGGTGGTGAACGCGGCCATCCTGGTCAAAGACTGGTACTTCGCCCCGCTCGCGGCCGTGCTGGCGGTGCGCCGGCCGAGCATCGACTGGTCAGCGGCCCGGTACCTCGTCCTCGACTACACCCCGGAAGAAATCCACGCGCGGACCCTGGGCCAGGATGGGCCCGCCGACCGCAAGCCCACGCTCGAGTCTGTCCAGGAAACGGCGCGCAGCTACCGCGAGCACCACGCGCTGCAATCCTTCGTGCCGTGGCAGCTGATCCAGTCGCCGGGACAACTCGACGAAATCCTGCGCGACGTGTGCGAAGACCAAGGGTGACGGCAGAAAAGCAAAAGGCACCTGACGCTGTCGCATCAAGTGCCTCGACCCCGGGAGGGGATGTGTTGGTGGGCCCTGTAGGATTCGAACCTACGACCAACGGATTAAGAGTCCGCTGCTCTACCAACTGAGCTAAGAGCCCGGTGTCTTTCGACATCGCCCTGCCGTGGACGATGCCAAGGCAGGTGGTGGGTTGTGCAGGATTCGAACCTGCGACCAACGGATTAAAAGTCCGCTGCTCTACCGACTGAGCTAACAACCCTTACCGGTAGAGCCCTAGATCATATCATGACTTTTTCTTCGTTGGGAAGCGCACGCTGTGGTGCGAGCCCCAACGTGATCGCTTCGCCCGCGGCCGCGAAGCCGAAGCTCGCGGTCACGGTCACCGACGACCCATAGCCATGACAGTTCAAGCTGCCGTCACCAGCCGCTGCAGTATCGCAGGCCTCGCCAGCAGCCAGGGCCGGTGGCGCCACGTTCTCGCGCGAGAAGACGCAGCGCACGCCGATGTCACCCTGCCCCGGCTTGGCCGCGCTATGCTCGCGGCGGAGGCGTTGGCGCATCGAGGCCAGCAAGGGGTCGTGGGTGACGGCGGCCAGGTCGGCCACGTCCAGCCGCTCGGCGTGGCGCTTGCCACCGGCCGCGCCGCAGCAGACCAGGGGCACCCGCTCGCGCAGGGCCCAGGCGGCCATCGCGGTCTTGGCACGCACCTGATCGCAGGCATCGATCAGCACGTCGACCGGGCCGGGCAACAGGCCCGGCCAGTTGTCCGCCGCCACGAACTCGTCGACCAGGTGCACCGCACAGCCGGGGTGGATGTCGGCGATGCGCTCGGCCAGCGCCTGGCCCTTGGCCATGCCCAGCGTCGCGCCCAGGGCCTGGATCTGGCGGTTGACGTTGGACTCGGCGATGTGGTCCATGTCGATCAGCACCAGCGTGGCCACGCCCGATCTCGCCAGGGCCTCGACCGCCCACGAGCCCACGCCACCGAGCCCGACCACGGCCACGCGAAGGCTTCTCAACCGGGCGTAGCCGGCATCGCCATAGAGGCGGCGCAGGCCGCCGAAGCGGCGCTCCAGATCGGGCGCCTCGCCCGTGGCCGGCGGCATCACTTCAACGAGGCGATGCGCTCGCGGCCAGCCTGCGCGGCCTCGGACTTCGGGTATTGCTTGATCAGTTCGTCCAGCGTCTTCTTCGCGCTCTTGTTGTCCTTCAGCTCGGCCTGGCAGTTGGCCAGCGCCAGCAGCGCCTCGGGCGCGCGCAAATGGTCCGGCGCGGCGGTCACGAAGCCGCGGAAGGTGGTGATCGCGTCCTTGTACTGGCGCTGGCCGTACTGCGCGTTGCCCAACCAGTAGCGGGCCGAATCGACATAGCCGCTGGCCGGGTAGCGCTTGAGGAAGCTGACCAGCATCGGCGCGGCGCGGTCGAACTCGCCGCCCCGCATCACGGCCATGGCCTCGTCGTAGGCGCGCTTTTCCTCGGGGTCGACCAGGAAGTCCTTGCCGTCGACCGACACCTGCTGCGGCTCGAGCTTGCGCATGCGCTCGTCCACGCCCTGGGCGATGTCCTTCTGCTTGCGCTGCACCTCGGCGAGGTCGCGCAGCATCTGCTCGTCCTGCCCGCGCAGGCGCGCGATCTCGGCGCGCAACTGCTCGTTCTGGTTGCTCAGGTCGAGCAGGCCGCGCTGCAGGGTCTGGATCTGGTCGGTCAGTTGCTTCAGCGTGGCGGCCTGCTCGCTGCGGGCTTGCTCGCCGGCAGCCACCTTGCTGCGCAGGTCGAGGATGGCCTTGCGGGCCTCGTCGTCGTCGAACAAGCCGGCCCGGGCGGGCCAGCTGGCGATGAGCAGCGCGCCGATGGCGACGGCATGCAGTGCAGGTCGAACGGCGCGCATGGGCTCAGCGGTCCTTCAGCTCGGCGCGGCGGTTCTTGGCCCAGGCGGCCTCGTCGTGGCCAGCGTCGGCCGGGCGCTCTTCGCCGAAGCTCACCGCCTCGAGCTGGCCGTCGCTGGCGCCGACCAGCAGCATGGCCTTCTGCACGGCCTCAGCGCGCTTCTGGCCCAGGGCCAGGTTGTATTCGCGGCTGCCCCGCTCGTCGGTGTGGCCCTCGACCAGCATCTTCTTGGCCTTGTTGTTGCCCAGGTACTTGGCATAGCCCTCGACGACCGGGCGGTACTCGTCCTTCACCACGAAGCTGTCGAAGTCGAAGTACACCGTGCGGCCCACGCCCGCCGGCGGGTTGGCCGAGGCGCTCAGGTCCACCGACTTCACGGCGCTCTCGGCGGGCTTGGTGTTGGTGTTGCCCGTGTTGGCCCCCACCTCGGTGGGCGTGCGCGTTTCGACCGCGGCCGGCGTGTCGAGCTTGGTCGAGCTGCAGCCTGCGAGCCAGGCCAGTGCCAATGCCGACGCGATGCCAGCCCCCACGTTGCGCTTGTTGTTCGTCATGGTGTTCTCCTTGGTGACGAGGAAAGAGGTGCCCGCTTCAGCGGCCGAATGGGCCCCACACGGGTTCACGGATGTCGAGGCCGCTGGTGAGCAGCTTCGTCTTGATCTTGCCATCCACGGTGGTGGTCATCAACACTTCGCGCCCCTGGGCGCGAGTGGCATAAATGATGAAGCGCCCATTGGGCGAGAAGCTCGGGCTCTCGTCGTCGTTGGTATCGCTCACCGATTGCACGGCACCGCTGCCCAGGTCCATGGTCATGACCTTGAAGGCCCCACCGCCCTGGCGCTGCACGAAGGCCAGCGTGCGCCCGTCGGGGCTGATGGCCGGGCTGACGTTGTAGCTGCCCTGGAAGGTGACGCGCTCGGCGCCGCCGCCGCCAACCGGCTGGCGGTAGATCTGCGGGCTGCCGCCGCGGTCGCTGACGAAGTACAGCTGCTTGCCGTCGGGCGAGAACACGGGCTCGGTGTCGATGGCGCTGCTCTGCGTCACACGGCGCGCGTTGTTGCCGTCGCGGCCGATCAAGAAGATCTGCGAGCCGCCTTCGCGCGACAGCGTGACCGCCAGCTCGCGCCCATCGGGCGACCAGGCCGGCGCGCTGTTCGAGCCCTTGAAATTGGCCACCATGCGACGTTGGCCGCTGGCCATGTCTTGCACCCAGACCACGGGCTTGCGCGTCTCGAACGACACGTAGGCCAGCTCGCGACCGTCGGGCGACCAGGCCGGCGAGATGATCGGGTCGGGGCTGGTCAGCGGCGCCTGGCCGCCCTCGCCGTCGGCGTCGGCCACGCGCAGGGTGTAGCGGCCGCCGCCCTTGGTAATGTAGGCGATGCGCGTGGCGAACACGCCCTTCTCGCCGGTGAGCTTCTCGTAGATCGCGTCGGCGATGCGGTGCGCGGCCAGCCGCAGGTCGGCCGCGGGCACGGCCATGCTCTGGCCGCCCTGGTCGGCGCCCTTGACCACGTCCCACAGCTTGTAGCGCACGTCGAAGCGGCCGTCGGCCAGCCGCGTCACCGAGCCGGCCACCAGCGCGTCGCTGCCACGGCCGCGCAGGTCGGCGAAGCCGGGGCTGCCGGTTTCGTCGATGGCCATCGGCGCGTCGACGAAGCGGAAGGCGCCGCTGCGCTCCAGGTCGGCGCGCACGATGGTCGAGATCGTGTTGGCGCCACCCTGGTCCTCGTCGCGAAAGCGCAGCAGCGTGATCGGCAGCTGCGTGGCGCCGATGCCGGTGATTTCCACGCGGAACTCGGCGTGGGCCGCGGGCAGCGCCGCGGCGCCGCCCAGGGCGCCGAGCGCGCCCATCCAATGTCGTCGTGACCACATAGCGGTGGATCGAGTCATGCTGCGGGCCGAAGGTTCCCACTTCGGCATCGGTGTCTGGCGCGGGGGATTTTAGGCGGCCCTACCATCGAGGCTTTTGCCGACCGCCGCTGGGCGCCGAAGATGAGCACATCACCCCCCATCAGCCGCTTTCCCGTGCCGGCCCTGGCCGACCTGCCCGACGACCTGCGCCAGCGCATCCTCGAGGTGCAGGACAAGGCCGGCTTCGTGCCCAACGTCTTCCTCGCGCTGGCCCACCGCCCGGCCGAGATGCGCGCCTTCCTGGCCTACCACGACGCGCTGCTGCTCAAGGACGGTGGCAACCTGAGCAAAGGCGAGCGCGAGATGATCATCGTCGCCACCTCGGGCGCCAACCACTGCCTGTATTGCGTGGTGGCGCACGGCGCGATCCTGCGGGTCTACGAGAAGAAGCCGCTGCTGGCCGACCAGATCGCCGTGAACCACCGCAAGGCCGACATCACGCCACGCCAGCGCGCGATGCTGGACTTCGCGATGAAGGTGGCCCTGCACGCCGACCAGATCGAAGAGGCCGACTACGCCGCCCTGCGCGAGCACGGCTTCAGCGACGAGGACGCCTGGGACATCGGCGCGATCGCCGCGTTCTTCGGCTTGTCCAACCGCATGGCCAACCTGATCGGCCTGCGCCCGAACGACGAGTTCTACCTGATGGGCCGCGTGCCCCGCAGCAAGTGATGGCCGCCGACACCCCCGACACCGCTTTGCAACTCTCGCCCTTGGTGGCCGGTGCCTGGCGCCTGGCCGAGTGGCAGCTCGGCGTCGAGCAGCGCATCGCCTGGATCGAGGGCAACCTCGAGCGCGGGCTGACCAGCTTCGACCATGCCGACATCTACGGCGGCTACCAGGTCGAGGCCTTGTTCGGCGAGGCGCTCGCCCGCCAGCCGGGCTTGCGCGAGCGAATGCAGCTCGTCACCAAGTGCGGCATCAAGCTGACCGGCCCGGCGCGGCCAGCGCACGAGACGCACTGCTACGACACCACGGCTGCGCACCTCACCGCCTCGGTCGAGAACAGCCTGCGCGCGCTGCACACCGACCGCATCGACTTGCTGCTGATCCACCGCCCAGACGCGCTGATGGACGCCGACGAGGTGGCCGCCACCTTCGAGCGGCTGCGGCGCGACGGCAAGGTGCTGCACTTCGGCGTCTCGAACTTCAACGTGCAGCAGCTGGAACTGCTGGCCAGCCGCACGCCTCTGGCGACCAACCAGGTGGAATGCTCGCCGCTGCAACTGGGCCCGATCCACGACGGCACGTTCGACCAGGCCCAGCGCCTGCGCATGCGGCCGATGATCTGGTCGCCGCTGGCTGGCGGCCGGTTGTTCAACGCCGACACCGAAGCGGCGCACCGCGTGCGCTGGGTGATGGGCGAGATCGGCGCACGGCTGGGCGCGAGCACCACCACGCTGGCCATCGCCTGGCTGCTGCGCCTGCCCTGCCGGCCCATCCCGGTGGTGGGCTCGCGCCGGCTGGCGGCCACCGACGAGGCCGTCGCCGCGCTGAGGCTGCGCTTGAGCAACGACGACTGGTACCGCATCTGGGCCGCGTCCGCCGGCCACGAGGTGCCTTGATCACCCTCGCGCCGGTCTAGGAAACTAAGGGGCGCTCAGTAGCTGCTGCCGGCCCAGTCGCCGGTGGTGTAGGTGCGGCTGAAGTCGATGCTGCCGTTGCTGCCCAGGTCGATGCCGATCGTCACGGTCTGCGGCGTGGCCGACAGCAGCAGCGTGTTGCGCGGCCCTTTGACCTGCCACGCGCCGGACACCGGCACGCCGCTTTCGAACTGCACGCCACCCTGGCTGCTGAAGGTGGCCGACCAGGTGCCGGCGGGCAAGCTGGCCGTGAGCGTCGAGGAGCCGGCCACCGAAGTCGACGTGACCAACCCGCCCGCCACCACGGTGCCGTGCGTGATGTCGACCGCGCTCAGCGTGTAGGCCGTGTCGCGGCTGGCCGTGTGGCGCGACACGCCCAGCGAGCTGCTGGTGAAGCCGGTGCTCACGGTGCCGTTGAGCACCTTGCCGTCGTGGCCGTAGTTGACGTTCGTGGCCAGGCTGGCGTTGCCGCTGCAGGTCAGCTGGGCCAGCGGGGTCTGCGCCACCAGGCTGTTGAGCGCCAGGTCAGCCGCCACCCGCGTGGGCGTGGCCTCGGTGACGGTGAGCATCACCGGGCCGGTCAGGCTGACCAGCTCGTAGGGGCCCTTGCACTGGTTGAAGGTGATGGCGTAGACCTCGCCGGCGCTGAACTGGCCGTCGTCGGCGCCGCCGGTGAGCTGGTACTGCGCGGTGCCGCCGCCCGGGCAATTGACGACCTGGTTGGCGTCGCCGGTGGCGACCACGGCCTGGGCGGTTTGCAGCGTGGCTGCGGCCGAACTGGTCGATTCCTGCGACACGCTGGTGGCGCTGGACGAATCGGCCGGCGCACTGGCCAAGGCCTGGTCGCCGCCATCGTCGGCCGTGCCATCGCTGCCGCCGCCACCGCAGGCGGCCAGTGCGGCGCAGGCCAGCGCCGCCACGGCGGCCAAGGGGGCGCGAACCGGCCAGGGGGTTGAAAGGCGTTTCATGGGCGTCATCCTCTTGGTGAACAGGGGTTGAATCGGGTCTTCGCCCCCATTCAACGCGGGCCCATGCCACCGGCTGGCCACGCTGGATGACGAAATGCGACAAGCCTGCAACATGCCGCGCGGCGAGCGCCGCGCGTGCAGGAAGTCAGAGCAGCACGATGTCGTACTGCTCGGGGTTCATGGTCGGCTCGGCCGACAGCGAGATCGGCTTGCCGATGAAGGCCGACAGGTCGGCCAGGTGCGAGCTCTCTTCGTCCAGCAGCATCTCGACCACCGAGGCGCTGGCGACGACGCGGAACTCTTTGGGGTTGAACTGCCGCGCTTCGCGCAGGATCTCGCGCAGCACGTCGTAGCAGACGCTGCGCGCGGTCTTGACCTGGCCGCGCCCCTGGCAGGTGGGGCAAGGCTCGCAGAGCATGTGGGCCAGCGACTCACGGGTGCGCTTGCGCGTCATCTCCACCAGGCCGAGCTGGGTGAAGCCGCTGACCGTCGTCTTGGTGCGGTCGCGGCTGAGCTGCTTGCGGAACTCGGCCAGCACGGCCTGCTGGTGGTCCTCGCGCACCATGTCGATGAAGTCGACGATGATGATGCCGCCGAGGTTGCGCAGCCGCAGCTGGCGCGCAATGGCCTGGGCGGCCTCGAGGTTGGTCTTGAAGATGGTGTCGTCGAAATTGCGCGCGCCGACGAAGCCGCCGGTGTTCACGTCGATCGTGGTCAGGGCCTCGGTCTGGTCGACGATCAGGTAGCCGCCACTCTTCAGCTCCACCCGCCGCGCCAGGGCGCGCGAGATCTCTTCCTCGATGCCGAAGAGGTCGAAGATCGGCCGCTCGCCGCGGTAGTGCTCGAGCTTGGCCACCGCCGTGGGCGTGTAGACCGCACCGAAGGCCTTGAGGGTGTCGAACTGCATCTTCGAATCGATGCGGATCGACTGGGTCTGCTCGGTGGCCAGGTCGCGCAGCACGCGCTCGACCAGGCTCAGGTCCTGGTGCAGCAGGGTGCCGGCCGGCTGGGCGAGCGAGCGCTGGCGGATCTGGGCCCAGGTCTTGCGCAGATAGTTGATGTCGTCGGCAAGCTCGGTGTCGGTCGCTTCCTCGGCATTGGTGCGCAGGATGAAGCCGCCACCCCCGCCGTCTTCCGGCTTGCCAACCAGGGCCGACATGCGCGCGCGCAACTGCTCGCGCGTCTCGGCCGAGCCGATCTTCTGCGAGATGCCGATGTGGTTGTCCTGCGGCAGGAAGACCAGCATGCGCCCGGCGATGCTGACCTGCGTGGACAGGCGCGCACCCTTGGTGCCGATCGGGTCCTTCACGACCTGCACGGTGAGGGTCTGGCCTTCGAAGACCTGCTTCTCGATCGGCGGCGGCGGCGTGTTGGCGTCGCCCGGTGCGCGCGGGTTGAAGCCGGCGGTGTGCAGGTCCGCCACGTGCAGGAAGGCGGCGCGCTCGAGGCCGATGTCGATGAAGGCGCTCTGCATGCCGGGCAGCACGCGCGCGACCTTGCCGAGGTAGATGTTGCCGACCAAGCCCCGCTCCAGCGTGCGCTCGAGGTGCAGCTCCTGGATGGCGCCGTTTTCGATGAGGGCGACCCGCGTCTCTTGCGGGGCCCAGTTGATCAGGATGTCGTGCATGGGGCCTCGCCCCGTTGCCGCAAACTAGAAGCGCACATGGGCGCGTCGCAGCAACTGGGTTGTCTCGTAGAGGGGCAAACCCATGATACCGGAGTAGCTGCCCGCAATGCGCTCGATCCACCCCGCGAGCGCGCTCTGGATCGCGTAGGCCCCGGCCTTGCCGAAGGGCTCGCCGCTGGCGACATAGGCCTCGATGATTTCTGCGGGCAGCGCGGCGAAGCGCACCTGCGAATCGCTCAGCGCGAACAGGCTGCGGCGGCCGTCGAACACGGCCACGGCTGTCAGCACGCGGTGGCTGCGGCCGGACAGGGCGGCGAGCGTGGCTGCCGCGTCGGCGGCGTCCACCGGTTTTCCGAGGATGCGGCGGCCCAGCGCCACCGTGGTGTCGGCGCACAGCACGGGTACCGGGGGCAGGCCTCGCCGCACGAGCCGCTCTCTCGCGGCCTTCAGCTTGGCCCGGGTGACGCGCTCGACATAGTCGCGCGGCAGCTCCCCGGCGCGCGTGGCTTCGAGCGCCTCGGCGTCTTCGTGTTCGTCGGCCAGCAGCAACTCGTGCCGCACGCCGATCTGGCCCAGCAGCTGGCGCCGGCGCGGGCTTTGCGAGGCCAGGTAGATGAAGTCGTGGACCATGTTCAGGGGCTCCAGCGCAGGCGCCAGCGGCGGTTGATCGGCTCGGCGAAGTGGCGCGAGACCAGCCACGCCAGCCCGGCGCTGGCCAGCACGAAGGCCAGAAGCAGCGGCGCGCGCTGGTCGTGGTGCAGCGACTCGCGGCTGAGGAACTGGCGCATCGCCGCCAGCACGATGATGTGGAACAGGTACAGCTCGTAGCTGTGGCGGCCCAGCCAGCGCAGGGGCACCGTGGCTGCCCGCAGCGCGCGGCGCAACCCCGCACCGAAGGCCGCCGTCGGCGCGCGGGTGGCGGCGATGAACAGTGCCGCCGACGCGGCCATCGCGCTGAAGCCGAACACCGGGTGGTCGGCAAACCCGACAAAGTAGACACCGGCCATCGCGGCCACCGCCAGAGGCGCGAGCAGCCGCGCCCAGCCGGGCGGGACGACCCAGCGCCGGCACGCCAGCGCGCACAGGCAGCCCAGCGCGATGGCGTCGAAGCAGGCGGGGTAGGCGTAGAGGTAGGCCACCTCGTTGTCGGCATGCGCCGCGCGGAACCACGGCCCCAGCGCCACCAGCACCAGGCAGGCCGCGGCCACGAACACTTCGCGCCGCAGGCCCAGGCACAGCAAGGGGAAGGCGAGGTAGAACACCTCCTCGACCGACAGCGACCAGTACACGTTCAGGCAGTAGTTGAAGTAGCCCTCGCTTTGCATCAGTTGGTTGTGCCAGAAGCTCAGCACCGAGCCGACCGCGGGCCACCAGAAGCCGGCCGACCGGCGCACGCCGCCGTCGCTGTTGTCGAAGAAAGGCAGGCCCGCAAGGCCGAGCGGCACGATGACCGCCAGCGCCAGTGCCAAGGGTGGCAGGATGCGGCCCGAACGCGCCACGTAGAAACGCTTCAGGTCCAGCCGCGAGAGATCGCCATGGCGGGCCAGCAGGCCCGCGGTGATCAGGTAGCCTGAAACCACGAAGAACACCGTGACGCCATAGTTGCCGCTGCGCACCAGCGCGCCGGTGAACGGGCGCCCGAGGAGGTCGCCGATCAGGCTGTCGGACACACCGAAGGCCAGCGCGAAGTGCAGCAGCAGGACCAGCGCGATCGCGGCGCCCCGCAGGCTGTCGATCGCCGCGTCGCGCGGACCGTCGCCTGCGTCGCGCGGGGGCGAGAGCGGCGTCATTCGCGGTGGTAGGGGTGGCCGATGGCCAGCGACCAGGCACGGTACAAGGCCTCGGCCAGCAGCACGCGCACGAAGGCGTGCGGCAGCGTCAGGTCCGACAGGCGCAGGCTCTCGTCGGCGGTGGTCTTCAGCGCCGGATCCAGCCCGTCCGGCCCCCCGATGAAGAAGACCACGTCGCGGCCCTCACCGCGCCAGGCCGTCATGCGCTCGGCCAAGTGCACCGTGGTCAGCCGCGTGCCGCGCTCATCGAGCAGCACGCGGCGCGCGCCCTTGGGCGCGGCCACTTCCAGGCGTTGCCCCTCGGCGGCCATCAGCTGCGCCGCAGTCTTGCCGCCGCTGCGCGGCTCGGCCTTGACCGCCTTCAGCTCCAGCCGCATCTCGGGCGGGAAGCGCTTGGCGAAGTCGTCGTAGGCCGCGTCGGCCCAGGCCGGCTGGCGCTGGCCGACCGCCGCGATCACCAGTCGCATGACAGGGACGACGTGCTCAGCGCGCGGTCGTCTTGCGGGCGGGTACGGCCTTCTTGGCGGCGGGCTTCTTGGCAGACGCTTTGGCCGCGGCCTTCACCGGTGCCGCCTTGCGGGCCGGTGCCTTGGGGGCGGGCCTGGCGGGCGCAGCCTTGCGCGCCGCGGGCTTGGATGATGTGGCCTTGGTGGCCACCGTGCCGCTGCTCACCTTGCGGGCAGCAGTCGGCTTCTTCGCCGACACGGCATCGGCCGCGGTGCGGCGCTTCGGTGCCGACTGGCCCAGCGCTGCGCGACCCGCGGCGGACTTCTCGGTCGGCGCCGCATGGCCGGCCGACTTCTTGGCCGGCGCCTTCTTGGCGGGGGCCTTCTTGGCAGCGGCCTTCTTCGGCGCGGGCGCGTCCTCGTCGTCGCCCTCGGACGCCTTGGGCAGCGACACCTTGTCGTCGGCCAGCTTGAGCTTCACCGGCTTGCCGCCCCAGATCTCTTCGAGGCGGTAGTAGTCGCGGATGGCCGGCTGCATGATGTGGGCCACGGCAGCGCCGCAGTCGACGATGATCCACTCGCCGTTGTCCTCGCCCTCGGTGCGCAGCACCTGCTGGCCGCTGGACTTGACCGCGTCGCGCACGCTGGCGGCCAGGGCCTTGGTCTGGCGGTTGCTGGTGCCCGAGGCGACGATCACGCGCTCGAACAGCGGCGACAGGTGCTCGGTGTTGAAGACCACGATGGCTTGGGCCTTCACGTCTTCGAGGCCATCGACGATGGCGCGTTGCAGTTTGCGGATGTCCATTCAGTGGCCGGGGGCTGCCCGGTAGAGGTGCTGTTGGTCAATATAGCCTGCGACCGCCTCGCCCACCAGCGGGGAAACGGGCTCGCCGGCGGCGAGGCGGCGGCGCACTTCGGTGGCCGAGATGTCGACGCGTGGCAGCGGCAGCTCGCGCCAGGCCAGCGTGCGGCCGGCCCACGCCGGTGGCGCCTGCACGGCCTGGCCTTCGCGCGCGGCCACGGCCAGCGTGGACAGGCGGACGATCGTGTCGGTGTCGTGCCAGGTGTTCAGCCGGGCCAACTGGTCGGCCCCGATCACCAGGAACAGGGCCGCCCCGGGGTGCTCGGCGCTGAGTTCGCGCAAGGTGTCGGCCGTGAAGCTCGGCCCCGGGCGGTGCAACTCGCGCGGGTCGACCACGAAGCCCGGCTCGCCGTCGACGAGCAGACGCAGCATCGCGGCGCGCTGCACGCCGCTGGCACGGGTGTGGCCGCCTTTCTGCCACGGCCTGCCGACCGGCAGCCAGCGCACCTCGTCCAGCCCCAGCGTGTCGCGCGCCACGCGCGCCAGGGCCAGGTGGGCGAGGTGCGGCGGGTCGAAGCTGCCGCCGAAGACGCCGATGCGGCGGGCTGCCTTCAATTGGACTCGTCGGCCCAGTCGCGGGGGCGCAGGAAGTCGCTGTAGAGCCGTGCCTCAGGCGTGCCGGGCTCGGGGTGCCAGTCGTAGCGCCAACGCACGATGGGCGGCATGGACATCAGGATCGCCTCGGTGCGCCCGCCGGACTGCAGGCCGAACAAGGTGCCGCGGTCGAACACCAGGTTGAACTCGACGTAGCGGCCGCGGCGGTAGGCCTGGAAGTCACGCTCGGCCTCGGTGCAGGGCGTGTCGCGGCGCCGTTCGACGATGGGACGGTAGGCGTGGAGGAAGGCGTCGCCCACGCTGCAGGTCAACGCGAAACTGCGCTCGAAGCCCAGCTCGTTGAAGTCGTCGAAGAAGATGCCACCCACGCCGCGCGGCTCGTTGCGGTGCTTGAGGAAGAAGTATTCGTCGCACCAGCGCTTGAAGCGCGGGTGCCACTCGGGCCCGAAGGCCGCGAGCGCCTCGCGGCAGGTGCGGTGGAAGTGCACCGCGTCTTCCTCGACGCCGTAGTAGGGCGTCAGGTCCATGCCGCCGCCGAACCAGACCACCGGGTCCTGTCCCGCCGGCTTGGCGGCGAACAGGCGCACGTTCATGTGCACGGTGGGTACGTGGGGGTTGCGCGGGTGCAGCACCAGCGACACGCCCATCGCTTCAAAGGGCGCGCCGGCCAGCGCCGGGCGGTGCGCGGTGGCCGAGGCCGGCATCGCCGGGCCCCGCACATGGCTGAAGTTGCAGCCGCCACGCTCGAAGAGGTTCCCCTCCTCGATCAGGCGCGAGATGCCATCGCCTTGCAGGCGCTCGCCGGGCGGGCGCGTCCAGGCGTCAGTGAGGAAGGGCTGGCCGTCCAGCGCCGACAGGCCGTCGACGATGCGTTCCTGCAGGCCGACGAAATAGGCGCGTGCCGCGGCGGTATCGAAGCTCATGGGTCAGCCTTTCAGCGCGATCGGAGCGGCCAGCTCGGGGTGCCGGCCGATGACGCCATCGTAGGCCGAGGCGATGGCGGCCAGGTCGGCGGCGCGGTCGCCGCACAGGCGCAGAAAGCTTTGCACGCCGATGCGCTTGCGTCGGTAGTCGAAGAACGCCAGGCCCAGCGGTACGCCGGCCTGGACGGCCACCTGGTAGAAGCCGCTGCGCCAATGGGGCTGGTAGCCGCGCGTGCCCTCGGGGGCCAGCGCCAGCCAGAGGAACTGCCCGTCGGCCTGCGCCTGGCGGAACCGGGCCACCATGTCGGTGACGATGCCACTGGCATTGAAGCGGTCGACCGGGATGCCGCCCAGCCAGCGCAGCCAGCGGCCGAACACGGGCACGCGGAACAGGCTGTCCTTGCCCCAGAACGCGAACTGGAAGCCCAGCGCCCATTTGGCCAGCACGCCGACGACGAAGTCCCAGTTCGACGTGTGCGGGTAGGCGATGAGGATGCCCTGGCGCGCGGGCAACCCGTCGAACACCAGCTCCCAGCCCGCGGCGCGCAGCAGGGCGCGGGCGAAGCGGCTGCCGCCGGAGACGGGCAGGCGCTCGCTCAGGAGCTCAACGCTTGATGGCACGGTGGCCGATGTCGGAGCGGAAGACCGCCCCGTCGAAGCGGATGGCCTGCAACACCTCGTAGGCACGGTGCTGGGCGGCGCGGGCGGAGTCTCCCAGCGCGGTGACGCACAGCACGCGCCCACCGCTGGTCAGCAGTTGCTTGTCCTGCTGCGCCGTGCCGGCGTGGAAGACCATCGCGTCCTCGGTGCCTGCAGGGTCGGCCGGCAGGCCGGCGATCGCGTCGCCCTTGCGCGGGCTGGCCGGGTAGCCGGCAGCGGCCATGACCACGCCGAGCGCGAAGCGACGGTCCCATTGCAGCTCGACCTGGTCGAGCGTGCCGTCGGTGGCGTGGAGCATCACGTCGACCAAGTCGCTCTTGAGCCGCATCATGATCGGCTGCGTCTCGGGGTCGCCCATGCGGGTGTTGAACTCGAGCGTCTTGACCTGGCCGTCCGGCGAGATCATCAGGCCGGCATAGAGGAAGCCGGTGAAGGGGATCCCGTCCTTGGCCATGCCGGCGATCGTCGGCAGGACGATCTCGTGCATCGCCCGCGCATGCACGTTGGGCGTGACCACGGGTGCCGGCGAGTAGGCGCCCATGCCGCCGGTGTTGGGGCCGGTGTCGCCATCGCCGACGCGCTTGTGGTCCTGGCTGGTGGCCAGCGGCAGCACGTTCTTGCCGTCGCACAGCACGATGAAGCTGGCTTCCTCGCCCTGCAGGAACTCCTCGATCACCACGCGCGCGCCGCCGGCGTTGTGCACCACGCCGAGGGTGTTGTCCTCGAGCATGAAGCGCACGGCCTCGTGCGCCTCTTCGAGCGTCATCGCGACGACCACGCCCTTGCCCGCCGCCAGGCCGTCGGCCTTGACGACGATCGGTGCACCCAGCCGGTCGATGTAGGCGTGCGCTGCGGCCGGGTCGCTGAAGGTCTCGTAGGCCGCGGTCGGGATGCCGTGGCGCTTCATGAAGTCCTTGGCGAACGCCTTGGAGCTTTCCAGCTGGGCTGCGGCCTTCGTGGGTCCGAAGATGCGCAGGCCGCGCGCGCGGAAGATGTCGACCACGCCCTGCGACAGCGGCGCCTCGGGGCCGACCACGGTCAGGCCCACCTTCTCGGCCACCGCGAAGTCGGCGAGCTTCTCCGGGTCGGTGATGGCGACGTTGGTCAGCCGCTTGTCCAGCGCGGTGCCGCCGTTGCCGGGCGCCACGTAGACATGCTGCACCTTCTCGCTCGCCGCCAGCTTCCAGGCCAGGGCGTGCTCGCGGCCACCGCCGCCGATCACCAGGACGTTCATGCTTGCTCTTCGATTTCAGCGTTGTGATAGACGTCCTGCACGTCGTCCAGGTCTTCGATCACGTCGAGCAGCTTCTGCATCCGCGTGGCGTCTTCGCCGGTCAGGGCGATGGTGTTCTCGGCGCGCATCGTGACCTCGGCGATCTCGGGCTTCAGGCCGGCGGCTTCGAGCGCGTTCTTCACCGCCTCGAAATCGGCCGGCGGGGTCAGCACCTCGATCGCGCCGTCGTCGTCGGCGATCACGTCCTCGGCGCCGGCCTCCAGCGCCACTTCCATCACCTTGTCCTCGGACGTGCCGGGGGCGAAGACCAACTGGCCGCAGTGCTTGAACTGGAAGGCCACCGAGCCTTCGGTGCCCAGGTTGCCGCCGTACTTGCTGAAGGCGTGGCGAACTTCGGCCACCGTGCGCACGCGGTTGTCGGTCATGCAGTCGACGATGATCGCCGCGCCGCCTATGCCGTAGCCCTCGTAGCGGATTTCCTCGTAGTTGACGCCTTCGAGGTTGCCGGTGGCCTTGTCGATGTTGCGCTTGACCGTGTCGACCGGCAGGTTCACCGCCTTGGCCTTCTCGATCGCCAGCCGCAGGCGCGGGTTGGCCGTGGGGTCGCCGCCGCCCAGGCGGGCCGCGACCATGATTTCACGGATGACGCGTGTCCAGGCCTTGCCGCGCTTCTCGTCCTGGCGGCCTTTGCGATGCTGGATGTTGGCCCATTTGGAATGACCGGCCATGAATGCTCCTGTGGCGCGCCGCTCGGCACACCCCAGGTGGCTGGGCAGCGGCTTCGTCGACTGTTGGGGTAATCGCGTATTTTAGCGGGGTGGCTCGGTCGGGCCTGGCCGCCCGGCCGCCAGGGTGCCCCGGCTTTGCAACCGCCGGCGCCGGCGCTACCATCCGACGACCGGGCCCGCCAGCCGCGCCGAGCCTATTCCTGAGCCCCTACCGGAGACCGAGCATGCGTTCATTCCAGCTGTCATTTGTTGTTGCCGCACTGGGCATGGCCGCGTTGACGGCGGGTTGTGCCATCGCCAAGGACGAACCCGAAGTGGCCCAGGGCCCGATCCCCGAACCCTCGATGCAGAAATGCGCCACCACCACCGGCAGCCGCATCGCGACCACTTGCTCCAACCTCGTCAAGTCCGTCAACAACACCGCTGCCGTTCGTGAGATGCAGCGGCATGCCCCGATGTCGGGCGGGAATTGACCAACGCCACGGTCGCTTGGCGAGCCCCCTAACGTGTGAGGGGGGGCCATATCGCAAGTCAAGTTACGATGGCTCACACGTGGGCCGCAGCGTCCGTTCGCTGCGGCCCTGTTTTTTTGTCTTCGTGGAGGTGAACACATGCGTCAACGACGCCTTTCCATTGCGCTGCTGCCCGCTCTGGCGGCCCTGCTGCTGGCCGCCTGCGCCGTGCCCGAACGCAGCGGTGACCAGGACTCGGTGGCCGCAGCCCCGCGCGACTGCGAACCCGTCACCGGCAGCCGCGTCCCGGCGTCGTGCACCCGCCCCAAAGGCGAAAAATCGGCGGCGAACGCGAGCAACGTCCAGACCATCGAGCGCCCGGCGCGCCTCGAGACCCGCTGAACGAGACCCCTCTGGGGGACTCCGCTAGACTGGACCGGTTCCACCCGTCCGCTGCGGAGTCCTTCACATGGCCGATCCCATCCTCGTCGCCAGGCACGGCGACATCGAATGTCTTCTGCTGCCAGGCTTGGCCAACCGCCACGGCCTGATCACCGGTGCCACCGGCACCGGCAAGACCATCACCCTGCAGACGCTGGCCGAGAACTTCTCGAAGATCGGCGTGCCGGTCTTCATGGCCGACGTCAAGGGTGACTTGACGGGCGTGACCCAGGCCGGGAAGGTCGGCGACAAGCTCGCCGCGGTGCTGAAGGAACGCGGGCTGGACGCCCCCGAGCCCTTGACCTGCCCCGCCACGCTGTGGGACGTGTTCGGCGAGCTGGGTCACCCGGTGCGCGCCACCGTCAGCGACATGGGCCCGCTGCTGCTCGGCCGCATGCTGGCGCTGAACGAGACCCAGGGCGGCGTGCTGAACCTGGTGTTCAAGATCGCCGATGACAACGGCCTGGCCCTGCTCGACCTGAAGGACCTGCGTGCCATGCTGCAGCACGTGGGCGACAACGCCAGCCAGTTCACGACCGAATACGGCAATGTCAGCGCCGCGTCCATCGGCGCCATCCAGCGCGGGCTGCTGCAGATCGAGGAACAAGGCGGCGACAAGTTCTTCGGCGAGCCCATGCTCAACATCGGCGACTTCATGCAGACGGTCGACGGCAAGGGGGTGATCAACATCCTGGCCGCCGACAAGCTGATGAACGCGCCGCGGCTGTACGCCACCTTCCTGCTGTGGATGCTGTCGGAGCTGTTCGAGGCCCTGCCCGAAGTGGGCGACCTGGACAAGCCCAAGCTGGTCTTCTTCTTCGACGAGGCGCACCTGCTGTTCAAGGACGCACCGGCCGCCCTGGTCGAGCGCATCGAGCTGGTGGTGCGCCTGGTGCGCAGCAAGGGGGTCGGCGTCTACTTCGTCACCCAGAACCCGCTGGACGTGCCCGACACCGTGCTGGGCCAGCTCGGCAACCGGGTGCAGCACGCGCTGCGCGCCTTCACGCCGCGCGACCAGAAGGCCGTCAAGACCGCAGCCGAGACCATGCGCGCCAACCCCGGGCTGGACATCGCCACCGCGATCACCGAGCTGGCGGTCGGCGAAGCACTGATCAGCTTCCTCGACGAGAAGGGCCGGCCGTCGCTCACGCAGCGCGTGTTCGTGCTGCCGCCGGGCAGCCAGATCGGCCCGATCACCCCGGCCCAGCGCCAGGCCCTGGTCCAGGGCTCGCTGGTGGCCGGCGTCTATGAAAAATTCGTGGACCGCGACTCGGCCTACGAAAAGCTCAAGGGCCGGGCGGCCGCCACCACGGCCCCCCCCGGCAACGGCCGATCGATGGCCGACGAAGCCGCAGCCGCCACGCGCGGCGCCCCGGCCGGCGGGCCTGCCCCCACCGTGCCCGGCGGTGCGCCGGCACAGGCAGGCGGCGGCATGCTGGGCGGCTTGGGCGATATCCTCTTCGGCAGTACCGGGCCGCGCGGCGGGCGCCACGAGGGCCTGGCCGAATCGGCTGCACGCAGCGCCATGCGCTCGGTCGGCTCGGCCGTCGGCCGCGAGATCGTGCGCGGCGTGCTGGGCTCGCTGCTGGGCGGCAGCCGACGCCGCTGATCAGACCATCGAACCCAGCCGCTGGCGCGGATCCGGCTCCGCCGGTTCGCTGCCAGATCCCCCTCGGTGGGCAGCCCCGGCGATGGGGCGCGGGGGCATCGTGTAGCCGCGGACTTCCAGGTCGTGCTTGTCCTCGGCCACGGCGGCCAGCAGTTCCTTGCGGATCTGGCTTTCGAGCAGCGGGCGAACCAGCCCGCCCACCAGCGGCGGCAGGGGCAGGCGCACCGTCACCGCCACCGCCGTGCCCGCCCGCATGCCGCGCGTTTCGGGCCGGAACACGAAGTGCAGCGAGCCACCCTTGTTGAACCCTTCGACCGACGTGTCGGTCATGCTGCCGTCGGCGCCGTGCTCGCGCTCGAACACGTCGCGCTGGCGAATGCCCAGCAGCGTCACCTCCTGCAGGTAGCGGGTCCGCTGTGGCCCTCGCTGCTGCACGACCAGGCGCAGCTTGGGGTGGACATTGGTGGCGATATGGTGGTCCAGGTCGGCGAACTGCGACCGGACCACGGCCGGCTCGGCGGCCATCCATTCTTCGTGGCGTACTTCGGCGAAACGGGGCACGGCAGTCTCCTCGCAAGATGTGTTGAGCGGCCATACGCCGCGGCGCGCCGCGCGGATGCAGGGCGCCATCGGGCGGTCACGGGCGGCGCCGGCGCCGCGTCGTTTCGCGACGGCGGGCCACCACCCGTCGCATGGGTCGCGCGCCGGCCCGGGCCACGACGACAATTGCGCCGATGACCGCTACGCCCGCCACCGGCCCCTTCTCGCCGACCGACCGCCCGCCCCGGCGCCTGCTGCGCCATGTGGGCTACACGCTGGGCATCGGCAGCGTCGTCGCCGTGGTGGTGACCCTGATCTTCCGCCAGCGTTTCGGCACCACCCTGGTCTATTCGTGGTGCATCTCGCTGGGCTGCAGCCTGTCCATCGACGTGCTGCGGGGCCTGGCCTCGCGCTGGGTGCACCGCCACGACAGCACGCCCAGCGCCGCGGCCCTGGCGCGATGGCCGGGCTGGCGCTGGATGACCGCCTGCCTGCTGCTGGGCACCGTGGTCGGTTTCACCCTCGGTGCCGAGCTCGGCAACTGGCTCACCGGGCTGCACGCCGCCACCCTGTTCGGCGGCGGACACGCAACCGGGCTGTCGATGCTGCTCGTCTCGCTGATCCCCGGGCTGGCGGCGACGTACTACTTCCACGCCAAGAGCCAGCTGCAGGCAGCGCAGGCCCTGGCCGACGCCGCCCAGCGCCAGGCCACCGAAACCCGGTTGAAGCTGCTCGAGTCGCAACTCGAGCCCCACATGCTGTTCAACACCCTGGCCAACTTGCGGGCGCTGATCGGTGTCGACCCGGAGCGCGCCCAGGCCATGCTGGACCGGATGATCGACTTCCTGCGCGCCACCCTCAGCGCCAGCCGGGCGCCGCAGCACCCCTTGCAGGCCGAGTTCGACCGCCTGGCCGACTACCTGGCCCTGATGCAAGTGCGCATGGGCGACCGCCTGCGCGCCGAGCTGGACCTGCCCGCCGACCTGGCCCAGGCCCCGGTGCCACCGCTGGTGCTGCAGCCCCTGGTCGAGAACGCCGTCAAGCACGGCCTGGAGCCCAAGCGCGGCGGCGGCCTGATCCGCGTGCAGGCCGCGCGCGAAGGGGCCGAGCTGGTGCTGCGCGTGCTCGACACCGGCGTCGGCCTCGATGCGGCTGCCCATGGCCCCGCCGCCGAACCCGGCAGCGGCTTCGGCCTGGCCCAGGTGCGCGAGCGCCTGGCCACCTTGTACGGCCCTTCGGCCAGCTTCACCCTCACGGCCGGCCCGGCCGACAGCGGCGGCACCCTCGCCACGCTGCGCTGGCCCCTGGCCGAGCACACCGCCTCACCATGAACGAACTGCTTGCCGACGACCCTCAACTCGCTGCCACGGCGCTGATCGCCGAGGACGAGCCGCTGCTGGCACAGGCCCTGCAGGCAGAGCTGAAGCGCTGCTGGCCCGGCCTCGCCATCGTCGCCCAGGCGCCGGACGGCGAGGCCGCCATCGAGGCGGCGCTGGCCCACCAGCCCCAGCTGCTGTTCCTGGACATCCGCATGCCAGGCCGCAGCGGGCTGGAAGCCGCCCAGGCCATCGTCGAGGACTGGCCGGCCGAGAAGCCGCTGCCACTGATCGTCTTCGTCACCGCCTACGACCAGTACGCGCTGCAGGCCTTCGACGCCTGCGCCGTGGACTATCTGCTCAAGCCGGTGCAGCCCGCCCGCCTGGCCGCCGCCTGCCAGCGCCTGCGCGGCCTGGTGGCGCGGCGCCAGCCCGGCGTCACCGCCCCGGCGGACCCGGCCGCCGCCTTGCAGGGCGAGCAGTTGATGAGCCAGCTGCGCCAGTTGCTGGGTGCGCCGGGCGCGGCCGGCAGTGCACCCGAGCGGCTGAGCGTGATCCAGGCCTCGGCCGGCTCGGCGGTGCACATGGTGCCGGTCGAGGACGTGGTGTACTTCGAGGCCGCCGACAAGTACGTGCGCGTGCTGACCGCCGATCGCGAGCACCTGATCCGCACCTCGCTGCGCGAGCTGCTGCCGCAGCTGGACCCGCAGCGCTTCTGGCAGGTGCACCGCGGCACCGTGGTGCAGGCGCGCGAGATCGCGCAGGCGCTGCGCGACGAGGCCGGCCGCGTGCAGCTGGTGCTGCGGCAGCGGCCCGAGCGGCTGCAGGTCAGCCGCATCTACGCGCCGCGGTTCAAGGGCATGTAGCGCCAGGCAAGAGGCCCGGCACACGCCCCCCGGTCAGGAAGCCTTCTCGCCCAGCAGCAAGGGCTTGAGCGTGGTGTCGGCGGGCTTGTCGCCCAGCCAGATCCTCAGCACGGCGTTGTAGAACGCGACGTCGGGGATGGGCTCGGAGATCGACTTGCCGTTCAGCGTCATCACCATGCCGCTGCCGGGCACCCAGTCGCTGATCAGGATGTCGCCCTTCTTCAGGCTGCCCTGGGCCGTGAAGATCTCGCCGAACTTGCCCAGCTGGTTGACGAGCTTGCTCTTCTCGGCCTTGTCGATGTTCTTGTTGATGCCGGTCATGAAGGCTTCGCCGAAGTCCTCGCCGCTGACGTCGCGCAGCATCACGATCGTGAAGCGTCGCGGCCCTTCGGAGGCCAGCACGTCGGCGGTCGTCTTCTTCTTGTCGGTCAGGTACAGGCCCAGCACGTAGACCTTGAAGATCGCGCGCGTGCGCACGCCGGCGCCGTTGAGCTTCAGGTCCTTGCCGGCCACCTTGGCAGCATCGTCGAGCTTGACGCCCTCGATCTCGACCGCCATGGCCGGCAGGGCCAGGGCCAGCGAACACAGCAGGCCACCGAGCAGGCGGCGGTGGAGGGCGGGCGTCGATTTCATGGGTTCTCCTGGGGGCAGTTTGTGGCGTGGTGCGCGCGGCGGCTTCGTCGGTCGCTGCGGGCCGTATCAGGCCGCACCGGCGACAGGCCTGTCAAGGCCGGGAAACCAGTGAACGCGCGGTCTGGCGCAGCGGTTGTCGCCGCCACGCGTCAACGGCGTGCATCAATCGTGCAGCTTGAACAGACTGACGGTCTGCTCGAGGTTCTGCGACTGGTTGCGCAGCGATTCGGCCGCCGCGGCGGCCTGCTCGACCAGGGCGGCATTCTGCTGGGTGGAGCTGTCCATCTGGTCGATGGTGCGGCTGACCTGCTCGATGCCCTGGCTCTGTTCCTGGCTGGCGGCGCTGATCTCGCTCATGATGTCGTTGACGCGCCGCACGCTGGCGACGACCTCGTCCATCGTGGTGCCGGCCTGGGCCACCAGCTTGCTGCCGAGCGCCACCTTCTCGACCGAATCGGTGATCAGGCTGCGGATCTCCTTGGCAGCGCCGGCCGAGCGCTGCGCCAGCGAGCGCACCTCGCCGGCCACCACCGCGAAGCCGCGGCCCTGCTCGCCGGCACGGGCGGCTTCTACCGCGGCGTTCAGCGCCAGGATGTTGGTCTGGAAGGCGATGCCGTCGATCACGCCGATGATGTCGCCGATCTTCTTCGACGACGCGTCGATCGAGCCCATCGTCTCGACAACCTGGGAGACGACCTCGCCGCCCTGCTTGGCCACCTCGGACGCCGAGCGCACCAGCGCGTCGGCCTGGCGGGCGTTGTCGGCGTTCTGGCGCACGTTGTTGGTCAGGTCCTTGATCGAGTGCGCGGTCTGCTGCAGCGAGGCGGCCTGCTGCTCGGTGCGTGACGACAGGTCCATGTTGCCGCTGGCGATCTCGGCCGACGCGGAGGCGATCGACTCGGTGCCCTGGCGCACGTTGCCAACGATCTGCTGCAGGCATTCGTTCATCTCGACCAGTGCGGCCATCAGCTGGCCGGTCTCGTCGTGGGTGCGCACCTCGACGCGGCTGGTCAGGTCACCGGCCGCCACGCGCTGGGCGATCTGCACGGCGTGGGTCAGGGGCGCGGTGATGCTGCGGGTGCACAGGTAGGCCACGCCCAGGCTCAGGCCCGCGGCGCAGAGCGACAACACCAGAATCAGCAAGCCCGTGCGGCGGGCCTGGGTGGCCGAGGCGGCACGTGCCTCCTCCATCTGGCCATGCTGGTAGTCGACGAACTTGTCCAGCGCGGCGAAGTACTTCAGCTGCACCGGGCGGATCGCGAAGATGAACTTCACCATCGCGTCGTCCTTGTTGTCCTCGGCGATCAACTGCGAGAAGGCGGCGGTCACCGGCTTGAACTTGTCGCGCAGCGCGGTGATTTCCTTCAGGTGCTCCAGGCCGGCGTCGTCGGTGATCAGCGTCTTCAGGCTTTCGAAGGTCGCGTCGTTGGCCTTCATCACCTTGTCGATGTTGTCGAGCTCCTTCTTGATCTGGCCGGGCTCGGTCATGATCAGGATGTTGCCCATGTTGCGCGAGACTTCGTTCAGCTCGGACTTGATCTGCCCGGCCACCACCGTCTTCTGGTAGCGGTCGCCCACCATGACCTGGATCTCGTCGCTCAAGGCCCCGATGCGGATGTAGGCAATGCTGGCCAGCACGCCGAACACGGCGATGACGACGCCGAAGCCGAGGGCGAGTCGTTGGCCGATCTTGAGTCTGGTGATGCTGCTCATGGTGTCTTGATGAATATCAACTGTGGACGCGCTTCATTGCGGGCCATCCAGGACATTTTCGGCCGCAGCCCGTCATTGTTGAGCGGCAAATAGCACGGCTTTGGTTGCGCAAACCGCCTCGATGGACACCCCAAAAGCGAACCGGCGCCCTTGCGGCGCCGGTCGCTTCCTTGGCAAAGAGGCTGGGGGGCCGGTCTCAGCGCTGGGCCACTGGCCCGTAGCCGCCGTGGCCTGGGCCATAAACCGGCGGCCGGCCCATCACGGCACCGCCCACCGGGCGGGACATCACCGGCGGCCGCACGACGGGCGGCCGCATCACCGGCGGGCGGTAGTAGACCGGCCTGGGGTAGTACGCCGGGTGGCGGTGGCGGTAGTAGTAGCCACCGCTCACGTAGACCGGTGGCGGCACGACCACGGCCGGGGCGTAGGCCGGCTCGTAGACCACCGGCGGCGGCGCGTACACGGGCGGCGGCGGGGCGTAGACCACAGGCGCCGGTGCATAGACCGGCGCGATGCCCACCCCGACGTAGGGCCGGCCGCCGCCCACCACGGTGCCGATCTGCACCCCTGGGGCGATCGGTGCATTGATCCCGATGGACCAGCTCACGCCCGCCTGGGCGGGTGCACTGAACGCGGTGGCGGCCAGGCAGGCGGCACTGGCGGCAATGTGGATCAGGCGGTTGAACATGGCATGCTCCTTTCGAGCGAAGACCGAGGGGTCGGCCGGCCGGATCCCGGCTTGGCTTTGGTGCTCCAACGGCCTGCGGCAAGCGGGCGTTGACGCCGCTTGGTGGCAAGTTGTAACCCTCGGCTAGGATGTGGGCAACACCGTCGACGCCATGGACTTGGACTCCGCCCTCGCGCTGATCCCGACCGATGAGCCCCGCGCTCGTGCGGCGTTGCAGCGGCTGTGGGAAGACGCCGATCGCTCGGGCGACGGCGGTGCGGCCTGGCAGGCGGCGGTCCTGTCGCTGCTGACCGTCAACCTCAATTTTCTCGACTTCCGCGGCAGCGCCACCTGGTGTGCGCGTTTCGTGGCGGGCCTGGCCACCGCCCGTGCCGACGGCTTGTTCGAGCGCGCGCGGCGCGGCGAGCGGCCGGCGATGCGCGGCTGTGCCGCCCTGCTGGTCTGGCCCATGCTGGACCACGCGGCGCACGTCCAGCCCGAAGGCGCGGAAGCCCTGGCCGAAGCCGCCGGGGCCCTGGCCGAGGGCCTGCGCACCGAGACGACGCTGTCGGCCGTCGAACGCCTGCTGCTGGCCAAGTGCCTGCTGGACCACCATGGGCAGCAGATGGACACGCTGGCGGCCTCTCGCCTGATCGCGCTGCAACAAGAGAAGCTCCGTGCCGCGGCGGCCGAGCCGGTGCTTCTGGCGCATTGGTGGTTCACCGTGATGGGCCACCACGAGTTCTTCGGCGACGCCGAGGCTGCGCTGCAAGCCCGCGTCAGGCTGCAGGCCTTGGCCGAAGCGCACGATCTGCCCATGCTGCGCTACGCCCTGTTGACCCAGGAAATGCCGGAGGCACTGAAAGCAGGCCAGCTGGCGCGGGCGGAGCGGGTCCACCGTGAGCTAGAGGCCTTGATGCCCGATGTTTCCACCGGTGAGTTGCCGCAAGGTCTGCGGGCACAGGCTTTGTACCTGTGCCAGCGGGGCGACCACGGGGCCGCGCTGGCCAAGATCGACCACCTGCTGGCGGTGTGCCGGGACGTCGAGGTGCCCGAACGCGACCAGGGTGCCTACCATGCGCTGCGCGCCAACGTGCTGACCGCGCTGGGCCGATTCGACGACGCTCGCGCGGCACTGGAGGCCCAGCGCCCCTTCCAGCTCGGCACACAGGGCGAGATGGTGGACATCCTGCTCCAGTTCGTCGAAACCGCCGCGCGCATCGACACCCAGCCCGACGAGGCCCTGGAGCGGCTGGCCGACGCCTTGGCCGGTGCCGCCAAGCTCAACTACAACCGCTTCTTCCTCACCCTGCCCGCGCTCGCGGCGCGGATGTGCCAGATGGCGCTCGACGCCGGCATCGAGCCCGAGTTCGTGCGCGCGGCGATACGCGACCGTCACCTGAGCGCGCCGGACCCGACGCGGCCCGACTGGCCCTGGCGGCTGCGGGTGCATGTGCTGGGCCCCTTGGCGATCTGGCGCGACGAGCTGCCTTTGCGCTCGGCCGGCAAGGCCCAGCGCAAGCCGCTGGAGTTGCTGGCGCTGCTGGCGGCGCATGGTGGCGGGCCGGTCGACGCGGCGTTCATCATCGACGCGCTCTGGCCCTCGCTGGAGGCCGATGCGCCGAAGGCCTCGCTGGAAATGGCCGTGTCGCGCCTGCGCAAGCTGCTGGACCTGCCGGAGGCCGTGCTGGTGGTGGACGGTGCCGTGGCGCTGGACCCGGCGCTGGTCTGGTGCGACGCCGTGGCCTTCGAAACGCTGGCCGACGAACTTCGGCTCGACCTGGCGCGCGGCCCGGCCGACGCCGCCACGGCGCGGCGTGCCGAGCGCCTGTTCGGGCTCTACCGCGACCAGCTGCTGGGCCGCGACAGCCTGGGCGGCCGAATGCAGCTGGCGCGCGAGCGCCTCGCACTGCGCTACCACGGCGCCGCCACGGGCTGGGGCGCAGCGCTCGAGGCGCGGCGCGACTGGCCTGCGGCGATCGCCCTGTACGAACGTGCGCTGGCGCACGACGTGCTGGCCGAGCCGATCTACCGCGCGCTGATGCGGGCCCATTTGCAGTTGGGTGAGCGGGCCGAAGCCGTGCGCGCCTACCGCCGCTGCCGCGAACTGCTGAGCTCGACGCTCGGCGCCGAGCCCAGCGAGGCCACGCGCGCGCTCTACGACGCGGCCCGGTCCGGGCCGGGCTGACCACTGCCGCATGGCGTCACCACGGCAGGCCGGCCTGCGAGCTGAGCGTGTAGTTGGTCACCGGCGCGCCTTCGTAGGTGGTGATGTGGTCCACACCCTTGAGCCGGATCGAGTCCTTCGCATCGAAGGCCACCGAACCGTGGGCGTTGCTGCCGCCCGAGATCGCCCACGCGGTGGTCGTCAGGTTCAGGGGTTCCCCGAAGACGAAGCCGGCCACCACGACCGCCGTCTCGTCGAGGTCGAGCACCACGTCCGGCTGCGACCAGTCGGTCTGCGCCGACCAGTCCCTCCAGCCCGTGACGATGTGGGGCACCAGCGGCAGGATGCGGAAGAAGGTCACGCCGCTGAGGCCATGGGTTTCGAGCCGGCCCTTGACCTTGACGCGGTAGTACAACCATCCGGAGGTGTGGGCCAGCCCGGGCGCGTCGATCATCAGCACGTCGGTGAACCCGGCGATGGCGCCGCCGGACTCGCCGCCGTCGCTGTTGCTGTTGGCGGTGCGCACGCGCAGCTTGCCGCCCGGCAAGGCCTGGGCGACGGCGCTCGACGAGCCGGACACGGCGTGGTTCGCCTTGGCCTTGACCTGGTCCATTGCCGGCGAGAAGGCCTCCTTGCATTTCGAGTCGTCTGGGTTGAACAGCGACCCGAGGTCGATGTTGGCCACCGGCACCCCGTTGCCGCTGCGCGCGCCGGCGCAGGCATAGGCCAGGCTGCCGAACTGGTCGGTCGGCGGCACGGCTGCGGCGAACATGGGCCAGGCCAGGCTGGCTGCCACGGCCAGTGCCCGCGGAGCGAAGCGGAAGAGCGAAGTGCGCATGGTGGTGTCCCTCGGTGAATCGGCCCCGCCGTCGGTGGCGGTGTCGTCAGACTAGGCGCCCCGCTGACCCGGCCACCAACGGATCACCAACCGATCGCCTGATCCAGGCGCGCACCCCCTTGCCATAGGGGGCTGCGGTGGGGGGTGCCGCCTACAATCGGCCGCTACTTTTCCTCGCGGACACCCGCTTCATGAGCGACCCCAAGACCA
>JBGAGZ010000122.1:0-6876 GCA_044226465.1 Burkholderiaceae bacterium | reverse complement strand
CGACCTCGTCGAGCGCCTTCTTTTCCTTGCCCAACTCCTGGGCCCGCTTGGGGTCGTTCCAGATGTCGGGGTTTTCGAGGGTGGCGTTGACTTCCCTCAGCCGCAGGACTTTGCGGTCGTAGTCAAAGATACCCCCGTAGGTCGAGGGTGCGCTGGGTCAGGTCGGCCAGCGTGGTGCCGATGGTGTTGATGCGTTCGATGTCCATGGCGCGGGTCCCGGTTCTTGTAGGAAACCGCGCATTTTCGCTCAAGGATCGGCCGTCGGGCTTGGCAGGGTGTGCGCGAATGGGCGCCCCGGCGCGCAACCTGCACAATCGGGCTCGGTCTCGACGCATTGCAAACCCCCATGCTCTGGCTGGCCATCACCCTGAAACTGCTCGCCGAGGTGGCGCTGATGGCGCTGCTGGGGCAGTGGCTGCTTGGCTGGCTGGCCGGGCCCGGGCGCGAGCGCAACCTGGCCTACCAGGTGCTGGCGATCGTCACCGCACCCGTGCGCCGCGCCGCCGGCCGGCTGGCCGGCCCGGGGGGGCCGGACGGGGGCCGCGCCCACGCGGTGGCCGCCTTCGGCCTGCTGTTGCTCTGGTTGGCCGCGCTGGCGCTCAAGGTGCACGCGTGCCTGGCGGTCGGGGTACAGGCTTGTCGTTGAGCCCGGCACCCACGCGCGACGTCCGGCGCCTCCACTGGCGCCGCACGCGCTGGTGGACGCTCGCCCTGTTGCTGGTCTGGGCCGCGGTCACCTTCGGCGTGGCCTACGACGCGCGCGCGCTGAGCTTCGGCTTCTTCGGCTGGCCGTTCAGCTTCTGGGTTGCCGCCCAGGGGGCCCTCCTGGTCTACCTGGCGCTGGTGGGCGTCTATGCGCGGGTCATGCGGCGGCTCGATGAGGCCTGTGACCTGGACGAGGTCGACTGATGGACGCGCGGCGCCCTACCGTAGCCTCACGTATCACCAGCATGGCGTTCCGGCGCCGGCTGCACGGCATCTACGGGCTGTACACCCTGTGCTTCGCGCTGTTCCTGCTCAGCGTCACCCTGGCCGAGCGCGCCGGGTTGCCCAAGAAATGGATCGGCTTCGTCTTCCTCGCGGCGCCGGTGTCGATCTACGCCTTCATCGGCATCGTCAGCCGCACCACCGAGGCGGTCGAGTACTACGTGGCCGGGCGTCGGGTGCCGGCGCTGTACAACGGCCTGGCCACCGGCGCGGACTGGATGAGCGCCGCGTCCTTCCTGGGCATGGCCGGCACGCTGTACCTGACGGGCTACGACGGCCTGGCCTTCGTGATGGGCTGGAGCGGCGGCTACGTGCTGGTCGCGCTGCTGCTGGCGCCCTACCTGCGCAAGTTCGGCCAATACACCATCCCCGACTTTCTTGGCGTGCGCTACGAGGGCAACCTGGTGCGCCAAATCGGCGTGGCCGCGACCGTGCTGGTCTCGTTCATCTATGTGGTGGCGCAAATCTACGGCGTGGGCCTGATCACCACGCGGCTGACCGGCATCGCCTCGTTCGAGATCGGCGTCTTCCTGGGTCTGGGCGGGATCCTGGTCTGCTCCTTCCTGGGGGGCATGCGTGCGGTGACCTGGACCCAGGTCGCGCAGTACATCGTGCTGGTGGTGGCCTACCTGGTGCCGGTGGTGTGGCTGAGCGTCAAGCAGACCGGCGTGCCGGTGCCGCAGGCGGTCTATGGCCAGCAGTTGCAGAAGGTGGCCGAGGCCGAGACCCGCCTGAAGGCCGACCCGAAGGAGCAGCAGGTCATCGCGGCCTTCAAGGCGCGCGCCGACGAGCTGAGTGTGAAGCTCGGGGCCGTGCCCGTGGCCCTGGCGGCCGAGCGCGAGCAGAGGGAGGCCGAGCTTGCCAGCCTGAAGGCCACCGGCGCGCCGCAGCGCCAGATCCAGGCGGCCGAGCGGGCGCTCACCGCGTTGTCGCGCGACCCCCAGGCTGCCGCGGACGCCTGGGCCCGCGAGCAGCGCGAGCTGCAGGAGCGCGCCCGCCCGCTGGGCGGCATGCCCGACCATGCCAAGCCCTTTGCCGGCGACCCGGACGGCGACGAGGCGGCTCGCCGGGCCTTCGACGAGTCGCGGCGCAACTTCCTGGCCCTCGTCTTCTGCCTGACGCTGGGCACGGCGGCGCTGCCACACGTGCTGATCCGTTACTACACCACGCCGTCGGTGCGCGAGTCGCGCGAGTCGGTGACCTGGTCGTTGCTGTTCATCGTGGTGCTCTACCTCACGGCACCGGCGCTGGCGGTGCTGGTCAAGTTCGAGGTCTTCACCTCGCTGGTCGGCACGCCCTTCGACCAACTGCCGGCCTGGATCGCCAACTGGGCCAAGGTCGACCCCTCGCTCGTTTCGGTGGTCGACATCAACCGGGACGGGGTGCTGCAACTAGGCGAGATGAAGATCGGCGGCGACATCATCGTGCTGGCCACACCCGAGATCGCCGGGCTGCCCTATGTGGTGTCGGGGCTGGTGGCCTCGGGCGGGCTGGCGGCGGCGCTGTCCACGGCCGACGGGCTGCTGCTGACGATCGCCAACGCCCTGTCGCACGACTTCTATTACCGGGTGGTCGACCCGCAGGCGTCGACCGCGCGGCGGGTCATGATCTCGAAGGTGCTGCTGCTGATCGTGGCGCTGGCGGCGGCCTTCGTGGCGGCGCGCCGGCCGGCCGACATCCTGTTCCTGGTGACGGCGGCTTTTTCGCTGGCGGCCTCGGCGTTCTTCCCGGCCCTGGTGCTGGGCATCTTCTGGAAGCGGGCCAACCGCTGGGGGGCGTGCTCGGGCATGCTGGCGGGCTTGGCGGTGTGCGGCTACTACATGGCGCGCACCCACCCCTGGTTGCGCGAACTGCTGCACGAGCAGGGCGCGCCGCACCTGTGGTGGGGCATCCAGCCGATCTCGGCCGGCGTGTTCGGCGTTCCGGTGGGCTTGGCGGTGACGGTGGTCGTCAGCCTGCTGACGCCGCGTCCGCCCGAGGCGCTGCAGGCTTTTGTCGAAGGGCTGCGTTACCCGCGGGCGGTGCCGCCCGTGCCGATCAAGCCGCCGGCGTCAGGAACGCCTTGAGCCGCGCGGCCAGCGCCGCCGGCTGGTCGTGGTGCAGCATGTGGCCGCAGTCGGCCAGCAGCAGCCGCTCGACCTGGGGCACCACGGCCAGGCGCGATTCAAAGTCTTCGCGCGGGTAGCGGTTGCCCCACCATTTGGTGACGTCGGTCTCGTTGCCCTCCACCCACAGCACCGGGGCGGTGATCAGCTTCCAGGCTTCGAGGATCTCTTCCTTGCGGTAGAGCACCGGGTTGGCGCGCTTGTGTGCCGGGTCGCCCAGGATGTGCCAGCGGCCGTCGGGGCGCTCTTCCGCCCAGTGCTGTGCCAGCCAGGTGGCGTGGGCCGCGTCCAGCCTCGGGTTGTTCTTGAGCAGGCGCTCGGCCACCGCGTCGGCGCTGGCGTAGTCGCGCAAGGCCACCTCGGTGCGCAGCTCGTCCAGCCACTGGCGCAGGCGTTTCGGGCCATGGTGCGGCTTGGTCTCGGGCAGGCCGAAGCCCTCGAGGTTGACCAGGCGGCGGATGCGCTCGGGCCGCACCCCCGCATAGCTCATCACCACGTTGCCGCCCATGCTGTGGCCCAGCAGGTCCAGCGGCGCGTCGCCGGCCAGGCCCAGGTCGGCGTGGTGCAGCAGCGCGTCCAGGTCGCCGAGATAGTCGGCGAACCAGTAGCTGTCGGTCGGCGGCACGCGCGTCAGCCCGAAGCCGCGCCAGTCGGCGGCCAGCACGTAGCGGGACGCGCCTTCGAGCGCGGCCAGCGCGTCGACCACGAACTGGAACGAGGCGCCCACGTCCATCCAGCCGTGCACCATGAACAGCGGTGGCCGCTCGGGCGTGACCAGCGACGGGTCGCCCCAGGTGATGACGTGGTAGTCCAGCCCGCGCACTGGCACGAAGCGGTCGGTGCCGGGGCGGCGGGGGGTGTAGGCGGGCGCTTGATCCATCCGGCCACTGTAGGGCCGGCGCCGAAAACCTGCTGGCGCCCGGGTGACAGAATCGTCCGCATGAACCCAGACACCGCCTTCACCCTGCGCAGCGCCGAGCCGCGCGACGTGCCCGCCATCGTCGGCCTGATCCGCGAGCTGGCCGACTTCGAACACCTCACGCACCTGCTGCAGGTGACGCCCGAGACCCTGGCGCCGCACCTGTTCGGCGACCGGCCCGTGGCCGAGAGCTGGGTAGCCGAGCTGCGTGGCGGCGAGAGCGAGGGCGAGGTCGTGGCCTTCGCCCTGTGCTTCACCAACTTCTCCACCTTCCTGGCCAAGCCCGGGCTGTACCTGGAAGACCTGTACGTGCAGCCGGCCCACCGCGCCGCTGGCATCGGCAAGGCCATGCTCACCCACCTGGCCGGCGTGGCCCACCAGCGCGGCTACGGCCGCTTCGAGTGGTGCGTGCTGGACTGGAACGAGAACGCCATCCGCTTCTACGAAAAGATGGGCGCCAGCCTGCTGCCGGACTGGCGGCTGTGCCGGATGACGGGGGAGGCGTTGGCGAAGCTCGCCGCCGTCTGACCTACTGCCCCAACTTCGCCAACTGCTCCTTCGCGTCTTCCAGGGCCTTGGGGTTGCCGCGGCCCGCGTTGACGAAGCGTTGCAGCAGGGCCTTGGCCTTGGGGTGGTCGCCGAGCAGCAGCCAGGCCAGGGCCTCGCGGTAGTCGATGGGCAGGTTGGCCTGGCCGCGCAGGCTGCGCGCCTGGGTGTAGTAGCGCAGGGCTTCCTGCGGGGCCCCGGTCTCGGCCTTGACACGGCCCAGCGCGTAGGCGGCCAGCGCGCGGCTGGGGTCGACCTGCAGCAGCTTTTCGAGCAGGCTCTGGGCCTGCGGTGCCTGCTTGGCATTGAGCCGCTGGATCGCGACCTGGCCCAGGCTGCTGTAGACGGACGAGCGCAGCGCGTTGTCGTTGCCGGGCTGCACGGCCCAGAGCAGCTTCTCGGCCTCGTCCCACTTCTCGTCGCTCATGGCCAGCATCGCGCGCAGGCAGCGGGCCTGCTCGGGCTGGCGGGCCTCGGTGGCCTTGACCAGGTCGCGGGCCTTGTCGGTGCCGCCGCCTGCGATGCCGGGGGCCGCGAGGTAGAACTGCATCAGCGCCACCCGTGGGTTGAAGGCATCGGGCTGCAGCGCCACGGCCTTCTCGAAGGACTCGCGCACGCGCCCGGCCAGGCTCATGGCCTTGAACATGCTCGCGCGCATGGCCTGCACGCCCACCAGCATGCCGAGCGCGTAGTGGCATTCGCCCGCGTCGGGGTGCTTGGCCACGCAGGCCTCGGCCAGCGGCACGGCCGAGTCCACCGCGGCGGGCTGGCCGTTGCTCAGCACGGTGAAGCCCAGCGCCAGCGTGGCCTGGGGGTCGCCCGGCTCGGCCTTCAGCCGGGCACGGGCCTGGGCTTCGAGCTCGGCGTGGCGGTCGTTCTCGAGCAGGCTTTCCCACGCGGGGTCGCGCAGGCTCTGGGCGGTGGCCGGCAGTGCCGCGGCAGCGAATGCGCCGGCGAAGACCAGGCTCAGCAGGGCGGGGGAGGGTCGCATGGCTTGGGTCGAGGTTGGGAAAGTCTGAGGCAGCAGCGTGTGCGCCATGCCGTACGCTTGGCAGCATGAACGACGCGCCGATGAAACCCGTTGACGGGGTGGACGCGCATGCCCGCTGGCATGGCGAGTTTCGCTGGCAGGTGCCGGCGCGCTTCAACATCGCCGAGGTGTGCTGCGCGCGCTGGGCCCGTGAGCGGCCGCAGGCGGTGGCGATCGTGGCCGAGCGCGAGGACGGCCGAGTCACCCGCCACCGCTACGCCGAGTTGCAGGCCGCGGCCCACCGCCTGTCGAACGCCCTGCGCCGCCTGGGCGTGAAGCCCGGCGATCGCGTGGCGGTGGTGATGCCGCAGCGCTTCGAGACGGCGGTGGCGAACATCGCCATCTACCAGCTCGGCGCGGTGGCGATGCCCTTGTCGATGCTGTTCGGGCCGGACGCGTTGGCCTACCGCTTGAACGACAGCGAAGCGCGGGTCGCCATCGTCGACGAATCGGCCATCGCCAACCTGCGCGCGGTGCGAGCCGCCTGCCCCTATCTGAAGACCTTGATTGCCGTGGGCGGCGCGGCGGGGCAGGGCGACATCGACTGGGTGGCGGCGCTGGCCCGCGAAGCGGCGGTGTTCCGCGCACGGCAGACCAAGGCCGACGACCCGGCGGTGCTGATCTACACCAGCGGCACCACGGGCCCGCCCAAGGGCGCGCTGGTCCCGCACCGCGCATTGATCGGCAACCTCAGCGGCTTCGTCTGCAGCCAGAACTGGTTGCGCAGCGGCGCGGGGTTGGCGCCAAAGAAGAAGCTCGGCCCTGGCGGCGCACCCGCCGACGCCGTGTTCTGGAGCCCGGCCGACTGGGCCTGGACCGGTGGGTTGATGGACGCGCTGCTGCCGTCGCTGTACTTCGGCGTGCCCATCGTCGCCTTCCAGGGCCGCTTCGCGCCGGAGCGGGCGTTCGACCTGATGCAGCGCCACCGCGTGACCAACAGCTTCCTGTTCCCCACCGCGCTCAAGGCCATGATGAAGGCGGTGCCGCACCCCCGTGCGCGCTACCCTGGCCTGAAGCTGCGGGCGGTGATGAGCGCGGGCGAAGCGGTGGGCGACGCGGTCTTCCACTGGTGCCGCGACGAGCTGGGCCTGGTGGTCAACGAGATGTTCGGCCAGACCGAGATCAACTACATCGTCGGCAACTGCAGCCAGACGACCGGCACCGACGGCCACCCGGCGCCCGGCTGGCCCGCACGCCCCGGCAGCATGGGCCGCGCCTACCCCGGCCACCGCGTGGCGGTGATCGACGACGAGGGCCGTGAATGCCCGCGTGGCACGCCGGGCGACGTG
>JBGAGZ010000027.1:0-62784 GCA_044226465.1 Burkholderiaceae bacterium | reverse complement strand
GCCCCGCTGGCCCGCTTGGCCGTGGCCCGCGGCGTGCAGTTCGCCGAGGTGGAAGAGCGGCTCAAGACCGCCTTCGTACAGGCGGCGCGCGAGGCCAACCCGGGCGGCCTGCCGCACCGGCAGGTCAGCCGCATCAGCACAACCACCGGCATCAACCGGCGCGAGGTGACGCGCCTGGTCAACGCCCGGCTGGAACAGGCGCGGCCGCGGCGGTCGCTGGCCGGCGAGGTCTACGCCCATTGGCTGACCGACCCGATCTACCGCGACGCCGCCGGCCTGCCCGCTGCGCTGCCGCGCCAGGGGCCCCGGCCCAGCTTCGACACCCTGGCCCGCGAAGTGACCACCGACGTGCACCCGCGCAGCCTGCTGGGCGAGATGGAACGCCTGGGCTATGCCACGGTCGACGAGGGCGGCGACGCCGTGCGCCCGGTGCGCGACGCACTGGTGCCCAAGGGCGACCTGCCGCGTGCGCTGCGCATCCTGGCGGCCAACGTGGGCGGGCACATGTCCGGCGCGGTGGCCAACGTGCTGGGCGACGGCCGGCAGCATTTCGAGCAGGCCATCGTCGCCAGCGGGCTGAAGCTTGATTCACTTCAAGCCGTGCGCCAGCTCGTGGCGGCCCAATGGCGGCAAACCTTCGACACCCTGGTGCCGGCGCTGGAGCGGTTGATCGAGGCCGACGACCAGCAGCCGCCCGCCGAGGGCGAGCCGCCGTACCAGCGCGTGCTGATCGGCATGTACAGCTTCAACCAGGCCGACATGGCCGCCGCGCCCACCGCCACGCCTGGCGATGCGCCGACGCCCCCCCCGGCCGGAGACGAACCATGAACGCAAGCATCCTCTTTCCGCGGCCCTGGCGCCGGGCGATCCACACCCTGGGGGCGCTAGCTGCCCTGGTGGCCGTGTTGCACGGCTGCGGCGGGGGCGTCGAAGGCCAGGGCACCGGCTCGGTCAGCTACAGCGACGGGCCGATCTCGGGCTTCGGCTCCATCATCGTTAACGGGGTGCACTTCGACGAGACCAAGGCCAGCATCACCGACGACGAAGGCCACGGCCTGTCCGCCGCCGACCTGAAGCTGGGCATGACCGTGCGCGTGGACGCCGGCGCCATCGACCAGGCCACCAACACGGCTTTGGCGACCAAGGTGCAGGTGGGCAGTGACCTGGTCGGCCCGGTCAGCGCCAACGACCTGGCCGCGACGACGATCACCGTGCTGGGCCAGACGGTGCGCATCACCGCGTCCACCGTGTTCGACGACAGCCTGCCCGGCGGCCAGGCTGCCATCACGGTCGGCGCCAAGGTGCAGGTGTTCTCCATCCTCGACCCGGTCAGCGGCGTTTATGCCGCGCGGCGGGTGGAACTGGCCGGCGCGCCCACGGCCTACAAACTGCGCGGCGTCGTGGCCGGGCTCGACAAGACAGCCCACACGCTGCAGATCGGCGCGGCCACGCTGGCCTACTCGGCCGACACGGCGCCGGCCGACCTGGCCAACGGCCAGATCGTGCGTGTGAAGCTGCAGACGACGCCCGACGGCAACGGCCGCTGGGTGGTCACCAGCTTCGCCAGCGGCGCCTCGCGCCCGCCCGAAGGCGGCGAGACCGAGATCGAGAGCGTGATCGCCAGCTACACCTCGAACGCCGACTTCACGCTGTCCGGCGTGCGCGTCAACGCCTCGGGCGCCACCATCGAGCCTGCCGGTTCCACGCTGGCGGCGGGTGTTCGTGTCGAGGTGGAGGGCACCTACAGCGGCGGCGTGCTGATGGCCAGGAAGGTCGAGGTCAAGGGCAGCGGCGACGACGGCGGCGACGATTCCGGTGGTGGCCAGACGATCGAGCTCGAAGGCCGCATCAGCGCGCTGGACACCGAGGCCAACACCTTCGTGCTGCGCGGCGAGACGGTGGACTACGCGACGGCCACCTTCAAGAGCGGCGCCACCGAGGACAAGCTGGTCGCGCTGCCCAAGGTGCACATCAAGGGCCACCTGGGCGACGACGGCACCACCGTCATCGCCGAGGAACTGGAGATCGACGACTGAGATGGGGCACCCGGCTGCGGCGTACCGCAGCCACCCGCCAAGCGGGTCTCAGCCGGCTTGGGGCGGCCCGGCGCTCGGCTGAGGGCGAGGCGGCAGGCGCGAGGCTAGCGGCGGCCCGTGCCGCCCAGCCCGTCCAGCCACAGCAGGGCGTCCACGTGCGCCATGAAGTGCTGCAGGTACTCGGGCGACAGCTCGCGCATCAGGCTGAGCGACTGGTGCACCAATTGGTGCGAGTTCAGCGGCCCGGCCTTGGCCGGCACCAGCGCCTTGGCCTGATGCAGCCGTTGCTCGGCGTTGAGCCGGGCCCAGCTGCGACGAAAGTCGCGCAGTGACCTGAGCTCCGGCGGCGCGCCGATGGGGGCTGCTGAACGGCGCGAGAGCACGGCGTCGCGGGGCTTGCCTGCCGGCGTTTCCGGCGGTGACACTTCTGGCGCCAAGGCCGACACCAAGTCTGCCAGTGGGCCGGGCGAAGGCGCCAGCGCCGGCGCTTGCACCGCGGGCTGCCCGCAGGCTGCCAGCGACTGTGCCGCCAGCTGGGCCAGCCGCGCGTCCAGCCGCGCACGCACCGCGCCGCCATGCCCAGCCGCGCGCCGGGCCATGGCCTCGATCAGGCTGAAGCGCAGCGGGTCGGCCGTGGCCGCGCCGTGCGCGCGCAGCGTGGCCAGGGTCTCGTCGAGCGCGGCGGGGCTGTCCATCAGGGTTGCGCGGCCGACGCGGCGGCCTGGCCGCGCTGCGGCCGCGGCGTGGGGGCGATCTCGACGCGCCGGTTCTTCGCCCGGCCTTCCGCGTCGGCGTTCGAGGCCACGGGCTGCTCGGCGCCGAAAGCCGCGGCGAACACGGCGGACGAGGGCAGGCCTTCGTCGATCAATGTGCGGGTCACGGTGAGCGCACGCTGGGCCGAGAGCTCCAGGTTGTCGTCAAACTTGCGGTGGCCGCTGTTGCGCATCTGCCGGTCGTCGGTGAAGCCGCTGACCATCAGCACCTCGTCGCGCGCCTGCAGGTAAGCGGCCAGCGGCGCGGCCAGGCTCTTCAACACCTGCCGGCCCTCGGGCTGCAGCTCGGCCGAGTTGAACTCGAACAGCACGCTGCCGCTGATGCCGATGCGCCCGTTGTTCAGCGAGATGCGGCCGGCGGCCAGCGGGCCGGCCAGCGCGCGCTCCAGCGCTTCGCGCCGCTGGGCCTCGGCCTCGCGGCGCTTGACCTCGGCGTCGAGCTGGTTCGACAGCTCGAACTGCACCGCCAGTGCGCAGACCAGGATCAGCGCGAACGCGCCCAGCAAACCCGCCATCAGGTCGCCGAACACGGCCCACACGGTGCTGCCGGTCTCCAGCCCGCTGCCGCCGTCCACGCCCGCGTCGCCCAGGGCGTCGGTGTCGAACGCGGCCATGCTCAGGCTTCCTCGGCGACCACGGCCAGCTTGCCGTTGCCCGCCAGCTGCTGCAGTTCGTCCAGCACCTGCCGCTGCGACGAGATGCTCAGGTCGATCACCTCGCGCGCCTGGGCCACGTAGTAGGCCAGCTGCTCGTCGCTGCGGGCCATGGACTGGCCGAGGGCACCCTCGATGCGGCCCAGTTGCGCCATCAGCTTGTCGTTGGTCTCGCCGAAGCGCGCCACGGCCTGGCCGAAGGCCTCGCCCAGGCTGGCCACTTCGACGGCGCTGCTGCCCACCAGGGTGGCGGCATCGGCCAGTTGGGTGGCTTGGGCGTCCACCCGCTCGGCAAAGCGCTGGCCCACGTCGCCCAGCAGCTCGGACGAGCGGCTGACCAGCGCATCGATCGCAGCGCGCTGCTCGGTGCTGGCATGGTTTACCGCGTCCAGCAGGCTGCCCAGCGTCTGCAGCAGGCGGTTGCGCTCGTCGAGCATGGCGTTGTCACGCGCCATGCTGTCCGACAGCTTCTGCCGCAGCTCGGCCACCACCTCGGCAGCGGCGCGCGGCGCCTCGGCCGCCGCCTGCACCAGGCGGCCGATCTCGGCGATGGTGGCCTGGGCGTGGGCTTGCGCATCGGCCGACATGCCGCGCGCCGTGCTGGCCAGCGTGTCGCAGATCTGCTGCTGCTGTGCCAGCGTGGCGGCGCCGGCCTGCTGCCACTGCTGTTGCAAGGTGGCGGCCATGCCTTGCAGCGCGGTCTCGAACACGGCCAGGCGCCGTGCGTCGGCCTCGGCCAGTTGGGCCTGCAGGGTGGTGGCGAGCGAGGTGCTGGCCTGCCGGTGCTCGGCCAGCGCGGCGTGCCACTGTGCGGTAGACGCGGCGGTGCTGGCCTCGAAATGTGCCGCCGCCGCTGTCCGGCTGGATTCGAGGTGTGCCGCGGAGGCCGCCGTGCTGGCTTGCAAATGCGCGGCGGTGGCGGCCGTCGCCGCGTCGAGGTGTTGGGCGGTGGCCCTCGTGGCCGCATCCAGGTGCGCGGCCGCGGTGGCCGTGGCGGTTTCGAAGCGCGCGGCCAGGGCGTCCGCCTGCTGCGAAAGCGCCTGGGCCAGCGCGCCGTGCAGGCCGCTGGCCTCGCGCGACAGGCCGGCCAGGGTGGACTCGACCGCCGGCTGCAGCGTGGCTGCGGCCAGGCGCGCGCTCTCCGTCAGGCTGGTGGCCAGGCTGTCCTTGAGCGATTGCTCCACCGACGCGGCCAGCGCCTGGGTGCGTGCGTCCGCCTGCATCTGAAAGTCGGCCTGCCGGGCCAGCAGCTGCTCGTTCATCGCCTGGCCGTGCTGCTGCAGCGTGGCCATGGCGGCCTGCAGGCTGCTCACCAGCTGCGGCATGGCCTGCACCTGCTGCTGCAGCAGCTTGAACGACTCGTCGCGCCGGTGCGCCTGCGAGAACACGCGCAGCGTGGTGGCGATGGCGGCGTCCAGCACTTGCGCGGCTTGCAGCCGCTCGCGCCGCGCCAGGGCCGACATGAGGCCCAGCATGGCCGATGCGGCCACGCCCGCCACCGAGGTGCCGAAGGCCAGCCCCAGCCCCTTGACGGGCGCCGACAGTGACGCGCGAATGGCCGACAGGTCGCTCGCGCTGTCCAGCGCCAGGCCGGTGCCTTGCAGCGTGACCACCATGCCGAGGAAGGTGCCCAGCATGCCCAGCAGCACCAGCAGGCCGGCCAGGTAGGGCGTGAGCGCCGGGCCCGGCAGGCCCACGCGCTCGCCCTCCACCCGCAGGCGCACGGCGAGCTGCAGGCTGGGGTGCAGGCTGGCCAGCCAGGGGGCCAGCGTGGCGGGCGGCGTGTCGCCCAGGCCCGCCAGCGCTTGGGCCAGGCCCACGGTGGCCTGGTGGAAGCGGTGCAGCTCCAGCGCGCCCATCAGGTAGAAGGCGGCGACGAGCACGGTGATGGCCAGCGCCAGCGGGTGGGTGCCCACATAGCCGGCGCCCACCCAGGCCACCACGGCCAGGCCCACCGCGAACGCGGCGTGATGCAGGAATCGGGAGTTCATCGTCATCGAGAAGAAATGGGCGCCAGCGGCGATGGCGGCGTGGCCGCCGCGGGGCGCGTGTCGGGGCGAGGGGTGGCGCGCAGCGCGGCCAGCAGGCCCTCGATGGGGTGGAAGCGCAGGTCCAGCTCGGCGTTGAGCACGGCCAGCAGGTCTTGCCGGAAGGTGTGCAACCACAGTGGGTTGCTGACCGGGGGCGCGTCGGCGGCCATGGTGGCTGCAGCGGCCTGGCGCAACTGCTCGAAACGCTTTTCCAGCAGCACCGGCACGGCGGCCAGCAGCGTGCGCTCTCGCTCGCCCACCACTTGGGCCATCACGCCGTCCAGCGCGGCCAGCCGCGCCATGGCGGCCGAGCGGCCGGCGAGTTGCGCCTGCAGCCGCGAGCGCAAGGGGCCCACGGCCATGTCCATGGCCTGCTGCCGCTCGTGGTAGCGGCGGCGAAAGGGCAGGAAGCTGGCGGCGTGTGGGGTGCTGGCCATGGTGGCGGTGTCGGCCTTGGTGTCTTGCACGGCCGCGGCGTGGCCCTTGGCCAGGGTGGCGCGCAGGCGGGCGGCCTCCTGCTCGCCGGCGTGGGCACCTGCCGGGCCGGGCGCGGGCGAGGGCGAAGGCGCCGCCGACAAGGCGGTCGACAACGAAATCGCGTCCGCCCAGCCGAGCCAGTGGCTCAGCCGTTCGGCAAAGACCTGTCGGGGTTCAGGCGCCCGTGCGTCGGTCAGACGCACCAGGCATTGGACGAGCGCCGAGCCGGTGAGCACACCGCCGCTGTCGCGCCCAGGGCCTCGCAACGACATGTGGGCAGTGTGGGGTCAGAGGGAAACCGCGTATTTTATTCGCCCCGGCCAAGGGCCGCCGGCCCACGCTGCCCTTGTGTCCGGCAGCAACGGGAGAAACACCCCTAAGTGCGACATGGCAGAACCCAGGGGAATCAGATAGAACCCACTGGCTTTCTGGTGCCAGTGCCCCGACCGGGGGCGCTGGCGTCGGCGTTTTGACATTCGACTAAGGACCTGCCGGATGAACGATTGCCTGCGCATGCCCCGCGCGCCGCGCTTTCTCGCGACGCTCCTGTCCGCTGCCGCGATGAGCCTGGCCCAGGCCGGCCCCGAGACGGAATCCGCCGCCGGCCCGGGCCACGATCCGGCCACCGCGGCCCAGGCGCTCGGTGGCCCGCGCACGCGGCCAGCCATGCCGGCCAACGAAGGCGGCCTGCCCATCGCGGCGCCGCATGCGCAGGCCGCACAAGGGCTGGCCAGGGCCTACACCGGCACGCCGATCGACGTCACCACCTACCACTACGACAATTTCCGCACGGGCTGGAACCCGGCCGAGACCGACCTGACGCCGGCCACGGTGGGTGGCGGTGGCTTCGGCCTGCTGAAGACGCTGGCCGTGGACGGCAGCGTGTTCGCCGAGCCGCTGCTGGTCTCGGGCTTCCAGTTCCCCAGCGGAGAAACGCGCGACGTGCTGCTCGTGGCCACTTCGCACAATTCCGTCTACGCTTTCGACGCGCAGACCTACAAGCAGATCTGGCAGGTCAACCTGGGCACCTCGCAGGCCACCACCCGCGTCGGCTGCTTCGACGTTCACCCCGAGTACGGCGTGATGGCCACGCCGGTGATCGACCGCACCGCGGCCGACAAGGCCACCGTGTACCTCGTGTCCGCCACCGAGCCGACGGCGAACGACTTCCACACCCGCCTGCACGCGCTCGACCTGGCGACCGGCGCGGACCTGAAGCCGCCGGTGGAGATCGACCCGTCCACCACGCTGAGCGACGGCTCGACGATGCGGTTCGACGCCAAGAACCAGTGGGCCCGCGCCGGCCTGGCGCTCACGCCCAACGGCATCTACATCGCCATCGGCTCGCACTGCGACCAGAACGCCGGACAGATCACCGGCTGGATGCTGCGCTACAGCACCGGCCTGAAGCCGCAAGGCGCCTTCAACACCATCGAGACGCCCGCCGGCCTGGAGCTTGCCAGCTTCTGGAGCAGCGGTTTCGCCCCCGCGGTGGACACCGACGGCACGCTGTTCGCCATCACCGGCAACGGCAACTTCTCGAAGGGCGGCAAGGACTGGGGCGAGAGCGTGCTGCACCTGCCCGCCAACGTGAAGAAGGTGCAGGACTACTTCACCCCTGCGGCCTACCAGTCGCTCAACAACGCCGACCTCGACTTCGCGTCGGGGGGCGTGATGCTGCTGCCCACGCAGAACGGCCAGGTGGCGCCGCCCCTGGCCGTGGCCATGGGCAAGGACGCCGTGCTCTACCTGCTGGACCGCACCGACTTGGGCAAGATGAAATCGGCCGACAAGGGCGCCCTGCAGGCCACGCGCCTGTCCGGCAGCGGCAGCGGTATCTGGGGCGGCCCGGCCAGCTACACCGGTCCGTCGGGCCAGGTCGTGTTCTACCAACTGAACAACGGCCCGATGCGGGCTTTCGCGGTCGACGCCGGCAGCAAGCCCAAGCTGACCCAGTTCGCCCAGGGCACCACGAACTCGGGCCAGGGCGGGTCCACGCCCATCGTGTCGTCGAACGGCAGCACCCCTGCCACCGCCGTCGTCTGGACGATCCGCCGCGGCAACCCGATGACGCTCGAAGCCTACGACGCGTCCACGCTCGGCACGCCCATCTTCTCGGCCGCCGCTGGCTCGTGGACGGCGGGGCGCCCCTTCCAGACGCCGATGCAGGCGAACGGGCGTGTCTACGTGCCCGGCTCAGGCACGGTCACGGTGTTCGGGCTCACGAACTGAGCATCAGCGTGGGCTCACGGGCTCACGCGGAACATCGTGCCGCTGCCGAACTGCCCACCTTCATAGGTCGTGCCGTAGAGGTAGCCGTCGCTGGCCAGCACCAGCCCGGCCAGGGGCAGGCCGCCTTCGTCGAAGTTGGCGGCGAAGTCGTGAAGCACGACCATCTTGCGGTGGCGCGGCTGGTACTTGAAGACCACGCCGTGGCCGAGCGCACCGCCCTCCGAGCAGGTCCCGTACAGCCACCCGTTCGGGTGTGCAAGCAGCGTGCCCAGGGGCGTTGCGCCGCCCACCCCGGTGAAGCTGTGCAGGTGGCGGAAGCGGCCGTCCGTGTCGAGCGAGAAGAGGGTGCCGACGTCGGCATCGCCACCGAGGGTGCAGGTGCCGTACAGCAGCCCGTCGCCGGCCTGGGTCAGCGCCGCGCGGGGCCACCAACCTTGGTCGCGATGGACCAGTGAGTGCAGGGTGGCGAAGCTGCCATCGGGCGCCAGGCGGAACAGCGCGCCAGTGCCACCCTCGCCGCCGACATGGGTGGCCCCGTAGTAGTGGCCATCGCTGGCCGCCGTGAGCCCGTGCGAGGGTGCGCCAGCCTCGCCGGCCGGCACGTTGAAATGGTGCACGACCGAGGGCTGGCCATTGACGTCGACGCGGAAGATGGTGCCGTCGTCGTGGTGGCCCCCGAGCGTGCAACAGCCGTACAGCGCGGCATCGAAGCCCTCGATCACGCCGCCCACCGGGTAGCGGCCGAGCTTGTCGTGGCGGCCGAACACCAGGTAGTCGTGCACGAAGTGGCGGTTGTTGGACGACACCCAGCAGATGGCGCCGTAGCGGTGCTCGCCGCCGGTCGTCTCGGTGCCGTAGAGCTTAGGGAAGAAGGTGTCTTCCTCGTCGTCGCCCAGGCGTCGGCTCGGCAGGATCAGCCGGGAGAAGGTGTTGCTGTGGCCTTCGGCGACGCTGTTGTCGTTGATGTGGCCGCCATAGGTCATCGAGTAGTAGGTGCTGCCGGCGAAGCCCGCGAGGTGGGTCAACTGGCGGCCTTTCCGATACGCGTTCAAGGGCTCGGTCGAGGGCGAACTGCCGGCCTCGAAATGGTGGGTGGTGGCGAAGCGCGGTTTCGACTCCGCCGCGGCCACGGCCCACCCCGGCGCGGCCAGGGTGCACAGAGTTGACGCGAGGGCCTGCCTGCGCGAGATGGCGGTGGTGCGGTGGCTCATCGTGCGGGCTCCTTCTCGATCGATGGTGTCGATGCGTCGCGCGCGCAGCGTAACGGGGCCTGTTTGCGGCCGCAACGATGCGCCCTCTCGAAGTTTGGGGTGTCCCCGTCCTGTGCGACCGCCTAGACTTTGCCGCCTGGCCCATGGGCATGACGCTCCATGCCGCCGGTGGAGGGCAGGATCATGATTGATCGGCGCAGTTTCATCGGGGCGGCGGGGCTCGGTATTCCGGCTGGCGCCGGGCGGCGGCTTCGAGCAGATCCACTCGTTCTAGGGCGAGCCTCACGGCAGCCATCCGCATGCGGGACTGATCGAAGGGCTGGATGGCCTGCTGTACGGCAGCACCTATGGTGCCCCGCCGTGGTTGCTCGGGACGGTGTTCTGCATGGACAAGAGCGGTGCCATGGTCTGGCTGCACAAGCTGGACGGCTCGGTGGGCCGCAACCCGATGGCCTCACTGACCCGGCTGCGCGATGGGAGCATCTACGGCCTGACCGAGTTTGGCGGACGGGACCACGAAGGCTCGATCTTTCGCATCGGCACCAAGAACGAGCTGGTCCTGGTCCACAGTTTCTTTTATGGCGAAGGTGCCTTCCCGGCCTGCAGCCTGCTCGAGGGCAGCGAAGGCCATCTCTACGTCGCGCTGCCCTGCCCTCTGCGACAAAAGGCGCCCACGGCGGGGTGGTGCAGGCGAGCCGCGACGGCGAGGCACAGGTCCTCTACAGCTTTCGCCGCAAGAGCGGCGGCCAGAATCCTTACGCCGGCTTGGTCGAAGACAGCACCGGGCGCCTCATTGGCGTCACCTTCACCGGGGCCCCGCGCACGGGCCGGCATGGCGAGGTCTACGCGCTCACCCCGGTGTAGCGGGTGGGTCGGCAAGGGCGCTGCCAGGCACCTGGCTGCGTCGAAAAGCCACCAGCAGGTTGTTCGCCGGCATCTCGACTTGCATCTGGAGTGCCAGGCCCTCGCTCCCCGCCGACTCGGCAACGTCCGCCAGCCGCCTCAGTCCCCATCGGGTATCGCGTTGCTTCAGATCCGCGTCGAAGGCCAGGTTGCTGGGCGCCGTGGGGTGGCCGTCGACGATGAAGGGCCCGTAGAGCACCAAGGTGCCGCCAGGCGCGAGCTGGCGGGCGGCGCCGCGCATCAGCGCCGCGCAGGTGGCCCAGGGCGAGATGTGCAGCAGGTTCGCGCAGTAGACCGCGTCGTAGGCCGAGCCCACGCTCGTCACCGCGTCGGGCCAGGGGTCGGCCATCACGTCCAGCGCCAGCGGCGGGCGCACGTTGGGCAGGGCCTGGCACCGGGCGCGGATGGTGGAAAGGGCGGCGGGGTTGCCGTCGGTGGGCTGCCACTGCCAGCCGGGCTGCTCCTGCGCGAAGTGCGCGGCGTGCTGGCCCGTGCCAGAGGCTATTTCCAGCACGCGGGCCCGGGCCGGCAGCCACGGGCCCAGCACCGCCAGGATGGGGCCCTGGTTGCGCTCGGCCGCGGGGCTGTGGGGCAGAGGGTCGGGGTGGCCGCCCATGGGGTTCAGCAGTGGCTGGTGCCGCTGGGCCTCACTCGCTGGGCACGAAGATCCACATCAGCACGTAGAGCAGCAGGCCGCTGCCGCCGCACAGGAACAGCGCGGTGAAGATCAGGCGCCAGATCCAGGACTCGACGCCGGTGGATCGCGCCAGGCCGCCGCAGACGCCGGCGAGCCAGCGGTCGCCCCGGCTGCGGCGCAGCGCGTTGACGGCGGCGGTGAAGTCGTTGCCGGGGGGCTCCGGCGGCATGCCGTCGAGCAGGCGAGCCTTGGCGCGCGCGAACTCCTCGTCGCTCAGCTTGCCGCGCTGGTGCAATTCGCTCAGCTTGTCCAGGTCGTCGCTTAGGGCCATGGTGCTGCTCTGCCTTTCAATTCAGGAAGATCGGGCGCCACCATGCGGATGGCTTCTCTCGACCATCATCGTCTTTGGGATGGTTGCAACCGTGACAGCGCGGTATCAACACGCCCGGAGCCAACCGAGGGAGCCGGCATGAGCAGGTGGTCAATCAGCGCAGCATGCAATGTAGCCGGGCTGGCGTGCTATTGGCGCCATTGGCGCCGCTGCGCGGCGGCGGTGCTCTTGCCGCTGGCCTGGGGCCTGGCGGCCACCGCGGCGGGGGCCCATGGGCGGCCGGACCTGGTCTGGGCCGAGGCCGGGCACAGCCGCGAGGCGACCGGGCTGGACATTTCGCCGGACGGCAGCATGCTGGCCACCTCCAGCGGCGATGCAACGCTGAAGCTGTGGCGCTACCCGCAGCGCCGCTTGTTGCGCACGATCGTGCTGCCGTATCGCATCGATGGCCAGGTGATGGAGATCCGCAGTGTGCGCTTCACGCCCGACGGGGCCTATGCGGTGGCGGCCGTGAACCAGTACGACGGCAGCCAGCAGGGCAGCGGCGAGTTCGCCACGGTGCGGGTGTTCCGCGTCAGCGACGGGGCGCTCGTGCGCAGCTTCGGGCGCCAGAGCGGCGGCATTGCCGCCCTCGACATTTCGCCGGATGGCGCCTGGGTGTCGACCGCCGGTGAGACGGGCGGCGTGAGCGTGTGGCAATTCGCCGATGGGCAGCTCGTCAAAGCGTTGGGCGATGTCCAGGGCGCGGCGGCCGATGTGCATTTCGCGCCGTCGGGCGACCGGCTGTGCGCCGGCTACGGCAACGGCCACCTGGCCTCTTGGGGGACCGGCAACTGGCAGCTCGCATGGGACGTGAAGGCGCACGACAACAGCCTCACGCGGGCCGTCTACTCGCCCGACGGCAGCTTGATCGCGACCACCGGGGTGGACGGCGCCGCCAGGCTCTTCAACGCGGCCACCGGGGCGGTGCTGTTCGACATGCCCACGGGCAGCATGCAAAGCGCCGCGGCCTTCTCGCCGGACGGCCATGGCCTGGCCACCGGCGGAGCAGACGGCATGATCCGGCTGTGGGACGTGGCCAGTGGCGGCCTGACCCGCCAGTTCAGCGGCGCGGGCGCGGTGGTGTCGCTGCGCTACACCGGCGATGGCCAGGTGCTGGTCTCGGGCCTCGGCTACCCGGCCTTCCGCGTCGTGGAATGGAACCCGGCCGACGGCACGCGGCGACGCAGCTTCACCCGGCTGGGCGCGCAGGTGGAGAAGGTCGCCTACTCGCCCGACTCGGCATGGGTCGCCGTGGCGGCGTCCTACGACGAGCGTGTGGACGTCTTCGACGCTGCCAGCGGGCGCTTGCGCTATGCCTGGAAGACGCGGGCGACTGCGCGCGCCGTGGCCTTCTCGCCCAATGGCCGGCTGGTGGCCATGCCGGGGCAAGACAACACCGTGGTCATCCGCCGCCTTTCAGACGGCAAGAGACTGCGCACCCTGGTCGGCCATGCCGAAGAGATCACCGGGTTGGCTTTCTCGCACGATGGCACCCTGCTGGCGTCGGGCTCGTTCTTCCCGGGCACCATTCGCTTCTGGCGCACGTCCGATTGGGCCTTGGTGCGCGAGATCGAGGCCGGCTTCGACCTCGGTGCGTTCGGGCCGTTTTCATCCCTGGCTTTCTCGCCCGACGACCAGTGGCTGGGCACCTCGGCCGAGGGCTCGCCGCTCGTGGTGAAGGTGTCCGATGGCAGCCCCGTCGCCCACCCGCCGGGCGTCTCGCGCACCGTGGCTTTCTCGCCCGACGGGCAGCTCTTCGCTGCCTCGGGCTACGGCAGCCAGGATCAGGTTCGCCTCTTTCGGACCAGCGACTGGGCCCTGGCCGTCACCCTGCCCACGGGGGCCAGCGACCTGGCGTTCAGCGCGGACGGCGGCATGCTGCTGGCGGCGCACGACGATGCCTTGCGCATCTGGCGCACCGCCGACTGGACGGTGGCCAAGGCCTTCGATCAGGAGCTGGGCTACATCGGGTCGGGCTTCGCCGTGCAGGCGGTGGCCTGGTCGCCCGATGCACTGCATCTCGCCTATGGGCGCGCCGACGCGATGGTGGCGGTGGCCCGAAGCCCGGCCAAGCCCGGCACGGGCCAGCCGCGGCGGCCCTAGGCTGAGGCAAGCCGCCGAAGGCGGCTTGCCCCGGGGTCAGCCCAGCCGTGCCCGGTGGCGCTCGATCTGCGCGCGCGCCTGGCTGGGCGCCGTGCCGCCGATCACGTTGCGGGCGTTCAGCGAGCCGGTGAGGCTCAGGCACTCGAAAACGTCGGCGCCGATGCTCGCGTGGAAGGACTGCAGCGTGGCCAGCGGCAGCTCCGACAGGTCCACCCCGCGCTGCAGCGCCTCTTTCACCGCGTGGGCCACGGCCTCGTGCGCGTCACGGAAAGGCAGGCCCTTCTTCACCAGGTAGTCGGCCAGGTCGGTGGCGGTGGCGTAGCCGCGCAGCGCAGCGCGCTGCATGGCCTCGGCCTTGACCTTCAGCCCGCCGCTGCGTCTGCCGCTGGCCGGGTCCACCTCGCCACCCACCATCTCGGCCATGATGCGCAGCGTGTCCTTCACCGTGTCCACGGTATCGAACAGCGGCTCCTTGTCTTCCTGGTTGTCCTTGTTGTAGGTGAGGGGCTGGCCCTTCATCAGCGTGATCAGGGCCATCAGGTGACCGACCACGCGGCCGCTCTTGCCGCGGGCCAGTTCGGCCACGTCGGGGTTGCGCTTCTGCGGCATGATCGACGAGCCGGTGCAGTAGCGGTCCGAGAGGTCGATGAAGCCGAAGTTCTGGCTCATCCACAGCACGATCTCTTCGGCCAGGCGAGACACGTGCACCATCACCAGGCTGGCGAAGGCGCTGAACTCGATCGCGAAGTCGCGGTCGCTCACCGCGTCCAGGCTGTTCTGGCAGACGCCGTCGAAGCCCAGCGCCCTGGCCACGCTCTCGCGGTCCAGCGGGTAGCTGGTGCCGGCCAGCGCAGCGGCACCAAGCGGCAGCCGGTTCACGCGCTTGCGCACGTCCTGCAGGCGCTCGGCGTCGCGGGCGAACATCTCCACGTAGGCCAGCAAGTGGTGGGCAAAGCTGACCGGCTGGGCCACTTGCATGTGGGTGAAGCCGGGCATCACGGTCTCTGTGTGGTGGGCGGCCACGGCGATCAGCGCGCGCTGCATGTCGGCCAGCAGCGTGGCAATGGCGTCGATCTCGCCGCGCAGCCACAGCCGCACGTCGGTGGCCACCTGGTCATTGCGCGAGCGGCCGGTGTGCAGCCGTTTGCCAGCGTCGCCCACCAGCTGGGTCAAGCGGGCCTCGATGTTGAGGTGAACGTCCTCCAGCTCCTGCTTCCAGACGAACTCGCCGTTCTCGATCTCGGCGCGCACCTGGGCCATGCCGCGCTCGATGTCGGTCAGGTCCTGTGCGGCGATGATGCCCTGGCGCGCCAGCATGGCCGCGTGGGCCAGGCTGCCGGCGATGTCGGCCTGCCACAGGCGCTGGTCGAAGAACACGCTGGCGGTGTAGCGCTTGACCAGCTCGCTCATCGGCTCTGAAAACAAGGCCGACCAGGCCTGGGATTTCTTGTCGAGCTGGTTCATGTCTGCCCCTCGTCCGATGGGTACATCGACCGATCCCCCAAGGGGACGCCGGCCGGCTTCGCGCAGGTGAGATCGTGAGTGCGCATGAGAAGGTTGTGTCAGGGAAACCACGCATTCTAGGTTCGCGACCCGCCGCGGCCCTGTCCCCACGGCCAGAATGGCGCCCGTGAAACGCTCGCAAGACACCGGCGCCCAGACCTCGCTGTTCGACGACCTGCGCGAGGTCGTCACCGCGCCCGACCCGGCGCGGCCCGAGGCCTTGCCGCTGTGCAGCAGCGGCACCTTGCTGCGGGCCCTGCTGCTGGTGCTGGGGGTGCTGGCCGTGGGGCTGATGTTCGCGGCGCGCAGCCCCACCGGCTGGCTGACCGATGTGTCGGCCGCCGCCACCGTGGCCGTGCCCGCCGCCTTGCTGTGGGTGCTGGCCGCTTGCACCGGCCGCCACCTGCTGGCCCGCGGGTCGCCGCCGCTGCAGCTGGGTCTGGCCGCCGCCGCGGGCGGCGTGGCGGCGCTGGCCACCTGGTGGCCGCTGGCCAACGTGGGCATGGCGCCGTCGGCCAACCCGCTGGCGCTGGCGCTCACCGGCGCGGCTCTGGCGGCGCTCGTCTTTCAGACCGAGCGCCAGCGCCAGCGGGCGCGGCTGCCGGCGGCGGCCGCCGCCCGGCTGGCGGACCTGCAGACGCGCATCCGCCCGCACTTCCTGTTCAACACGCTCAACACGGCGATCGCGCTGGTGCAGATCGACCCCAAGCGCGCCGAAGAGGTGCTCGAAGACCTGGCCGACCTGTTCCGCGCCGCGCTGGGCGCACTGGACCAAGCCACCACGGTGGGCGCCGAGATCGAGCTGTCGCGCCGCTACCTGGCCATCGAGCAGCTGCGCTTCGGCCGCCGGCTGGATGTGGAGTGGGACCTGGACGCCAACGCCGTGGCCGCCAAGCTGCCGCCCCTGGCCCTGCAGCCGCTGATCGAGAACGCGGTGCGCCATGGCATCGAGCCGGCGGACAAGGGCGGCACCATCGAGATCCGCACCCGGCGCCGCCGCGACCGCGTGCTGATCTCGGTCACCAACACCGTGGCGCCGGGGCCGTCGCGGCCAGGCCACGGCATCGGCATCGCCAGCGTGCGCGAGCGGCTGCGCCTGATGCATGATCTGGACGCCGATTTCCGCCACGGCCTGACCGAAGACGGCCGCTATCGCGTCAGCATCGGCATCCCCGCTTGACATGGGGCACCCGGTGCCGGGGTACCGGCCCCACCCGCCGGGCGGGTGGCGCGGCCGCTCCGAAGCGGCCGAGCGCTGGCCGCGCCGGTCGTCGACACGCACAATGAAGCCATGGATCGACTCCGCGTTCTGATCGTCGACGACGAACCGCTGGCCCGGATGCGGCTGCGCGGCCTGCTGGCCGATTGCGTGCGCCCCGCGGTGGAGGTGGTGGACGAGGCCGGCAGCGCGGCCGAGGCGCTGCACGCGCTGGCCCGGCAGCCCGTGGACGCGGTGATGCTCGACATCCACATGCCCGGCATGGACGGCATGGCCCTGGCGCGCAAGTTGCGTGAGCAGGCGCAGCCGCCGGCCGTGGTGCTGGTGACGGCCCATGCCGAGCACGCCTTGCAAGCCTTCGAAGTGGAAGCGGTCGACTACCTGACCAAGCCGGTGCGCCGCGCCCGGCTGCAAGAGGCGCTGACGCGCGTCGAGCAGCGCCTGGGCCGCACGCCCGCCCCGGCGCCGGCCGCCGCGCCGGTGGCGGCCGAGGCGCCCACGCTGGTCGTGAGCGACCGGGGCCGCGTGCTGCGCATACCCGTGGTCGAGGTGGTCTACCTGCGGGCCGAGATGAAGTACGTGACGCTGGTGACAGCCAGGCACCGCTACGTGCTGGACGACGCGCTGACCGACCTGGAGCAGCGCCTGGGCGACGCGGTGTTGCGCATCCACCGCAGCATCGTGGTGGCCAAGGCGGCGGTGCGTGCGCTGGAGCGCCGGGTCATGCCGAACGGCCAGGGCGAGGCCGGCGACGAACCCGGCGAGACCTGGGCCGTGCAGGTGGACCCCGGCGGCGAGTGGCTCGCCGTGTCGCGCCGCCAACTGCCCCAGGTGCGCGAGGTGCTGGCGCGTGCCGGTTGAGCCCGGGCCGGGCCCGGGACGCAGCCCCTGGGTGGCGGTGGGCGCGGCTGTTGTGGCGGTGGCTCTCGGCCTGCTCGCCTGGTGGTGGGCCGGCGCCGAGCGGCCCGCCGAGCCGGCGCCGCCCACCGCGGCGGATGCGCTGGCGTCCGCTGCGCTGCGCGCCGTGGCCGAGGCAGGGGCCATGGCCGACACCGCTTCGGCCGCCGCGTCGGCGCTGCCTGCCAGCAGCCCGGCCTCGCGCGCCGATGCCGGCCAGGACCCGACCTGCCCGGCCAGCTGGAAGGCGCTGGCGGGCTTGTCCGGCGATGTGATCGAGCGCGCGTTTCGCCGTGCGCGGCCGGCAGCCCTGCAGCGCGCATCGGCGCTGCTGGTGGCGTCGCCCGACCCCTTCGAGCGGCTGGTGGGGCAATTGCTGGCAGACCGTGCCCGGCGGCCCGACGAGGCGCCGTCGCCCGAAGCTTTCCTGGCCCTGGTCAGCGAGGCCTTGACGGGCCGCGACGCGCGCATCACCGGCCTGGCCGCGCAGCTGTGCGCCAACCCGTCGGTGGAGGCGCCGGCCGCCTGCTCGTCACTGACGCCGCAGCAATGGGCCACGGTCGACCCCGACAACGTGCAGCCCTGGCTCGCCATGGCGGCCCGGGCGCAGGACAGCGGCGACACCGCCACCGTGCGCGAGGCCATGGCGCGCGCCGCGCAGGCGCAGCGCAACCGGCTCGCCAGCACCGACCTGGTCCAGATCGCCCGCAGCCCGGCCCTGCAGGCCCTGGCGCCCGCGGACCGGCAGGTGCTGGTGATCGACCTGATGGGGGTGGGCGTGGCGCTGACCGCGGCCGGCACGATCGACGTGTCGCGCCTGTGCCCCACCGGCAGCATGGGCCCGGGGCGGGAGGCGCAGTGCAGCGCGGTGGCCGGCCTGCTGGTCGACCAGGGCGAGAGCCTGTTGCAGCGCGGCGTGGGCATCGCCATTGGTCGCCGCACCGGCTGGGACGCCGAACAGGTCGCCGCGCTGGACGCCGAGAACAAGGCCATGATGGAAGCCCTCGGTGCCGCCACGCTGTTTGGCGACCTGGCCGAGCCGCCGATGACCCAGGCCCAGGCCTGCGAGGCCTACCGCCGCGTCGAGGCGGTCACCCGGCTGATGGCCAGCGACAACGAGGCCGCGCTGGCGCGGCGCGCGCTGCAGCAGGCCCGGGCCGCATCGGCGGCGGCCCCGCCCTGACCTGCATCAGCCGGTGTTGCGCAGGCCCGCCGCGATGCCGTTGATCGACAGGTGGATGCCGCGCTGCACGCGCTCCATCTGCGGGTCGGCCGGGCCTTCACCCTTGGGCCGCTTGCGGTAGCGGCGCATCAGCTCCACCTGCAGGTGGTTCAGCGGGTCCAGGTAGGGGAAGCGGTGCTCGATCGAGCGCGCCAGCGCCGGGTTGCTCTGCAGGCGCTCGCCCTCGCCGGTGATCTGCGCCAGCGCGTCGTGGGTCTTGTCCCACTCGGCGCGGATGGCGGTGAAGATGCGCTTGCCCAGGCGCTTGTCTTCCACCAGCTCGACATAGCGCTGCGCGATGCGCACGTCGCTCTTGGCCAGCACCATGTCCAGGTTCGACAGCAGCGTGCGGAAGAACGGCCACTGTTTGTGCATGCGCTGCAGCAGCTCCAGGCGGGTCGCGCGGTCGTCTCCTGACAGGAAGGCCTCGACCGCCGAGCCGAAGCCGCACCAGCCCGGCAGCGCCACGCGGCACTGGCCCCAGCTGAAACCCCAGGGGATGGCGCGCAGGTCTTCGATGGCACGGGTGGCCTTGCGTGACGCGGGCCGCGAGCCGATGTTCAGCTCGGCGATCTCGCGGATCGGCGTGGCGGCGAAGAAGTAGTCGGTGAAGCCCTCGGTCTCGTAGACCAGGTGGCGGTAGGCGGCCATGCTGGCCTGGCTCAGGCTTTCCGCCGCTTCGAGAAAGGCCTTGGGCGCGGCCTTGGTCGGGTGCAGCAGGCTCGCCTCCAGCGTGGCGGCGACCAGCGTTTCGAGGTTGCGGCGGCCGATCTCGGGGTGGGCGTATTTCGATGCGATCACCTCGCCCTGCTCGGTCAGGCGGATCTGGCCTTTCACCGTGCCTGGCGGCTGCGCCAGGATGGCCTGGTAGCTCGGGCCGCCGCCACGGCCCACGGTGCCGCCGCGGCCGTGGAACAGGCGCAGCGTGATGCCGTGCGCGGCGTCGAGCGCGTCGAACATCTCGACCAGCGCGATCTCGGCGCGGTAGAGCTCCCAGTTGCTGGTGAAGAAGCCGCCGTCCTTGTTGCTGTCCGAGTAGCCCAGCATCACGTCCTGCTCGCCACCGCCGCGCGCCACCAGGGCGGTGATGCCGGGCAGGGCGTAGAAGTCGCGCATGATGCCCACGGCGTTGCGAAGGTCGGCGATGGTCTCGAACAGCGGCGAGACGATCAGGTCGGCCTGGCCAGCGTCGCCCAGCGTGCCGCGCATCAGGCCGGTTTCCTTCTGCAGCAGCAGCACCTCCAGCAGGTCGCTCACCGTTTCGGTGTGCGAGATGATGTAGTGGCGGATCGCGGCTTGGCCGAAGCGGGCGCGGCCCACGGCGGCGGCTTCGAAGATGGCCAGCTCGCTCTGGGCCAGACCGAGTAGTCGGCGCCGCGCACGCGCAACGGGCGTGCCTCGTCCAGCAGGCGCAGCAGCAGCACCTGGCGTTCGGCTTCGGGCAGGGCGGCGTAGTCGGGCTCGATGCGGGCCACGCGCAGCAACTCGGCAATCACCAGCTCGTGCTGGTCCGAGCTCTGGCGCAGGTCCACCGTGGCCAGGTGGAAGCCGAAGACCTGCACCGCGCGCTGCAGCGGCGCCAGCCGCGGCGCCACCAAGGCTTCGGCATGGTGCGAGCGCAGCGAACGCTCGATCACGGCCAGGTCGGCGGCGAGTTCGTCGGCGCTCGCGTAAGGGTCTTGCGGCGCGACGGCGTGGCGCAGCGCCTCGGTGCCGGTCAGCGCGTGCAGCGTGGCGGCCAGGCGCGAGTACACGCCGATCAGCGCGCGGCGGTAGGGCTCGTCTTCGCGGTGGGGGTTGCGGTCCGGCGAGCGCGCGGCCAGGGCCTGCATCTCGGGCGGCACCGGGGCCAGCATGGCCGACATCGACAACTCGGCGCCCAGCGAGTGCACCTCGGTCAGGTAGTGGCGCAGCACGGTTTCGGCCTGGCGCGACAAGGCCAGGTTCAGCGTCTCGGCGGTCACGTTGGGGTTGCCGTCGCGGTCACCGCCGATCCAGTGGCCCATGCGGAAGAACGGCGGCAGCGGGTGGCCGGGCAGGGCGTCTTCGATCTCGCGGTACATGCGCGGGATCTGTCGCAGGAAGGTGGCGTGGTAGTAGCTCAGCGCGTTCTCGATCTCGTCGGACACGCGCAGCTTGGCGTAGCGCAGCATGCGCGTCTGCCACAGCTGGGTGACGCGGGCGCGGATCAGCTGCTCGTTCTCGTGCCGGTCGCGCTCGGTGCGCAGCTCTTCGCGCTGGCCGATCAGCGCGGCGATGCTGCGCTCGGCATCGAGGATGCTGGTGCGCTGAACCTCGGTGGGGTGGGCGGTGAGCACGGGCGAGATGTAGGCGCGCGCCAGCAACGCGGCGATGTCGGCGCCGCGGTGGTCGGCCCTGGCCAGGCGCTCGAAGCAGTGGGCCAGCGAGCCTTCCTGCAAATGGCCCTCGGCCTCGTGGTGGTTGCGCCGGCGCACGTGGTGGCGGTCTTCGGCGATGTTGGCCAGGTGCGAGAAGTAGCTGAAGGCGCGGATCACGCTGACGGTCTGGTCGGCCGACAGGTTCTTCAGCAGCCGGTCCAGCACGCGGCCAGCCGAGGCGTCTTTCTTCAGCCGGTAGGCCACGCTGAGCTGGCGCACCCGTTCGATCAGCTCGAAGGCCTGCCGCCCCTCCTGCTCGCGGATCACGTCGCCGAGGATCCGCCCGAGTAACCGGATATCCTCCATCAGCGGCCGGTTCTTCTCGGCGGCGTCGTCCTTGGCGCGGGCCTGCACAGCAGATTTGCGCGATTTTGGTGCTGGGGGCTTGGCCGTGGGGGCGGGGCGGGCGGCGCGCGGCATGATGGCTCCAGAATGAGTAACTAAGTTACCACTCGCACATCGTAGCAGGCCGATACCCATTTGTGACGGCCCGTCTGGCGATAATTCGGTCCATGCCTGCCGATACCGACCCGAACACCGCCGCCCCCGTTGTCATCGCCACGCGCGAAAGCCGCCTTGCCCTGTGGCAGGCCGAACACGTGCGTGACCGGCTCGGCGCCGAGCTGGGGCTGGCCGCCGAGTTGCTGGGCATGACCACCCGGGGCGACCAGATCCTCGACCGCAGCCTCAGCAAGGTCGGCGGGAAGGGCTTGTTCGTCAAGGAGCTGGAGACGGCGCTCGAATCCGGCGCCGCGCGGCTGGCCGTGCACTCGCTGAAGGACGTGCCGATGGACCTGCCGCCGGGCTTCGTGCTGGCGGCCATCCTCGAGCGCGAGGACCCGCGCGACGCCTTTGTCTCCAACCGTTTCGCCGACCTGGCCGCGCTGCCCCAAGGCGCGTGTGTCGGCACGTCCAGCCTGCGCCGGGTCGTGCAGATCAAGGCGGCACGGCCCGACCTGCGCATCGAGCCCCTGCGCGGCAACCTCGACACCCGGCTGCGCAAGCTGGACGAGGGCGGCTATGACGCCATCGTGCTGGCTGCCGCGGGCCTGAAGCGCCTGGGCCTGGCGGCGCGCATCCGGGCCTTGTTCGATGAAGCCGACATGATCCCCGCGGCTGGCCAGGGGGCGCTCGGCCTGGAGGTGCGTGAAGACGACGCGCCGCTGCGTGAGGCCCTGGGCCGCTTGAGCCACGCGCCGACCTGGCTGGCCACGCACGGCGAGCGCGCGGTGTCACGCGCGCTGGGCGGCAGCTGTTCGGTGCCGCTGGCCGCGCATGCCACCTGGCCCGAGCCGGGCACGATGCGCCTGGACGCTGCGCTGGGCCATGCCGAGGACCCGAGCCAGCCGCTGCTGAAGGCCCAGGTCAGCGCGCCGGTGGCCGACACGGCCGCCGCCGAAGCCCTGGGCCGGCTGGCCGCCGACCGCCTGCGCGAATCCGGCGCCGCGCGCTACCTCGGCGCGCTCGCCGGATGACCGAAGCCACGCGGGCCAGCGAGGGCCGCTGCGCCCTGGTGACGCGGCCGCGGGCGCAGGGGCCGGGCTGGCAGCGCCGCCTGGAGGCGCTGGGCGTGACGGCCGAGTTGCTGCCGCTGATCGAGATCGAGCCCGCGGGCGACGCGGCGGCGCTGCGGGCCTGGTTTGCCAGCCTCGTCGATGGGCCGCCGCAGCCGGCCGCCGCGGTCATGTTCGTCAGCCCCAATGCGGCGCAGTGCTTCGTCGACGCGCTGGCGCCCGGCTGGCAATGGCCGGCCGGCGTGCTGGCGGCGGCCACCGGGCCGGGCACGACGGCGGTGCTGCGCGCGGCAGGGGTGCCGGCAGAAGCGATCGTCGCGCCGACGGGCGAGGGTGGCGGGCAGTTCGATTCCGAGGCGCTGTGGTTGCTGCTGGCGCCGCGCCGCGAATGGGCGGGCCAGCGCGTCGGGATCGTGCGCGGCGACGGGGGGCGCGACTGGCTGGCCGAGCAATGGCGCGGCGCCGGCGCCGCGGTCGAGTTCGTGCAGGCCTATGCCCGGCGGGCACCGCGTCTGGCAGCGGCCGAGCAGGCCTTGCTGGGCCGTGCACTGCAATTGCCCGGCGAGCACGCCTGGCTGCTCAGCAGCTCTGAGGCGGCCGACCACCTCGCCACGCTCGTGCCTGGCGCCGACTGGGCCGGGGCGCTGGCGCTGGCCTCGCACCCGCGCATCGCGGCGCGCGCCCGACAGTTGGGTTTCGGCGACGTTGTCGAGGTGCATCCCACACCTGAGGCGGTGGCAGAGGCCTTGTTGCGGTGGCCCCGTCGATACAATCCCGCCACACCGTGAGCACCCCCGAATTGCCCTCGTCTACACCGGCGCCAGAGGCTGCCGCAACGGCGGCGGCAAGCGCGCCGACGGCGTCGCCCATGCCGCCGCTTGCCGAGGACAGGCCAGCGGTCCGGCCGGCCTGGCTGCTGCCCGCGGGCGCCGTGCTGCTGACGGCCCTGTGCGTGGCCAGCGCGGTGTTCGCCTGGACCACCCAGCAGCGCCTGAAGACGCTCGAGCAGGAGCTGGTCCGCCGCCAGCAGTCCAGCCAGGACCAATCCACCGAAGCCCGTTTGCTGGCCCGTCAGGCCCACGACGCAGCGGCCGAGACGGCAGCCAAGCTGGCCCTGGTCGAAGCGCGCGTGGCCGAATCGGCGATGCAGCGCACCCAGGTCGAAGAGCTGATCCAGAGCCTGTCGCGCTCGCGCGACGAGAACGTGCTGGCCGACGTCGAGGCCGCGCTGCGCGTGGCGCAGCAGCAGTCGGCCATCACCGGCAGCGCCGAGCCGCTGGTCGCGGTGCTGAAGCAGGCCGACGAACGCCTGGCGCGCTACAACCAGCCCCGGCTCGAGCGCGTGCGCCGCGCCGTGGCGCGCGACCTGGACCGCGTGCGCGCCGTGAGCGTGGCCGACGTGCCCAGCCTGTCGATCAAGCTCGACGAGGCCGTGCGTCTGGTCGACGAGCTGCCGATGCTGGTGAACCCCGAACGGCGCGCGGCGGCCACCAGCGCCGCGGCGGCATCGGCCGCGCCGGCCAAGGTGGACCAGGCCACCGGCAACGACCCGGCCGACTGGCTGGCGCGTGCCGGCCGCACCTGGGACCGCTTCTCCGGCGAGGTCTGGGCCGAGGTGCGCTCGCTTGTCCGCGTGACGCGCATCGACAAGCCCGAGGCCATGCTGATCGCGCCCGAGCAGGCTTACTTCCTGCGCGAGAACCTGAAGCTGCGCTTGCTGAATGCGCGCCTGGCGCTGCTGTCGCGCCAGTTCGACCAGGCCCAGGGCGACCTGGCCCAGGCACAGGCCACGCTGGAGCGCTACTACGACCGCAGTTCGCGCCGCGTGGTGGCGGCGGCGGACCTGCTGCGCCAGGTGTCAGCGCAGACGCGGCAAGTCAACCTGCCCCGGCCCGACGAGACGCTGGCCGCGCTGGCCGCCGCCTCGGCGGGGCGCTGAGCGCCGCGAGAGAAAGCACCCGCCGCATGCGCTCGGTGATCTGGCTCGTGCTGTTGTTCGCCGCTGCCGTGGTGGCCGCGACCACGCTCGGCCCCAACGACGCGTTGGTCTCGGTCTTCTACGGCCCCTGGCGGCTCGACTTGTCGCTCAACCTGTTCCTGCTGGCCCTGGTGGGCGCGATCATCGTGGTCTTCGCAGGCTTGAGCGCGATGCAAGCGCTGCTGAGCCTGCCCACCCGGGCGCGCGAGTGGCGCGAGCAAAAGCGTGAGCGCGCGGCCGGTGCCGCCTTGCGCGAAGCCCTGTCCGAGCTGTTCGCGGCGCGCTACGCGCGGGCGCAGCGCGCCGCCAAGCGGGCGCTGGATCTGCAGGAATCGAGCAGCGTGCTGCGCAGCGACCTGCAGTTCACCGTGCTGGCCGAGATGGTGGCCGCGATGGGCATGCACCGCCTGCAGGACCGCCGCGGCCGCGACGAGCATGTGGCCGCGGCCACCGAGCTGGTGCGCGGCAAGCTGGGCGCCGGCACGGCGTTCGACGGGCTGCAACTGCTGGGCGCCGAGTGGGCGCTGGAAGACCGCGACGCCGAGCGCGGCCTGGCCCTGCTGGCCGAGCTGCCCCCCGGTGTGGCGCGCCGCACCCAGGCCCTGCGCCTGAAGCTGCAGGCAGCCCGCCAACAGCGGCGGCCGCTGGACGCCTTGCAGACCGCGCGCCTGCTGGCCAAGCACCAGGGCTTCTCGGCGCCGGCCGCGCAGTCGCTGCTGCGCTCGCTGGCGATCGAGGCGATCGAGCAGTCCTACGACGTGGACCAACTGCGCCGCACCTGGTCCAGCCTGGACGCCGACGACCGCAACGACGCTTTTGTGGTCGCCCGCGCGGCGCGCCGTGCCCAGGCCCTGGGCCAGGCCGCGCTGGGCCGCACCTGGCTGCAGCCCGCGTGGGACGCGATCGCCAAGACCCCGGCCGACGACCGCCGCGAGTTGGCCCTGGCGCTGGTCGACTGTGCGCCCGGCCTGGGCACCGACTGGCTGCCGCGCATCGAGCAGGCCCTGGCGGTGCATGGCCACGAGCCCGCCCTGGTGGCTGCCGCTGCGATGGCCTTCGCCGACCGCCAGCTCTGGGGCAAGGCGCGCCGCCCGCTGGAGCAGACCGCCTCGGCCAGCGTGCTGCCGGCGGCCGTTCGCCGCCAGGCCCTGCGCTGCCTGGCCGCCATCGCCCGCGAGGAGGGCCATACCGAGCAGGCGCAGAACTACGACCAGCGCGCCGCCGCGGTCGAATGAATGAATGCCGGCGGCTTGAAGAATCCGCGAAAACCCGTGCTATACTGCGAGGCTCAGCGGCTGTAGCTCAGTTGGATAGAGTACTTGGCTACGAACCAAGGGGTCGTGGGTTCGAATCCTGCCAGCCGCGCCACACAATCAGGGGGTCATGTCCGAAAGGGCATGGCCCCTTGTTCTTTTTCGATCCGGACGTTGCGCGCAGGTGTGCGTGGCGACGTGCCGGCCACTCAGGAACCATCTCGCCGCGGCGTGCTCCACGCCGTGGTGCTGGTCTTGGCCCGCCAGGCCGCCCTCACCACCCCAAGAAAGGCAAGCGCATGAAGTCGTACATGGCCATCAAGGCCGAGATCGCCAAGCTGGAAAGGCAAGCCGAGGCGGCACGCCGGGCCGAGGTGGCCGAGGTGGTCCGCAAGATCAAGGACGCGGTCGCCGCCTATGGCCTGACGGCTTCCGACCTGGGCTTGGATGGCGCCGCGGCGCCCACGAGCAAGCCCGTTGCCGTGCCGTCTGGCGCCCGGCGCGTGGTCAAGGCCAAGGGCCGCGTGAAAGCCGCCAAGCGAGCAGCCAAGGCGACCATCGGCGAGCCGAAGTACCGCGACCCCGCGACCGGCAAGACCTGGACGGGCCGCGGCAAGCCGCCGACCTGGATCGCCGGTGCCCAGGACCGCGATGCCTTCCTGATCACGGTCGGGGCACCCACGGCAACGGCTGCCGAGCCGGCGAAGACCGAGGCCAAGCCTGCTCGCAAGACCAGGACCAAGGCCAAGGCCGCTCGCAAGACCAAGGCGGTGGCCACCAAGCCCGAGGCAGCAGCCAAGCTCAAGCGCGCGGCCGCCAAGGCCGGCCGTGGCCGCAAGAAGGCGGCGCGCAAGGCCGCCGCACCGGCGTCCGAGACCAACCCCGCCATCGCGATGGAGTCGACCGCCGCCCAGTGAGGGCGGGCCCGACACCCCCGGCGTAGAGCGCCCACCATGGCCGAGCACGACGCTGCCGCAAAGGTCGCCGACGCGATCCTGGGCTTGCTCGTGGGCGACAAGCCGCATGCCGGCGAGCCCGTCGACGCGAACCCGGCCGCCGCCGTGCGCCGCGCCACCCACGTGGCGGCGCGCAAGGCTGCGGCCGCCGCCGGCACCCTGGCCTTGCCGCCAGGGCCGCTGGGCTGGCTGACCGTGCTGCCCGAGATGGTCACCGTCTGGAAGATCCAGGCCACGCTGGTGACCGACATCGCCGCGCTCTATGGCAAGAAGGGCAGCGTCACACGCGAGCAGATGCTGTACTGCCTGTTCAAGCATTCGGCCTCGCAGGCGGTGCGCGACCTGGTCGTGCGCGCCGGCGAGCGCTGGGTGGTCAAGAAGGCCTCGCTGATGGCCTTGCGGGGCATCGCGCGGCGCATCGGCGTGAAGGTCACGCAGCAGGGCGTGTCCAAGGCCGCGTCGCGCTGGTTGCCGGTGGTCGGTGCCGCCGGCGTGGCGGCCTACGCCTACTACGACACCATGCAGGTCGCCAAGGCCGCGGCCGCGCTGTTCGAGCGCGCCATCGAGTTCGACGACGGCACCACGGCCGCCCTGACCGGGCCCGACACCCGACCGCCGGTCGAGGGTTGAGCCGCCCTCAGGCCAGCGTTTCGCGGGCCACCGCCAGCAGCCGGCCGCGCAGCCAGGCGAGCGCCGGGTCGCCGTCGCGGTGGGCATTCCACTGCATCACCAGCTTCAGTGGCGGGATCTCGAACGGTGGCGGCAGCAGCTTCAGCGGTAGCATGCGCGCGTACATCTGTGCCAGGCGGGTGTGCATGGTGGCGATGCGCTGCGTGCCCACCACCAGGGCCGGCAGCGCGTTGAAGCTGCTGGCCGAGACGACCACTTGCCGCGCCACGCCCAGCGTGGCCAGCATGTCGGCCTCGAAGGCGGCCACGCGCTGGTCGCCGAACTGCGCCGCCACGTGGCGCGCCTGCTGGTTTCGGGTTCTGAGCGGGCCGGCGCGCCGCCGGCTCAGGCCTCGGGCCGGTGGCACACCGCCTCGATGTTGTGCCCGTCCGGGTCCAGCACGAAGGCCGCGTAGTAGTTGGCGCTGTACTGCGGGCGCACACCCGGCGCGCCATGGTCACTGGCCCCCGCCGCCAGCGCCGCACGGTAGAAGGCGTCGACCTGCTCGCGTGTCTCGGCCACGAAGGCGATGTGCAGGTGTGCCGGCTTCTGGTCCGTCTGGAACAGGATCAGAGACACCTCGCCACCCGCCTTGTACATCTCGATGCCGTAGCTGGGCTCACCCTCGTCGCCCGCGATCACGCCCAGCGGTGCCAGTGCCTGCAGGTAGAAGGCCTTGCTGGCGGCGAAGTCGGTGACGCCGAATTTCACGTGGTCGAACATGGTCGTGCCTGGGTGCTCAAGGGCGGGGTCGAGCCGGGGCTACAGCAGCCCGGGGTTGCGTTGCCAGACGCTCCAGGTCAGCACCGCCGCGAAGCTGACCCACAGCAGGTACGGTAGCAGCAGCAGGGCCGCCACGCCACTGAGGCGCCTGAAGGCCAGCGCCGTCACCACGATCAACGCCCACAACAACAGCACCTCGCCGGCTGCCAGGGCGCCCAGCCGCCAGCCAAAGAACAGCCACGACCACAACGCGTTGGCCACCAGTTGCAGTCCGTACCAGACGAGTGCCGAGCGGCGGCGCGCATCGGCCGTCCGCCACACCAGCCACGCGGCCACGCCCATCATGGTGTAGAGCACTGACCACACCGGCCCGAACACCCCCGCCGGCGGCGCCCAGGCGGGCCGGTTCAACTGCCCGTAGAACGAGGCGGCGTCCAGCGACGCCGCTGCGCCCACGGCCGCCGTAGCGAACGTGACGAGCAGGCACCCCGAGAGCCCAACCCAGGTGGATGTCGTGAACCGTGATGTCATGTGATGTGCCAGCGGGCTCAGCACGGAGCCGCTGTGGCCGCCGCGCCGACTGCGTTGAGCAGCAAGTTGACCATTTGCGTGGTGGCCCGAGCCCGATTGAACACGACATCGGCCAGCAACATGGCCACGCACAGGAGATAGACAGCGTAAGCTAGCCCGACATACTGCGCGAACACGATCGTGTGCAGCCAGTTCTGACTGAACAGGTAGATCCCGCCTGTGATCGCCACCGAGCCCACCAGAACCACCGCCGGGAGCAACAACTGCAGCGTGGCCTTTCTTCGAACGGCGGCGATGACAGCAAGCAAGGCAAACGCGGCCATGTTGGATGCCGCAAAGATTCGGAACTCACGCATCAGACTTTGGCTCACCGATGCGTATGAGGACTCTATGAGTGTGATGAGTTGCTCTCGTACCTGAGTCAGAGAGGACAGTCGTTCTTCCTCTGCGCGTTCCATGTAGGCGAGAAGCCGTTGGCGGCATTCGCAGTCGGCATCGAGCATGTCGGCAATGACGTTGCCTACCTTGCGAGGCAGCTCACTGCGAATAGCCTCTCGAGCGCGCTCGATATCGACGTCCGCCTTCTGGAGCGCCTTGCGGGCCAGGTCCGTCACTCTCGAGTTCGAAAGCGTCTCGACTTTCTCGTTGACCCGCCGCTCCACCTCGATGCGCGCCACCTCGCGGGCAGCACGCTCAACCAGGATGGGGTTGAGCAACGACAGGACAAACGCGCTACCGAAGAGCGCGGCCCCGAGAATGCCTATGGCGAGGACGATGGTTCGCATGGGTGGATCCGGATGCCCAACGGCGGCCCTTTCAGGTGCCATAGAGCGTGATGAAGAAGAGCACGAAGCGGTAGCCAATGGCGACGGCGGCGGCGGCCATCGCCAGCGCCATGGCCTTGGCGACGCGGCCCGGCCCCGTGGCGCCGTAGACCGGCTGGATCGCCAGGTAGAGGTACACCGCGCACCCAGCCAAGTTCGCGATGCTCAGCACGTTGTCCACCATCGGCGTGTCCAGCCCGCCCCAACCGAGCCACTCGCTGGCCTTGCCCGACAAGAGGGCGGCGCAGAACAGCAGCAGCAGGAAGGTGTAGAGGTGCAGCGAGAAGACGACGTGGGTCATGAACGGCCGCCGCTCGCGCAGGAAGGCCAAGGGCAGCAAGGCCGAGAACGCCAGCGCCATCAGCAGGATGAGTGACTTGGCGTTCAGCACGACCGCGCGGTCGAATGCTGGCTCGTACTCCGCCAGGGTCTTGCCAGTGTCCGACAGCCGCCGCGACAAGGACGACTGGGCCAGATCGCTCCAGTCCTGGTGGTGCAGGTGCGAGTCGAGCGTGGAGCTGAAAACGTTCTGTCCGGTGGCCCACTGCACCGCAAAGAAAAGCACGTTGGCGATCAGGAAGAGCTGGAACGGCGCGACATACGGCTTGCGAATGCCGGTCGTCCACGCCAGCGTGAGCTCGCCCGGGCGGCGCAGCAGCAACTTGATGGACTGTGCCGCACGCGCGTCGATGCTCGTCAGTGCATGAAAGACCTTCGCGGCCAGGCCACGCAGCGTGAGGTCGGCCGGCGCGATCGGCTCTTCGCCGCAGCTTGCGCAAAAAGGCGTTGCCACCATGGCCTTGCAGGCGGGGCACATCCAAGGCGTCTTGTCGGGCATGGCGCAAGCTCCTCACCAGTCGGGGGCATGACGCCGTGCGCCTCACACCCCGCGCTCAGGCGGTACGTTGCTTTCGCGGTCGTAGTACTCGACCGTGGACTCTGATCGGTACATCTTGTGCACCCCGGGGCCGGACGGATCATCCGCATGGACGCCGGTCTTGTCCGAGTCAGGGTACTCGCAGACCTCGATGTCTGCCAAGTTCGACAGCGCGAGGTACCGCATGGTCGTGCTTCCCGTGTTGATGATCTGATGCGCGGTGGCGCGATCACCGGTCGGGCATGCGATGACGTCGTGCTTGCGGATCTTGTATCGCAGCGCCCCGTACCGCAGCTCACCTTCCCCTTCGAGGATCAGGAACATCTCTTCTTCGGCGCGATGAGAGTGGAAAGGGCACTGGGCCTTGCCAGCAGGGAGCTCGGTCAGGTTGTATCCCAGCTTCCGCGCCCCGATCCCCGCACTGAACTGAGCTCGCCTGGACGTGTAGTACCCGTTCTCTTCGATGTCGGTGAATTCAACGTCTTCAAGGTTCACGAACGGCTTTGGCATGGGGTCTCCGAGAATCAATGAGTCAATGGAACTGCAGTGTGCGTTTCGTGACGCCCTGACGTCCGACGAAAGGGGTTGGACACAGACCCGTCCCGTTAACGAAGGGGTCAGGTGTCGTGCACGACAACCGTTCCGGCGATGTAGTCATGAAGGGCCCGACGCTTGTCATTGGTGGCCATTGTGAGGAACTCCACAACCAACCAGGCGACGCTCGCCCACATGAGTATTTCGTCGGGAAGAGTGACATTTTCTGCCCCACGGACATAGGTGCCGGTTCGTACGAGGTAGACAAGGTAGACCAGTGAGCACGTGTCCAGCACAACGAGCCCCACGTCGCGCAGCAAGGCTTGGCGCAGCGTAGGGACTCTGTGCTCTTGGATGTCGAGGACTTTCACGCCCAACAGCCGCTTGCCACCTGTTTGCCCAAATCTCGCATGCAGCAAAACGCTGTAGAGCCAGTACGACGAGTACGCGACTGTTGCCCAGCCAATGACTACCAGTGGAGAACGCTCGGGCGACAGCATCCAGTCATCCAAGAAGCCCATGGGCACAAAGACGATCCCGTCCACCATGGCAGCCCAGAAGCGTCTCCATGAAGTTTGGTACTTTGTCATGCGACTCCCTGCCGGTCTTGTAGGCACCTTGCCTGATTTGGACATCAGCATAGCCCTCTCAGCCGCCATATGGCAGCCCCGCCAACACCCGCCGCTCGCAGTCAGCAGACGTTGAATGGCCGAGTGCGCGGGGTGGCCGGCGCAGTGAAGTATTAGGAGGAGCCCGCGGCCGCAGGCTGGGGGCGGGGGACGACGGTCGACGGCAGAACCTGTTCATCCGCTTCGAACGTTTCGACGAGGTGGCGCCCGAGATCCGCGACCTGATCGTGTACGAGCACGTGATGATCGTCGCCGGCCTGGGCTTCGACGACGAGGCCATGCGCCGCGGCGAGCCGCTGGGCTACCGCCTGCACCAGTGGGAGGCGAGCGACGAGGGCGTTCGCGGACGCTCGTCGGGCATCGGCACCCGCAAGCCCGAGACCGAGGCCGACGGCCGCGTCTGGGCGGCGCACGCGGGGCAGGAGATCGCCAACTGGGCCGCCTTCCTGCCGCAGCTCTACCAGCTCTACCGCGTGGTGAGCGACCCGCGGCGCAACCCCTTTGCCGACCTGTCGGTCGAGGGCCGCGGGCGCGGCGCGCGCTACCGCCACATCGGTTGAGCACGCGCCGGGCCCCGGTGCCCCGGCACGGCGCAGAATACGCGGCCAGGCGCGGCCATCGGGGCGGTGCCATCTGCCCATCGCCGAGGCCCGCGGATGATCTTTCGCCAGCTGTTCGAGCCGCTGTCGTCCACCTACACCTACCTGGTCGGCTGCGAAGCCACCGGCCAGGCCCTGCTGATCGACCCGGTGGTCAACAGCATCGGCCGCGACATGGCCGAACTGCAAGCCCTGGGCCTGACGCTGGCCTGGACGCTGGACACGCACATCCACGCTGACCACATCACCGGCGCGCTGCACCTGAAGGAACTCTGCGGTTGCCGCACGGCCATGCCCGCCGCCGCGCGCGTGGCCTGTGCCGACCTGGGCCTGCAAGAGGGCGTGCCGCTGGAACTCGGCAGCGTCCACCTGCAGCCGCTGGCCACGCCGGGCCACACCGACGACCACCTGGCCTACCGCCTGCCGGACAGGGTGCTCACCGGCGACGCGCTGCTGATCGACGGCTGCGGCCGCACCGATTTCCAGAACGGCGACGCGGCCACGCTCTACCGCAGCGTGCACGACAAGCTGTTCACGCTGCCCGAGGACACGCTCGTCTTCCCGGGGCACGACTACCAGCAGCGCCGCGTCTCGACGATCGCACAGGAAAAGGACCGCAACACCCGCCTGGGCGCCGGCCGCGCGCTGGACGACTTCGTGGCGGTGATGGCCGCGCTGAACCTGCCCTACCCGAAGTTCATCGACCACGCGGTGCCGGGCAACCGGCGCTGCGGCGTCTGCCCCGACGACCTGCCCGAGCACCTCCAGGCCTACTGTGGCCGCATGACCGAAAGCCCCCAGGGCTGATGCGCCCGTGCCTGCTCGGGTACAAGCTTATGCATTGACGCCCGGCGGCACCTCGCCTAGCCTGCCGAGCTTTGCCACCCGACCACCGCCGCACCACCGCACCCGACCATGACGCTGAGAACCACCCTGGCCGCCACCGCGCTCGTCCTGGCCTCGGCCTGTGCCTGGGCGCAGGACAAGGCGGTCTACCACATCACCGATTCGCAGGCCCAGGCGCTCTCCGCGCTGCGCAACCTGCGCAACCACCTGGACGTGGACCCGACGGCCCAGATCACCGTGGTCACGCACGGCGCGGGCGTCGACTTCCTGATGGAAGGCGCCAAGGACAGCGCCGGCGCGCCTTACGATGTGCTGGTGTCGGCCCTGCGCGGCCGCGGCGTGAAGTTCGAGGTCTGCGAGATCACGCTGAAGAACCGCAACCTGAAGCGCGAGCAGTTCATCCAGGAAGCCGACTTCACGCCGTCCGGCGTGGTGCGGGTGACCAAGCTGCAGATGCAGGGCTACGCCTACCTCAAACCCTGAACGACCCGAGACCCACGAAAGCATGCGAATGAAGCAGCAGCAGCGAGCAGCGATCGATCGACGCGAGGCCCTGGCCCGCGGTGCCGCCCTGGCGGGGCTGATGGCCTCGGCCGGCCTGTGGCCGGCCCTGGCGCGCGCCGAATGGAACACCACGGCCTTCGAGTCCAAGGTGGTCAACGACGCCATCAAGGCCCTGGGTGGCGCGGTGCCGGCGGAAAGCAAGGACGTGACCCTCACCGGCCCGGACATTGCCGAGAACGGCGCCGTGGTGCCGGTGGCCGTGTCCACCGGCCTGAAAGGTGTCAAGCGGCTGCTGATCCTGGTCGAGAAGAACCCGGCCGTGCTGTCGGCCGCCTTCGACGTCACCGATGCGGTGGACGCCAACATCGCCACCCGCGTCAAGATGGGCCAGACCTCGAACGTCTACGGCGTGGCGATGATGAGCGACGGCAAGGTGCTGTTCGCGCAGAAAGAGATCAAGGTCACCCTGGGTGGCTGTGGCGGCTGAGCCTGAGCCGGCCCCAGATCGACGACAACAAGGAACCGAAACCATGCCCGATCCCATGCGCATCCGCGCCCAGGCCAACAACGGCGCCGCCACCGTGCGCGTGCTGATGAGCCACGAAATGGAAACCGGCCAGCGCAAGGACGCAGCCGGCAAGACCATCCCCGCCTGGTTCATCCAGGACGTCACCGCCTCGCTCAACGGCAAGACGGTGCTGACGGCGCAGTGGGGCCCGTCGGTGGCCAAGAACCCTTTCCTGCAGTTCAACATCAAGGGCGCCAAGGCCGGCGACAAGGTCGCGATCAGCTGGACGGACAACCGCGGCGAAAAGCGCAGCGACGAAGCCGTCGTGACCTGAGCCGACACACAGGAGCCACCGTGCCGCATTTCGTTCGACCTCTGTTGCTGCCCTTGGCGTTGCTGCTCGCCAGCGCCGGCGCCAGCGCCCAGAAGAGCACCGCCGACGGCATTGCCGAGTACCGCGCCATGCTGGCCGACGGCAACCCGGCCGAGCTGTTCGAGGCCAAGGGCGAAGACCTGTGGAAGCAGAAGCGCGGGCCCAAGGCCGCGTCGCTCGAGCGCTGCGACCTGGGCCTGGGCCCCGGCGTGGTCAAGGGCGCCTGGGTACAGTTGCCGCGCTGGTTCGCCGACACGCAGAAGGTGCAGGACCTGGAGTCGCGACTGCTGACCTGCATGGAGACGCTGCAGGGCATCCCCGCTGCGGACGTGGCCAAGACGCCGTTCGGCAAGGGCGAGCAGGCGAACATGGAGGCGCTGGCGGCCTGGGTCTCGTCCGAGTCGCGCGGCCTGCGCATGAGCCTGCCGCAGTCGCACCCCGAAGAAAAGCGCATGTACCAGATGGGCCGGCGCGCCTTCTACTTCCGCGGCGGGCCGATGGACTTTGCTTGCGCCACCTGCCACGGCGCCAAGGGCCAGCGCATTCGCCTGCAGGACCTGCCGGACCTGCGCGGCAACCCGGGCGACGGCGTGGGCTTCGCGGCCTGGCCGGCCTACCGCGTGTCCAGCGGCGAGCTGTGGACCATGCAGCGGCGCCTGAACGACTGCTACCGCCAGCAGCGCTTCCCGTACCCGGGCTATGCGTCGGACGTGACCATTGCGCTGGGCGTGTTCATGGGTGTCAACGCCAAGGGCGCCGAGTCGGTGGCCCCGGGCCTCAAGCGCTGAAAGGGGCCGCGATGACGACGAAGAAATCGACGCGGCGGGCGCTGCTGGCCGTGGCCGGCGCGGCCATGGTGGCGGTGGTGGGCTGCGCCAGCGGCCCGTCGGCCGAAGAGTTGAACCAGCAGTTCCAGGCCCTGATGAAGGGCTCGTTCCGCAGCGAGGGCATCGCCACGGTCGACCGGCTCGACCAGGACGCCGGCCAGCAGGCCTGTTCCACCGGCCAGCCGCCCGCCGCGGCAGTGGCCGAGCGCATCCAGGCGGAGGCCCTGGCCACCGTCAAGCCGCCGTCCGACGGCCAGTACCTGGGCGACTGGCGTGAGGGCGAGAAGCTGGCGCAGAACGGGCGCGGCATGACCTGGACCGACAAGAGCGCCGAGCCCACGGCCAACGGCGCCAGCTGCTACAACTGCCACCAGATCGGCAAGGCCGAGATCTCGTTCGGCACCATCGGCCCCAGCCTGTACCACTACGGTCGCAACCGTGGGGTGGCCAACCCGGCGGACCCGGCGGCGGCCACGGTGGTGCAGTACACCTGGGGCAAGCTGAACAATTCCTGGGCCTACAACGCCTGCTCGAACATGCCGCGCTTCGGCCACAAGCGGCTGCTGAACGAGACCCAGCTGAAGCACCTGATGGCGCTGCTGCTGGACCCCGCGTCGCCGGTGAACGCGAACTGAACCCGCGCCCGCCTTGAGCCTCGCTCGGCGCGACTTCCTGCAGGTGCTGGGCGCCGCGGCGGCCTCGGGCATGGGCCTGGCGCGCTGGGCCGAGGCCGATGCCGCCAGCGCGCAGGCCGGCCTCTACGAGCTGCCGCGCTTCGGCAACGTCTCGTTCCTGCATTTCACCGACTGCCACGCCCAGCTCAAGCCGTTGCACTTCCGCGAACCCAGCGTCAACCTGGGCGTGGGCAGCCTGCGCGGCCAGTGGCCGCACCTGACCGGCGAGGCGCTGCTGCGCGCCGCTGGCGTCGCGCCCGGCGGCGCCGAGGCCCATGCGCTGACCCACCTCGACTTCGAGCAGGCCGCACGCCGCTATGGCCGCGTCGGTGGCTTCGCCCACCTGGCCACGCTGGTCAAGCAACTGCGCGCCAGCCGGCCCGGCGCCTTGCTGCTGGACGGTGGTGACAGCTGGCAAGGCTCGGCCACGTCGCTGTGGACCGCGGGGCAGGACATGGTCGACGCCTGCAAGCTGCTGGGCGTGGATGTGATGACCGGCCACTGGGAATTCACCCACGGCATGGCCCGGGTGCAGCAGGTCGTCGAGCAGGACTTCAAGGGAAAGGTCGAGTTCGTCGCGCAGAACGTCAAGACCGCCGACTTCGGCGACCCGGTGTTCAAGCCCTTCGTGATCCGGCCCGTCAACGGCGTACCCTGTGCCGTGGTCGGCCAGGCCTTTCCGTACACGCCGATCGCCCACCCGCGGCGCTTCGTGGCCGACTGGACCTTCGGCATCCAGGAAGCCGCGCTGCAGCAGGCGGTGGAGCAGGCGCGCGCCGATGGCGCGCAGGTGGTCGTGCTGCTCAGCCACAACGGCATGGACGTGGACCTGAAGCTGGCCAGCCGCGTGCGCGGCATCGACGCGATCTTCGGCGGCCACACCCACGATGCGGTGCCGAAGGCGATCGTCGTCGCCAACGCGGGCGGCCAAACGCTGGTCACCAACGCCGGCTCGAACGGCAAGTTCCTCGGCGTGATGGACTTCGAGGTCAAGGCGGGCCGGGTCACCGACTACCGCTACCGGCTGCTGCCGGTGTTCGCCAACCAGTTGCCGGCGGACGCGGCGATGGAGGCGCTGATCGCCAAGGCCCGCCAGCCCTTTGCCGAGCGCCTGGCCGAGCCCCTGGCCGTGAGCGACGGCCTGCTGTACCGCCGCGGCAATTTCAACGGCAGCTGGGACCAGCTGGTCTGCGACGCGCTGATGGCGGTGCAGGGCGCCGACATCGCCTTCTCGCCGGGCTTCCGCTGGGGCACCACGCTGCTGCCGGGCGAGACCATCACGCGCGAGGCGTTGATGGACCAACTCGCCATCACCTACCCTCAGACCTCGCTGACCGAGATGAGCGGCGAGGCCATCAAGGGCGTGCTCGAAGACGTCTGCGACAACCTCTTCAACCCCGACCCTTACTATCAGCAGGGCGGCGACATGGTGCGCACAGGGGGTCTCACCTACACCTGCACACCGGGCGAGCGCATGGGCCGGCGCATCAGCGAGCTGCGCCTGCGCGGCAAGACCATCGAGGCCGACAAGACCTACAAGGTGGCCGGCTGGGCCCCGGTGGCCGATGGCGCGGCGCAGCAGCCCGGTGTGAAACCCGTGTGGGACGTGGTCGAGACCTGGCTCAAGGCGCAGGGCGGCCGCGTGGCACCGCGCTCGGTGAACACACCGACGCTGGTGGGGGCGGGCGACGACCCGGGCTGGTCGGGCTGAGCGGCGGCGAAGGGTGTCGGCGACTCACAAGCGCCATTCCTGGTACCGCAAGCCCAGCCACGTGCCGCCAATGATCGCGGCCAGGGCCAGCATGCTGCCGACCGACAGCGTGGACACGCCCGACAAGCCCTGGCCGATCGAGCAGCCCAGGGCGGTAACGCCGCCCACGCCCATCAGCGTGGCGCCGACCAGGTGGTGGGCCAGGTCACTGGCGTTGCCGAAGCCCTCGAGGCGGAAGCTGCGGCTGGCCAGCGCAGAGGCGGCTGCGCCGAGCACGATGCCCAGCATCGTCACGATGCCGAAGCTCAGCGTCTGCGACGCGTCGCTGAAGTAGAGCAGCCAGTCCAGCCCATAGGCGATCGGGGCCACGGTGCTCAGCGATTCCATGCGGTGCGAGTTGGTGGCGAGAAAGGCCTCTTCCAGCGTGCGCGGGTCCTCCGCCAGGTGGCCCACGGTGCCGCTCACCCACCACAGGCCCACGACCACCGCACCGACGCCCAGGCCGCCCAGCCACACCGGCGCGCGGCGCCCTTCGGGCCGCCACAGCACCCAGGCGACCAGCAGCGCGGCGACCACCATGCCCAACCACCAGGCCAGGGTTTGCGCGCTGGTGCCGGTGGTGGCGGAAAGCAGCGAGGGCAGGTCCTGCCCAGCCGGCAGCGTCACCGCCACCTGGTCCACCGTGGCCACGCGCAGGCTGCCGGTGATGCCCTTGAGCGTGGCGAAGCCCGCCAGGCCCAGCACGACCAGCACCACCAGCGACTTCAGGTTGCCGCCGCCCAGGCGCACCAGGTTGCGGCTGCCGCAGCCCGAGGCGATGACCATGCCGAAGCCGAACAGCGCACCGCCGACAACGAGCGACAGCCAGGCCATGCGCGGCGTGGCGTACAGCGTCTTGCCGGCCTGTACCCAGCCCAGGCCGACCATGGCGTTGAAGCCCAGCACGGCCACGGCGATGGCCAGCACCCACATGCGCAGCCGTGTCCAGTCGCCCATGCTCACGATGTCGGCCACCGCGCCCATGGTGCAGAAGTGCGTGCGCTGGGCGACGACGCCGAACAAGCCGCCGAAGGCGAAGGCCAGCCACAGCACATGGCGGGTGAGGGCGAGCGGGTCGATGTCGGGCATGCGGCGATTGTGGCGTGGCGGCTGAAAACCCCAGGGGGCGATGGCGGCCTCAGTCGAGCGTCAGGTCGTCCAGCGGGCGCGGTAGAACTCGACGAACGCGCGCGCCGCCGGGCTCAGGTGCCGGCCGGGCGGGTAGACCGCGAACAGGCCACCCGACGGCATGCGCCAGTCCGGCAGCAGGCACTCGAGGCGGCCTTGGGCCAGATCCGGCTGCACGCTCAGCCTGTCCATCACGCTGACGCCGGCGCCGGCCAGCAGCAGCGCCCGCAGCGCGGTGGCCGAGTCGGTCTGCACGCGGGCGGCCATGCGCACGCTGCGGGTGTGGCCGTTGCGGGCGGTGAAGGCCCAGGTCAGCGGCGTGGGCAACAGCGTCAGCGCCACCCAGGCGTGGTGGGCCAGTTCTTCCGGCCGTTTGGGCACGCCGGCCCGCTGCAGGTAGGCCGGCGCGGCGACCACGTACTGCTCGAAATCGCCCAGGCGCGTGGCGCGCAGCGCCGAGTCGCGCAGCCAGCCCATGCGGAACGACAGGTCGATGCCCTCGGCGAGCATGTCGCTCACGCGGTCGCTGGCGTGCAGCGTGATGCGCAGGGCCGGGTGCAGCAGGGCAAAGTCCGCCACCGCCGCGGCGCCGTGCTGGGCCGCGTGATCCACCGCCATCGCGATGCGCAGGCTGCCGCCGATCTCGCCGGCGCTGCGGTGCGTGCGGGCCACCGCCTCGTGCAGGCCGGACAGCAGCGGCGCGGTGTCGTCGAGCAGTTGCTGGCCCGCGTCCGTCAGGCGCACACGCCGCGTGGTGCGCGTGAACAACGCGGCGCCCAGCGCGCGTTCCAGGCGCTGAACGTCCAGGCTCACGCGGGCCTTGCTCACGCCCAGGCGCTCGGCCGCCGCCGTGAAGCCGCCGCACTCGGCCACGGCGATGAAGGCGCCCAGGCGGTTCAGGTCGGTGGGGTCGTTGGCGGCCATGCGCCAGATTGTCAACGATCCGACGACAGTGTTTCATCACTGTGCCGATTTATCGAAACGACATGACCGGCCATCATTCGACCCACCACGAACCCCATGGACGGACAGCTCCCATGAAGATTGCACTGATCGGCGCCAGCGGTTTCATCGGCTCGGGCTTGCGCGAAGAGGCGCTGGCGCGGGGCCACCAGGTCACCGCCCTGGTCTCCAACCCGGCCAAGCTGGCCGCCGCGCCGGGCCTGAGCGCCCAGGCGGTGGACGTCAATGACACCCGCGCGCTGGCGGAGCGCCTGGAAGGCCACGACCTGGTGATCAGCGCCTTCAGCGGCCACGCGCAGGCCGACGTGCGCGAGGCCTATGGCCGCGGCATCCGGTCGATCATCGACGCGGCCAAGCGGGCCCGCACCCCGCGCCTGCTGGTGGTCGGCGGTGCCGGCAGCCTGGAGGTGGCGCCGGGCAAGCAGGTGCTGGACAGCCCCGACTTCCCGGCCGCCTACCGCGGCAGCGCCGAGGGCGCCCGCGACGCGCTGCAATGGCTGCGTGCCGAGCCCACGCTGGACTGGACCATGTTGAGCCCGTCGGCGGTCATCTTCCCGGGTGAGCGCACCGGCCGGTTCCGCCTGGGCGGCGACCAGTTGCTCATCGGTGCCGACGGCCAGAGCCGCATCTCGGTGGCCGACTTCGCCATCGCGATGCTGGACGAAGCCGAGCGCGGCGCGCACCGTCGGCAGCGTTTCACGGTCGGCTATTGACCCCGGCTCGGCGCGGCGGCGGTCAGGGCGCCATACTGGCGGCCATGACGTCGCCCCGCCGCCCCCTGCCCGAGACGATCGACCCCCGCCGCCGCGCCCTGGTGGCGTCGGCACTGGCCGCTGCGCCGCTGCTGGCCTGGCCGGCCCTGGGCCGGGCGGCCGCCGAGCCGCCGGACGCCGTCGACGCGCCGGGCGACCTGGACGCGGCGGCACGCATTCCCGTCATCGATTGGGACTGGGTGGACGCCTCTCGGCAGCGCGCCGTGCCGGTGCGCCTGTACTGGCCCCAGCCCCGTGGACCGGTGCCGCAAGACGCGCCGGTGCCCCTGGTGGTGTTCTCGCACGGCATCGGCGGCTCGCGCCTGGGCTACAGCTACATCGGCCGCCACCTGGCCAGCCAGGGCTGGGCCTGCCTGCATGTGCAGCACGTGGGCAGCGACCGCGCGCTGTGGTTCGGCAACCCCTTCAACCTGGTGGGCCGGCTGCGCGAGGCGGCGCGCGAGTCCGAGGCGGTGGACCGTGCGCTCGACCTGCGCTTCGCGCTGGACCGCGTGCTCGACCCCGCGCTGCAGCACCCGCTGGCCGGGCGCCTGGCCGAGCGCATCGACCCGCAGCGCATCGTGGCCGCGGGCCATTCCTACGGCGCCAACACCACGCTGCTGGCGGTGGGTGCCCGCGTGGCGCGGGCCGACAAGGTCTATGACTTTCAGGACCCGCGTTTTCGCGCCGCCATCGTGCTGTCGGCGCCGCCGTTCTACGGCGAGCACGACCTGGCGGCCATCCTGGCCTCGGTCAGGCTGCCCACGCTGCACGTCACGTCGCTGGAAGACGTGATCCTGATCCCCGGCTACCGCTCGGGCGTGGAAGATCGCCTGGCCGTCTACGAGGCCATGCCCGACCCACGCAAGGCCCTGGTCGTGTTCGACCACGGCTCGCACAGCATCTTCACCGACCGAACGGTGGCTGGCGGCTACGACATGAACGTGCAGGTCAAGGGGGCGACCAAGACGCTGGCCGCCGCCTTCCTGCGCCAGCAGTTCGCACAGGACGCCGACGCGTTGCCGCGTTGGCGGCAAAACTGGTCGACCATCATTGCCCGCTCGGCGGGCCTGGCCGAGAACGCGGCGCACGCCGCCTGATCCCATGAAGGTTTGCATCATCGGCGCCGGCTCGATCGGCGGGCTCATCGGCGCACGCCTGGCGCTTGCGGGGCGAGCCCAGGTCAGCGCGTTGGCGCGCGGCGCCACGCTGCAGTCGCTGCGCCAACACGGCTGGCGTTTGCGCCAGGGCGGCGAGTTGCTTCAGGCGCCGGTGGCGGCCGCCAGCGACGACGCGGCCGCGCTGGGCCGGCAGGACCTGGTGCTGGTGGCCGTCAAGGGCCCGGCGCTGACGACCGTGGCGCGCGGCTTGGCGCCGCTGCTGGGCTCCGCGACGCGTGTGCTGCCGGCCATGAACGGCGTGCCCTGGTGGTTCTGCCAGGGGACGCCGGATTTCGGCAGCCAGCCTTTGCAGAGCGTGGACCCCGGCGGCGAGATCAGCGCGGCCATTGCCCGTGAGCGGGTCATCGGCTGCGTGGTGCACATCGCCGCGTCCAGCCCCGAGCCCGGCCTGGTGCAGCACGGCTTCGGCCAGGGCCTGATCATCGGCGAGGCCGCCGGCGGCCGCAGCGCCGCGGTGCAGGCCGTGGCCGACCTGTTCGGCCATGCCGGCTTCGAGGTGACCCACAGCGAGAACGTGCGCCACGACATCTGGTTCAAGCTCTGGGGCAACCTGACCATGAACCCGGTCTCGGCGATCACCGGCGCCACGGTCGAGCGGGTGCTGGGCGACCCGCTGGTGCGCGCCTTCTGCAGCGCGGCCATGACCGAGGCGGCCAGCGTCGGTGCGCGCATCGGCTGCCCGATCCAGCAGGTGCCCGAGGACCGCCACGCCATCACCGCCAAGCTGGGGGCGTTCAAGACCTCGATGCTGCAGGACGTGGAGGCCGGCCGGCCGATCGAACTGGACGGCATCGTCACCGTGGTGCACGAGATCGCCCGTCGGGTTGGCGTGGCCACGCCGAACATCGACGCGCTGCTGGGCCTGGCGCGGCTGTTCGGCCGGGTGCACGGGCTCTATCCCGCTGCCTGATCCTTCGCGCATCGTCGCCGCCGTGACAGGCGGCCGGCCGGTGGCGGCCGACAATCCCGCCCATGGGAACGCTCTACCTCGTCCGCCACGGCCAGGCCTCGTTTGGCAGCGATGACTACGACCGCCTGAGCGAGCTCGGCCACCGCCAAAGCCGCCTGCTGGGCGAGCATTTCCAGCAACGCGGCCGCCAGTTCGGCAGCGTGTTCACCGGCACCTTGCGGCGCCACCGCGAGACGTACGAGGGCATCGCCGACGGCCTGGGCCACCACCTGTCACCTGAGCAACTGCCCGGCCTGGACGAATACAACCCCGAGGCCATCGTCCGCGCCATTCACGACGGCGAGCTCGCGCCGCCGGCCTCGCCCGATGCGGTCCGCCAGCACTTCCGGTTGCTGCGCGACGGCCTGGTGGCCTGGATGCAGGGCCGCACCGAGCCGGTCGGCATGCCCAGCTATGCCGACTTCGCGGCCGGCGTGTCCGGTGCGTTGGCACGTGCCCGCGAGCACGGCGAGGGCGACGTGCTGATCGTCTCGAGCGGCGGCCCGATCTCGGTGGCGGTCGGCCTGGTGCTCGGGCTCGGGCCCGAGGCCGTGGTGGACCTGAACCTGCGCATCCGCAACAGCGCGGTGACCGAGTTCGTCGCCACCCCCAAGCGCCACAGCCTGCTGAGCTTCAACACCCTGCCGCACCTGGACCACCCCGAGCGGGCGGACTGGGTGACCTACGCCTGACCAGGCACTTCCAAGGGTTCAGGCGAGGGCCCAGCCCTCGGTGGCGCGGGCAGGGGTGTGCCATTGCACGCGCTGGGCGCCGGGCAGGCCGCTGGCCAGGCCCTTGGCCACCAGTTTTTGCAGCAACTGGTCGGCTTGCTCGGCGGTGAGCTGGCTGGCAAAGCGCTGCCAGCGGCGCAGCACGTCCGGGTCGGCCCAGGCGTCCTCGAGCCGACCGCGCATCACCTCGGCGGATTCGGGGCGGCCGCCCTGCCAGGCGCGCGGCAGCAGGCTGTGGAAGAACAGGTGGAAGTCGCGGCGAAGGTCCAGCCCTGGCAGCAGGCTCACGACCTGGGCGACGCGGGCCGCGAAGCCGGCGTGGGTGAGCTGCAGCGTGACCAGCGCCTGCAGGCCCTGGATCGGGTTGATCAAGCGCACGCGGTTCGGCGGCAGCACGCGCAGCGGCAGCGTGGCCGCCAGCTCGTGCGGCAAGGGCGTGGCAAAGCTCATCAGCGTGGCCAGGCGGGCCCATTCGGCGCTGCCCAGGCCTTCGACGGTGCCGTTCCCATCGGCTGCGCGGGCCTCGGCCAGCACGGCGGCCAGCCGGGCTTCGTCCCAGCGCTTGCTCCCCTTGGCCTGTTGGGCACGGCGGCTCAGGGTGGCCAGGTTGCCAGCAGCGTAGCCGGCACGCGGGTTCAGGCGCTCGACCTGGCCGGGCTCGCCGCCCTCCACCGCTTCACCCAGGGGCTGGCGGGTGATGGGGCAGCGCGCGCTGTCGATCTGCGCCAGGTAGTTGGCGGTGACTTCGGTGGTTTCGAACGCCTGGCCCTGGGCCCAGGCTGCCAGGCGCAGCGCCAGCCAATGCTGCACCCGGTCGCCGCCCCGCAGCGTGCGGCCGCCGAACGCGGCGCGACCGGCCTCCCAGCCCTGGCGCAGCGGGTGGTTCGGCAGCAGGTGCTCGGCCGGCGGCACCAGGCCGTGGTGGGCGTAGTCCCAGCCCAGCGCAAACGCCGGGTCCGGCGTGGCGGCGGCGTCGTCGCTCGGCAGCAGCGCGGGAGCTTCTGCCACGCGGGCCGCCGGCAGCATCGCCAGCCGGGTGGCCGACGGGGCGCGAACCAGCGGGCGCTGCAACGGCAGGCGGCGCTGCAGCAGGGGCAGGTCGTCGAAGGCGAGGGCGGTCTGGGCGGTGGCCATGGCGTGCTCCGGTGTCGGCAAGGGTGAAGGTGGATGACAGCGAATGAAGCCAGTGTGCCGGCGCACAAGCTCATGAAATGAGCTTGTGTGTGACGGAGAAATAAATCCCGAAGCTCACGCCATGAGCCTGTGATAGCGTAGCCCGCATGGACCGCACTGAACGCTTCTACCGCATCGAGCTGCTGATCAAGTCGCGTGGTGGCGTCAGCTTTGACCACCTGCTCGACGAGCTCGACGTCTCTCCCGCCACGCTCAAGCGCGATCTGCAGTACCTGCGCGACCGCATGGACGCCCCCATCGTCTACGACCGCGCCGACAACAGCTACCGCTTCGAGGGTGCGGCTCCCGGGGCGGCCAAGGCGCCGGCCTCGCACGAGCTGCCGGGTGTCTGGTTCAGCGAGGCCGAGATCCACGCCCTGCTGACCATGCACCAGTTGATCCAGGGGCTGGACGCCGGTGGCGTGCTGGGCCGCCACCTCAACCCGTTGCTGGACAAGCTGCACGGCATGCTCGGCGCCAGCGAAGGCGAGTCGCGCGAGCTGATGCGGCGGGTCAAGATCGCGGCGCCGGCCCGGCGCCCGGTGCCGCCGCGTTGGTTCGAGGTGGTGGGCAGCGCGCTGCTCAAGCGCCAGCGCATCGACCTGTTGTACTTCACCCGCAAGCGCCAGAGCGAGAGCCGGCGCGAGGTCTCGCCCCAGCGGCTGATCCACTACCGCAACACCTGGTACCTGGACGCCTGGTGCCACGCCAGCGACGGCCTGCGCCGCTTCGCGCTCGACGCTGTGCGCTCGGCCAAGGCGCTGGACCAGCGCGCCAAGGACGTGGCGATGAAGATGGTGCAGGCCGAGCTCGACGGCGGCTACGGCATCTTCAGCGGCAAGGCCACGCAGTGGGCCAGCCTGCGTTTCGATGCCGACGCAGCACAGTGGGTGGCACAGGAAGAGTGGCACCCCGACCAGCGCCTGCACCCGCAACCCGACGGCTCGCTGACGATGGAGCTGCCTTACGCCGATGCCACCGAGCTGGCGATGGACATTTTGCGCCATGGCCCGCAGGTCAAGGTGCTGGCACCGCCGGCGCTGGCCCGGCTGGTGGCCGAGCGCCTGCGCGAGGCGGCCGGCCAGTACGCCTGAGTGGTTTCGGTGCACCGGTGCCGAGGAAACTTCGTCGGAATTGATCCATGATCAATCGAGGCGAGCCACGCCACCCTAGAGTGAATTGAAGCCCGGCCACACATGGCCGCGGCAGCGAGGGAGAACTCCATGGGATCTTGGTGCAAGCACCTGGGCGGCGCAGCCCTGGCGTGTCTGGCCCTGGGCGCACAAGCGCAGTACAGCGCGACGCTCGTCGAGGTGTCGAAAGCCTGGGGCTCGGTCGTGGCCGACTTCAACCGCGACGGCCACGACGACATCTTCATCACCGGCCACGACACCGACGACCGCATCTGGTACTGGACGCCCAAGGGCTACGTGCCCGCGGCCCAGGCCTTCGTCTGGGTCGACCGGCACGACTGCGACGCGGCCGACATCAACCAGGACGGCCTGCTGGACTTGTACTGCGCCATCGGCGCGGACCGGGGCCAGGGCGAGGGGCCGAACGAAGTGTGGCTGCAGGACGGCACGGGTCAGTTCCAGCTGCTGGCCAACCACGGCGCGGAAGACCGTTACGGCAGCGGCCGACTGCCGGTGTTCTTCGATTTCAACCACGACGGTTTCCCGGACATCTACCTCAGCAACGAGCGGCGCACGCGGCCTGACGGCCAGCTCAGCATCAACCGGGTCTTCGTCAACCAGGCCGGCATGGGCTTCGTCGAGGCTGGCACCATCGCCACCGGCGAGCGTGGCAGCGCCTGCGTGGACAAGGGCGACATCAACGGGGACGGCTGGGACGACCTGGTGGTCTGTGACCTGAGCGGCCCGCCGCATGTCTACCTCAACAACCGCGCCGGCAACTTCACCGAGCTGGCCACGCCGGCCGCCGCCGCGAAGTGGGTGACGGCCAAGCTGGCCGACATGAACCACGATGGCCGGCTCGACCTGGTGGTCATCGCGGAAGGCAACAACCTGCAGATCTGGCTCAACACCGGCAGCGGCGCCCTCTTCGAGGCACCGGCCTACCAGAACCACCTGCTGTACATGGGCAAGTCCATCACCGTGGGCGATTTCAACCACGACGGTCGGCCGGACGTGTACGTGGTGCTGATGAAGTCGGGTTGCCAGGAGACCCTGGTCGACGCGGCGCCGGACTTGGTCTACCAAGGCCTGGCCAACGGCAGCTGGACCAAGCTGCGGCAGAACCAGGCCTACGGCGGCTGCGGCCACCTGGCCGACACCGTGGATGGCCGCGACGTGCTGCTGATGAACGGCGGCATCAGCTGGGTCGGCCCCAACTACCTGCTGTCGTGGCTGCCGAGGGCCGTGTCACCGGACTGACTCACTCCGGCTCGATGCCGGCGGCCCTGATCACCTTGCCCCATTTCTGCGATTCGTCGGCCTGGAACTTGGCCAGGCCCTCGGGCGTGGTGGTGAAAGGCTCCGAGCCACCGGACTCGAAGAAGGCCTTCGCCGCCGGCCCGGTGGTGCCGGCCACCAGCAGGTCGTGCAGGCGGCTGACGATGGCCGGCGGCGTGTTGGCCGGCAAGTAGGCAGCGAACCAGTAGCTCATCTCGTAGCCCTTGACGCCGGCCTCGGCGATGGTGGGCACGCCAGGCAGCAGGGCCAGCGGCCTGGTTGCCGTGACACCCAGCGCGCGCAGCTTGCCGGACTTGATCTGTGGCGCGCCGGTGGCCGTGTCCGGCACCATCATGTCGATCTGGCCGCCCAGCAGGTCGGTGATCGCCAGCGGGTTGCTCTTGTAGGGCACGTGCAGCATCTCGATGCCGGCCATCTGGGTGAACAGCTCGCCCGCGACCCGGCTGCTGGCGCTGCCGCTGCCGAAGCTCAGCTTGCCCGGCGCCTTCTTCGCCGCGGCCAGCAGCTCGCCCAGCGTCTTGTAGGGCGAGTTCACATTGACCACCAGCACCTGGTAGCCCTTGGCCAGCGCGGTGACGGGCGCGAAGTCCTTCACCGGGTCGTAGCCGATCTTCTTGTACAGATGCTCGTTGGCCGCGTGCGTGGTGTTGGTCGAGATCAGCACCGTGTAGCCGTCCGGCGCCGCGCGGGCCACGAACTGCGCGGCCATCATGCCGCTGGCACCGGCCTTGTTGTCCACCACCACCGGCTGTCTGGTCTCGGTGGTGATGGACTGGCCCAGCGCGCGGGCCAGCGAGTCGGTAGCGCTGCCGGCGGCGAAGGGCACGACGAAGGTGATCGGCTTGGCGGGGTAGGCGTCGGCTGCCCGTGCCGGCATGGCCCAGGGCAGGGCGGCGATCGTCAGGGCCAGCAAGGCGCGGCGGTGGGTCATGGGGTGTCTCCTGTGGGTGTGGATGCGGATTCGGCGGCTGGCCAGGCGACCAGGTGGGGCAGCAGGGCGTGCGGCACGCGCAAGGGCAGGTCCAGCAGCAGGAAGGACAAGGCCTTGCCGTGGCTGTCGAGGTTGAGCGCGTCGTTGACGCCGCCGTCCAGAACGCCGTCGAGCACGAAGTTCATCGCGTGCAAGCTGGGCAGCAGGTGGCGCGCGACGCGTGTGGGGCGGCGGTGAGCGAATTGCGCGGCCACCGCGTCCTCGGTGACCTGCTCCACCAGCAGCGGCCACAGCGCGGGGTGCCAAGCGATCAGGCTGATGTTGGAGCGGTCCCCTTTGTCGCCGGTGCGGCCATGGGCGGCATGGTGCAGCGGGACAGAGACGGCGGTGTCGGTCGTGGTCATGCGGCCTCCGCGGCGATGAAGCGGTGGCGCAGTGGCACCTGGTCGCTTGGCACCAGGCAGGACACGGTGCCCAGCTGCGCACGCAGCGCGGTGCGCACGCCGCCACCGCCGGCCGGGCCGCAGGTGTAGAGCGCGGTCAGCTCGCGGGTCAGGCGCTCGGCCTGTGCCCGGTCAGCATGGCGCAGGGCCACGCGCAGGCGCACGTCGCGCGCCTCGCCAGGGGGCTGGGTGTCGAGCCAGCGGCCGGCATCGTCGGCGAACACGCTGGCCACGCCGACCAGGTCCACCCGCAGCGGGCCGAGCCCGGCCAGCCGCTCGCGCAGCACCTGGGCGGCCAGGCGGGCGCGGCCTTCGGCGCGCGCGCCGGCGTACGAGATTTCGCCTTCGGCGAGCCAGCCGTTCTCGTGGCAGACGTTGACTTTCAGCGCCGCGGGCCGCGGGTGGCCACGCACGCCGGCCAGTTGCACCCGGTCCGGCGCCAGCTCGGTGACGGTCGCCTGCGAGATGTCGGCCACCACGTCCGGCGTCAGGTAGGCCGCCGGGTCGTGAAGCTCGTAGAGCAGCTGTTCCTTCACGGTGTGCGCGTCGATGCGGCCCCCGGTGCCGGCGGGCTTGGTGACGACGCAGGCGCCGTCGGCGGCGATCTCGGCGATCGGGTAGCCCAGTATCGCCAGGCCAGGCACGTCCTTGAAGCCAGGGTCGGCGTAGTAGCCGCCGCTCACCTGGGCGCCGCACTCCAGCAGGTGCCCGGCCATGGTGGCGCCGGCCAGCCGGTCCCAGTCGTCGGCCGCCCAGCCGAAGTGGGCCAGCGCGGGGCCCAGCGTCAGCGCGGGGTCGGCCACGCGGCCGCAGACCACGATCTCGGCGCCTTCACGCAGTGCGGCCGCGATGGCCTGGGCACCGATGTAGGCGTTGGCGCTGACGATGGCGAGCGTGTCGATGGGGGCCCCGATGGCCGCGCGCAGCAGGGGCCGGGCGTCTGCGCCGCCCAGGTCGTCGCCTTCGACCACCGCGATGCGCGGCGGCTTCAGGCGCAGTGCGGCGACCAGCGCATGGATGCGCCGCGCCGCGCCCTCCGGGTTCGCAGCGCCGAAATTGCTGACGATGCGCACGCCATGAGCGAGGCAGCGCGCGAGCACCGGCTGCAGCAGCTCCGGCAGCAGCGGCTCGTGGCCTGCGGTGGGGTCCTGCCGCCGCGCCAGCTGGGCCAGCGCCAGCGTGCGCTCGGCCAGCGTTTCGAAGATCAGCACGGCCGGGCCGCCGGCGGCGACCAGTGCGTCCACCACCGGGCCGGCCGCGTCGGTGCGGTCGCCCGAGAAGCCGGCGGCGCAGCCCACGCGCAGCACGTCAGTGACAGCGGATGCGGTGGCTGCGGGCAGGGAGTGGTCCATGGGTTGCGACTGTAGGCAGCCGGCGTTGATCTGTACATTCGAAAGTTAAGATGGGTTGATCTGCCAATCAAATGAATTGGCGGGAGACCGCGATGGACCTCTCCACCCGCCAGCTGCGTGCCTTCGTGGCATTGGCCGAAGCCCGCAGCTTCACCCGCGCGGCGGCCCAGTGCCATCTGTCGCAGCCGGCCTTCAGCGCGCTGATCCGCCAGCTCGAAGACGCACTGGGCCAGCGCCTGTTCGACCGCAGCACCCGCCATGTGGACCTGAGCACCGAGGGCCGCGCCTTCGAGCCGGCCGCACGGCGCGTGCTGGCCGAGCTGGACGACGCGCTGGCCGGTGCGGCCGACTACGCGGCCAAGCGCCGCGGGCGGGTGTCGGTGGCGTTGTTGCCCTCGCTCGCCGCCGGCTGGCTGCCCGGCGTGCTGGCCGCCTTCCGCGCCAAACACCCGGCCATCGAGCTGGACGTGGCCGACGTGCTGAGCGAGGCCTGCATCGAGCGCGTCAGGAGCGGGCAGGCCGACCTGGCCATCGCCGCCATCCGCGCCGACACGCCCGAGCTGCGCGCCGAGCCTTTCTGCGCCGACCGCTTCCACCTCGTCTGCGCCAGCGGCCACCCGCTGGCCCGCGCCCGCGTGGAGCCGAAGCCCAAGGACCTGCTGCCGTACCCGTTCATCCACCTGTCGCGCACGAGCAGCGTGCGCCAGTACCTGGACGCCGCGCTGCGGCCGCTGCAGCTCAACGCCCTGCTGGAGGTGGACCAGCTCGCCACCGTGATGGGCATGGTGCGCGCCGGGCTGGGCCTCAGCATCGTGCCCGAGCTGGCGCTGTTCCACTTCCAGCAGCCGGGCCTGGCGACGCGCCCGCTGGGGTGGAAAGGGCTGACGCGGCGGCTGTACCTGGTGCGCCGGCGCGACCGGGGCTTGTCGGTCGCGGCGCAGGGCTTCTACGAGCTGGTCCGGACGATGGCGCCGGCCGGCGCTACGCCGCCGAGGTAACCTCGCGACCACGCGCCAGCGGCTGTGTGCCGCATTCACCGGAGGACCACCGATGTCGCCCGATCCGATCGCCACCTGGCACCGACTGCTCGCAGCGCGCGACGTGAAGGGGCTGGACGCGCTGCTGGCGCCCGACGCCGTCTTCCACTCGCCGGTGGTGCATACGCCGCAGGTCGGCCAGCCGATCACCAAGATGTACCTCGCCGCGGCCTTCTCGGTCTTCGGCAACGAGTCGTTCCGCTATGTGCGCGAGCTGCGCGGCGAGCGCGACGCGGTGCTCGAGTTCGAGCTCGAGCTGGACGGCATCCGCATCAACGGGGTCGACATGATCCGCTGGAACGAGGAAGGTCAGATCACCGAGTTCAAGGTGATGCTGCGGCCGCTGAAGGCCGTCAACCTGATCCACCAGAAGATGGCGGCCATGCTGCAGGCGGCCTCGGGCGCGAGGGCCTCGCCGTGATCGCGGGCGACTGCCACTGTGGCGCGGTGCGCATCGAGCTGCCGGCCGCGCCGGCCACCGTGACCCAATGCAATTGCTCGATCTGCCGCCGGCTGGGCGCGCTGTGGGCGTTCTACCCCGTGGCGGAGGTGCGCGTCGTCGCCGCGCCGGATGCCACCGAGGCCTATGTCTGGGGCGAGGGCACCCGGCGCTTCGTGCGCTGCCGCGCCTGCGGTTGCACGACGCACGTGCTGCCGGCGCTGGCGCGGCCCGAGCCCAAGATCGAGGTCAACATGAGGCTGTTCGAGCCCGACGCGGCCGGGCCGTTCCGCGTCCGCCGCTTCGACGGCGCGGATGCCTGGAAGTATCTGGACTGACCCCCGTGGCTGCCATGAACAGACCCGACCTGAACGACACACCGGACCCGGGCGACCTGGGCTTCAGCTACCGCATCGGCAAGTCCGGCGCGGTGGAGATCCGCCACCACGGCCGCCTCGCGGCGACGCTGCGTGGGGCCGATGCCCAAGACTTCGTCGGCGATGTCGAGGCCGGCGGCTTTGCCGACGGGCAGCAGCTGATGGCCCGCGTGACCGGCAACTACAAGCACGGCAACGAGCGGCTGGCCGCCAGCCACCCGCGCAACCGGCGCTGAGCGCTCGGCGCGCTCGTCCCGCGAACCCACCACCAGGAGACTGCCTTGCCGCGCCCGTTGTTTCGCCGCCTTGCCATGGCCATGTCCATCGCCGCGGGCCTGCTCGCACCCACCGTGTCGTGGGCTGCCGAGCCAGTGCCGATCACGGTCAACCAGGTCGGCTTCCTGCCCGGCGCGGCCAAATGGGCGGCCTTGCCAGTGCCGGCCGGGTCTTCGCCGGCGCGGCGCTTCCAGGTCGTCGACGCCACCACCGGCGCGCCGGTGTTCAGCGGCACGCTGGGCGCGGCGGGCACCTGGGCGCCGGCCCAGGCCACGGTGCAACTGGCGGACTTTTCCGCGCTGTCGGTGCCTGGCGACTACCGGCTGCATGTCGATGGCCTGGCCGATTCGCCACGCTTCACGGTCGCAGTGGACGCCTACGCCGCCTTGAACGCCGCCAGCCTCAAGGCCTTCTACTTCAACCGTGCCGGCACGCCGCTGCTGCCCGAGCACGCCGGGGCCTACGCGCGCTCGGCCGGGCATGTGGACATGCGGGTGCGCGTGCACGCCTCGGCCGCCAGCCCCGGCCGGCCCGAGGGCAGCGAGATCGCATCGCCCAAGGGTTGGTACGACGCGGGCGACTACAACCAGTACGTCGTCAACTCCGGCATCTCCACCTACACGCTGCTGGCCGCCTACGAGCATTTCCCTGGCTTTTTCCAGCAGCAGAACCTGCGCATCCCGGAAAGCGGCAACGGCCTGCCCGACGTGCTGGACGAAGCCCTGTGGAACCTGGACTGGCTGCTCACCATGCAGGACCCGCAGGACGGCGGCGTCTACCACAAGCTCACCAACCTCGGCTTCGATGGCATGGTGATGCCGCACGAGGCCACGAGCCCCCGCTACGTGGTGCAGAAGAGCACCGCCGCCGCGCTGGACTTCGCCGCCGTGATGGCCACCGCCAGCCGCGTGTTCGCCGGCTTCGAGGCCCAGCGGCCCGGCCTGGCGGCGCGCATGCGGGCCGCGGCCGAGTCGGCCTGGCGCTGGGCGCAGGCGCACCCGGCCGAGGTCTACCGCCAGCCGTCCGACGTGAAGACCGGCGGCTACGACGACGCCCACCTGGCCGACGAGTTCGCCTGGGCCGCGGCCGAGCTCTACATCGCCACCGGCGACGACGCCTACTACCGTGCGCTGAATCCATCCCAGTTGCCCAACGGCGTGCCCGCATGGGCCGACGTCGGCCCGCTGGCCTGGGTGTCGCTGGCCCACCACCGCGCCCGCCTCACGCCGCTGGCCGACCAGCGCCTGATCGCGGAGCGCATCAACACGCTGGCCGCCGACCTCGCGGCCCGCTGGCAGGCCTCGGCTTACGGCGTGGGCATGAACGAGGCCGACTTCATCTGGGGCAGCAACGCCGTGGCCCTGAACCAGGCGTTGATGCTGATCCAGGGCTACCGCCTGAGCGGTGCGCGCGCCCAACTGGACGCGGCCCAGGCCCTGCTGGACCATGTGCTGGGCCGCAACGCCATGGGCCGCTCGATGGTGACCGGCTTCGGCAGCACGCCGCCGTTGCACCCGCACCACCGCCCGTCCGAGGCCGACGGGGTGGCGGCGCCGGTGCCGGGCTTCCTGGTCGGCGGGCCCAACCCCGGCCAGCAGGACAAGGCCGGCTGCCCCGTGCCTTACCCGTCGAGTGCGCCAGCCCTGTCCTACCTGGACCATGTCTGCAGCTACGCCAGCAACGAGGTGGCGATCAACTGGAACGCGCCGCTGGTCTACGTGACGGCGGCCCTGCAGGTGCTCGAGGCTGAAACCCACCGGTAACGCGGCCTAGGCGTAAATGCGGGTGGGCAGGCGCAGCGGCTTGGGCAACACTGGCGATTGACAACGCTGTCTATTCTGTCCCCAATCCATGTCCGCCTTGCCCCCTTCCGCCTCCGCTGCCGACCTGGACGTCGCCCACGGCGCCGACCACGGCACCGTGCCGGCCGCCCCGCCCGCTCGCCACCCCCTGTCCTGGGTGCCCTCGCTGTACCTGGCGATGGGCCTGCCCAACGTCACGGTCGGCGTGGTGGCGGCGATCATCTTCAAGAACCTCGGCGTGTCGAACGAGGACATCGCGCTCTACACCTCGCAGATGTACCTGCCCTGGGTGCTCAAGCCGCTGTGGTCGCCCTTCCTCGAGCCCTTCAAGACCAAGCGCTGGTGGGTCATCTCGATGGAGTTCGTGATGGCGGCCTCGCTGGGCATGGTGGCCTTCTGCCTGCCGCTGGACGGCTTCTTCCAGGCCTCGCTCGCCTTCTTCTGGATCACCGGCTTCGCCTCGGCCACGCAGGACATCGTGGCCGACGGCGTGTTCATGACCACCATGCCGCTGCGCGACCAGGCCCGCTACTCGGGCCTGCAGGGCATGTGCTGGAACCTGGGCGCGGTCATCGCGTCCGGCCTGCTGGTGTCGCTCACCGGCTGGCTGCACAACGGCATGGGCTTGTCGTGGGTGCATTGCTGGATGCTGGTGATGGCTGGCACCGGTCTGCTCATGGCGGCCTTCGGCCTGTGGCACTGGCGCGTGCTGCCGCCGGGCGCGCCGTCGTCGCTGCAGGGCCAGGGCTTTCGTGCGGCCTTCCCGGCGTTGCGCGAATCGTGGGTCACGTTCTTCCAGAAGCCGCAGATCTGGATGATGCTGGCGGTGATCTTCTTCTACCGCTTCGGCGAGGGTTTCATCGAGAAGTTCGGCCCGCTGTTCCTGCTGGACCCGCGCAGTGCCGGCGGCCTGGGGCTGGACAACGAAGCCCTCGGCCACATCAACGGCACCGTCGGCACCATCGCCTTCATCGTCGGTGCCTTCCTCGGCGGCTTCCTGGTGGCGCGGCGCAGCCTGCCGCGCTCGTTCTTCCTGCTGGCCTTGGTGCTGAACCTGCCGCACCTGACCTACTTCTACCTGAGCCAAGCCATGCCGACCGACATGGTGTGGATCGGCGCCATCGTTGCGGTGGAGAAGTTCGGCTTCGGCATGGGCTCGGTGGGTCACATGCTGTACATGATGCAGCAGATCGCCCCGGGTCCGTTCAAGATGACGCACTACGCCTTCGCCACCGGCGTGATGGCGCTGACCAAGTGGTCCACCGGCACCGTCAGCGGCTGGGTCTATGCCGCGCTCGGCCACCAGTACGCGCCGTTCTTCACCTTCGTGCTGATCGCGTCGGTGCCGCCCATCATGCTGGCCTGGCTGGCGCCGTTCCCGCACCGGGAGCCTGTCGATGGGGACGTTCCGCCGAACGCTGCGTCCCGCACCAGCACTCGATGATGCCAAGCTGACGAAGAGAGCAACGCCTCGCTTCCGTCTCGCTTCGGATCGGGCCACGTTCGCCAAGGTTTGCTGTTAGGCTGGTGGGTATTCATGCCCCGGGTTTCGTTGACCATGCCTCAGACGATTCAAAAGAGCGGCCAGATGCTGGCCCTGGGCGCCGTCGCCATTGTTGCAGCCACCCTTTTGGGGTGCAGCGCAGGTTCGGCTGGAGACGCGACACCCCCGGCCGTGTCCTTGACAAACCCGGCCGATGGTGCGGTGAATGTCGGAGCGCAAGATCCGGTGTCGGTGACCCTGAGTGAAGCCTTGGATTGCGATTCGCTGGCAAGCAATGCAGTCACTGTCAGCGAGGGGGACGCGACGGTCTCCGGAACGACGACGTGCTCGGGCGTCACGCTGACCTTCACTGCGGCTTCGGGATTGCCGACAAGAGCGACGCTGACGGCCGTGGTTTCCACCGCTGTTCGCGACCTGCACGGCAATCACCTTCAGGCGGAGTACCAGTGGCAATTCTCGGTTCTGCCATGGACAAAGCAGACCGGTACTGCGGCCGACGACACTTTCAACTCGGTGGCCGTGGATTCGGCCGGCAACGTGTATGCAGTGGGTGAGTCAAGTGGCTCGTTCCTTGGCCACAGCAACGTTGGTCTGTCGGACGCGACCGTCGTCAAGTACGACCGGTTTGGAACCGTTCAATGGGCTGTGACGCTTGGCACCAGCGGCAACGACAGCGCGAAAGCCGTTGCGGTGGACGAAAGCGGCAACGTCTACGTCGGCGGCACCACGGAGGGCGATCTTGGCGACCCCATTGGCAACACGTCGACCGACGCCTTCGTTGCCAAGCTCAACAATTCCGGCGAGCGACAGTGGTTGAAGCAACTGCATTCGGTTGCCCTGCCGTCCGCGGGGTATGACTTCCTCAGGGGCCTCGCCGTCGACCCTTCGGGAAACGTGGTGGTGTCTGGGTATACCGACGGAAGCCTGTTCGCGACCTTTCAAGGTGGGGCATCGGAACTGTTCATTGCAAAGTTCGACGCTGGCGGAGATTTAGCGTGGGGCTATCAGGCAGGAACCGGCCTGATCGCCGACGCAGCGGCAGTTGCCCTGGACGCCTCGGGCAACGTCTTCGCCACCGGCTATGCGCAAGGCGGGCTCGATGGCAACGCCGACACGGGAAACCAGGATGCGTTCGTGACCAAGCTCAGTCCAGCGGGCATTCGGCAGTGGACCACCCAATTCGGCACTTCTGGAACGGAGTTCATGTCTGCTATCGCGTTGGATGCCAATGGCGACATCTTGGTGGCCGGGAGGACGGATTCGTCCATTGGAGGGCAACTCAACGCAGGGCGGTTCGATGCCTTGGTCGCAAAAATCGGTCCTTCCGGCCAATTGCTGTGGACCAGCCTCATTGGTTCTGCGGCCGACGATATTCCGACGGGAATCGCGGTCGATGCGTCGGGCGACATGGTCGTCGCTGGCCACACGTTTGGGAATCTGTCCACGTTCGTGAATGCCGGTGGCGGCGATGGCTTTGCGTTCAAGCTCGATACGCAAGGGTCGCCGGTCTGGGTTCGGCAGTGGGGCACGAACGGCCAGGAAGTTGTTGCCGAGGTAGCGCTGGACGGCGATGGCGCAGCCCTGGTGGCCGGCTGGACCTCAGGCTCCTTTGATGGCATCTCCAATGCGGGCGGGCTCGATGCCCTCATTGTCAAGATCGACCCCTCCGGCACGATGCGCTAAACGTCGATCGCGTCCGCCGAGCCGGCGCGCTTGCGCAGCTCGAACTTCTGGATCTTGCCGGTCGAGGTCTTGGGCAGTTCGGTGAAGACCACCGCGCGCGGCACCTTGAAGCCGGCCAGGTGCTTCTTGCAGTGGGCCACGATGTCGTCGGCCGTCACCTGCGCACCGGCCTTCACCTCGACGAAGGCGCAGGGCGTCTCGCCCCACTTCGGGTCGGGCTTGGCGACCACGGCCACGGCCAGCACGGCGGGGTGGCGGTAGAGCACGTCTTCCACCTCGATGGACGAAATGTTCTCGCCGCCCGAGATGATGATGTCCTTGCTGCGGTCCTTGATCTTGATGTAGCCGTCGGGGTACTGCACGGCCAGGTCGCCGGTGTGGTACCAGCCGCCGGCGAAGGCCTCGTCGGTGGCGGCGGCGTTCTTCAGGTAGCCCTTCATCACGATGTTGCCGCGGAACATGATCTCGCCCATGGTCTCGCCGTCGCGCGGCACGGGCTGCAGGGTCTGCGGGTCCATCACCTGGGCGCCGCGCTGCAGGTGGTAGCGCACGCCCTGGCGCGCGTTCAGCCGCGCGCGCTCGCCGATGTCCAGGCCGTCCCACTCGTCGTGCTTGGCGCAGGCGGTGGCCGGGCCGTAGACCTCGGTCAGGCCGTAGACGTGGGTCAGGTCGAAGCCCAGCTGCTCCATGCCCTCGATCAGCGACGCCGGCGGCGCCGCGCCGGCCACCATGGCCTTCACGCCGCGGGGCAGCCCTTCCTTCATCGAGGCCGGCGCGTTGACCAGCATGCCGTGCACGATGGGCGCGCCGCAGTAGTGGGTGACGCCGTGTTCGCGGATCGCGTCGACCATGGCCTGCACTTCGACGCGGCGCAGGCACACGTTGACGCCGGCGCGTGCCGCCACTGTCCAAGGGAAGCACCAGCCGTTGCAGTGGAACATCGGCAGCGTCCAGAGGTAGACCGCGTGCTTGGGCATGTCCCATTCGAGGATGTTGGACACCGCGTTGATGGCCGCGCCGCGGTGGTGGTAGACGACGCCCTTGGGGTTGCCCGTGGTGCCGCTGGTGTAGTTCAGCGCGATCGCCGCCCACTCGTCGGCCGGCAAGGCCCAGTGGAACGCCGGGTCACCACCGGCGATGAAGGCTTCGTAGGTCACGCTGCCGATGCGCGTGGCCGGGCCGGTGTAGAGCGCGTCCTCGGCGTCGATCACCAGCAGTGGCCGGGTGGACTGGCGCAGCGCGATCGCACGCTGCATCACCGGCGCGAACTCCGGGTCCACGATCACGGCCTTGGCCTCGCCGTGGTCCAGCATGAAGGCGATGGCCTCGGGGTCGAGCCGGGTGTTCAGCGTGTTGAGCACCGCACCGGCCATCGGGATGCCGAAGTGCGCCTCCACCATCGGCGGGGTGTTGGGCAGCATCACCGCCACGGTGGCACCGTGGCCCAGGCCGGCATGGGTGAGGGCGCTGGCCAGGCGGCGGCAGCGCGCGTAGGTCTCGGCCCAGGTCTGGCGCTGGGCGCCGTGGACGATCGCGGTGCGCTGCGGGTAGACCTCGGCCGTGCGCTCGATGAAGAGCAGTGGCGTCAGCGGCGCGAAATTGGCGTCGTTGCGGCCCAGGCCTTGTTCGAAGATGCTGGTCACGGCGGGGGTTCCCTTCTCGCGGATGGACGGCCGGCGACCCGCCACGGGCCGCCACCGCCGCGTTATACCGCCGCACTCTGACGCCGCGCCGACCGGGGCGCGGCCATGCTCAGCGGGGTGCCGCCAGCTCCACGCGAAAGGCCGCGAACCAGGCGGCCAGCTGCGCGATCTCGTCGTCGCTCAAGGGCTTGGCGATCAGCGTCATCACCTGGTGCTGGCGCTGGCCGCCGCGGAAGGCGCGCAACTGCTCGGCCAGGTAGCTGGCCGGCTGGCCCGCCAGGTTGGGGGTGTCCGGTGCCACGGCCAGGCCTTGCGGGCCATGGCACACGGTGCAGGTGGCCGCCTTGGCCGGCGCTGGCCCCGGCTCGGCCGCCAGCGCACCGGCCGCCGCCAGGGCCGCCCAAACGGCGACTGCGATCGGCGGCCAGTGCAGGCGCAGAGTGGCCGCCCGCGTCACGGCGCGTAGGTGATGCGGTAGAGCGCGCCGGCGAAGTCGTCGCTGACCAGCAGCGAGCCGTCCTTCATCACCGCCACGTCCACCGGCCGGCCGCGGTAGACGCCGGTGTCGGCGTCCAGCCAGCCCTCGGCGAAGACCTCGGTCTTGTCGGCCGTGCCGTCGGCCTTCAGGCTGGTGAACATGAGGCGTGCGCCGATGGGCTTGGTGCGGTTCCACGAGCCGTGCTGGGCCGAGAACAGGCCGCCCTGGTACTTGGCCGGGAAGGCCTTGCCGGTGTAGAAGGCCAGCCCCAGGTCGGCCGCGTGCGCGTCCATGTAGACCTGCGGGTCGGTGATGTTGGGCGGCAGCGGGTCCTTGTCGTAGCCCTCGTCGGTCATGCGCGTGCGGCCCTGCTTCCACGGGTAGCCGAAGAACTGGCCGGCCTTGGTGGCGCGGTTGATCTCGCCGGTGGGGATGTCGTCGCCCATGCCGTCGGTCTGGTTGTCGGTGAACCAGAGGCTGCCGTCCTTGGGGTTGAACTCCAGACCCACCGAGTTGCGGACGCCGGTGGCATAGACCTCGCGCCTGGAACCGTCGAAGGGGTTGAGCCGGACGATGCCGCCGATGCCCACCTTGGTGTACAGCGCCAGCTTGCTGCGCGGCTGCACGTTGTAGGGCTGGCCCAGCGTGATGTAGAGCATGCCGTCCGGCCCCACGCGGCAAGTGCGGGCGTGGTGGTTGAACGACTCTTCCTCCGGCGGGATCAGCTTGCCCTGGGGCACGGTCTCGATCACCGCCACGTCGCCGCCTTCGTAGAAGAACTCGGCGGCCGGGAAGTTGAGCACGCGGTTGCGCTCGACGACGATCAGGAAGCCGTCCTTGGTCCAGCACACGCCGTTGGGCACATCGAACTTGGCCGACGGCGCGAAGGGCTTCACCTCGGTGGCCATGTCGCCGCTGTTGCGGTTGGTGACGGCCCACACCGTGTTCTTGCGCGTGCCGACGAAGAGCATGTTGGTGCTCGGCGCCACGGCCATGTGGCGCGCGTCCGGCACCACGGCGTAGAGGTCAATGCGAAAGCCCGGCGGCAGCTTGATGCGCTTGAGGTTCTCGCGCAGTGCGGCGGCGTTGCGCCCCTCTTGCGGCACGGCCGGCATGCTGGGGTCGACCCCCGACAGCTTCATCTGCTTCAGGTTCTCGATGTTCGGCGTCTGCACCTGGGCCGTCGCGGCGCCCGCGGCGAGGCAGGCGATGGCGGCCGCCACGGCACACCGGGTGGTGGCTGTGTTCTTTCTCATGCGTGTCTCCTCGTGGTCTGGTGAGCGTTGCCCGGCAAATGCCGGGAGCGACAGACTACTCTCGACGCGGCTTCTTGTCCCGGCCCCTGTTTGGGCGTACCGGCGGGCTACAGGTCCAGCACGAGGCGCGCGCTGCGGGCGCGCGAGCAGCACAGCAGCATCTGGTCGTTCGCGGCGTGCTCCTCGGGGGTGAGGTAGGCGTCGCGGTGGTCGGGCACGCCGGCGCTCACGCGCGTGAGGCAGGTGCCACACACGCCCTGCTCGCACGAGGTCATCACCGAGACGCCGGCCGCTGTGAGCGCTTGCACGATGGACTGCCCACGCGGCACGGCCACCACCTGCCCGCTGCGGGCCAGCTCGACCTCGAAGGCCTCGTCGCTGTCGCGCGGGGCGGCGGCCGCGTCGTTGGCGAAGAACTCCCAGTGCAGTTGCGTCTCGGGCCAGCCCTGGGCGCGGGCCGTGGTCAATACCGCATCCATGAAGCCGCGCGGGCCGCAGGCGTAGAGGTGCGTGCCGGCGGCTGGCGTGGCCAGCAGAGCGGGCAGGTCCTGGCGTTGCTCGGCCGGGCCGTCGTCGAGGTGCAGGTGTACGCGCTCGGCATAGGGCGCCGCGGCCAGCTGGGCGGCGAAAGGGGCCTGTGCCTGCGAGCGGGCCGCGACGTGAAGGTCGAAATCTTCGCCGTCGGCTGACAACTGCTCCGCCATCGCGAGCAGCGGCGTGATGCCGATGCCACCGGCCAACAGCAGACTTCGACGCGCGCCCGCGGCCAGTTTGAAATGGTTGCGTGGCGCGCTGATGGTCAGCACCTGGCCCTCGTGGACCTGGTCGTGCAGGGTGGCCGAGCCGCCGCGCGAGGCGGCGTCCCGCAGCACGCCGATCTGGTAGCGGTGGGTCTCGCCCGGCGGGTTGCACAGCGAGTACTGGCGCACCAGGGCGCCGTCGGCGCCGAGGTGCACGTCCACATGGGCGCCGGCACTGAAGGCGGGCAAGGCGCTGCCATCGGCGCTGACCAGGTCGAAGCGGCAGACCGACGCCGCGACCGACGCCTTGGCCGCCACGCGGACCTGCAGCAGGCGCTGCGCCGGCGCGTTCATGCCGTGACGCCCGCCGGTGCGGGCGAGGCCGCGGGCGACGCCGCCCTCGCTGCCTGCTCGGCTGCGATCCAGCGGTCGATGACCCGGCGCGACTGCACGCCGCCGGCGTCGATGTTCAGCGCCAGCAGCCGGCGCTCGGGCCAGCGCAGCAGGTTGCTCTGCTGGCGTTCCAGCATCTCTCGGTCTTCGCCGAAGATGCGACCCTGGCCTTCGCGGATCTGGGCGGTGAGCGCTTCGTCATGGGCCTGGAAGTGGCGCGCCATGCCCCAGAAGTACCAGTGCGAGGTGTCGGTCTCGGGGGTGATGAAGTCCACCACGATGGCCGAGGCCTTGAGGTGGCTGGGCGCGTCGTAGCCGCCATGGCCGGCCAGCGCCACGCCGACCTCGATCATCACGTGCGAGGGCGGGTTGAAGTGGCAGACCTGCCAGCGGTCCACCGGCTGGTCGTCGGGCAGGCCGTTGGCGCGCAAGGCCATCTGCCAGAACGGCGGCGGCTGGATACCGAACATCGCCCGGCTGGTGATCACCTCGTCGCCCTCGGTGCGGGTGGCGCAGGGCGTCTCGTCGATCTCTTTCTGCCCGATGCTGGTGGCGTGCACGTAGGTCTCGTGCGTCAGGTCCATCAGGTTGTCGACCATCAGCCGGTAGTCGCAGCCGATGCGGTAGAGCCCGCCGCCATAGGCCCACTCTGCGCTCTCGGCCCAGGCCAGGTGCGGGATGTGCGCGGGGTCGGCCGCGCTTCCCTCGCCCGGCCAGACCCAGACGAAGCCGTGGCGCTCGACCGCCGGAAAAGTGCGGATGGCCGGGAAGCCGCGCACCCGCTGGCCGGGCATGGAGACGGTCTTGCCGTCGCAGCCCATGGCCAGGCCGTGGTAGCCGCAGACCAGCTCGCCTCGGCACACGCGGCCCAGCGACAGGGGCGCGCCGCGGTGCGGGCAATAGTCTTCGAGCGCATGCACCTGGCCCTCGGCGCCGCGGTAGAAGACGATGCGCTCGTTGCAGACCGTGCGGCCCAGGGGCTTGTCGGCGATCTCGGAAGCGGTGGCCGCCACGTACCAGGCATTTCGGGGGAACATCGCGGGTGTGTGCATGATTGGATCCAATTGAATGGATCCAATTGTGAGGAAAATCGGCCATTCAGGCAAGAAAAATGCATTCATTGGATCCAATGCCGAACAACGCTGCGCCGGACATTGGGGCGACCAGCGTGGTGGCCTCGCTGCGCCAGCTGATCATCCAGGGCCGCTATGCCGCCGGCGCGCGGCTGGCCGAGATCCCCGTGGCCGAGGCGTTGGGCGTCTCGCGCACGCCGGTGCGCCTGGCCTTTCGCACGCTCGCGCAAGAAGGGCTGCTCGAATCGGCCGGCAAGCGCGGCTTCGTCGTGCGGGCCTTCAGCGAGGCCGACGTGCTGTGTGGCATCGAGGTGCGCGGCGTGCTGGAAGGCCTCGCTGCGCGGCGGCTGGCCGAGCGCGGGCTGGACGCCGCCGGGCGCGCGGTGCTGGAGCAGTGCCTGATCGAAGGCGACGCCGTGTTGGCCGCCGGCACGCTGGGCGAAGCCGAGATCGGCCGCTGGTCGGCGCTGAACGAGCGCTTCCACGGCGCGATCGTCCACGCCACCGGCAGCCGGGTGATCGCCGACGCCATCGCCCGCAACAACCACCTGCCGTTCGCTTCGGCCGATTCGATCACCATCGACCGCGCGGCCCTGCCGCAGGAATTCGAGAAGATCCGCCTGGCGCAGATGCACCACCGGCTGATCGTGGACGCGCTGGCGCACGGCGAGTCGGCCCGCGCCGAGATGCTGATGCGCGAGCACGCCTACGTGGGCCTGCGCTACGCGCCGCTGCTGGGCCCGGCTGCGCCGGCGGGCTGACGCGGCCGATGGCCGCGCCCGTCCGCGGCTCGGCGCTCAGTGGTTGTGAC
>JBGAGZ010000121.1:0-6985 GCA_044226465.1 Burkholderiaceae bacterium | reverse complement strand
CTGCGCGTGGCGGGCAAGGTCGACCCGGTGTTCGTCGACGAGGTGTCGACCTTGGCCGAAGAGGTTCTGGGCTTCGCCCGCGACGGCGACGTGGTGATCGCTATGGGCGCTGGCTCGATCGGCGCGGTGCCGGCCCGGGTGGTCGAGCTGGCAGGGGGTGCGGCATGAATGCCGATGAAGTGAAGCGCCTGGGCAAGGTGGCGGTGCTGATGGGCGGCGACTCGGCGGAGCGGCCGGTGTCGTTCATGTCGGGCAACGGCGTGCTGGCGGCGCTGCGCTCGCAGGGCGTGGATGCGCACGCCTTCGACCCGTCCGAGCGCGCGTTGACCGAGTTGAAGACCGAGGGCGTCGCGCGCTGCTTCATCGCGCTGCATGGCCGCCACGGCGAAGACGGCACCGTGCAGGGCGCGCTCGAGCTGCTGGGCATCCCCTACACCGGCTCCGGCGTGATGGCTTCGGCCATCGCGATGGACAAGGTGATGACCAAGCGCATCTGGGCCTTCGCCGGCCTGCCCACGCCGCGCTGGGCGCTGCTGGGCGCGGGCCAGCATGGCCGCGAGCGCGTGCGCACCGTGCCCGACGAGCTGGGCCTGCCGCTGATCGTCAAGCCCGCGCGCGAGGGCTCGTCCTTCGGTGTCAGCAAGGTGGCGGGGTATTCCGGGATGCTGGAGGCGGTGACCCACGCGGCACAATTCGATTCCGACGTGCTGTGCGAAGAGTTCATCGTCGGCGAAGAAGTCACTTGCCCGGTGCTGGGCGAGGGCGCCGCCGCCACCGCGCTGCCGGTCATCCGCATCGTGGCGCCAGACGGCAACTACGACTACGAGCACAAGTACGTGTCCAACGACACGCAGTACCTGGTGCCGAGCGGCCTGCCCGAGGCCGAGGAACGCGAGATCCAGCGCATCGTCGTCGAGGCCTACCGCCTGCTGGGCTGCCGCGGCTGGGGCCGGGCGGACCTGATGATCCGCGCCAGCGACCGCCGGCCCTTCCTGCTGGAGATGAACACTTCGCCGGGCATGACCAGCCATTCGCTGGTGCCCAAGTCGGCCGCGTCCACCGGCATGAGCTACGAGCAGCTGTGCCTGCACCTGCTGGCCGACGCGACGCTGGACAGCCGCGTGCAGCACCGGGAAGAGAAGGCGTGATCGAGATGGCCACCACCGCCGCCAGCACCCTGCCGCCCGACGTGCGCATGATGAACGCCACAGCGCTGGCGATCATGCTGCTCGCGGGCACGGTGCTGATCGCGGCCGGCGCGGCCTGGGTGGCGCGCCAGCCGCTGTTCGTGTTCCGCTCGATCCGGCTCGAGGGCGAAGTGACGCGCAACAACGCGGCCACGATCCGCGCCAATGCGGCACCGCGCCTGGCGGGCAACTACTTCACGCTGGACTTGCAAGCCGCGCGCCGCGCGTTCGAGAGCGTGCCCTGGGTGCGCCACGTGGTCGTGCAACGGGTGTTCCCGAACCGGCTCGTGGTGCGCATGGAAGAGCACCACGCCGTGGCGGTGTGGAAGGGCGACGAGGGCAACGACCGGCTGGTCAACTCGTTCGGCGAGGTCTTCGAAGCCAACCTGGGCGACGTGGACGAGGACGACCTGCCCGAGTTCGCGGGCGACGACAGCGCAGCGCCGGCGATCCTGGCCATGTACCGCCGGCTGCTGACGACCCTGAAGCCGCTGGACCTGGCGCCGACGCGGCTGGCCCTGTCCAACCAGGGCTCGTGGCAGGTGGAGCTGGACAACGGTGCCGAGATCGAGATGGGGCGTGGCAGCGACGACGAGGTGGTGGCGCGGGTGTCGCGCTTCGTGCGCACGGTCACCCAGGTGGCTGCGCGCCAGCGCCGCGGCTGGGACCGCGCGGACCTGCGGCATGCCGACGGATATGCACTGCACCTGAAGGGCAACCTGCTGGCCGCCGCGGCCAGCGGGGCGGCCAACTGAGCCGCAAAGAGGGAACACGGATGGCCAAGGAATACAAGGATCTCGTCGTCGGGCTCGACATCGGCACCGCCAAGGTGATGGCGGTGGTGGCCGAGGTCATGCCCGGTGGCGAGCTGCGCGTGGCCGGCCTGGGCGTGGCCAGCTCGCACGGCCTCAAGCGCGGCGTGGTGGTGAACATCGACGCCACGGTGCAGTCGATCCAGCAGGCGCTCAAAGAGGCCGAGATGATGGCCGCCTGCAAGATCGAGCGGGTCTACACCGGCATCACCGGCAGCCACATCCGCGGCCAGAACTCGACCGGCATGGTGATCGTGCGCGACAACCGCGAGGTGACGCCGGTGGACGTGGCGCGCGTGATCGAGACCGCCAAGGCGATCAACATCCCGAACGACCAGCGCCTGCTGCTGGTCGAGTCGCAGGAGTTCGTGATCGACGGCCACGAGGTGAAAGAGCCGATCGGCATGAGCGGCAGCCGGCTCGAGGTCAAGGTGCACATCGCCACCGGCGCGCAGAGCGCGGCCGAGAACATCCTCAAGTGCGTGCGCCGCTGCGGGCTCGAGGTCGAGCAGCTGTGCCTGGCGCCCACCGCGTCGGCCTCGGCCGTGCTGACCGACGACGAGAAGGACCTGGGCGTGGCCGTGGTCGACATCGGCGCCGGCACCACCGACGTGGCCATCTTCACCGGCGGCTCGATCCGTCACACCGCGGTCATCCCCATCGCCGGCGACCTGATCACCAGCGACATCGCCATGGCGCTGCGCACGCCGACCAAGGACGCCGAGGAGATCAAGGTCGAGTACGGCGTGGCCAAGCAACTGCTGGCCGACCCGGGCGAGCAGGTCGAGGTGCCGGGCCTGGGCGACCGCGTGCCGCGCATGCTCAGCCGCCAGGCGCTGGCCGGTGTGATCGAGCCGCGGGTGGAAGAGATCTATTCGCTGGTGCACCAGGTGATCCGCGATTCGGGCTACGAGGAGCTGCTGTCCTCGGGCATCGTTATCACTGGCGGTACGGCGGTGATGCCGGGCATGGTCGAGCTGGGCGAGGACATCTTCCTCAAGCCTGTGCGCAAGGGCCTGCCCACCTACTCGGGCGCACTGTTCGACATGGTGGCCAACCCGCGCTCGGCGGCGGTGATGGGCCTGCTGGAAGAAGCCCGGCTGGCGCACACGCGCGGCCACAAGGCGGCCCAGCAGGCGGGCTCGGTGACGACGTTTTTCGGCAAGGCCAAGGACTGGCTCCTTGGCAATTTCTAGGGTTTCAAAGGCGAAGACGAGAGCCTCGGACACGGGGCCGGGATCTTGGGGTTCAACGGTAAGTACGGCAACTGCAACTTAAGACGACGGAGGTTCATATGCCCATCGAGATGATCGAAGAATTCGACCAAGGCACGCAGATCAAGGTGATCGGTGTCGGCGGCGGCGGCGGCAACGCCGTCGAGCACATGATTTCGCAAGGCGTGCAGGGCGTGGAGTTCATCTGCGCCAACACCGACGCGCAGGCATTGAACCGCAGCGCGGCCGGCCAGCTGGTGCAGCTCGGTGCCACGGGCCTGGGCGCCGGCTCGAAGCCCGAGGTCGGCAAGTCCGCCGCCGAAGAGGCCGAGGGCCGCATCCGCCAGGCGATCGAAGGCGCGCACATGCTGTTCATCACCGCCGGCATGGGCGGCGGCACCGGCACCGGCGCGGCGCCGGTGATCGCCCGCGTGGCCAAGGAGATGGGCATCCTGACCGTCGGCGTGGTGACCAAGCCCTTCGAGTTCGAAGGCGGCCGCCGCGGCAAGCAGGCCGACGCCGGCGTGGCCGAGCTGGAAGCCAACGTCGACTCGCTGATCGTGGTGCTCAACGAGAAGCTGCTCGAGGTGCTGGGCGATGACGTCACCCAGGACCAGGCCTTCGCCCACGCCAACGACGTGCTGAAGAACGCCGTCGGCGGCATCAGCGACATCATCCACATCCCCGGCCTGGTCAACGTCGACTTCGAGGACGTGAAGACCGTGATGAGCGAGCCCGGCAAGGCGATGATGGGCACGGCCATGGCCAGCGGCCCGGACCGCGCCCACAAGGCGGCGGAAGCCGCGGTGGCCTGCCCGCTGCTGGAGGGCATCGACCTGTCCGGCGCGCGGGGCGTGCTGGTGCTGATCGCTGCGGCCCGCTCGACCTTCAAGCTGGCCGAGAGCAAGAACGCGATGAACACCATCCGCCGCTACGCCGCGGACGATGCCCACGTGATCTACGGCACCGCCTACGACGACACCCTGGGCGACCAGCTGCGCGTCACGGTGATCGCCACCGGCCTGTCGTCGGTGCGCCGCGCGCAGGCCCCGCTGACGGTGATCCAGTCGCAGCCGCAACAGCAGCTGCGCACGGGCACCGACAACCTGCCGCTGCTGAACAACCCGGTCAACCCCATCAACCCAGTCGCCAGCGGCGCGCCGATCGGCGCCACCAGCATGGGCCAGCCGGCCATGCCGCAGCAGGACTACAGCCAGCTCGCCACGCCCAGCGTGTGGCGCACCGGCCGCACCCAGGCCGCGGCCAAGGTCGAGGCGCTGAGCTCGAACGGCATGGACGAGATCGAGATCCCGGCGTTCCTGCGCAAGCAGGCCGACTGACAGGCTTTCGAGAGCCGACGTCGTTGGGGGCGGCCGCGCCAGTGGGCCGCCCTTTTTCATTGGCCGCCCGCCAGTCCATACTGGCGGTTGGGGTGCCTGGGCGGCAGGCAGGGAGGAGGTGACCGATGCGTGAAGTGCTGGCGGGGTGGGTGGTGGGCTTGGCCCTGTGCCCCATGGCCGCGCAGGCCGCGCCCGTCTGCAGCGCCGAGAAGCTCGCGCAGATCCGCTCGGCCCCGGCACCTGGCGACGGCGCCGTGCTGATCGACTGCGACCTGACGCTCAGCCCCAGCGATGTGATCACCCGCTCGCTGTATTTCAACCACGGCGCGGTGTCCGACGGCGTCCATGTCGATTGCGCCGGGGCGCTGCTGTCGCACGCCGACTTCAATGCCGACCTGCCCCGCATCAACGTGCAGTCCTACAAGTACCAGGATGCCAACGGTGAGACGGTGTGGGAGCCAACGCGCGACATCACGATCAAGAACTGCCGGCTGCAGGGCAACATCAACGTCACCGGCATGGGCGGGCAGGACTCGCCCGAGCTGAAAGAGTCGTCGCACGTCGACCCGAACCACACTGCCGTCCTGCGCGCGCGGGCACCGACCCGCATCACCTTCGATTCGCTGACCATCGACCCCGAAGGCCGCATCGCGGTCTACGTGTACATGGGGGCCACGGCGGTGACGGTGCGCCGCTCGCTGTTCGTCGGCAGCTCGAAGTCGACCGCGATCTACCTCGATGCGGAGAGCGGCTTCAACCGCATCGAAGGCAACCGCTTCGAGACCACCAAGCCGCGCGAGGTGATCGCGATCGACGGCTCGTCGGGCAACGTGGTCCAGGGCAATGTCTTTCCCGCCACGCCGCGCGGCGGCATCTTCATCTACCGCAACTGCGGCGAGGCCGGCACCGTGCGGCACAACGAGCCGCTGAACAACGACCTGCTGGACAACCAGTTTCTCGACCCGCGCGGCCCCGCGGCGCACTACCCCCACATCGCGGTGGCATCGCGCAACGGCAACCGCTCTTACTGCGAGGACGACGCGGGCTACCCCTTCGGCAGCAGCATCGACAACCTCGACGAAGCGCACTTCACCACCATCAAGGGCAACTTCTTCGACAGTGCCTCGCCCGCGCTGTATTTCGGCGCCGGGCCGAACTACGTGATCGACAACGTGGCGACGAGCGCGGCAGCCGTGCCGGCAGGGGACGGCTTCGGCGGCAGCTTCACCGGCAACCGGGTCGGCACAGCCTGGCAGCCATCCACCTCGTGTTTCTGGCGCGCGGGCGCCATGCCGATGCTGTTGCGCGACGGCGAGTGGCTGGACCTGGACCTGTCGAACCCGCAGTCCGCCGCCTGCGCGGCGCAGCGCCTGGCATGCAGCGCGGGCCAGCTGACGCCGCAGGCGCCGGCCTGCGACCCGGCGCGCATCGCGCAGCGGCATTTCAAGTGCGCGGTGAAGGACAGCGACGCCGGCTGCACCAAGGCCCTGGCCTGCAGCGGCCGCAAGCGCCTGCAGGCGCTGAAGGCGCGCTGCAACCTGGAGGCGGGCCCCATTGATTCGCAGGCGCTGGCCAATGCCGCCTGGAACACGCTGGCGGTGGACCGCACGTCGGATGTCGTGGGCGACGGGCATTGCGTGGCCGCGGGGCTGGACATCGCGGCCGGCACCACGCAACTGCTGGGCTTCCCGGCCGCGCCGGCCAGTGCAAGCTGCCGCGAATCGGACCCCGACGGCGGCGACTGCGTGGTCGAGGGCGACCTGGTTTGCTATTGAGGAGGCGGGCCGGCGCTCAGCCGGCCAAAGGGGGCAGGCCGTGGCGGGCCCGCGCGCGGGCACAGGCCTCGTCGCCCATGCCCAGCGGGGCCAGCAGGCCGAACTCGCGGCAGGGCGCGGGGCGCCATTCGTAGATGCCGCAGCGGGCGTCGACGCCGACCGTGCCGCTGAGCGCGGCGCAGCGTGGCCGGGCGTGGTCGGTGCCGCGCATGCGGCAGGTGTGATCGGTCACGTCCACCGTCAGGGCATCAGGCACGGGGCCGCCTTCGCTGGACAGCTCTGCGCGGGCGAAGTCGACCCGGAAGCTGGCGCAGCACGCTCCGCAGCGGACGCAGGGGTTGCCGGTGCTCGAGGCGGCTGCGCTGGTCATGCCGCCTCGGCGCCCGTGGGCTCCGAGGCGCGCACCACGGTGACCGTGCAGTCTGACTCGGCCACCACCTGCGACGACACGCTGCCCAGGTAGCGCCGCAGCGCCGAGTTGCCACGCGCGCCCATCACGACATGGTCGATCTGGTTGCGGCGGGCGAAGTCGACGATGGCCGCCGCCGGGTCCGGCGCTTCGAGCACGTGGAAGGTCAGGCGGCCTTCGTCGAGGTTGAGCGACTTGCTGATCGGCCGCGCCCAGTGCTTGAGCGCCACCAGTTGCTTGACGTGCAG
>JBGAGZ010000026.1:0-66957 GCA_044226465.1 Burkholderiaceae bacterium | reverse complement strand
ACGAACGCATTGACCAGCCGCGGCTCGAACGCGCTGCCGCGCTCGGCCACCAGCATCTGCAAAGCGCGTTCGTCGGAAAAGGCCGGGCGATAGCAGCGGTCCATCGTCAGCGCATCGAAGAAATCGACGACCGCAACGATGCGGCCGGTCAGAGGAATGTCCAGCCCCTTCAACCCGTTCGGGTAGCCGCGGCCGTCCCAGCGCTCGTGGTGCGTCAGGGCCACTTCGGCCGCCATGCTGAACAACGGGATGCGCGACGAGCCCAGCATTTCGGCGCCGAAACGGGTGTGCTGGTTCATCACCGCCCGCTCGTCGGGCGTGAAGGCCCCCGGCTTCTTCAGCACCTCGTCGGGGATGCCGATCTTGCCGACATCGTGCATCGGTGCGGCTCGGCGCAGCATCTGTGCCCAGCCGGCGGGCTCGCCCGACAGCAGCGCCAGTTCTTCGGCCAGGAAGCCCAGGCGCACGATGTGCGTGCCGGTGTCGTCGTCGCGGTAGTCGGCCGCCAGGGCCAGGCGGAACAGGGCCTCGTGGTGGGCCCGGGTCACTTCAGCCAGGGCATCGTTGCGCTCGCGGTACAGGCGGCCCATGTCGACGACCAGCCGCTCCATCTGGGCGTAGGCGGCTTCGTCGGTGGTGCTGGGCAAAGACTGCATGGCGTGGTCTGGCTGTGAAACGATACATTCGACACCTGGATTATTACTTTTATCTTTTATCAGGTGTCAAAATCTGCTGCCCTCCGCCGTGACGATTTGGCAGAATTACCGTTTATGAGCACTCCCAGCCCCCAGGCCCAGCGCGACTCCGCGGACTGCAGCACCATCGAGGCGGCCCGCCTGCTCGGCATGGCCGTGCGCTCGGTGCAGCTGATGGTCGACCGCGGCGAGCTCGAAGCCTGGAAGACCCCCGGTGGCCACCGCCGCATCTCGCGCGCGTCGCTGCAGCGCTGGATGCTGCAGCGGCAGCACGGCGACAGCCCGCCGGCCGCCCCCAAGTCGGGTGCCGGCGCCCAAGCGCAGAGCGACGCAGCCGGGCCGGCCATCGCCGCGTCCACGCCCACGGCGCCGCGCGTGCTGCTGATCGAAGATTCCAAGCACTACCAGAACCTCGTCGCGCTGCTGCTGCGCGACCAGTTCCCGGGCATCGACCTGCAGGTCGCGGACGATGGCATCGCCGGGCTCGCGATGGCGGGGCAGTTGAAGCCCGACGTACTTATCGTGGACATCCTTCTGCCGGGCATCGACGGCGCCACGCTGATCATGAGCCTGCGCTCCCACCGGCAGTTCGAAGGCACGCGGCTGGTGGTCATCACCTCGCTGGACGAGGCCGATCGTGCGCCCTATCGGCTGGCCCTGGAAGGCTTGCCGGTGGTTCACAAGTCGCGCCTGGTCACCGAGCTGCCGCGGCGCCTGCGGGACTGCCTGGCGGGCGCGCGCCGCGCGGTTGCGTGAAGCGCGTCCTGCTGGTCGAAGACGACGCCACCATCCGGCGCTTCGTCCAGCTGGCGCTCGAAGACTTGCCCTTGGTCGTGGCCGAGGCGCCCACACTGGCCGCCGCAAGCGCGGCCATGGCGCAGGCTGCGTTCGACCTCGTCATCACCGACCTGATGCTGCCCGATGGCCACGGCCTGGACCTGGTCGCGAGCCTGCGTGCCGCGGGCAACGCGAGGCCGGTGCTGCTGTTCAGTGCCGGCATCTCGGCGCCGGTCCGCGAACGCGCCGCGGCACTGTGGGTGGCCGGCATCCTGGAAAAACCCGTGTCGATTCGGACCTTGGTCGACGCGGTGCAGCAGGCCATCTCCGGCACCGCCGCACCGCCACCCGCGGTCGATATCCGGCCTACCGATGCGGCGACAGACCCCGCACGGCCCGGTGGCGAACGGCAAGCCATCGACACCCACTTCGCGGGGAACGAGGCCTTGTTCCTGGCGTTCAAGGCCAGCAGCCTGCGCCAGCTGCAGCAAGACAGCCTGGAAGGTGACAGGGCCGCGGCACGAGGCGATCGTGCAGCCCTGCGCCTGCTGGCCCACAGCCTGAAGACGGTGCTTGGCCTGCTGGGGCACCCGGCGGCCGGCGAGGCGGCACGTGGCCTCGAAAAACTGGCGGCCCACGCCGATGCACCCTGGGAAGAGGTCGCGGCCGGCTGGGCAGCCCTGCGTGACCGGCTGCCTCGCCCATAGCCCGCTTCCGCTCGCCGGTTGCCCGCCCCCCCCCTGTCAGGCTGGGCGGTAGGGTCGCTCACCTGAAGAGCGCAGTTTTTCTCATTTTCATGTAACAGATCGTCATTTTTCGCGCCACTAGGTTATCATTTTAATCAATTATTCAAAACGCCAGAGATGCCATGAAGCCTGTGACCGTCGCGATGCGCCTGTTCTTCCTGACCAGCGGGTTGTGCGCCTTGCTGCTCCTCGTGGGCGGCCTGGGCCTGTTCGGGGTCTCGCACACCAATGCCTCGCTGCAAAGCGTCTACGAAGACCGGACCGTTCCGTCGGACCAGTTGTCCGACATGCTGAACTACGAGATGCGCACCCAGCAGTTGGTGCTCGAAGCCTTGCTGGACCCGCAGCCTGCTCGCATGACCCGCAGCGCAGAGACCATCGAGGCCAACAACGCGGCCATCGACAAGCTTTGGCAGGCCTACACGGCGACCTACCTGACACCACAAGAAAAGACGATGGTCGCGGCCGCTGCGCAGGCCACGCAAGGCTACCGCGCCACGGCGCTGGGCCCCATCGTCCAGTCGCTCAAGGCGAACGACATCGCCACGGCCGGCCAGCTCGCGTCGACCACCCTGCCCGGCCAGTTCGCGCCGGTGGCCAAGGGCCTGGATGAGCTGCTGACGCTCCAATCCGACGAAGCGCGCAAGGAGTTCGAACGCGCCAGCGCGCTGTACCACGATGTCCGCAACCTGATGGCGCTGGCCCTGGTGGTCGCCCTGTCGGCCGCCAGCGGCTTCGGCTGGTGGATCGCCAGCCGGCTGCGCCGCGCCCTGGGTGCCGAGCCGGACGAGGTCAAGTCGGTCGCCGAGGCGGTGGCCGACGGCCAGTTGGCCCAGACCACGCGCCTGCAGGACAGCGACCAGGGCTCCGTGATGGCCGCCATGCGGCGCATGGGCGAGCAGTTGACCGGCATCGTGCGCGACGTACGCGCCAACGCCGAGAGCGTGGCCACCGCCAGCGCGCAGATCGCCCAGGGCAACAACGACCTGTCCGGCCGCACCGAAGAGCAGGCCAGCGCCCTGCAGCAAACGGCGGCGTCGATGGAGCAACTGGCCTCGACCGTGCGGCAGACCGCCGACAACGCGCGCCAGGCCAGCCAGCTGGCCGCCCAGTCCTGCACCGAGGCGACTCACGGGGCCGACGTGGTGGGCGAGGTGGTCAAAACCATGCACGGCATCAATGCGAGCTCCAAGCGCATCTCCGAGATCATCGGCGTGATCGACGGCATCGCCTTCCAGACCAACATCCTGGCCTTGAATGCCGCGGTCGAGGCCGCCCGGGCCGGCGAGCAAGGGCGCGGTTTCGCGGTGGTCGCCAGCGAGGTGCGCAGCCTCGCCCAACGCTCGGCCGACGCGGCGCGCGAGATCAAGACGCTGATCACCGACAGCGTCGAGCGGGTGGAGCAAGGCTCGGTGCTGGTCGACCAGGCCGGCCACACCATCGGCCAGGTGGTGCGCTCGATCCAGCGCGTCAACGACATCGTCAGCGAGATCAGCTCGGCCAGCGGCGAGCAGAGCGCCGGCGTGGCGCAGATCAACGACGCCGTGGCGCAGATGGACAAGGTCACCCAGCAGAACGCAGCCTTGGTCGAGGAAAGCGCCGCCGCGGCCGAGAGCCTGCGTCACCAGGCCGACCAGCTGGTGCACACGGTGTCGGTGTTCCGCCTGGACGAGCAGTACGCCCCGGCCGCGCCGAAGGGTGCCGCCCCCAGCCTGCCAGCCGCGAGCAAGGCGCCTCGGCTCGCCATGAAGGCGCGCCCGGCCAACGCCGCTGCCAGCAGCACCGCCATGGCGCCTGCCGCCGCCCGCGTCGACCGCAGCGCCACCAACGCCACCAGCGAAGGCGAATGGGCCACGTTCTGATGCGCCGCCGGCTGCAGGCGGTGCGCCTGCGGCTTTCGCGGTCTTTGTTGACCTCGGGGGTGTGCAGGCCACTGGCACCTCGGGCACGATCGCACCATGAAAGCCATGGTGTTGACCCGGACCGGCGGCCCGCTGCAACTGCAGCACCGCCCGGACCCCCTGCCCGGCCCCGGCGAGGTGCGCCTGAAGGTGCTGGCCTGCGCCGTGTGCCGCACCGACCTGCACGTGGTCGATGGCGAGCTGCCGCAAACCCGGCTGCCGGTGGTGCCCGGCCACGAGATCGTCGGCCTCGTCGAGCAGCGGGGTGACGGCGTCGAGCACCTCGCCGTGGGTCAGCGCGCGGGGCTTCCCTGGCTGGGCCACACCTGCGGCCACTGCCGCTATTGCGTGGAAGACCACGAGAACCTGTGCGACCACCCCGGCTTCACCGGCTGCAGCCGCGACGGCGGCTTTGCCAGCCACGTGCTGGCCGAGGCGGCCTTCTGCCTGCCGCTGGACGGTCTGGCCGCGGACGCCGCCCAGGTGGCGCCCTTGCTGTGCGCCGGCCTGATCGGCTGGCGCGCGCTGCAGGCGGCCGGTCGCTCGGCACGCGAGCTGGGCCTGTACGGCTTTGGTGCCGCCGCACACCTGGTCGCCCAGGTGGCGGTGCAGCAGGGCCGGCGCATCTACGCCTTCACCAGGCCGGGCGACACGGCGGGCCAGGCGTTTGCCCGCCAGCTGGGCGCCTGCTGGGCAGGCAGCTCCAGCGAGAAACCGCCTGTGCCGCTGGACGCCGCCATCATCTTCGCGCCAGCCGGCGAGCTGGTGCCCGCGGCCCTGCAGGCGGTGCGCAAGGGTGGCCGCGTGGTGTGCGGCGGTATCCACATGAGCGACCTGCCGTCGTTCCCCTACCGCTGGCTGTGGGAAGAGCGCCAGCTCGTGTCGGTGGCCAACCTCACGCGCGCGGATGGCCGCGCCTTCCTGGATCATGTGGCGCGGCACCCGCTGCAGGTGCACGTCACCCCTTACGCGCTGGAGCAGGCGAACGAGGCGCTGGCGGACCTGCGCGCCGGCCGCGTGCAGGGTGCGGCCGTGCTGGTGCCCTGAGCGCGGCGCCGGGCTCGGCCAGCACACGCGGAATCTTGCCGCTGCGGCCCCGCCGGCCGGGCTCGCCCGAGCGGCATCGGATGCGCACCTGGCCCGCCCCCTGGCCGGCCAGCCAGCCGGACAAGGCCGCCTGCCCGCGGCGCAGGGCCGCACGCGCCTCGCCACCGCGCAGCCCGGTGCACAGCTGCAATTCGGCCGGTGCGGTTTGCCGCAGCTGGAAGTCGAACAGGCCCGCCTGGTCTTCGAGCACCGTGCTCACCGCCAGCGGCAGCACGCCCAACGGAGCTCGGCCGCTGCGGGGCAGGCGCAGCATGTCGTCGCATCGGCCCTGCACCTCGATCATGGGCAGCGCCGAGCCGCACCGGCAGGATCCGGCCAGCAGCGTGATGCGGTCGCCCAGGTCATAGCGGATCAGCGGCTGCACGTGGTTGGCCAGGTTGGTCAACCAGCAAGAGGCCGAAGGCTGGCCCGGCGGGACAGGCCGGCCGCGCTCGTCCACCGGCTCCAGGATCACCCAGTCGGCGTTCAGGTGCATCTGACCGCGGCTGCACTCGCTGGCCATGGCCAGGCATTCCGACGCGCCGTAGCTGTTGACCACGGTGCAGCCGAAGGCCTGCGTGATGAAGCGTCGCATCGCCGGTGTCAGGGTTTCGCCGCCGGTCCAGATCTCTCGTGGTGCCAGCGCCGTGCGTCCGGCCATGCGCTCGATGGCGAGCAGCACCGCCGCCGTCGGGTAGGTGGCGATGACGGTGGGCTGCAGGGCTTCGATCTCGGCCAGCAGGGCCTCGGGCTGCTGCAGGAAGGAAACGCCGTGCACCCGCTCGGCGAAGGCCGGGTTGAGGCGCCGCAGACGCTCGATCGACACGGTGCTGGCGAAGTGCCCGCCGGTGGCGCCGACAAAGGCGATGCGGTCGCCGAGCAGCCAGGGGTCGAACATCCGCCGCCAGAGCGACGCGCTCGGCCGCCGCAGGCTCTCGAGCGCGTCGTACACAGCCATCGCGGGCGCGTCCTGTACATACACGCCAGGCTCGCCGCTGCTGCCCGAGCTTTCCCACACGGTGTAGCCGCCCTCGAAGGCCTCGCCGACGCGGCGTGGGTCGGCCATGAACGCGCGCACGGCCGGCAAGGTGATGGCCGGGTCGGTGACCCAGTCCCCGAAACGCTGCATCAACTCGCGCTTGGTCACCGGGGCCAGATCCTGCAGGCGCGCCTGGCGCCAGTCTGCAGGCAGCCGCTCTCGGTACAGGCGCGAGCCGCGGGCCGCGGCCTCGAACAGCGCGGACAACCGCCGCGCCTGACGCTCAGCGATCGCGCTCTCGGGCGCCTGCGTTGCCGACGCCACATCCGCGGCGACGGCCAGGCTCTGCCACAGGTCGAAGGACGGCCACATCGTCGGGCGATTCTGCGCCCGTGGTCACAAACACGAAGGGGCGTCAGGTCAACCCTGACGCCCCTTGTGCGGTGCTGATGGCGGAGACGAAGGGATTCGAACCCTTGATGGAGTTTTAAGCCCCATACTCCCTTAGCAGGGGAGCACCTTCGGCCACTCGGTCACGTCTCCATCCTGAAGATCGGATTCTAGCCGCAAACTTCGGCGTTTCCGCCGCAGCTCACTCCTCGTCGTCGGACGAGGTCACCGCCGTCGGGTCGTCGAGCTCGAAGACCTTGTGCAGCGCGCGCACGGCGAGCTCCATGTACTTTTCGTCGATGACGACCGAGGTCTTGATCTCGCTGGTCGAGATCATCTGGATGTTGATGCCCTCTTCGCTCAGCGCACGGAACATCTTGCTGGCCACGCCCACGTGGCTGCGCATGCCGATGCCCACGATCGAAACCTTGCAGATCTTCTGGTCGCCCAGCACCGTGGCGGCGCCGGTGGCCGGTTGCACCTTGGTCTTGAGCAGGTCCATCGTCCGCTGGTAGTCGTTGCGGTGCACGGTGAACGAGAAGTCGGTCTTGCCGTCATGCGAGACGTTCTGGATGATCACGTCGACGTCGATGTTGGCGTCGGCCACGGCGCCGAGGATCGAGTAGGCGATGCCGGGCTTGTCGGGCACGCCCATCACGGTGACCTTGGCTTCGTCGCGGTTGAAGGCGATGCCCGAGACAACGGCTTGTTCCATCTTTTCGTCTTCCTCGAAGGTGATCAGGGTGCCCGACTTGGCTTCCTCGTTGATGTCGATGTCCCAGGGCGTGAAGCTGGACAGCACGCGCAGCGGCACCCGGTACTTGCCGGCGAACTCCACCGAGCGGATCTGCAGCACCTTCGAGCCCAGGCTGGCCATCTCCAGCATTTCCTCGAAGGTGATGGTCGACAGGCGGCGCGCCTCGGGCACCACGCGCGGGTCGGTGGTATAGACGCCGTCGACGTCGGTGTAGATCAGGCACTCGTTGGCCTTCATCGCGGCTGCCACGGCCACGGCCGAGGTGTCCGAGCCGCCACGGCCCAGCGTCGTGACATTCAGGTCCTCGTCGACGCCCTGGAAGCCGGTGATGATGACCACCTTGCCGGCTGCCAGGTCAGCCCGCACGCGGGCATCGTCGATGCTCTGGATGCGGGCCTTGGTGAAAGCCGAGTCGGTCTTGATGGGCACCTGCCAGCCGTTGTAGCTGACCGCCTGCATGCCCTCGGCTTGCAGCGCCAGCGACAGCAGGCCCACCGAGACCTGCTCGCCGGTGCAGGCGATCATGTCCATCTCGCGCAGCACGGCGGGGCTGTGGCTGGCGGGCGCCACCTCCTTGGCCAGGCCGAGCAGGCGGTTGGTCTCGCCGCTCATCGCCGAAGGCACGACCACCATCTGGTGCCCGGCACGGGCCCATTTGGCGACGCGCTTGGCCACGTTGCGGATTCGCTCGGTGGTCCCCATCGAGGTGCCGCCGTACTTGTGAACGATCAGTGCCATGGCCTTGTTCGGAGGTTTCTTGTCGACGCAAACCTGCGAATTTTAGCTGTTGCAGCGCAACAACTGGCCAACGCAAACTGACAAGGCAGCCTGCGCCAACCGCGAATCGGCCGCGCAAGTGACGGGGTCAACCGCTGGCCGGCAACCAGCGGACGAGCCACTGGGGCTCGCCCGGCGCGGCCCAGGCGCGGGCGTCCACCCCCAGGCCCGGCACGAAGACGATCTGGTCGCCCACGGCCAGCACCGGCCCCTCGCGCTGCCAGGCCGGCACCGCCCGCGCCTGGTACTGCTTCTTCAGGCTGCGGGGTGTGCTGCGCGGCTCGAACTGGAACTGGTCGCCGGGGCGCCGGCCGCGCGCCTGAGCACGGGCCAACAGTGCGGCCGGGGCGCCGCCCTGCTCTGCCAATTCCAGCAGCAGCCGCCCGCCCCAGGCCGGCAGGTCGATGCCGCCAGCTTCCGGCCGCAGTGGCTGGTGGGAACGGAAAGTCGCTGCGACTGGTGAAATGGCTGGCGAAACGACCGGCGAGCAGGCGGGCAGAGCAGCGACCCTGAGGGCTCCACGGTACAGGCGCACTTCGTGGCGCGCGCTCCAGGGCCAGCGGGCCGAAGCTCCCGCCACCGGCAACTCGGTCAGCAAGCGGTCCAGCCCGCGGTCGCGCACCGCTTCGCCCGTGGTCTGGGTCAGCCAGGCGCGCAGCGCCCCGGCGCGACGTGCTGGTGAAAGGGACAGCCAGGCCCGCAGATCCAACGCACGGGTTCCCTCGCCGGGCTCGGCCGGCGGCTGCACGGCCTGCAGGTCGGACTCTCCGACCTCGTCCACCAACTCGGCCGCGCGCCGCGAATGCCTCGCGGCCTGCGCCAGGCTGGTCTCCGCATGCGGGAAGGCGCGCAGCAACGCCGGCCAGACCTCGTGCCGCAGGCGGTTGCGGTCGAAGCGCGTGTCGGCGTTGCTGTCATCGTCGATGTGGCTCAGCCGATGGCGGGCGACATAGGCGGCAATGGCCTCGCCGGGCTGATCCAGCCAGGGGCGGCACCAGGTGATGCCGTCCCGAACCGATTCGCGTGGCATGGCGGCCAACCCCGCCGGGCCGCCGCCGCGCAAGGCTTGCAGCAGCAGGGTCTCGGCCTGGTCGCGTCGGTGGTGGGCCAGCAGCACGAGCGTGGCGCCGGCTTCGCGGGCCATCTCGGCCAGTGCCCGGTAGCGGCCCTGGCGGGCCCAGGCCTCGACGCTGTCGCCGGGTGCCGGCGTGCCGCTCAGGCGCCGCGACAGGCCCCTCACCGGCAGCCCTGAGCGGGCCCAGCGCGCGCACTGCCGCAGTACATGTCGCTGCCAGTCGTCGGCAGCTGGGTTCAGGCCATGGTGCACATGCAGCGCCACCACCTGCGCACCGCAACTCGCAGCGGCGCGCATGGTGGCGTGCAGCAGCGCCGTGGAATCACGCCCGCCGCTGGCGGCCACGGCGACGACGGGCATCATGCGCGTCGAGCCGCAGCGAACACCGGCCTCAGCGGGCCGTGGTGTCGGTGAAGCGGCCGTAGCTCTTCAGGCGCTCATAGCGACGCGCCAGCAGGTCGGCCGTGCCCACATCGGCCACCTGCCGCAGGGCATCGACCAGTCCGCGCTTGAGTTGCGACGCCATCTGTTTCGGGTCGCGGTGGGCACCGCCCACGGGCTCGTTGACGATCTTGTCGATCAGGCCCAGCGCCTTCAGACGGTGGGCCGTGATGCCCAGGGCCTCGGCCGCGTCCGACGCGCGCTCGGCGGTCTTCCAAAGAATGGACGCGCAGCCTTCGGGCGAAATCACCGAATAGACCGAGAACTGCAGCATCAGCACCTGGTCGGCCACGCTGATGGCCAGCGCGCCACCAGAGCCGCCTTCGCCGATGATGGTGGTGATGATGGGCACCTCGAGCTGGGCCATCTCGAAGATGTTGCGGCCGATCGCCTCGGACTGGCCGCGCTCTTCGGCGCCCACGCCGGGATACGCGCCAGGCGTGTCGACGAAAGTGAACACCGGCAGGCCGAACTTCTCGGCCAGCTTCATCAGCCGCAGGGCCTTGCGGTAGCCCTCGGGGCGCGGCATGCCGAAGTTGCGCAGGCCCCGCTCCTTGGTGTCACGGCCTTTCTGCTGGCCGATCACCATGCAGGCCTGGCCGTTGAAACGCGCCAGGCCACCGACGATGGACAGGTCGTCGGCGAAGGCACGGTCGCCGTGCATTTCCTGGAAGTCGGTGAAGATCTCGTTGACGTAATCCAGCGTGTAGGGCCGCTGCGGATGGCGCGCGATCTGCGTCACCTGCCAGGGGTTGAGCTGGGTGTAGATGTCCTTGGTGAGCTGCAGGCTCTTCTTGTCGAGCCGGTCGATCTCTTCCGAGATGTCGACCGCCGACTCGTTCTGCACGTAGCGCAGCTCTTCGATCTTCGACTCCAGCTCGGCGATCGGCTGCTCGAATTCCAGGAAGTGGCGTTTGGTCATCGGTGAAGCTCCTCGCGATCAATCAGTATTCGACAGGCAGCGGGTCGAGGCTGCGCCAGAGGTACCAGGTGGCCACCGAACGAAACGGTGCCCAGCCTTCGCCCAGCTCGCGCGCCTCGGCCCGCGACACGGGCTCGCCGCTGAAGTAGCTCACGCTGATGCCCTTGAGCAGGCCCAGGTCGTCCAGCGGCAGGACATTGGGGCGCATCAGGTGAAAGATCAGGAACATCTCGGCCGTCCAGCGGCCGATGCCACGGATGGCGACGAGCTCGTCGATGATGGCCTCGTCGTCCATCTGCTGCCACTGCTTGACGTGCACGGTGCCGTCGGCGAAGTGGCGCGCCAGGTCGCTCAGGTATTCGGCCTTGCGGGCGGACAGGCCGGCGCCGCGCATGGCAGGCGCATCCAGCGCCAGCACGCCATCGGGCGTCAGGCGGGTCGGCAGGCCACCCACGGCGGCAGCGAACTTGTCCCACACCGACTGGGCGGCCTTGACCGAGATCTGCTGGCCGACGATGGAACGCGCCAGCGTGGTGAAGGCATCGCCCCGGCTTTGCAGGCGTGCTTCGCCGAACTGAGGGATCAGCTTCTTCATCACCCGGTCGCGCTTGGCCAGGTGCTTGCAGGCATCGTCCCAGTAGTCCGGCGTCACGCCGGCCATGTTGCCTTTGGGCGCCATCTCAGGATTTGATCCAGGTGGTGCCTTGCGGCGTGTCCTTGAGCATCACGCCAGCGGCCAGCAATTCGTCGCGGATGCGGTCGGACGCGGCGAAGTCGCGCGCCTTCTTGGCCGCGTTGCGGGCAGCAATGCGCTCGTCGATCCAGGCTTCGTCCACGCCCGAACCCGCACGCAGGAACGCGGTGGGCGGCTGCTGCAGCACGCCCAACGTGCCACCCAGGGCCTTCAGCAAGCCGGCGGCGTCCTTCGAGCCGCTGCGGTTGACCTCTGCGGCCAGATCGAACAGCGCGGCCATCGCGCCGGGTGTGTTGAAGTCGTCGTCCATCGCGGCCTTGAAGGCGGCGGCGGCAGGGGCTTGCCAGTCGATGGCGGCCGGCGCCACATTGCCCGCGGATTCGAGCGCGGTGTACAGGCGCCGCAGCGCACTGCGCGCGTCGTCCAGGTGCGCGTCGCTGAAATTGAACGGGCTGCGGTAATGCGTGCGCAGCATGAAGAAGCGCAGCGTTTCGCCGTCATAGCGCTTGAGCACGTCGCGTATGGTGAAGAAGTTGCCCAGCGACTTGGACATCTTCTCGTTGTCGACGTTGAGGAAGCCGTTGTGCACCCACACGTTGACGAAGGGGTGGCCCAGCGCGCCCTCGCTCTGCGCGATCTCGTTGTCGTGGTGGGGGAACTGCAGGTCCATGCCGCCACCGTGAATGTCGAAGCGCTCGCCCAGCAGCGCGCAGCTCATCGCCGAGCATTCGATGTGCCAGCCGGGGCGCCCCGGTCCGTAGGGGCCGTCGTACTTCGCATCGGCCGGCTCGTCGGGCTTGGCGACTTTCCACAGCACGAAGTCCAGCGGATCTTCCTTGCCGTCTTGCTGGGCGGTCTTCAGGTCACGGTCGGCCAGGCCCGCACCGGCACGCAGGTCGTCGATCGACTTGCCGCTGAGCTTGCCGTAGCCCTCGAACTTGCGCACTGCGTAGTTCACGTCGCCGTTGCCGGCGCGGTAGGCCAGGCCCTTGCCTTCGAGCGTGCCGATCATCGACAGCATCTGCGGCACGTAGTCGGTTGCGCGCGGCTCGTGCGTCGGGGTGGCCACGCCGATCGCGCCGATGTCGGCGCGCATGGCCGCGATCATCTCGTCGGTCAGTGCACGGATGCTGATGCCGCGTTCGACCGCACGCTTGATGATCTTGTCTTCGATGTCGGTGATGTTGCGCACGTAGGTGACGCGCAAGCCACTGGCCTGCAGCCAGCGGTAGACCACGTCGAAGGCCATCATCATGCGGGCATGGCCCACGTGGCACAGATCGTAGATGGTCATGCCGCACACATACATGCGGGCATGCCCCGGCTCGATGGGGACGAAGTCTTCGACCCGGCGGGTCAGGGTGTTGTAGATGCGCAGGGCCATCAGCGGGGCAACAGCTTTGGGCGATCTCGGCACTGCAGCGAGCGCGGTGGCGGCGCTGTGGGGAGGAGTGGCTGAAGTGGCCGGACGCCCGTGGTGCGGGGTCGATAGAATCGTTCGAGTATAGCCAAGGAGACTTTTGACGTGACCGCCACTGCCACCGGGGCAACCACCAAGTTTCGCCGCGCCCTGCTGTTGAGCCTCGGGCTCGCTGCCGGCGCGCTCGCCACCACGGGGCCCGCTTACGCCCAGAGCCTGCAGAAGGTGCGCCTGGCCACCAGCATGGGCGACATCGTGCTCGAACTGGACAAGGACAAGGCGCCGAAGACCGTCGACAACTTCGTGCAGTACGTGAAGGCCGGGCACTACGATGGCACCATCTTCCACCGCGTGATCCCTGACTTCATGGTCCAGGGTGGCGGCATGAAGCCCGACATGAGCGAAAAGCCCACGCGCGCACCGATCCCGCTGGAAAGCCGCAATGGCCTGAGCAACGTGCGTGGCTCGGTCGCCATGGCCCGCACCATGGTGCCCAACTCGGCCACCGCACAGTTCTTCATCAACCTGAAGGACAACAGCTTCCTCGACCAGCCCAATGCCCGCGATGGCGAGGGCTACGCCGTGTTCGGCAAGGTCGTCGATGGCATGGACGTGGTCGACAAGATCAAGGCCGTGGCCACCGGCAACAAGGGCCCGCACCAGAACGTGCCGCTGCAGCCCGTCCTCATCAAGAAAGCCACGTTGGAGTAAACAAGCATGACCAAGACCGTTGAACTGACCACCAGCGCCGGCGTGATCCGCATCGAGCTGGACGATGCCAAGGCGCCGCTGAGCGTGGCCAATTTCCTCGCCTACGTGAACAAGGGCCACTACGACGGCACCGTGTTCCACCGGGTGATCAAGAGCTTCATGGTCCAAGGCGGCGGCATGACGGCCGACATGAAGCAGAAGCCCACCGACGCGCCGATCCAGAACGAGGCCAACAACGGCTTGAAGAACGACAAGTACACGCTGGCCATGGCGCGCACCAACGCGCCACACTCGGCCACGGCGCAGTTCTTCATCAACACCAAGGACAACGCCTTCCTGAACTTCACCAGCGAGAGCCCGAGCGGCTGGGGCTATGCGGTGTTCGGCAAGGTCGTCGCCGGCACCGAGGTGGTCGACGCGATCGAGAAGGTGCGCACCGGCAACAAGGGCTTCCACGACGACGTGCCGCTCGAGGCGGTGACGATCGAGAAGGCCGTCGAGATTGCCTGAGCCCTTGTGGGTCGACCTGCCACCGACCGTCCAGTCGGTGGATTTCGTGTCCGACCTGCACCTGAGCCCCGACATGCCGCGCACGCTCGCGGCCTTCGAGCAGTACCTGGCCACGACGCACGCCGATGCCGTCTTCCTGCTGGGGGACCTGTTCGAAGCCTGGGTCGGTGACGATGCCGCTGGCTTGCCCTTCGAGGGGCGCTGTGTCGCCCTGCTTGCCAGAGCCGCGCATCGCCGCCCGCTGTACGTCATGCGAGGCAACCGCGACTTTCTGCTGGGCGATGCCTTCTTCGGCTCAACCCATGCGGTCGACCTGCCAGACCCGGTGGCGCTGCACGCGCCGGGCATCGCTGGTCAGCCGGTGTTGCTGAGCCACGGGGACGCACTGTGCCTGGCAGACACTGCTTACCAGCAGTTCCGCACCCAGGTGCGCCGACCGGCGTGGCAACAAGCCTTCCTGGCCAAGCCGCTGGCCGAGCGCCAGGCCATCGGTGCCCAGATGCGTGCCGCCAGCCGCGCCCATCAGCAGCGCGCCGAACCCGTTACCTACGCCGATGCGGACCCCGCGCTGGCGCAGCAATGGCTGCAGGCCGCGGGCGCCGATACGCTGGTCCACGGCCACACCCACCGACCGCAAAGTGAGCGGCGCCCAGAAGGCTGGCAACGGCACGTGCTGAGCGACTGGGATGCCGACCATGCCGAGCCGCCTCGCGCCGAGGTGCTGCGCTGGTCGCCGCAAGGCTTCGCCCGGCTGGCACCCGCCGACGCCTGAGCCCGGCATGGTGCTGCCCCGCATCCTGCGACGGGTGTCCCACTGGCGCGAAGCGCGAGCCTTGGAGCGCCACGCGATCCCCGACGCCCTGTGGGCCACCGTGCTCGCGGCCTACCCATTTCTCGGCGCTCGCCCGCCGGACGATCTGCAGGCACTGCGTCGCCTGGCCAGCCTCTTCCTGGCGCGCAAGCAGTTTCACGGCGCGCAGGGCCTGGTGGTGACCGACGAGATGGCGGTGGCCATCGCGGCGCAGGCCTGCCTGCCCGTGCTGAAGATCGGCATCGCAGCCTACGACGGCTTCGTCGGCATCGTCGTCCACCCCGACGAGGTGGTGGCCGCGCGCGAGATGATGGACGAGGACGGCGTGGTGCACCAGTACGACGAGGTGCTTACCGGCGAGGCCATGGGTGGCGGCCCGGTCATGCTGGCCTGGGCCGACGTGCTGGCCGCCGGTGAAACGGCCGAGTTGGCCTACAACGTGGTGATCCACGAGTTCGCCCATGTGCTGGACATGGCCGATGGCGAGGCCGACGGCGTACCGCTGCTGCCGAACGCGGCGGCGCGCGAGGCCTGGATCGCGTGCATCGACGAAGAGTACGAACGCTTCGTCGGCCGCGTCGACGGCGGGGACGACGACACGGTGCTGGACCCATACGGTGCCGAAGGCGTCGAAGAGTTCTTCGCCGTCGCGGTCGAAGCCTTCTTCGTCGCCCCCGCTGCGATGCGGGCCGAGCACCCTGCCCTCTACGCGCTGTTCGCCGGGTATTTCCGGCAAGACCCGGCGGCCTGAATCCACAGGATCGCCAAAGCGGCAAGGCGCCCGAAGGCGCCTTGCGTGGTCGGTCACAACGGTTGTTCGGTCAGAGCGCTGCCGCCTCCGCCTTGGTCGGCTTGTCACCGCTTTTTCCGGTCGGCTGGATGTCCAGCACGGTGTGGCCCTCGGCGTCCACGTCCACCGTCAGGCGGCCACCGTCAACAAGACGGCCGAACAGCAATTCGTCGGCCAACGCGCGGCGGATCGTGTCCTGGATCAGGCGCTGCATCGGCCGCGCGCCCATCAGCGGGTCGAAGCCCTTCTTGCCCAGGTGCTTGCGCAGCGTGTCGGTGAAGGTGACCTCGACCTTCTTCTCGGCCAGTTGCTGTTCGAGCTGCAGCAGGAACTTGTCGACCACGCGCAGGATGATTTCCTCGTCCAGCGCGCGGAAGCTGACCACCGCGTCCAGCCGGTTGCGGAACTCGGGCGTGAACAGGCGCTTGATGTCGCCCATCTCGTCGCCCTGCTCGCGCCGGGTGGTGAAACCGATGGTCGACTTGTTCATCGTCTCGGCGCCCGCGTTGGTGGTCATCACGATGATCACGTTGCGGAAGTCGGCCTTGCGGCCGTTGTTGTCCGTCAGCGTGCCGTGGTCCATCACCTGCAGCAGCACGTTGAACACATCGGGGTGAGCCTTCTCGATCTCGTCGAGCAGCAGCACCGCGTGCGGCTTCTTGGTGACGGCTTCCGTCATCAGGCCGCCCTGGTCGAAGCCCACGTAGCCCGGGGGCGCGCCGATCAACCGGCTCACCGCATGGCGCTCCATGTACTCGCTCATGTCGAAGCGGATCAGCTCGATACCCAGGATGTAGGCCAGTTGCTTGGCCACCTCGGTCTTGCCGACGCCGGTGGGGCCGCTGAACAGGAAGGCGCCGATCGGCTTGTCGGCCTTGCCAAGGCCAGATCGGGCCATCTTGATGGCGGCGGCGAGCGCGTCGACAGCCGGGTCCTGCCCGAAGACGACACTCTTCAGGTCGCGCTCCAGGCTCTTCAGCTTGCCGCGGTCGTCGCTGGACACGCTGGCCGGCGGGATGCGGGCGATCTTGGCGACGATCTCTTCCACCTCGTTGCGGGTGATCGTCTTCTTCTGCTTGCTCTTGGGCAGGATGCGCTGGGCGGCACCTGCCTCGTCGATCACGTCGATCGCCTTGTCGGGCAGGTGGCGGTCGTTGATGAACTTGGCCGACAGCTCGGCCGCGGCCTGCAGCGCGCCGATCGCGTACTTGACGTTGTGGTGCTCCTCGAAGCGGGACTTCAGGCCCTTGAGGATCTCGACCGTCTGCTCGACCGAGGGCTCGACCACGTCGACCTTCTGGAAGCGCCGCGAAAGTGCCGCGTCCTTCTCGAAGATGCCGCGGTACTCGGTGAAGGTGGTGGCGCCGATGCACTTCATCGCGCCCGACGAGAGCGCAGGCTTGAGCAGGTTGCTCGCGTCCAGCGTGCCGCCCGAAGCAGCACCAGCGCCGATCAGCGTGTGGATCTCATCGATGAACAGGATGGACTTCGGGCTTTCCTTCAGCTGCTTGAGCACACCCTTCAGGCGCTGCTCGAAGTCGCCGCGGTATTTGGTACCGGCCAGCAACGCGCCCATGTCCAACGCGTAGACGGTTGCGTCGGCCAGCACTTCCGGCACGTCGCCTTCGGTGATGCGCCAGGCCAGGCCTTCGGCGATGGCTGTCTTGCCGACACCTGCCTCGCCGACCAGCAGCGGGTTGTTCTTGCGCCGGCGGCACAGCACCTGGATCACGCGCTCGACCTCACTCTCGCGGCCGATCAACGGGTCGATCTTGCCGTCGCGGGCGAGTTGGTTCAGGTTGGTGGTGAACTGGTCCAGCGGCGAGCCTTTGCCCTCCGCGGCACCGTCTTCCTTGTCGCCGTCGCCGGAACTGCCCTCGTTGCCCTTCTGCGGCTCGGGCGGGTCGGACTTCTTGATACCGTGGGCAATGAAATTGACCACATCCAGCCGGGTGACCCCTTGCTGGTGCAGGTAGTAGACGGCGTGCGAGTCCTTCTCGCCGAAGATCGCCACCAGCACGTTGGCGCCGGTCACTTCCTTCTTGCCGCCGCCCGTGGACTGCACATGCATGATCGCGCGCTGGATCACGCGCTGGAAACCCAGCGTGGGCTGCGTGTCGACCTCTTCCGTGCCACCCACCGTGGGCGTGTTCTCGCGGATGAAGGCGACCAGGCTCTTGCGCAGGTCTTCGATGTTGGCTGCGCAGGCGCGCAGCACCTCGGCCGCCGAGGGGTTGTCCAGCAGCGCGAGCAGCAGGTGCTCGACGGTGATGAACTCGTGCCGCTGTTGGCGCGCCTCGACGAACGCCATGTGCAAGCTGACTTCCAGTTCCTGGGCGATCATGCGGCCTCCATAATGCATTGAAGCGGGTGCCCCGAACGGCGAGCGGCGGCGAGCACCAGCTCGACCTTGGTGGCGGCGACGTCCTTCGAGAAGACACCGCAGACAGCGCGCCCTTCATGGTGAATCTTCAACATGATGAGGGTCGCGGCCTCAAGATCAAGCCTGAAATATTCCTGCAGCACCATCACGACGAATTCCATCGGCGTGAAGTCGTCGTTGAGCATGACGACCTGGTACATGCGCGGCGGCTTGGTCTTGGCTGCCTTCTTCTCGGCGACGACCGAGCCATCGCCCTCGTCCGGCCGTGTGACCGAGGGCGGCGAAGCGGGTGGCTTGGGCGCTTTCGAGGGCATGAATTCAGTATAGCCAGTTGACCGCCGGGGCATTGGGCTGGGCCATGTTCGCCGCACATCGGGCCGGGCCATTGAGTGAAAAACCGCCGCCGCGTGGCTCATTTCGGGGCGCCCGCGGTGCCGAGCCTGTTTGATCCATGTGGCGGGAACGCCTTGCCGGCATTGACACACCCGACGGCACCCCACAAGAATATGCGGACAAGCCTCGCCACAAGGGGCATCAGGAAGGATCCAGGGATGGACTTGCGTGGAACCGTCAAATGGTTCAACGATGCCAAAGGCTTTGGCTTCATTGAACCTCAAGGGGGCGGCGATGACGTCTTCGCCCATTTTTCGGCCATTCAAATGGACGGCTTTCGCACCCTGAAACAGGGCAGCGAGGTGGTTTTCGAGCTGGTGCAGGGCCCCAAGGGGTATCTGGCCCAGAACATACGCTCGCCCGACGAGACGCGCGAAGCAGCCTCCCCGCCGGCGGTCTGAGCCGCGGGCCGGTAGCGCCAATGAAAAAGCCCGCCAGAGGCGGGCTTTTGGGAGTTGCTGTGGCAGTGGCGGCGCAACGCCGCACCTGCCTGGTGCAGGCTCTACATCTGGTCGATCATGACCTGGCCGAATCCCGAGCAGGACACCTGGGTCGCGCCGTCCATCAGGCGGGCGAAGTCGTAGGTGACCTTCTTGCTCTGAATCGCCTTTTCCATCGAGCTGATGATCAGGTCCGCGGCTTCCGTCCAGCCCATGTGGCGCAGCATCATCTCGGCCGACAGGATCTCGGAACCTGGGTTGACGTAGTCCTTGCCGGCGTACTTGGGCGCGGTGCCGTGGGTGGCTTCGAAGCAGGCCACCGAGTCCGACAGGTTGGCGCCCGGGGCGATGCCGATGCCGCCGACCTGCGCGGCCAGCGCGTCGGAGATGTAGTCGCCGTTCAGGTTCAGGGTGGCAATCACCGAGTACTCCGCCGGGCGCAGCAGGATCTGCTGCAGGAAGGCGTCGGCGATCGAGTCCTTGACCACGATGTCCTTGCCGGTCTTCGGGTTCTTGAACTTGCACCACGGGCCGCCGTCGATCAGTTCGGCGCCGAACTCCTTCTGGGCCAGGCCGTAGGCCCAGTCACGGAAGCCACCCTCGGTGTACTTCATGATGTTGCCCTTGTGCACGATGGTGACGTTGGGCTTGTCGTTGTCGATCGCGTACTGCAGCGCCTTGCGCACCAGGCGCTCGGTGCCTTCGCGGGAGACGGGCTTGATGCCGATGCCGGACGTGTCCGGGAAGCGGATCTTCTTGACGCCCATTTCCTCGATCAGGAACTTGATGACCTTCTTGGCCTTGTCGCTCTCGGCCTCCCACTCGACGCCAGCGTAGATGTCTTCCGAGTTCTCGCGGAAGATGACCATGTCGATCTTCTCGGGTTCCTTCACCGGTGAGGGCACGCCCTTGAAGTACTGCACAGGGCGCAGGCAGACGTACAGGTCCAGTTCTTGGCGCAGGGCCACGTTCAGCGAGCGGATGCCACCGCCCACCGGGGTGGTCAGCGGGCCCTTGATCGACACCACGTACTCGCGCAGCGCGGCGAGCGACTCTTCAGGCAGCCACACGTCGGGGCCGTAGACCTTGGTCGACTTCTCGCCGGCGTAGATCTCCATCCAGTGGATCTTCTTGGCGCCGCCGTAGGCCTTGGCCACCGCCGCGTCGACCACCTTGATCATCACGGGGGTGATGTCGAAGCCGGTGCCGTCACCCTCGATGTACGGAATGATCGGGTTGTTCGGGACATTGAGCGAGAAGTCCGCGTTGACGGTGATCTTCTGCCCGCCCTCGGGCACCTTGATGTGCTGGTACATGTCGCTTTGCTCCGCCCCAGTGGTGACTGGCAGGTGGTTGTGAAAGGGGTTTTTGGAATCTGAAATTCTAGTTCACGCAGGCTGTCGTGCGGCTGACCACCCCTCGCAAAGAGAGAGCGGCTTCAGCTGACGCAGTACGCAATGAACTGCCGGATCAGGTCATGGCCGATGGCCCAGGCCGACGCCGCTGCGAGCAGGCCACCCGCCAGGCGAATGGCCCAGGCATTGACCTGGCCCGACATGGCCGGCCCGCCCCGCCCCTGCCAGCGCAGCCAGAGCCAGGGTGCCAGGCCCAGCGCAGGCGCCGAGGCGATGGCAAACGCCCCCATCACGACCGCGCCGCCCCAGGCCGAGTTGGCCAGGGCCGCCACCACCAGGGCGGATTGCAGCAAGCCACAGGGCCAGGCCACCCAGGCCAGGCCGGTGGTGCCGGCCTTGATCGGCCCCTGGACCCGCTGCCAGCCCCCGGCCAACTGGGCCGGCCGCGGCGCAGCGCGGCCCATGCGTTCCAGCCACTCGGGCTGACGGCCGCGCACCAGCAGCCACAGGCCGAGCGCCAGTGCCGCCACGTGCAGCAATGTCCACAATGGCCGCAGCGCCGGGCTCCAGGCGCTCCACCGGGCCAACGCCCCCACGCTCGCGGCAGCGATGGCGCCGGCCAGCGCATAGCCGGCCAGGCGGCCCAGGTGGAAGGCCGGCCAGGCCTCGCGCGGGCGTCCGGCGGCGCAGGTGCCGACCGCCGCGGCGCTGGTGGCACCGCACATGGCCACGCAGTGCACCGAGCCGGCCAGGCCCATCAGCAGCGCGGTCAGGACGAGTGCGGCATCCACCCTCAGATGATGCGCGAAAACCGTTCGCGCACGCGGTCGGCCTGCAGGTGCTTGTCGAACACCATGGCGATCGCACGCACCAGGAACCAGCCCTTGGCGGTGACCTGGACGGCACCCGGCTCCAGGGTGACCAGCCCCTCCTCGACGTAAGGCGCCAACTGCTCGATCTCCGCGCGGAAGTACTCGGGCACCTTGATCAGATGCGCCAGCTCGATCGACTCGTACTCCAGCCGGCCCTGGCACATCAGGGCCATGATCACGGCGCGGCGCAGCAGGTCGTCGCGCGTCAGGGCCAGGCCGCGCACGATGGCGAACTGGCCCTGGTTGATCGCGTCGTAGTACTCGGGCAGGGTCTTGGCGTTCTGGCTGTAGGTCGCGCCCATGCGGCCGATGGCCGAGACGCCCAGGCCGATCAGGTCGCAGTCGGGCTGGGTGCTGTAGCCCTGGAAGTTGCGGTGCAGGCGCCCCTGGCGCTTGGCCGCAGCCAGCGCGTCGCCGGCCAGGGCAAAGTGGTCCATGCCGATGTAGGTGTAGCCGTGGCCCAGGAAACCCGCGATCGCGCCGGACAGCATGGCCACCCGGTCACCCGGCGGCGGCAGCATGGCCGCGTCGATGCGGCGCTGCGGCTTGAAGCGCTGCGGCAGGTGGGCGTAGGAATACAGCGCGATCCGGTCGGGCCGCAACTCGCCCACTTGGCCGATGGTGCGGGCGAACGACTCCGGGTTCTGCTTGGGCAGCCCGTAGATCAGGTCGACATTGATCGACTCGTAGCCCAGCTCGCGGGCCGCCACCATCAGGTCGCGCACCATCTCGAAGGACTGGACGCGGTGCACCGCCTTCTGCACCTCGGCGTCGAAGTCCTGCACGCCGAAGCTGATGCGGTTGAAGCCGATCTGGCGCAGGTGGGCCAGCCGGGCGGGCGTGGCGGTGCGCGGGTCGACCTCGATCGAGACCTCGGCCCCGGGCGCGATGCGGAAGGCGCGGCCCAGCGCGGTCATCAGCCTCGCCAGTTCCTCGTCGGTCAGGAACGTGGGCGTGCCACCACCCAGGTGCAACTGCGACACCGGCTGCGCACCACCCAGCGCCTTGGCATGCAGGTCGATCTCGGTCTCGAGCGCCTGCAGGTATTCGACCGCCCTGCCATGCTGCTTGGTGATCACCTTGTTGCAGGCGCAGTAGTAGCAGACCGACTCGCAGAAAGGAATGTGCACGTACACCGACAGCGGCGGCTTGCCGCCCACCATCGCGCCCTCGGCGCGCTGGCGCAACGCACCGGCGTAGTCGGCCGCGGTGAAGGCCTCGACGAAGCGGTCCGCCGTGGGGTACGACGTGTAGCGCGGGCCGGGAACGTCGAAGCGGCGCAGCAGATCGAGCGGCAGGCCGGCAGGGCCGGCGGCCTGGGCGTGGGCAGGTGTGGCAGACATGACACGATGGTGCCAAAGCCCCTGATGACGACCTTGATCTGTCTCAAGTCTCGTCAGACGCCGTGCGCCAAGAATACCCTCGGTCTTGAGGCTCGTCATGCGACGGGCAGCCCACCCAATGCTTGCTGGCGCGGCGCCTTGCGCACCGACAAGTCCATAATCCCATCATGATGGAAGCCCCCCGCGTGAAGCCAGACGCCTTCAAAGTCGCCTGTTCGAGCTGCAACCTGCGCGAGCTGTGCTTGCCGGTGGGCCTGAACCACACCGACCTGGACAAGCTCGACACCCTGGTTGCCACCCGCCGCAGCGTCGCTCGCGGCGACACCCTGTTCCGCGCCGGCGACGAATTCCAGTCGCTCTACGCGGTGCGCACCGGCTTTTTCAAGACCTGTGTGTCGTCGGAAGACGGCCGCGACCAGGTCACAGGCTTCCAGATGGCCGGTGAGTTGCTGGGCCTGGACGGCATCAGCAACGACCGCCACTCCTGTGACGCCGTGGCGCTGGAGGACTCGCAGGTCTGCGTCATCCCCTACGGCCAGCTCGAAGACCTGTCGCGCGAGTTCCTCGACCTGCAGCACCAGTTCCACAAGATCATGAGCCGCGAGATCGTGCGCGACCATGGCGTGATGCTGCTGCTGGGCAGCATGCGGGCCGAAGAGCGGCTGGCCGCCTTCCTGCTGAATCTCACCCAGCGCCTGCAGGCACGTGGGTTCTCGGCCTCGTCGCTCATTCTTCGCATGACGCGCGAAGAGATCGGCAGCTACCTGGGGCTCAAGCTCGAGACGGTGAGCCGCACCTTCTCGAAGTTCCAGGACGATGGCCTGCTGGAGGTGAAGCAGCGCCAGATCCGCATCGTCGACCAGGCCGGCCTGCAGCAACTGGTGAACGGCGCCAGCTGCTGAAGCGCCTGCACCAAAGAACGAAGGCGGCCCGAGAGGCCGCCTTTTTCATGGGCTCGACGCTCGCGAGGACGGGCCCTACTGCGCGTCCGGGTGGGCCAGGAACTGGGTCATGCCCGCCGCAATGGCGATCACCAGCCAGAACACCAGGAAGGCTACGGAGTACAGCGTGGTCGGTTGCCATTCCACCGGCGTGGTGCCGAACCATTGCAGGTGCTGCGGGTCGACCACCGCGAAGATCAGCGTCTCGAGCACCCCGGCCATCACGAAGGCGGGCCACAGGATGCACAGCAGGCGGGTCGACTTGGGCGGTGGTGTCGTCATCACCGTATTCTGGAGTGGGCGGCGCGCCTCGGCGCTCAGGGTTTGGCCGTGGCGGCGTGGTTGCGGGCCTGCAGCGCGGGCGTCAACGCGTCAGGCGTGGACGCGCGCTCGCTGACCCCGCCGCGCTCTTCGGCGGTCAGCACCGGGTCGGCCCCATGGGCCGCGATGCCGGCGGTGACCAGGCTGGCCACGACCACGGTCAAGGGGCCGCCAATCACCAGCCAGACCATGGGCACGCGCCACCAGGCGGGTGCCGGGGTGTTCGTTTCCTGGGGCTTGGCGGCAGTGTTCGTGAAGGGGGTGGCCATGAGGGGTCTCCGCTGTTCGTTGGGTCGGGTCAGCGCGGCACGATGAAGGTCGACTTCTCGCTGACCTGCGCGGGCGCGCTGCCATCGCTGGCCAGGCGCTCGATATGAAAGTGGATGGTATGTGCCCCGGGCCCGGCAGCCTGGGCAGCCTCGGGCGGCACCTGCACGCCGAGCGTCAGCCAGCGGGCCTCGGCCGGGCGGGCGGCGACGTCGGCGTCGCCGGCCAGGGCAATGCCCGGCAGGCCTTCGACCGTGACTCGGTAGCGTTGCGCCTGCTCGGTGGCGTTCATGATCTGCAGGCGGTAGACGTTTTCCACCCGGCCCTCGTCGGCCAGGCGCGCCAGCGACGCACGGTCGCGCACCACGTCGACGCGAAACGGGCTGCGCAGCGCGATGCTGGTCACGAAGGCGCCGCAGATCAGCAGCAGGATCGCGGTGTAGACCAGCACCCGTGGACGGGCGATGCGGCGCAGGATGTCATTCCACTTCAGGTGCTCGCGCAGGCTGTTCTGCGTCGCGTAGCGGATGAGCCCCTTGGGGTAGCTCATCTTGTCCATGATGCCGTCACAGACGTCGATGCAGGCGGCGCAGCCGATGCATTCGTACTGCAGGCCTTTGCGGATGTCGATGCCCGTCGGGCAGACCTGGACGCACAGCCCGCAGTCGATGCAGTCGCCCTTGCCCACGGCCGCCAGCGACTCGTGGGGCAGTTTCTTCGAGCGCGAGCCCCGCGGCTCGCCGCGCTCGGTGTCGTAGCTGATGATCAGCGTGTCGTGGTCGAACATCGCGCTCTGGAAGCGCGCATAGGGGCACATGTACTTGCAGACCTGCTCGCGCATGTAGCCGGCGTTGCCATAGGTGGCGAAGCCGTAGAACAGCACCCAGAACCACTCCCAGGGCCCGAAGCCCAGGGTCAGGGCCTCCTGGCCCAGCACGCGGATGGGGGTGAAATAGCCGACGAAGGTGAAGCCGGTCCACAGGCCGATGGCGACCCAGGCGCCCTGCTTGGCCGACTTGCGCCACAGCCGCTCGAAGGTCCAGGGGCCCTCGTCCAGCTTCATGCGCTTGGCCCGGTCGCCCTCGATCTTGTGCTCCACCCACATGTAGATCTCGGTGTAGACCGTCTGCGGGCAGGCGTAGCCGCACCACAGCCGCCCTGCCACCGCGGTGAACAGGAACAGCGAGTACGCCGAGATGATGAGCAGTGCCGTCAGGTAGATGAAGTCCTGCGGGTACAGCACCAGGCCGAAGATGTAGAACCGGCGCGAGGCCAGGTCCAGCAGCACCGCCTGGCGCTCGTTCCAGCTCAGCCACGGCAGGCCGTAGAACAGTACCTGCGTGAACCACACCAGCGCCCAGCGCCAGGTGGCAAAGGTGCCCGTGACGGCCCGGGCGTAGATCTTGCGCTGCTTCTGGTAAAGCGAAACGATCGCGACCGTGCCGTCCTCTTCGGCGGGGCCTGTGGGTACCGGCGGGGAAGTGACCGTTTCGCTCATGCGATGTCTTCGAAGCTAGCGCAGGCGGCTCATTGCGCCGCAGCCACTTGCGTGGGGTGCGACAGGTTCCAGACGTAGGCCGTCAGCACCTTGATCTGCTCGGGCGTGAAGCGTGCGCCTTGCGGCGGCATAACGTTCGTCTTGCCGGCGTTGACCATGTTGACGATCGCGGCCTCGCCCCAGCCGTGCAGCCAGACCTTGTCGGTCAGGTTGGCCGAGCCCAGGGCCTGCATGCCCTTGCCGTCCGGCCCGTGGCAGGCGGCGCACGCGGCGAACTTTTCCTTGCCGAGCTGAGCCGCGACCGAATTGTGCGGGCTGCCCGACAGGCTCAGCACGTAATTGGCCACGTTCTTGACGTCGTCCGCGGTGCCCACAGCGGCGCCCATCGGCGGCATCATGCCCGTGCGGCCTTCGATGATCGTCTTCTGGATGTACTCGGGGCCCGTGCCGCCAAGCCAGTCGTTGTCGGTCAGGTTCGGGAAGCCCTTGCTGCCGCGACCGTCGGCGCCGTGGCACTGGGCGCAGTTGTTGACGAACAGGCGCTCGCCGATCGCCATGGCCTGCGGGTTCTTGGCCAGTTGCTCGGCGCTCTGGTCGGCGAAGGCGGCGTAGACGGGCGCCATCGAGGTGCGCGCCTTGTCCTGCTCGGCCTGCCACTGGCCCGTGCTGCTCCACTTCAGCGTGCCTTGGTTGCTGCCGAAGCCAGGGTAGATGACCAGGTAGATGATCGAGAAGACGACCGTCAGAACGAACAGGCCCATCCACCAGCGCGGCAGCGGGTTGTTCATTTCCTTCAGGTCCTCGTCCCATACGTGGCCGGTGGTGTTGTCGTTGGACATCACGCGCCGGCGGCTGGCGATCAGCAGCAGCACGATGCAGAAGATCAACCCTGCACCGGTGATGGCTGCGACGTAGAACGACCAGCCCTCGTTGATGAAGTCACTCATTTGGTTCTCCGTGGAGGCGGCGCCGGCGGCGGGGGCCGCGCGGCGCGCGCGTCATGTCGATTCGGTGGTGTCGGCGATGGGCTCGTCGTCGACGAAGGGCAACTGGGCCGCCTCGTCGAAGGCGCTCTTGCGGCGGCGGTTAAGCGTCCAGACCATCAGGGCGCAGAACAGCACCAGCGACAGCAGCGTGATGAAGCTGCGCCAGAGGTTGACGTCGAAGTCCATCGTCGAAGCTCCTTACTTGCTGCCGCGCGCGGTGCCCAGCACCTGCAGGTAGGCGATCACAGCCTCCAGCTCGGTCTTGCCCTTGACGTCTTCGGCCGCCTTGGCGATCTCGTCGTCGGTGTAAGGCACGCCGACCATGCGCAGCGCCTTCATCTTGGGCGCCATGTCGGCCGGGTTCACCGAGCCCTGGGCCAGCCACGGGTAGGCCGGCATGTTGGACTCGGGCACCACGTCGCGCGGGTTGTTCAGGTGAACCTTGTGCCACTCGTCGCTGTAGCGGCCACCCACGCGGTGCAGGTCGGGGCCGGTGCGCTTGCTGCCCCACTGGAACGGGTGGTCGTAGACGAATTCGCCGGCCACCGAGTAGGGCCCGTAACGCAGCGTCTCGGCACGGAAGGGGCGCACCATCTGCGAGTGGCAGTTGTAGCAGCCCTCGCGGATGTAGACGTCGCGGCCGGCCAGTTGCAGCGCGGTGTAGGGCTTGAGGCCTTCGACCGGCTGGGTCGTCGAGCGCTGGAAGAACAGCGGGACGATCTCGACCAGGCCGCCGAAGGCGACCGCAGCCAGGATCAGCACGATCATCAGGAAGTTGCTGGTCTCGATCTTCTCGTGACCGCTGGGGGTATGGGTGTGTGCCATGTTGTTCTCCTTGTCGGCCTCAGGCGTGGGCCACGACGGCGGGGATCGCCGCCGGCTGGGCCTTGCCGTTCAGAACCGTCATGACGGTGTTCCAGCCCATGATCAGCATGCCGCTCAGGTAGAGCAGGCCGCCGAGCACGCGAATCACGTAGAACGGATAGGTCGCCTTCACGCTCTCGACGAAGCTGTAGACCAGCGTGCCGTCGGGGTTGACCGCGCGCCACATCAGGCCTTGCATCACGCCGGCAATCCACATCGCGGCGATGTAGAGCACGATGCCGATCGTGGCCACCCAGAAGTGCAGCTCGATGGCGCGGGTGCTGTACATGCTCTTGCGGCCGAACATGCGCGGGATCAGGAAGTACAGCGCACCGATCGACACCAGACCCACCCAGCCCAGCGCACCCGAGTGCACGTGGCCGACGGTCCAGTCCGTGTAGTGCGACAGCGCATTCACGGTCTTGATCGACATCATCGGGCCCTCGAAGGTCGACATGCCGTAGAACGACAGCGACACGATCAGGAACTTCAGGATCGGGTCGTCACGCAGCTTGTGCCAGGCACCCGACAGGGTCATGATGCCGTTGATCATGCCGCCCCACGAAGGCGCCAGCAGCACCAGCGAGAAGATCATGCCGATCGACTGCGCCCAGTCGGGCAGCGCGGTGTAGTGCAGGTGGTGGGGGCCCGCCCACATGTAGGTGAAGATCAGGGCCCAGAAGTGCACGATCGACAGGCGATACGAGTACACGGGGCGCTCGGCCTGCTTGGGGATGTAGTAGTACATGATCCCCAGGAAGCCGGCGGTGAGGAAGAAGCCCACCGCGTTGTGGCCGTACCACCACTGGACCATCGCGTCCTGCACGCCAGCATAGGCCGAGTAGCTCTTCGTCAGGCTGACCGGGATCTCGGCCGAGTTGACGATGTGCAGCAGGGCCACGGCGATGATGAACGCGCCGAAGAACCAGTTCGCCACGTAGATGTGGCGCACCTTGCGCGTGCCCACCGTGCCGAAGAAGACGATCGCGTAGGCCACCCAGACGACGGCGATCAGCAGGTCGATCGGCCATTCGAGCTCGGCGTATTCCTTGCCGCTGGTGATGCCCAGCGGCAGCGTGATCACCGCAAGCACGATGACCAGGTTCCAGCCGAGGAAGGTGAACATCGCCAGCTTGGGCAGGAACAGCGCGGTCTGGCAGGTGCGCTGGACCACGTGGTAGCTGGTGGCGAACAGCACGCTGCCGCCGAAGGCGAAGATGACCGCGTTGGTGTGCAGAGGTCGCAGGCGGCCGTAGCTGAGGTACGGAATGCCCAGATTCAACTCGGGCCAGGCAAGCTGGGCCGCGATGATCACGCCGACCAGCATGCCGACGATGCCGTAGACCACCGCAGCGAGGCTGAACCACCTCACCACGGTGTCGCTGTAGACCGGCTGCGCCGGCATGGAACTTGTTGCCATCAAAGGCCTCCTTCTTCTAGGGACTTTGCGATTGTTTTGGATCGGGCACTGCACGCGCTTGATCGGCATCAACCGGGCTCACGTCCTGTTGCAGGATGCGCTCGCCCTCGCGTTCCAAATCGTCGAACTGGCCACGGTGCAAGGCCCAGCCGAAGACGGCGATGATCCCCAGCACCAGCACGGCCGAGAGGGGAATGAGCAGGTAGAGGATGTCCATGCGGGCTTTCGGTCCTGACTCAGGCCTGACGCCGCGCGAGGCGCATCGCGTTGCCCACGACCAACAGCGAGCTGCACGCCATGCCCAGCCCGGCGGCCCAGGGCGGCAGCCAGCCCACCAGCGCCAGCGGCACGCAGGCAGCGTTGTAGGCCGCGGCCCAGACCAGGTTCTGGCGGATCACGCCGAGCATGTGCTGGGCCAGACGGCGCGCAGCCAGCAGGTCGGACAGGCGGTTCGAGAAGATCACCGCGTCCGCGTGCAGCCGCGCAATCATGGCGCCGCGGCCCATGGCGAAAGAGACGTCGGCCCGGGCCAGCACCGGCGCGTCGTTGACGCCATCGCCCACCATGCCGACCAGCTCGCCTCGCTGCTGGGCCGCCACCACAGCGGCCAGCTTGGCCTCGGGTGTCGCGTCGCCCTGCACGTCGGCCAGGCCCAATCGGCTGGCCAGGCGCTCGGCACGGGCCTGGCCATCGCCCGACAGCAGCACCAGCTGGACGCCGTCCAGGCGCAGGCCGGCCACGGCTTCGGCCGCATCGGCGCGCAGGCGCTCGTCCAGGTCGAAGCGCAGAGAAGGCTCGCCCACGCGGCCGAACCAGACCGTGGGCTGCGCCTGCGGCAGCAGTGGCGCCGGCCGGTCATCGTCGCAGACCCAGGCCCACTGGCCCAGGCGCCAGACCTGGCCGCGCTCGTCGCGCGCCTGCATGCCCTGCCCCGCCACCTCTCGCACGTCGGCCCAGGTGGGCGCCGCAGCGGCCACGGCTTCAGCCGCCAGCGCCTGGGCCATCGGGTGGCCGGACCAGCGCGCCAGGGCCACCGCCGCCGCCAACTCGCTGGCCGCCGGTGCCCGCCCAGCCTGAACGCCCACGCGGTCGACCACCTGGGTGCCGACCCAGATGGGGCGCTCTTCGGTCAGCGTGCCGGTCTTGTCGACGAACAAGCGGCTCATGCGGGCCAGGGCTTCGAGCGCGTCGAGCCGCTGCAGCATCACGCCGCGCCGCGCCAGGGCCCCGGCTGCTGCCACCAGGGCCGACGGCACGGCCAGCGACAAGGCACAGGGGCAGGTCACGATCAGCACCGCCACGGCCACGCTGACGACGCGGCTCGGGTCGACCCACGACCACACCAGCGCCGCGCCCGCAGCCAGCAGCAGCACGGCCCATAGGAAAGGCGCCGCCCAGGCGTCTGCCTGGCGCGCCAGCGCAGGCCTTTGCGTGAGCGCCTGGCGCATCAGCGCCACGATCGCGCCATGGCGGGTGTCCGCCCCCACGCGCTCGACCACCATCAACACTGGCGCGCCAAGGTTGACGCTGCCGCCCACCACCTCGTCGCCCGCACTGCGCGGCACCGGTACCGATTCGCCAGTCAGCAGGCTCTCGTCGACCTGAGTGCGGCCGGCCTGCAGCCGCCCGTCGGCCGGGAACACCGCGCCCAGCGCCACCTGCACCCGGTCTCCGGGCCGCAGGCGGTGCACGCTGACGGACTCGATCTCGCCGCTTTCGATCAGGCGCTGTGCCGTCTCGGGCATGCCGGCGACCGCGCTTTCCAGGCTCTCGGCGGCGCGGTGGCGCGCCACCAACTCGAGAAAGCGCGCGCCGAGCAGGAAGCTGACGAACATGGACAGCGAGTCGAAATACACCTCGTGGCCGAACACCCCGGCCGGGTCGAAGGTGGCGCCACTGCTGGCGACGAAGCTCACGGCGATGCCCAGCGCCACCGGCACGTCCATGCCCAGGCGGCGCTGGCGCAGGGCCCGCCACGCACCCTGGAAGAAGGGGCCGGCGGAGAACAGCAGCACCGGCATGCTCAACAGCCAGCTGCCCCAGTTCAGGAGCTGGCGCAGATCGGGGGCCAGCTCGTCGCCCGCGGTGACGTAGCTCGGCGTGGCGAACATCATGATCTGCATCGCGCAGAAGCTGGCCACGAAGAGCCGCCACAGCGCCGCACGCCGCTCGCGCTGGCGCAGGGCCCGGGCGGACGCCGCCGCGTCGGGCACCGCGTCGTAGCCCGCGCCACGAACCGCCTGGACCAGCAGCGAGACGCGGGTGCGCTCTGGCGCCCAGCGCACCTGGGCGCGCTGGCCAGCAGCACTGACCTCTGCCCGCTCGACGCCCGGCACGGCCACCAGCGCGGCCTCGATGATGCCCGCACAGGCCGCGCAATGCATGCCACTGAGCAGGAAGCTCGATTCGGCATGGCGCTGGCCGGCGGCGTCCACCTCCCAGCGCGTGAAGGCCTGCTGCTCGATCGGGTCGTCCAGCACATTCAGGGGCTCGGCCATGCGAACCGTCGCCGGGGCGGCGGCGCCGATGTCGGCGCCCGCAGGGCTGGGCGTGTTTTGGGGCGTGAGGGTGATCATCGGCGGGCCGTGTCAGCGGCTGGGCGGCTGACGCGTTCGATAATCTAGCGACCCATTGGAAGCCCAGACATGACTTTGATCAAGATTCGGCGGCTTGGCCGACACCTCGTCGGGGTGGCTGCCCTGGCCAGTCATTGCGCCTTCGCGGTCGCCCAGCCGGCGGGCGAACCCCAGCACCTGCCCACCGTCACGCTGCAGGCGGGCTTCTACAACATCGTGACCCAGGTGGCCCGCACGCCAGAGCAGCGCCAGATCGGCCTGATGTTCCGCAAGGAAATGCCGGCCCACGAGGGCATGATCTTCGTCTTCGACGAGCCGGCCACCCAGTGCTTCTGGATGCGCAACACCCTGATCCCGCTGTCGGCTGCCTTCGTGGCCGACGACGGCACCATCGTCAACATCGAAGACATGAAGCCCATGAGCGATGCCTCGCATTGCTCGAAGGCGCCCGTGCGCTACGTGCTGGAAATGAACCAGGGCTGGTTCGCCAAGCGGGCGCTGAAGGCGGGCTCGAAGCTCGGCGGCCCGCTGTTCCACTGACGCGCCGGCCCAGGCGGCGCGGGCTGGCGCTCAGGCGGCCAGCGTGATCGTGAAACGCAGGCCGTCCACCGCGGGCCGCGACTCGGCCACGATTTGGCCGCCCAGGCGCAGCACCACCTCGCGGGCGATGGTGAGCCCCAGGCCGGTGCCACCGTCGTCGCGCAGGTCGGCCCGCTCGCCACGCCAGAAAGGCTCGAACAGGCGCGGCAGCTGGTCCGCAACCACGCCGGGGCCGTTGTCCTCGACCACGACCTGGGCTCCTCCGTCGGCCAGGGCCGCCACGCGCAACACCACCTGGGGGCCCCCGTAGCGCAGCGCGTTGTCCAGCAGGTTGTTGACCACCTCGCCAAGCCACAGCGGGTGGGCCCGTGCCGGCACGGGCGTGTCCGGCGCGTCCAGCGAGATGGCGCGGCCCTGGCGCAGCGCTTGCAGCACCAGCGGCTCGGCCGACTCGCGCAGCAGCGGCACGATGTCCATGGTCTGGTGCTCGCCGTCCATCGACAGCGCGGTTTCCGAGCGTGCCAGGCTCAGCAACTGGCCGATCAGGCGCGACAGCCGCTCGGTGGAGCGCTCCAGCTGCGCCAGCAGCGGCCGCCAGCCGGCGTCGCCACCCTGCCCCGCCCCGGCGGCGGTGTCGTGCGCCAGCTCCTGCGCGAGGCCTTGCGCCAGCACTCGGATGCCCGCCACCGGCGTGCGCAGCTGGTGCGCGGCGTCAGCCACGAAGCGGCGTTGCAGCAAGATCGACTGCTCCACGTCGGCCAACAGCGTGTTGATGCGCTCGATCAGCGGCACGGCTTCGCGCGGCACGCGCTGCAGCGGCAGCGGCCGCCAGTCCTGGGCGTCGCGCAGTGCCACCGACGTGGCCACGTCGCGCAGTGGCTGCAGGCCGCGGCGGATGCCCCAGCCGATCATGGCGAAGGTCACCGCCCCCAGCGCCAGCGCCGGCAACACGATGGACAGCTGCAGGTCGCGCATCAGGACCAGACGCTTGTTCTTGGTCTCGACGACGATGACCGACACCGAGCGGTCCAGCATCGGCGAGCTGATGGTGAAGACCGCGCCGCGCACGGGGTCGCCGTCGTACTCGGCGTCGAACAGCCGGGGCTGTTCGAAGCTTGCCTTGCGCAGGCGCGCGCCGGGGACCGGCACGTGCGCATCGCCGGCCAGCGCATTGCCCTCGACATCGACCATCACGAAGCCGTTGCGGTCTTCGACATCCCAGGTGACCAGTTCCATGGCCTGGCGCGACAGGTCCAGCAGCGGGCCGCGGTCCGACCAGACGATCTTGGCGGCCAGCGCGCTGACTTCGTCCTGCAGGCCGCGGTCGAAGGCCAGGTTGGCGCTGGTGCGGGCCAGCCAGTAGGCGCCCAGCACGGCGGCCAGCAGGCCGATGCCCCAGCCCCACAGCAGCGGCCGCAGGAGCGCCCGCCGGACGCTGGGGCCGTGCCCGGCGGCGGGCTCAGCCATCCGACTCGGCGCCCGGCGTGGCCTGCTCCATCACGTAGCCGAAGCCGCGCACGGTGCGAATCACCACGCCCAGCTCAGCAAAGCGCTTGCGCAGGCGGTGCACATAGACCTCGACCGAGTTCTCGCTGAAGTCGGCCTCCCAGCTCGACATGCGGGCGACGATCGAGTCCTTGGGCACCACGCGGCCGGCCTTCTGCATCAGCAGCTCGGTCAGCGCGAGTTCGCGCGGGCTGAGCGCGATGCGCTGGCCACGGTGGGTGAGCTCGCGGTGGGTCAGGTCCAGCTTGAGCTCGCCGAGCTGGATGGCATCGTCGACCCGGCCCTGGGCGCGGCGCTTGAGGGCGCGGATGCGTGCCAGCAACTCCGGCAGGTCGAAGGGCTTGACGAGGTAGTCGTCGGCGCCGGCGTCCAGGCCCTGCACCCGGTCGGCCAGGTCGTCGCGCGCGGTCAGCAGCAGCACCGGCATGCGCGCGCCCTTGGCGCGCCAGTGGCGCAGCACCTCCATGCCGTCGCGGCGCGGCAGCCCCAGGTCCAGGATGCCCAGATCGTATTGGCCCATCACGCCCTCGGACATGGCCTGCTCGCCGTCGCCCAGCACGTCGACCTGCCAGCCCTCGCGCTCCAGGCCACGGGCCACGCCCAGGCTCAGGGCGGGGTCATCTTCGACCAGCAAGATGCGCATCTGTCTCCTCGTCTCTTTTTGTGTACGGCGAGGGTAGCAAAAAGAAAAGCCGGCACACGGCCGGCTTTGGCGCAGAACCCGCTGAAGTTCAGGCGAAGTTGGCTTCGGCGAAGGACCAGTTGACCAGCGAGGTCAGGAAGGTCTCGACGAACTTCGGGCGCAGGTTGCGGTAGTCGATGTAGTAGGCGTGTTCCCACACGTCGACCGTCAGCAGGGCCTTGTCGCCGGTGGTCAGCGGCGTGCCGGCCGCACCCATGTTGACGATGTCGACCGAGCCATCGGCCTTCTTCACCAGCCAGGTCCAGCCCGAGCCGAAGTTGCCCACCGCGCTCTTGGCGAAGGCTTCCTTGAAGGCCGCGTACGAGCCCCACTTGGCATTGATGGCCGCGGCCAGCGCGCCGCCGGGCTCGCCGCCGCCGTTCTTCTTCAGGCAGTTCCAGAAGAAGGTGTGGTTCCAGATTTGCGCGGCGTTGTTGTAGACGCCACCGCTGGACTTCTTGACGATGTCTTCCAGCGACATCGCCTCGAACTCGGTGCCCTTTTGCAGGTTGTTCAGGTTCACCACATAGGCGTTGTGGTGCTTGCCGTGGTGGTATTCGAGCGTTTCGCGGCTCATGTGCGGAGCCAGGTCGTCCAGGCCGAAGGGCAACGGCGGCAGGGTGTGTTCCATGCTTTTTCCTTTCGTGGTGGGCGCGGCGCCTCAGGCGCGACGCAGGTGTTGGCGGCGGGATTGTAGGCAGCGCGGGGCCGGCCCACGGCGCCTAGGGGTGATCGCTTGGCGGGCCCGGTTCAACCTCGGTGACACGCGCCTTGGCCGCCCCGTCGGCCCACACGGCGCGCAAGCCCTGCCCTGCAGCCAAGGAACGCGACGACACGATGGCACGGCCTTGCTCGTCCTCGACCCAGGCATAGCCGCGGGCCAGCACGCGGCTCGGGTCCAGCGCCTGCAGCCGGGCGGCCTGGGCGTCGAGCCGGTCGTATTGCCGCGCCAAGGCACCGTGCGCGCCGCTTTGAAGACGCTGGCCGCGGTGGGCCAACGCCTGGTGCCCTGCCGCCGCTGCCCGCGACAACACGGCCGCATGGCGCTGTGCCAGGGCCTGCAGGCGCCCACGCTCGGCCGACACGCGCTGCGCCGGGCGGTGCAGGCGCAGGGCCAGCGTGTCCAGGCGCTGCGCGTTCGCGTCCAGCCGCTGCGCGATGCGCCGGGCCATCAACTCGGCCACCGCGCCCAGGGCTTGCAGTTGCAGGGCTTGCTCGGGTGCTGCCAATTCGGCCGCCGCGGTGGGCGTGGCAGCGCGCAGGTCGGCCGCCAGGTCGGCCAAGGTCACGTCGGTCTCATGGCCCACGCCGCAGAGCACCGGCAGGCGCGACGCGCGCACCGCGCGCACCACCCGCTCGTCGTTGAACGCCCACAGGTCTTCGAGCGAACCGCCGCCGCGGCACAGCAGCACCAGGTCGGCGCCGGCTTGCATGTTGGCCGCGGCCAGGGCGTCGACGATCGCCGCCGGCGCGCTGGCGCCCTGCACCAGCGTGGGCACCAGCACCACCTCGACCTGTGGGGCGCGGCGCGCCAGCGCGGTGAGCACGTCGTGGATCGCGGCACCGCTGGGTGAAGTGACCACCGCGATGCGCGCCGGAAACCGCGGCAGCGGCCGCTTGGCCGCTGGATCGAACAGGCCATCGGCCTCGAGCCGTGCCTTCAGCCGCAGGAACTCTTCGTAGAGGTTGCCGGCCCCCACGCGCTGCATGGACTCGACCACCATCTGCAGCTCGCCGCGGGCCTCGTAGACGGCGAGTCGGCCACGCAACTCGACCTGCTGGCCGTCCTGCGGGGCGAAGGGGAGCATCTGCGCCGCGCGCCGGAACATGGCGCAGCGCAGGCCCGCCTGCGCGCCTTGTGCGTCCTTCAAGGTGAAGTAGCAGTGGCCGCTGCTGGCGCGGCTGAAGCCCGAGAGCTCACCGCGGACGGAGACTGCCGAAAAGCGTGCGGCCAGCGCGTCCGACACGGCCAGCAGCAAGCCGGCCACACCCCAGACCTGCACCCCGTACGGGGCGCTCGATGTCGTGTTGTTCACTGCCGAAGGGTTGCCTATTTCTTGGGCAAGCTGACGGGAACCCGCGCCAATCCACGCTCGCCAGAGGTTGCGCGCCGCTTGCCCACAGTGTTTTCCACAACAGCTGTGGATACAGCTGGCGACGCTTGGGCTCGGGGCCGCCGCACGATCAGTCCATAATCGCGCGTCTTTCGTTCCAGGCCCCGTGCCAGAGGCAATTCTTGCTGTCGATCATACAAGCCGCCGGCTGGCCGATCTGGCCTTTGCTGCTGTGTTCCGTGGCCGCCCTGGCCTTGATCTTCGAGCGTGCGCTGGCCCTGCGCCGGGCCCAGGTGGCCCCGGCCGGCCTGGTCGAAGAAGTGCTGCAGGTGCTGCGCCAGGGCGTCCCGTCCGGCGACGTGCTGGGCAAGCTGGCCGCCAACTCCACGCTCGGCAACCTGCTGGCCAGCGGCATCCGCATGGTCGCCCAGGACCCGCGCTGCAGCGAGACCATGTTGCGCGACGGCTTCGAGGCCGCCGGCCGCGGTGCCGCCCACCAGCTGGAGCGCTACCTCAACGCACTGGCCACCATCGCCTCGGCTGCACCGCTGCTGGGGCTGCTGGGCACCGTCATCGGCATGATCGAGATCTTCGGCTCGCAGGCGCCGGGCAGCGGCAGCAACCCGGCCCAGCTGGCGCATGGCATCTCGGTGGCGCTGTACAACACCGCCTTCGGCCTGATGGTGGCCATCCCCTCGCTGATGTGCCACCGCTATTTCCGCGGCCGGGTCAACGACTACCTGCACGACATGGAGCAAGGCGCCGAGCGCGTGCTGCACCAACTGCTGCGCATGAAGGCCCGCCACTGATGGCGATGAACTTTCGCGGCGACCGCCACGATGAACCCGAGATCAACCTGATCCCGTTCATCGACGTGCTGCTGGTGATCCTCATCTTCCTGATGCTGTCGACCACCTACTCGAAGTTCACCGAGCTGCAGGTCAACCTGCCGGCTGCCGACGCCGACGCGGCACGCGACCGGCCGGCCGAGATCATCGTCTCGGTCGCGTCGGACGGCCGCTATTCGGTGGATCGACAGGCCGTCGAAGGCCGCAGCGTCGAGCTGCTGGCAGCGGCCTTGCGCGGCGCTGCCGAGCAACGGCAGGACCCGTTCATCATCATCTCGGCCGACGCCACCGCCACACACCAGGCCGTGATCAATGTGCTCGACGCCGCTCGGCGCGCCGGCCTGCTCAAGGTGACCTTCGCCGCCCAGGGCAACGCCGGCGGCAGCGGGCCCTGAGCCCGCAACCGGCGCGCGACGGCGCCCCCATGCCCTCCCTGTTCGACCGCTGGGCCGCCGTGTTGCAGGCCCATTGGTGGCGGCCGCGGCCCAGCCTGGCCATGCGCTGCCTGCAACCGCTCGCTTGGCTGCTGCAGGGCCTGGCTGCGATGCACCGGCGCTGGGTCGGCACCCCGGCGTCACCAGGCCTGCCAGTCGTCGTCGTCGGCAACCTGGTCGTGGGTGGTGCCGGCAAGACACCGACGGTCATCGCCCTGGTCGACTGGCTGCGCCGGCAAGGCTGGCAGCCGGGCGTGGTGTCTCGCGGCTACGGCCGGCAGGGCGACGGGGTGCGCGTTGTCGAGAAGGACAGCACGGCCACAGAGGTGGGCGACGAGCCACTGCTGGTCCATCGGCGCACGGGTGCACCCGTGGTGGTGGGACGCGACCGCGTCGCCGCGCTGCAGGCCCTGCGCGCTGACGCGCCGCAAGTCGACATCGTGCTGTCGGACGACGGCCTGCAGCACCACCGCCTGCACCGCGACGTCGAGCTGATCGTGTTCGACGAACGAGGCGCCGGCAACGGCCTGAGCCTGCCTGCGGGGCCTTTGCGCCAGCCTCTGCAACCGAGCCCGCCGCCGCAGGCTCTGGTGCTGTACAACGCAGCCGCGCCCAGCACGCCCTGGCCGGGGTCGGTGGCACAGCGCCGGCTGGCCGGTGCGCTGCTGCTGGCCGACTGGTGGCGTGGCGACTTCAACGCAATGCAGCCCTTGTCAGCATTGGCCGGCAAGCCGCTGCTGGCCGCGGCCGGCATGGGCCACCCCGAACGTTTCTTCGGCATGCTCGAAGCCGCAGGGCTCTCCATCGAAAGACTGCCCCTGCCCGACCACGCCGCCTTCGAGCCCTTGCCATGGCCCGCCGGTACCGCAGCCGTGCTGGTCACCGAGAAAGACGCCGTGAAGCTGCGCCCCGAGCGTGTGGGCGCCACGCAGGTCTGGGTGGCGGCGCTAGACTTTGAATTACCCGTGGCACTGACCGACGCACTGGCGGCGCGCTTGGCGGCCTGGCGGCTGCATCACGCTTCCCCACCCCTTTCAACTCCCTCCTCATGAACATGGACCACCGCCTGATCGAGATGCTGGTATGCCCCGTGTGCAAAGGCCCGCTGCAATTGCGCCGCGACGACGCCAACCGCCCGCAGGAACTGGTCTGCCCCGCCGACCGCTTGGCCTACCCCATCCGCGACGGCATTCCGGTGATGCTGGAGACCGAGGCGCGCCACCTGGCCGCTGCCGAGGACGCGTAGTGGCCGTCGCCTTCACCGTCCTGATCCCGGCGCGGCTGGCCTCGACGCGCCTGCCCGACAAGCCGCTGGCCGACATCGATGGCAAGCCCATGGTCGTGCGCGTGGCCGAGCGCGCGCTGTGCGCTGGCGCGCAAGGCGTGGTCGTGGCCGCCGACGACGAGCGCACGCTCGCGGCCTGCGAGGCGCACGGGATACGTGCCATCCTGACCCGGCGTGACCACGCCAGCGGCAGCGACCGGCTGGCCGAGGCCTGCGAGCAACTGGGACTCGACGGTGACGACCTCGTCGTCAATGTCCAGGGCGACGAGCCGCTGATCGACCCGGCCTTGATCGGCGCCTGCGCCGCGCTGCTGGCCAGCCGGCCCGACTGTGCCGTGGCCACCGCCGCGCACGCCTTGACCAGCGAGGCCGACTTCCGCAACCCGAACGTCGTCAAGCTGGTGCGAGACCAGGCCGGGCGGGCGCTCTACTTCAGCCGCGCCCCCATGCCCTGGTGGCGCGATGCCTCGGCGCCCGGTGCGCCGGCACTGCCGCCTGATGGGCAGGCACTGCGCCACATCGGCCTGTACGCCTACCGCGCCGGGTTCCTGCGCCGCTTTCCCACTTTGAGTGCCGCACCGATCGAGCAACTCGAGTCGCTCGAGCAACTGCGCGTGCTCTGGCATGGCGAGCGCATCGCGGTCCACCTGGCCGACGAGGCGCCCGCCGCCGGCGTCGACACGCCCGAGGACCTGGCCCGCGTGCGAGCGCTGTGGCCCACCCTGGCCGCTTGACCCCGCGCCGCGCCGCCTTGTCAGCCAGGTGCAGGATTGCGCGTGCTATCCTGAAATCACACCTGACAAGATGATGGCATTGCAGCGCGCCGCCGCATCGCTGCAGTGACCGGCTTGCCCGCGGGGCAGCAGGCCGGCCGTACCGATTCCAACCTGAGCGAGACAAGAAACCATGCGACTGATCCTGTTGGGCGCCCCGGGCGCCGGCAAAGGCACCCAGGCGGCCTTCATCTGCCAGAAGTACGGCATCCCGCAGATCTCCACCGGCGACATGCTGCGCGCCGCCGTGAAGGCCGGCACGCCGCTGGGCCAGCAGGCCGACGCAGTGATGAAGTCCGGCGGACTGGTCAGCGACGACCTGATCATCAGCCTGGTCAAGGAGCGCATCGCCCAAGCCGACTGCGCCAACGGCTTCCTGTTCGACGGCTTCCCCCGCACCATTCCGCAAGCCGACGCGATGAAGGCCGCCGGCGTCAAGCTCGACTACGTGCTCGAGATCGACGTGCCCTTCGACGCCATCATCGAGCGCATGAGCGGCCGCCGCTCGCACCCGGCCTCTGGCCGCACCTACCACGTCAAGTTCAACCCGCCCAAGGTGCCGGGCAAGGACGACGTGACCGGCGAAGACCTGGTGCAACGCGACGACGACAAGGAAGAAACCGTGCGCAAGCGCCTGGACGTCTATTCGGCCCAGACGCGCCCGCTGGTCGACTACTACGGCCGCTGGGCCGCCACCGGCGAAGGGCAGGCACCGCAGTACCGCAAGGTGTCGGGCATGGGCACGGTCGAGGAAATCACCGCACGCGTTCTCGGCGCCCTGGCTTGATGGCCGCGCCACGCAGGCGCTGACGAAGGCGGCCACCTGGCCGCCTTTTCTTTTGCCGCACAATTGACGTTTACGTCAACGTCAACCACAGCGGCATCACCGCAAGGAGCATCCATGGACATTTCCGGCAAGGTCTTCATCGTCACCGGCGGCGCTTCGGGCCTGGGCGAAGGCACGGCGCGCATGCTGGCCGCGAACGGCGGCAAGGTGGTCATCGCCGACCTGCAGACAGACAAGGGCGAAGCCCTGGCCAAGGAACTGGGCGGCGTGTTCGTGCGCTGCGACGTGAGCCAGGAGGCCGACGGCCGCGCCGTGGTGGCCGCCGCCACGGGCCTGGGCAAGCTGATGGGCCTGGTCAACTGCGCTGGCATCGCGCCCGCGGTGAAGACCGTCGGCAAGGATGGCGCCCACCCGCTGGACACCTTCAGCAAGGTGATCATGGTGAACCTGGTGGGCAGCTTCAACATGATCCGCCTGGCCGCCGAGGCCATGTGCAAGAACGCGCCGGAAGCCACCGGCGAACGCGGCGTGATGATCAGCACCGCCAGCGTCGCCGCCTACGACGGCCAGATCGGCCAAGCCGCCTACTCGGCGAGCAAGGGTGGCGTCGTTGGCATGACCTTGCCCATCGCCCGCGACCTGGCGCGCAACGGCATCCGCAACATGACGATCGCCCCCGGCATCTTCGGCACGCCGATGCTGTTCTCGATGCCGCAGGAAGTGCAGGACGCGCTGGCCGCCAGCGTGCCCTTCCCCAGCCGCCTGGGCAAACCAGAGGACTACGCCAAGCTGGTGCACCAGATCGTCACCAACGACATGCTCAACGGCGAGGTGATCCGCCTGGACGGCGCGATCCGCATGGCCCCGAAGTGATGCAGGTCAACGGCTGATCACCCCCGGGTCAGCCGCATCGACGCGGGCACGGGAGTTGCGGAAAATGATGAGGCCCCTCACATGCGAGGGAAGTGGGGATCATCATGTCGGCAACTTTGTCACTTCCTGCGCAGGCAGCCGAGTTGGAGGCCCGCGCCTTGGCGGCCGAGCGCGAGGGTCGGTTTGCGGAAGCACTGGCAAGGTGGCAAGAGGTTCTCGAGATCGTGCCTGGGCACGTTCGCGCCCTGACGGCATCCGGCTATCACGCGCAGCGGTGTGGCGATCTGCCGCGGGCGCAGGCGTTGCTGACCCGGGCCGCAGAGCAAACCAAAGACGACCCCACGCCCTGGATCAACGTGGCCCGTTTGTGCCGGGTGCAGAAAGACGAGGCGGCCGAAGAGCGGGCACTGCTCCGCGCCCTGGCCATCGACCCGGGTGACCTGCTCGCGCTGCTGTTGCGCGGCCAGTTGTTCGAGCGTCAGGGGCGCGGCCAGGAAGCCGCGCAGGCCTACACCGCAGCCACACTGGTGGCGCCCCCCGCTGATCGACTCAGGCCGGATCTGAAGCCTCTGGTGGCGCACGCCGCTGAGGCAAGGGACCGCCACAACCGCGCGCTCGCGGAGCATCTGGACCGGGCGCTGGCGGAGAGCGCGCAGGAATACAGCAGCGAGGACCTGTCCCGATTCCGGCGCGGCATGGACATCATGCTGGGTCGTCAGCGTCGATTCGATGCGAAACCGACCCAGTACTACTTGCCAGATGTCGCGCCAATCGAGTTCTTCGACCGGGCGCAATTCCCTTGGCTGGACGCCATCGAGGCTGGCACCGACGACATGCGGCAGGAGTTTCTTGCTGCCCTCGCGGAGGACGAAGGGTTCACGCCCTACCTCACCTACGGCCCCGACGTGCCGCTGAACCAGTTTGCCGAACTGAACCAGTCGCCTCGCTGGAGCGCCTATCACTTGATCAAGGACGGTCGGGTGATTGCGGATGCCGCGGCCAGGTGCCCTCGTACAATGGAGTTGCTGGCTGGCGCGCCCCAGCCGGACCAGCCAGGTCGCACGCCGGTGGCCCTGTTCTCGCTGCTCAAGCCCAGAACCCGCATCCCGCCACATCACGGCGTCAGCAATGCCAGGCTCCTCGTGCATGTGCCGCTGATCATTCCCGAGGGCTGCGGCTTCAGGGTCGGAAGCCAGGTCCGGCCCTGGGTGCCCGGCCAGGCCTGGGTGTTCGATGACACGGTGGAACACGAGGCCTGGAACAACAGCGACCAGTTGCGTGTCATCCTCATCTTCGACATCTGGCACCCGTCGCTGAACCCGGCCGAGCGGGCCATGATGACGGCCTTGGCCGATGCCCTGAACGACTTCGGCGGCATGCCGCAAGGCTACGGCGCCTGAGGCGCGGCGGCGCAGCCGCGACGCTATGATGACGCTGCCCTATGCCTACGTTCGCCGAATTCCTTGCGCCGTTCGATGCGGCCGAGTTCAAGACGCATTACTTCGATAAGAAGCCACTGCACATCCCGGGCAGCCAGCGCACGGCGCGCAACCCCTTGCCGTGGACGCGCTTCAACGAGATCCTCGATCTCGAGCCCTTCTGGAACGAAGACACGCTGAAGGTCTTCTACCAGAACCGCTTGGCGCTGCGCGACAACTACTGCAACCTGACCGACGTGGACCCGGGCGCCAAGGCCCCCACGGACCCACGCAAGGTGAAGGCGTTGCTGGGTTTCGGGGCCAGCCTCGTGGCCAATCAGGTCCAGCGGGTCAGCCCGGAGGTTGCCGACATCGTCAGGATGTTGCAGCGCGAATTTGCCGCCAACGCGGGCGCCAACGCTTATTGCTCGTTCCAGCGGGTTCAGGCCTTCGGCACGCACTACGACCTGCACGATGTCTTCGCCGTCCAGGCGGAGGGCGAAAAACTGTGGCGCATCTACGAAGCCCGGGCGGACAACCCCCTCGCAGCGCTGCCGCCCGGCGACGAGGCCGAACAGTGGCTCGTCGCCACCCGGGGCCGGGTGATCCAGGAACTGGTCATGCGGCCAGGCGACGTCCTCTACCTGCCTCGAGGGCAGTACCACGACGCCATCACCGGCGCGGACGCTTCCTTGCATGTGACGTTCTGGGTCAAGCCCGCGACTGGCCTGTCGCTTTTCAAGTTGCTCGAAGCGGCGGCGGCCGCTGACAGTGGATTCAGAGCCTACTTGCCAGACGCGCGCGACCCCGAAGCGCTGGGCCAGCAGCTGGCGCAACTCGCCAAGCAGTTGGACCGGATGATGACATCGCCCGCGTTCAGGATCGAGGTCCAGAACCATCAGCGGTCGTTCTTCAACCCACCGCCTGCGTTCGACCTGCCGGCCCGCCAGCGTGCACAGTACTTCTCGCCCGCCAGGCGCGGGCAGGTCGTGCGGCGGGACGACGGCTTCGGCGTCGCCATCGATGGCGCTCAGATCGACGTGGGCGCCGCCTATCCCGCGGTGGGCTGGCTGTTCCAGCAGCGGCTCTTCTCCTTTGACGATCTGGTGGCTCGGTTCCCCTTCGTCGAAGAAGAGCAACTGCGCAGCGTCCTGCAGAGACTCCTGGCGATGGGTGCCGTGGTCGAGACAGAGATGCGCTGAACAATACCGGCGCCGATGCCTTTCCCCATTTCACCGCACGGGCTGCCCTGGCGCGCTGCACTCAACGCCGACGGCCTGCACCTTGCGTTGCTGGACATCGCGGCCGGCGAACTGCATGACCCCTTTCTGCACGAGACGGTCCAGCGCCTGCAACCCACACAGTCTGTCGTGCACGTACCGCCGGCCGAGCTTGCACGCACCCCGCCTTCGTTCGAGCCCGCTGGGCTGATCTTTCACGTGGCCCGCTGCGGGTCTACACTCGTGTCTCAATCGCTGAAGCAGCATGAGGGGCTGGTCGTCTATTCCGAGCCGCTGGCCATCAACGAACTGCTGCTGTCCCCCGCTGCCAGTGCGCACGCCGACCGCGTCGCGGCACTGCGCAGCCTGGGGGCGCACTTCTCGCTGCATGCGGGGCGGCCCTATGTCCTGAAGCTCTCCAGTTGGAACACGCTCTTCTGCGACCTGGTAGCAGACGCCTTCCCCACGGCGCCCTGGGCCTTGTGCCTTCGAGACCCGCTCGAAGTGTGCGTGTCCTTGCTGGAGAGCCAGCCCAGCTGGCTTCGCAGCGACAAGGCGGCACTGTTCTCGGCCACCGCCGACCTCGGATCGCACACGCTCAGCGCGGAAGAACGCGCCGCCAGGTTCTTTGCCGCGTTCTGCGAAGCAGCCAGCCGGCTCGACCCGGCGAGAGGCATGCTACTGGCCTACGACAACCTGCCGGAGGCCATCTGGTCTCGGCTGGCACCGCACTTCCGATTGACCCTTGCTGCCGCCACGTGTGACGACATGGCCCAGGTGGCGAAGGTCTATTCGAAGTCCCGGCCCGGTCAGGGCAGCATCGCCTTCTCGCCCGATGGCGGTCGCAAGCGCGCCGCGGCCTCTGAGGGGCTGCATCGTGTCGTCGATGCGCTCGCCCGCCCGGCCTACAACCGCTTGTGCTCGATCATGCCGGGCTGATCGCTGGCTGCGCGGCGGCGAGTGCGGGCCGGGAACGTGCCCTCTCTCGAAAGGGGCAAAAAAAGGGGCACCGGAAGGTGCCCCTTTTGTCTTGGACCGGCTTTCGCCGGCATCGATCAGAACTTGGCGTTCAGCGTCAGCGAGACACGGCGGCCCAGCGCGTCGTACACCACCGGGTAGGTGTTGCCGTTCGTGAAGCCGGAGCCGTTGTTGCGCAGCGGGGGATCCTTGTCCAGCACGTTGTTGATCGCTGCCGACAACGTGATGTTCTTGGTCGCCTTGTACGACGCGCCGATGTCGAAGTAGTTCTGCGCCGCGAGGCTCGCCATCAGCGGATCGTAGGCGCCAGCCAGGTTCGGGTTGGAACTGCTGGAATCGATCTTGACCTTGTCCAGATAGCGCCAGTTCAGCGACAGGTCCACGTCCCAGGGCGAGCGCCACGTGGTGCGCAGCGAATGACGCCACTTCGGGGCCGGCGTGCCGCAGGTGGCACCGTGGTAGCCCGCGCAGTCGTAGGAACCCAGGCCCGGAGCGTCTTCCGCCTCGAACTTCTCCAGGTAGGTGCCCTTGAAGGTCCAGTCCAGCCGGCCCATGCCTTCCAGCTTCAGCTGGTAGTCGGCGCCGAAGTCCATACCCGAAGTTTCCTTGAACGACAGGTTGTTCTGCGTTGCGACGATGTAGGCGTTCTGCAGCCACAGCGTGCCGAGGTTGTCGCGATGGATCAGGCCGCAGTAGTACGGATCGCCGGTGTTCAAGCACTGGGTCAGCGTCGTCGGGGCGGGCAGGCTGCCGATCACGTCCTTCACCTTCACGTGGAAGTAGTCGAACGTCAGGTTCATGTCCTTGATCGGATTGACCACGAAGCCCAGGGTCCAGCTGTTCGACGTTTCCGGCTTCAGCTGCGTGTTGCCCCCGAAGATGGCGTTGTATTGGCCAGCCGGGTTGTCGATGATGTTGCCGTACTGTGCAGCCGTCACACCGGTCCGCGCGCACTGCTCGAACGATGCCGCCGGCGCAGCACCCGCGCAAGGATCGCCGTCGTTGTCATACAGACCCAGGCCAGCGGCCGAGAACAGCTCGATGATGTTGGCGGCGCGCGAGGCCTTCTGGGCGCTGCCGCGAACCTTCAGCATGCTCACCGGGGCCCACTCGACGCCCACACCCCAGGTGTTGGTCGTCTTGCCAGTGCTGTAGTCAGAGTAGCGGTAGCTGGCGTTCACCGCGAGCAGTTCAGCGAACGGTGCCTTCTCGATGATGGGCATGCGCATTTCGGTGAAGACGTCCTTCACCGTGAACGCACCGCCCAGGCCGATGGTCGGGCCGCCTTGGCCTGCCAGGTCACCAGTCGTGAAGGCCGTGTCCGTGGTCAGGTCCATTTCCTCGGTGCGGTTCTCGACACCGATCGCCACGCCCAGGCCGGACTTGGCCCAAGGCGTCTTGATGCCGTAGCCGGTCAGGTCACCGTTGATCGAGCCGGAGATCACTTCCGTCGAGGTGAAGCCCTTCTGGAAGCCCGGGGTCTGCAGGTAGGCCAGCGCCTCGGGGGTCACGCCACCGATCGACCAGATGTTGTAGGGCACGCAGTTCAGGTCGGTTCCGTCCTGCACGGAACGGCAGATCGCGTTGCCGGAGCCATCGTCAACGACATCGAGCGCACGCTTCAGGCGCACGTTCGAGAAGTCGTTCTTGTAGACCTCTTGGTAGAGCACCTTGCCGACGAGGGCCGACAGGTCATAGCTCCAGTTTTCGCTCAGGTCGCCCTTGATGCCGATGACGCCACGGTACGAGCTGTGGCGGATGTCGTCTTGACGGCCACCGCCTTCGACGTTGCGACGACCGATGTACAGGTTCGCCACATCGCCCGGCGCATTCAAGTTCAGCGCGGTCTTCCAGGATTGCGACAGCAGGGGGTTGTCGAACGCCGCCACGGTCAGCAGGCCACCGAAGAAGTCGCCGCTGGGAGCGATCTGGGCGACGGTGTGGTCGTCGTGGAAGGAGAACTCGCCATAGACACGCGCGTAGTCGGCGATGTCGTAGTGCGCCAGCGCCTGCACGCTGTAGCGGTCAGAGGGGCGCTGGAAGTAGTTCGTCGGCGCGAAGTTGTAGGCGTCCAGGCCGGTGTAGGGGCGCACCGAGCTGTCCGAGTTCATCGTCCAGCTTTCGCCGGTATCGGCGTTGAAGAAGCGGCCAGGATAGGCGGTGGACGAGCCACCGCAGGTCCACTTGCCGCCGGCAGCGGTCAGTGCGCAGTTCGAGAAGTCACGTTGGTCTTCCTTCAGCGCGTCTTCGGTCTTGTGAGCGAAGAAGAGCACTGCATTGCCCTTGCCATCGGCGAAGTTCCCGCCCATGGTCAGGTTGAAGTCGGTAACCTTGCCATCGGCGCCGATGTCGCCGGGCATCTTGAAGTTGCGTGCGGCGTTGGCGTCCTTGACGCCTTGACTGGTGTGCTGGCTGTGGTTGAAGAACTCGTGGTTCAGGTCCACCTGAACGCCCTCGAACTTGTCGTCGAGGATGAAGTTCACCACGCCGGCGACGGCGTCAGAACCGTAGATGGCCGAGGCGCCACCGGTCAGGATTTCGACGCGCTTGATCAGCGACACCGGAATCTGGTTCAAGTCGGTGGAGATGTCGCGCGGGCTGCCGCCCGGCAGACGGCGGCCGTTGACCAGCACCAGGGTGCGGTTCGAGCCGAGGTTGCGCAGGTTGACGGTGGCGGTACCGGTGGCACCGTTGGACACGCTGCCACCCTGGTCAGCAAAGACCTGCGGCAGGTTGTTCAGCAACTGCTCGGCGTTGCGAACACCTTCCAGTTGGATCGCTTCCTTGCCCAGCACCACGACGGGCGAGGTGCCTTCCGTCTGAACGGTCTTGATGCGCGAGCCGGTGATCTCGACGCGCTCTTGCGCGGAGACCGGGCCAGCGGCCAGGATGAGCCCGCCTCCGAAGGCGACTAGCAAGCTCGTGCAGAGCTTTGTTTTCTGGAACATACGTACCACTCCTGAGTAGGGGAAGGTTGATCGATAGACCCTGCCTCGAAGCAAGTCACATGCCGGTCTTGTGAATCCAGGATGTACACACTTCGAAAACATGTGAATCGATTTTCACTGAACCCTTTCTGAGGGCCGCTACCGGGAAACCCTCTAGGGCTGTTTTGCAGGGCTATTTGTTGTGTTTATGCAGCACGCCGCACCCCCTAAAACACTTGTCTAGTCAATCCGCCGGTGGCATGCGCGCTGCACCAAAGCAAACGGCCCGGACGATGAACGTGCCGGGCCGTTTCTCGATGGAAAGGGGTCGCCGCAAACCTAGCGTTAACCCTGAAACCCGCTTCAGGCGGTGACCAGCCTCGGAACGGAGGCGATCAGCTTGCGCGTGTAGGCGTCCTGAGGGCGGTTCAGCACGTCCTCGCAGCGCCCCTGCTCGACGATGCGGCCGGAGCGCATCACCGCAACTTCGTCGGCGATGTACTCGACCACGCCGATGTTGTGGGTAATGAAGAGGTAGGACACGCCCAGTTCGCGCTGAAGGTCGCGCAACAGATTCAGGATCTGGGCCTGCACCGAGACGTCGAGGGCCGAGGTCGGCTCGTCGCAGACGATGAGCTTGGGCTGTACCGCCAACGCTCGGGCGATGGCGATGCGTTGCCGCTGCCCACCGGAGAACTCGTGCGGGTAACGGTCCAGCGCGTCCTGCCGCAGCCCGACCTGGTCGGCGAGGCGTTGCAGGCGCTCGCGGCGTGCACCGGGGTCCAGGTCGGGCTGCAGAGAAAGCAGGCCCTCTTCGAGGATGTCGAACACGCGCATGCGCGGGTTGAGCGAGGCGAATGGGTCCTGGAAGATGATCTGGATGTCGCGGCGCGCCGCCCGCAACGCGTCGCCGTGCAGGTCGAACAGGTTCTGGCCGTTCAGCAGCGCCTTGCCGTCGAAGGTGGCCAGATGGCGCAGCAACTGGACGATGGCCTTGCCAGTCGTCGTCTTGCCGCAGCCGGACTCACCGACCAGGGCCAGCGTCTGGCCGGCGTGGACCTGGAACGAGATCCCGTCCACCGCGTCGAAATAGCCGCTGACGCGCTGCAGAATTCCCTTGCGAACCGGAAAGCGTACGCGGAGCTGGTCCACCTGGAGCAGCGCTTGTTGGCCCACAGCCGGGGCCGCGCTGCCGCGCACCGTGGCGGGTGCCACCGGCTCGACATTCACTGTGGCGGCTGCAGCAGCGTCTCGACCCGGTGCATACAACAGGCAGCGCACCGAACGGGTGCCAAGCAGTTCGCAGAGCTCAGGCAAGGTGGTCTTGCAGGCCGGCTCGGCGCAATGGCAGCGCGGCTCGAAGCGGCAGCCGTTGAACTGCAGCGTGAGTGGCGGCACCGTGCCCGGAATGGCGGCCAGCGCCTGCCCGCGGCGGGTGGCGTCGGGCAGTGCCCGCAACAGCGCCTTGGCGTAGGGGTGCTTGGGTGCCGAGAAGAACTCGTCGGCCGTGGCCACTTCGATGATCTGCCCCGCGTACATCAGCGCCACGCGGTGCGCCATGCCGGAAACGACCGCCAGGTCATGGGTGATCAACAGCAGCCCCAGCCCGTGCTCGGCCTGCAGTTGCTTGAGCAGGTCCAGCACCTGGGCCTGGATGGTGACGTCCAGCGCTGTGGTCGGCTCGTCGGCAATGATGTAGTCGGGCTCGCCGGCCAGCGTCATCGCGATCATCACCCGCTGCTTCTGGCCGCCGCTCATGCGGAAGGGGTAGTCGTCAATGCGGCGCTCGGGCTCGGGGATGCCGACCTTGCGCAACCAATCCAGCGCCTTGGCGCGGGCCGCCTCGCCGCGCAAGGGGGTGTGGGCTTCGATGGCCTCGACGATCTGGTCGCCGATCTTCATGACCGGGTTCAGGCTGGTCGAGGGCTCCTGGAAGATCATGCCGATGCGGCCGCCGCGCACCGCGCGCATCTGAGATTCGGGCAGCGCCAGCACGTCCTCCTTGTCGACCAGCACGTCGCCCGAGGCGATGTAGCCGTTCTCGGGCAGCAGGCGCATCAGCGCCAGCGCCGTCATGCTCTTGCCGCAACCGGACTCGCCCACCAGCGCGAAGGTCTCGCCCCGCTGCAGCGTCAGCCGCATCCCGTCGATGGCGCGGACCAGCCCGGCTTCGGCGTCGAGCTCGACCTTGATGTTCTTGATTTCCAGCATGTCGTACTCGTCGTGCTCAGGCAGGCTTCTTCACGTGGGTCACCGGGCGCGGGCGGAAGGCCCGAGCGCGCGGGTCGAACGCGTCGCGCACACCGTCGGCAAACAGGTTGGCCGACAACACCAGCGTGACCATGAAGATGAAGGCGGCCGCGAACGGCCACCACACCACCGGGTCGCGGCTCATCTCGTTGCGAGCGAAATTGATCATGCCGCCGAAGCTGTTCATCGACGGGTCGACGCCCACGCCGACGTAAGACAGCACGGCCTCGTACAGGATCAGCGCCGAGAACTCGAGCACCGTCACGATCAGCATCAAATGCGCCACGTTCGGGAAGATGTGGCGCACCATGATGCGGGCCTGGCCCACGCCGAAGGCGCTGGCGGCCTGCACGAACTCGAGTTCACGCAGCTTCATGGTCTCGCCGCGCAGCAGGCGGCACAGGCCGGCCCAGCCGGTCAGGCCCAGCACGGCGCACAGCAGGAAGAGCTTCAGGTCGGCACGCTCGACCCCGGTCTCGAACAACTCGGGGTGCTTGTCGAGGAACACCTGCACCATCAGCACGCAGGCGGCGATCAGCAGGATGTTGGGGATCGAGGACAGCACGGTGTAGAGGTATTGGATGACCTCGTCGACCCAGCCCTTCATGAAGCCGGCCATGATGCCCAGCACCACGGCCAGCGGCAGCGTGGCCAGCGTGGCCAGGGTGCCGATGACGAACGCCGTGCGGATGCTCTTCAGCGTCTGGTACAGAACGTCGTTGCCGGTGATGTCGGTGCCGAACACATGGTAGTGGCCGGCCAGCGACACCATCGCGCCGGTGGGTGCGGCAATGGCCAGCAAGGTCCAGCAGGCGGCGATCCACGGCACGGGCGTCTCGCCGCGCCGCACCTTGGCCCAGGTCACGCCCCAGGCCTCGCGGCGCACCCGCGCCACGGCGGCAATGAGCAGCACGCACAACGCAGCCGCGATCACCAGGCCCACGACCACGCCGATGGCCACGCGGCCGAGCACATCGCCTGCCCACTGCGTGGCGGGGTCGCTCAGGTGCGCGCCGCCGAACTTCAGGCGCGGCGCGATGCGGGCGATCTTGCCGTCGACCTCGGCCGATTCCTTGGTGAAGCTGACATAGGCCAAGGGGCGCGAGTAGGTCTGCTCGCGCGACTGCAGCACGGTGCGCATGGCCGCATCCAGCAGCGACTGCACCCGGCTGTCGTAGGCCACGCTGCCCGCCGGCGCGCCGGCCACTGGCGGCAGCACCGCGCGGAAGTGCAGGCTGTCGGCCAGCGTGATCAGCAGACAGGCGACCAACACCAGTGACGACGACAGCGCCGGCGCGTTGCGAAACACCTTGCCCCAGTTGGCGGCCAGATTCGGCTTGCGCGACACCGCCCAGCCATAGCCCACCATCGCGACGACCAGCAGCCAGATGGCCACGTCCGTCCACAACATCACAAACTTCGGCATCACCGAGACTCCAGACGTTCTTGTGCCGACCGCATCAAGCCAGGCGCACCCGGGGGTCGACCCAGGAGTAGGCGATGTCGATCAGGATGTAGGTGGCGATGTACAGCAGCGAACCGACGAACACCATCGTGCGCACGATGGCGAAGTCCTGCTTGCCGATCGCCTCGATCACGTAGGCCCCGAGGCCCGGGATGCCGAAGAAGCTCTCGAACACCAGGCTGCCCATGAAGACATAGGGCAGGTAACCGCCCATGCTGGTCACGATGGGGATCAGCGCGTTTCGCAGCACATGCCGGAACAGCACCGTCATCTCGCTCAGGCCCTTGGCGCGGGCCGTGCGCACGTAGTCCTTGCCGATCTCTTCGAGGAACATCGCGCGGTAAAGGCGCGCCTCGGTGCCCAAGCGCGCCAGGGCCGACAGCATCACCGGCAGCACCAGGAAGCGGACCAGGTCGAGCCCGGCCACGTAACCCGAGATCGGCACCAGCTTGAGCACGCGCGAGAACAGGTACTGCCCGACGATGATGTAGAACAGGCTCGAGATCGACAGCATCAGCACGCACAGCACGACGCCCCACAGGTCGAGCTTGGTGTGCCTGAACAAGACGAGCAGCAACGCGAACGCCGTGCTCGATATCACCTGCAGCAGGAAGATCGGCAGCGCCAGTTGCACGCTGACCCACATGCGGGTGGCCACCTCGTGGCCCAGGTCGCCGCCGCTTTCACTGTCGGCGCGGCCGAAGTTCAGCGTGAACAGCGACACCGAACGCTCCCAGAAGATGGTCTCGGTCAGCTTATCGCCACCCTCTTTCGCGTCGTTCCAGTACAAGGGCTTGTCGTAGCCGCGCTCGGTCTTCCACTTCTCGATCAACTGCTGCGTGACACGCTTGCCGCCGATGTTCAGGCGGGCCATGTCGTCGGGCGTGTTGACGGTGAAGAACAGGAAGAAGGTCGCCAGGTTCACGCCCAGCAGGATCAGCACGCCGTAGACCAGGCGGCGGAAGGTGTAGGAAAGCATCGTTGTCGGGCGTCTTGGCGGGTTGAATCAGACCAGGATCTCGCCGCGCGCATTCATGCGCTCGCGCCGGCGCAGGCTGTTGCGCGCCACCAGCACGCCGGCGGCCACGAGCGCGACCAGCAGCACCAGCGGCCAGAAGACCGGCTTGTTCCACTCGGCCAGGCGCTCAGCGCGCTGGGCGCTGTCCAGCCGCAGGTAGCGGCCGTGGTCGCGGATCAGGATGGCCGGCTTCGAATTCGTCACCCACTTCTGGATGGCGGCCGACGCGTAGGGGTAGAAGCCGAAGCTCAGCGGTGCGTCGCGGCGCAGCACATCGTTCATCTTGTCGACGATTTCCTGCTTGGCCGGGCCGTCGTCCATCATCTTCAACTGGTTGAACAGCTTGTCGAACTCGGGGTTCATGTAGTTCGAAGTGTTCTCGCCATCCGACACGCTCTTGGCGTTCGGGCCGTAAAACAGGAACATGAAGTTCTCGGCGTCGGGGTAATCGGCATTCCAGCCCAGCCAGAAGACCTGGTGCTTGCCCTTGCGCACCTTGTCCTGGAACTGGTTGTTGTCGGTCGCGCGCACCTCGAGCTGGATGCCCAGCTTGGCGAACTGCTTGACCACCCAGTCGATCTCAGGCTTGCGCTCGGGCGTGGGCGGTGCGTAGTAGTCGTAGTTGATGACCAGGGGCTTGCCGGTCGTCGCCTCGCGGCCCTCGGGGTAGCCAGCCTCCACCATCAGCTTCAGCGCGTCCTCGATCGGGCGGCGCACGTACTTGCCGTTGACCATGCGGTGGGTCACCGGGTTCACGCCTTCGGGCGTGCCCTCGCGCGAGCCGGGGATGCCCTCTGGCAACAGGCTCATCGCCGTCACACCGGCCTTCTTCGGGAAGACCTTGGAATACTCGTCCCAGTCGATCGCGATGGTGATCGCCTGGCGCAGCTTGCGGTTGCGCTCGCGCTGGGCTTCGTTCTCGCCCCAGCCGATGACCGGGTCGAGCATGTTGAAGGCGATGAAGTAGCTGTTGACGTCGCTGTACTTGGGGAACAAGAAGCCCTTGCGCTCGTAGACGGCGCGCACCTCGTCGGAGTCGTCTGCCTCGGTCAGGTATTGGATGCCCAGGTCGGTCCGTTCGAACACCTCGAGGTCGTAGTAGCCATCGCGGAACTTGTTCTTCTCGGGCGTGGCCTCGCGCTCGACCGTGGCCACGATGCCATCGATGAACGGCGTCTTCTTGCCGCAGTCGTCCAGCAGCCCCCTGGACTTGTCCTCGGGCATGCCTTCGCAGGGATACGGCTCACCGCGGTAGTTGGGGTTCTTCTTCATCACGATGCGCCGGTCCTTGACGAACTCGGTGACCATGAAGGGGCCCGTGCCCACCGGCCAGTTGTCCAGCGTCAACCCTCGTTCGGCCATGCCCGGCTGGGCATAGAAGGCGTCGGCCTCCCAGGGCACAGGCGACATGAACGTCATCTGCATCCAGTACTTCCACTGCGGGTACTTGCCATGCAGACGGATGCGCAGCAGGTGCTTCTCAGGTGCGGTGGCGCCCGCCAGCGGCCACTTGCGGAAGTCGAGGAAGGGTTTGTCGGCGCTGGCCTGGTCCAGGCCCTGACGCAGCTTGGCGTCTTCCTTCTTGACCAGTTCGCCGTACTCTTTCAGGCCGATCACGTATTCCGAGAACACGCCGAAGATCGGCGTGGTGATGCGGGTGGTGGCATGGCGCTTGAGCGCGTAGACGAAATCGTCGGCCACCAGTTCGCGCGTGCCTTGCTCGAATTCGAGCGGCGAACGGCGCTCACCCACCTCGCCAGGCTTCATGTGGTGGTAGCGGTACTGCCCCTGCTCGTCCTTGGCAAACGCCGGGTGCGGCTGGAACATGATGCCCTTCTTGATCGGCACCTCGTACACGCTCTCGGCCACGAGTTCCCCGGGGGCGTCGTCCGGCAGGCGCTGGCCGTTCTTGTCGAGGTAGATCGGCGCGACGACTTTCTCCGCCGACTTCGGCACCAGTTCGATCGGGCGTTTGAGATAGTGGTAGCCGTAGGGCGGCTCGTACACCTGGTACGTGACCATGGTGTCGTTCGACCAGTAAGACGCGGTCGGGTCGAGGTGGCGCGGCGTGTTCTCGATCATCGCCGTGTAGATCAGCGGCGAGGTGGCAGCGTCCTTAGGCCAGGGGCTGTTGTCACAGCCCGAGAGTGCGGTGAGCGCCATGCCGGCAGAGCCCGCCAGGAGGCCGAGCGACCAACGCGACAACACACGACCCAGGGTCGTGAACCGACCGCCCATGCGGAGTACCCCCAAAATGTGGCGGCCGCTACGCGGATAGGTGCGACCGCCCATGCAGAAAAAACCGGCAAAAACAAAACCGCCCGCGGCAACCCCCGGCTTGTGCCCGGACGCTGCGGCGAGGCGTTTCCAGCAGATTCTATGCCCGCGCCTGCGCCGCTCGACCTAGGGTTTTCGCAAGCTCACGGCGCCGAGCGGCGAGCCATCCTCAAGAAAATTCAGCGGGCGCAGCGAATTTCACCAGCCGATCAAGGCGTCACGCCCTTCCACCAACAGCGTCACCGGACGGCCGAAAGGCATGGTCACCTTGGTGTCCACATGGCCGAACGGCAGGCCGGTCAGGATGGGGGTGCGGCTCACAGAGCGCAGGTGCGCCACGGCCGCCTTGAGGTCGTAGCCGCGGTCCATGGGCGACGGGCGCCAGTCGCTGATCGCGCCCAGCACCACCGCCTTCTGGCGGGCCAGCACGCCCGCCTGGTGCAACTGCAGCAGCATGCGCTCGACCCGATAGGGGTGTTCGTTGACGTCCTCGATGAAGAGCACGCCGCCCTTGACCTGCGGCCAGTGCGGCGTGCCCATCAACGCCATCAGCACGGTCAGGTTGCCGCCCCACAGCAGGCCCTTGGCTTGCAGCCCGTCGAAGCCCGCCTCGGTGCGAAAGCCGATCGCCTCCAGTTCGCCGCTCATGGCCTCTTCAAAGCAGGCCGGCGTGACCTCGTCCAGCACCTCGCGGCCGAAGTCGTCGGCAGCCAATGGCCCGCACCAGGTTGGCGACCCGGTGTGCGCCAGCATGCCCATCTGCAGGGCGGTCATGTCGCTGTAGCCGACCCAGCGCGTGCCCCGGTCGACGCTTCGGCGCAGTTTCTTCCAGTCCAGCCGGTCGAGCAGGCGCGTCAGGCCATAGCCGCCGCGAGAGGCCATCGCGATCGATGGGGCGGCGTCGGCGATGCGGTGGACAGCGGCCAGGCGCGTGTCGTCGTCGCCACCGAAGCGCTGGTGCTTGGCCAGCGCCGCTTCGTCGATGCTCACCTGGAACCCCATCGTCTTGAGCCGCTTGGCCGCCAGCTTCAGCGGGGCCGATTTCAGCAACACGCCGGCAGGCGTGAACAGGGTCAACGAGTTCATGAGGATGTCCCGGTCAGGCAGACGTGGGTGGGTCGAAATCGGGCAAGCGCTCGGCCGGCGGCAACTCCACCGCGTCACCCGCCGGGATGGGGCCATCGTCGTCGATCTCGGTGGCCTCCGGCGCCGCCAGCCGCTCGGCACGTTGCTGGGCCCGGCGTTCGGCGAAGAACTCGCGCAGGACACGGCCACAGGCCTCGGACATGACGCCCCCCAGCACTTGCGTGTGGTGGTTGAGCTGCGCCTGGGCAAACAGGTCGACGACCGAGCCGGCGGCGCCGGTCTTCGGGTCCGGCGCGCCGAAGACCACGCGCTTGAAGCGTGCATGCATGAGCGCCATGGCGCACATCGCGCAGGGCTCCAGCGTCACGTACAGCTCGCAATCCGGCAGGCGATAGTTCTCCAGCAACTGGGCCGCGTGGCGCAGTGCGACCAATTCGGCGTGGGCTGTGGGGTCGTGGGTCGTGATCGGGCGGTTGTAGCCCGTGGCGATGACCTGCCCGTCCCGCATGATCACCGCCCCCACGGGCACCTCGCCCGCCAGCCAGGCGTTGTGCGCCTGGTCCAGCGCCAGGCGCATCGCGTATTCGTCGGCCGGCGCGACCTCGCCTTCGCCGCTCATCGGCCGAACCCGCCCTCGCCCGGCCGCGTGGCGGTGGGCCCGCGCAAGGGCCAGCGGCCGACGATCACGTGCCGCGTCTGGCCCAGCAGGCTGTGCACCAGCACCAGGTCGGTGACCATCCAAGAGATCGGACGGATGTCGTGACGCTCGACGGTCTGAGGGTCGTAGGCCAGCGTCATGTGCGGCGTGAAGCTCTTGTCGACCCACGCGCCTAGGCCGCCCTTGATCATGGCCACGCCCAGCGTGCGCTGGAAGCTGGTCAGCGCGGTCAGGCCCTCGCTGCCGCAAAGCACCAGGGCCGGCGTGCGCCCGGTGCGCGGAAAACTCATGACGCCCGTGAACTCGGCTTCGAAAGGCGTGACGGCCGCCAGGCCCTCGGCGACCGCCCCCGCCTGCTCCACCAACGACGCAGGCACACCCGCATGGTCACCCAGGTGGTGCAGCGTGACGTGCAGGTGCTCGACACGCACCTGCTTGCCCGTCAGGCCGCGCTCGGCGGCCAGCCGCTGCCGGAAGCGGTCCGCCTGCGTTGCCGCATAGGTGTCAGGCAGCAGCGCGAAGAACAGGCGGTCGGTCGGCAGCGGCGGCGCACCGATGCCGTCGAGGGAAAGTTGTTCAGCCATGGCGTGACGCTTCGTTCACTCCCACTCGATCGTGGCCGGCGGCTTGCTCGACACGTCGTAGGTCACCCGGTTGATGCCGCGCACCTCGTTGATGATGCGCCCCGAGACCTTCTTCAGCAGGCCATAGGGCAGCTCGGCCCAGTCGGCCGTCATGAAATCACTGGTCTGCACGGCGCGCAAGGCCACCACGTAGTCGTAGGTGCGGCCGTCGCCCATCACGCCGACGCTCTTGACTGGCAAGAACACCGTGAAGGCTTGGCTGGTCAGGTCGTACCAGCTCTTGCCGGTGGCCTCGTCCTTCCAGCCGCGCAGCTCTTCAATGAAGATCGCGTCGGCGCGGCGCAGCAGGTCGGCGTAGTCCTTCTTCACCTCGCCCAGGATACGCACACCCAGGCCCGGGCCCGGGAACGGGTGGCGGTAGACCATCTCGTGCGGCAGGCCCAGCGCCACGCCCAGCTCGCGCACCTCGTCCTTGAACAGGTCGCGCAGCGGCTCCAGCAGCTTCAAACCCAGCTGCTCGGGCAGGCCCCCGACGTTGTGGTGGCTCTTGATCGTCGTCGCCTTCTTGGTCTTGGCGCCGCCGGACTCGATCACGTCCGGGTAGATCGTGCCCTGGGCCAGCCACTGCGCGCCCTTGTGGCCAGCGTCGCCGGCCTTGAGCTTGGCGGCCTCGGCCTTGAAGACCTCGACGAACTCGCGGCCGATGATCTTGCGCTTCTGCTCGGGGTCGCTCACACCGGCCAGGTGGCCCAGGAACTGCGAACTGGCATCGACGTGGATGACGCGCGCATGCAAACGGCCCGCGAACATGTCCATCACCATCTTGCCCTCGTCCAGGCGCAGCAGGCCGTGGTCGACGAAGACGCAGGTGAGCTGGTCGCCGATGGCACGGTGGATCAGCGCGGCGGCCACGCTGGAATCGACCCCGCCCGACAGGCCCAGGATCACCTCCTCGTCGCCCACCTGCCGGCGGATGGCCTCGACGGCCTCGGTGATGTGGTCCTTCATGACCCAGTCGGGCCGGGCGCCGGCAATGTTCAGCACGAAGCGCTCGAGCAGCGCCCTGCCCTGCACGGTGTGGGTGACCTCGGGGTGGAACTGCACGCCGTAGTAGCCCCGGGCCTCGTCGGCCATGCCGGCGATCGGGCAGCTCGGCGTGCTGGCCATCAGCTTGAAGCCAGGCGGCAGCTGGGTGACCTTGTCGCCGTGGCTCATCCACACCTTCAGCATGCCGTGGCCCTCGGGCGTGCTGAAGTCTTCGATGCCGTCGAGCAGCCGGGTGTGGCCATGGGCCCGCACCTCGGCGTAGCCGAACTCGCGGTGCGTGCTGGCCTCGACCTGGCCGCCCTGCTGCACGGTCATCGTGAACATGCCGTAGCAGATGCCCAGCACCGGCACGCCCAGGTCCCACACCGCCTGCGGGGCGCGCAGGTCGTGCTCTTCGTAGGTGCTGGCGTGGCTGCCGGACAGGATGATGCCCTTGGGCGAGAACTCTCGGATGAAAGCGTCGCTCACATCGTTCGGGTGGATCTCGCAGTACACGTGCGCCTCGCGCACACGGCGTGCGATCAGCTGGGTGACCTGGGAGCCGAAGTCGAGGATGAGGATCTTGTCGTGGGTCATGGTGCAGGAGCTGCGGCGGAAGATTCGGTCGGCGCGGCGAGCGCAGCGCGGTGGGTGCTGAAGTGGCGAACGGCCAGCACGGTGGCCAGGCCTTGCAGCGCGGCGCAGAAATAGTACGGGGCGCCGATGCGCCAGTCGCCGCGCGGCAGGTGCGAGACCACCGACAGCAGCGAGGGCCCGACCACCGGTGCGATCACCGCCATCAGGCTGTTCAGCCCGGCAACTGCGCCCATGGTCTGGCCCTGGGTCTTGTGGTCCGCCGCGTTCGAGATGATGCTCTGGATCGCAGCGGCGCCGGCAAAGCCCAGCACGTTGGCGAAGATCACGGCGTACATCATCCAGCCCTCGCTGGCCGCGCCCCAGGCCGCGAAGGCCAGCGTGGACGACAGCAGGCCCAGCACCGCCAGCCGACGCGGCGAGAACCGCCGCAGCAGCGGCCCCATCAGCACGCCCTGGACCAGCGCCGACATGATGCCGACCGCGAACAGCGACCAGCCGGTCTCGCGCGGGCCCCAGCCGAACTTCAGGTCGGTGTAGAGCACCCAGGTCATGTGCAGCGTGAACTGCGCCAGGCCGGCCAGCGCCACCACGGCCACCAGCAGGCCCACGCCGTGCAACTGCGCCAGGCCCGACAGCGAGCTGACCGGGTTGGCGCGCCGCCAGTCGAAGGGGTGGCGTCGCTCGGCCGGCAAAGACTCGGGCAGCACGAAGTAGCCGTAGAGCCAGTTGCACAGCGCCAGCACGCCGGCCGCGTAGAACGGCAGGTGCAGGTCGACGCTGCCCAGCGTGCCCCCCACGGCCGGGCCGAGGATGAAGCCCAAGCCGAACATGGCGCCCAGCAGGCCGAAGCGCTTGGCGCGCTGCTCGGGCGTGGAGATGTCGGCCACGTAGGCATTGGCCACGGCGGCGTTGGACTGCATGGCCCCGCTGAACAGACGCACAACGATCAGCATCCACAGCGCAGTGGCCATGGCGGTGACGAAGAAGCTCAGCGCCAGGCCGCAGAAGCCGATCAGCAGCACCGGCCGCCGGCCGAAACGGTCCGACAGGCCGCCGATGATGGGCGAACCGAAGAAGTTGGCGATGCCGAACGAGAACGCCACCACGCCGAACCACATCGTCTTCTCGGTCGGCGACGAGGTGAAGCTGCCCACCAGATGCGGCAGCACCGGGATGATCAGGCCGATCGCGATCATGTCGATCAGCACCGTCAGCATGATGAAGGGCATTGCGGCTTCACGGCCGCGGGGGGTGGCAACAGTCATCGCTCGAATTCGTCGTCGCAAAAGACCGCGCCCGGCGTCGAGGCCGGGCGCTGGGCTTGGGCGAGTTCACTCCAATCGGTAGTTTGGCGCTTCCTTGGTGATCTGCACATCGTGCACATGGCTTTCGCGGATGCCCGCCGAGGTGATCTCGACGAACTCGGCCCGATCGCGCATCTCGTCCACCGTGGCGCAGCCGCAGTAGCCCATCGCCGCACGGATGCCACCGGCCATCTGGAAGATGATCGACACCATCGAGCCCTTGTAGGGTACCCGGCCTTCGATGCCCTCGGGCACCAGCTTGTCGGCGTTCGGGTTGGTGGTTTCGTCGTTTTCCTGGAAGTAGCGGTCGGCCGAACCGGCCTTCATCGCGCCGATCGAGCCCATGCCGCGGTAGCTCTTGTAGCTGCGGCCCTGGTAGAGGATGACCTCGCCCGGTGCCTCTTCGGTACCGGCGAACATGCCGCCCATCATCACCGCGCCGGCACCCGCCGCGATGGCCTTGGCGATGTCGCCCGAGTAGCGGATGCCGCCATCGGCGATCAAGGGGACGCCCGTGCCGCGCAACGCAGTGGCCACGTTGTCGATCGCGGTGATCTGCGGCACCCCCACGCCGGCCACGATGCGTGTGGTGCAGATCGAGCCCGGGCCGATGCCGACCTTGACGCCGTCCGCGCCCGCCTCGACCAGCGCCAGGGCTGCCGACCCGGTGGCGATGTTGCCGCCGATCACGTCGACCTGCGGGAAGTTCTTCTTCACCCAGCGCACACGCTCGAGCACGCCGTGCGAGTGGCCGTGTGCCGTGTCGACCACCAGCGCATCGACACCGGCCTTGACCAGCAGCTCGACCCGCTCCTCGGTACCCTCGCCCACGCCCACCGCGGCGCCGACGCGCAGTTTGCCGCTGGCGTCACGGGCCGCATTGGGGAAGGTGGTCTGCTTGGTGATGTCTTTCACCGTGAACAGGCCACGCAGTTCGAAGGCGTCGTTGACGACCAGCACCCGCTCCAGCTTGTGCTGGTGCATCAGATCCTTGGCCTCGGCCAGCGAAGCGCCTTCCCTCACGGTGACCAGGCGCTCTCGCGGGGTCATGATCTCGCGCACCGGGGCGTCCAGGCGGCTCTCGAAGCGCAGGTCGCGGTTGGTGACGATGCCGACCACGCGGCCGTCCTCCACGACGGGGAAGCCCGAAATGCCATGCTGGCGAGACAGCTCGATCACGTCGCGCACCCGGGCACCCGGGGCGATCGTGATCGGGTCCTTCAACAGGCCCGACTCGTAGCGCTTCACCCGCGCCACCTCGGCCGCCTGCTGCTTCGGGCTCAGGTTCTTGTGAACGATGCCCATGCCGCCTTCCTGGGCGATGGCGATCGCCAGGCGCGCCTCGGTGACCGTGTCCATCGCAGCGGACACGAGCGGCAGGTTCAGGAGGATGTTGCGGGAAACGCGCGTTGCCAGCGAAGTATCTCGGGGCAACACCTGGGAGTACGCCGGCACCAACAACACATCGTCGAAGGTCAGCGCTTTGCCTAGAAGGCGCATGGGGATTGGCTCCAGACGCAAAAGCGAATTATACGGATGCCCGCCAGCCCCGCCGTCCGGGCTGGCCAAGCCTTACACTGGCAGCCTGTCGCAACTCGCCCGCGCCTTATGGGCCGAGGCCCGCAGTCGCCCATGAAATCGACCGTTTCTACCTTCGCCCGCCTGGGCCTGCTGACGTTGGCGCTGGCCTTGGGCAGCTCTGCCGTGATGGCGGGCAGCATCTGGAAATGGCGTGACAAGGACGGCCGCGTCCAGGTGAGCGACCGGCCGCCCCCCGTCGACGTGCCGGACAAGGACATCCTGCAGCGCCCGACCGGCGCCCGTGCGCCGATGCCGGCCGCCGCCGCCTCCGCGGCCAGCGATGCGGCGGGTGAAGGCATCGTCCGCGGCGACCCCGCGCTGGAAGCCAAGCGCACCAAGGCAGAGACCGAAAAGGCCGCTGCAGAAAAAGCCAAGAAGGACGCCGACAAGGCCAAACGCGACCACGCTCGGCTCGAGACCTGCCAGCGCGCTCGCAACCAACTGGCTGCCCTCGAAGGTGGCCAACGCATGGCTCGTGTGAACGACAAGGGCGAGCGAGAAGTGCTCGACGACGCCGGCCGTGAGGCCGAGATCGCCCGCACCCGCGAGATTGCCAATTCGTCCTGCGACTGAGCGCGCCCGAGGGCGCACGGCGAGCCACGCCCGCGACGCTCAGCGCCGCGGCTGCTTGCGGTAGCGCTGGCGGCGCGCTTCCTTCGGGTCCACCGTCAGCCCGCGATAGACCTCCACCCGGTCGGCCTCGCGCAGCGGGCTGTCGAGCGACCTCGCCTTGGTCCACACCCCAATCCCCGCCTCGGCCCCGTCACCGATTGACAGGCCGTGGCGCTCCAACAGCCCGCTGGCTCGTAACGCGTCGGCCACGGTGCTGCCCGCTGCCAGCCGCAACATGACCGAATCCACCACGCGCGGCGCGGGGCTGTAGCAGACCCGCACGGTCAGCATGGCGCCATCAACGCTCGCCATACACCTGCTCGGCACGGGTGACGAAGGAGTCGACGAAGGTGTTGGCCACCCGGTCGAAAACGGGGCTGAGCACGGCTTCGAGCGGCCGGCTGGAAAACGCGTAGCGCAGGTCGAACTCGATGCGGCAGGCCTCGACCTTGTCTGTGCCTGGCTTGCCCAGCGGCGAGAACACCCAGGCCCCTTCCAGCAGCGAGAACGGGCCATCGACCAGCTTGACCAGCACCTGCCGGTCGGCCTGGTGCTCGTTGCGCGTGGTGAAGGCATGGCGCACGCCGGCGTAGGCCAGGCCGATGCGGGCCGTCATGCCGCTGTCGTGCTGCTCCAGCACGTCGGCCCGCTCGCACCAGGGCAGGAAGTCCGGGTAGCTCGGCACATCGGTGACCAGTCGGTACATCTCAGCCGGCGAGTACCACAGCAGGACGGACTTCTTCACATGCTTCATACAATGCGCCGATTTTAGGGGTGGGCCCGTGCAGCGGCCCGTTGCCCGTACACCCTCTATCCGATGTCCTCCGCCCTGATCGCCGAAAACCGCCGCGCCCGTTTCGAGTACCACATCGAAGAGCAGTACGAGGCCGGCATGGTGCTGGAAGGCTGGGAGGTCAAGGCCATCCGCGCCGGCCAGATTCAGCTGACCGACGGCTACGTGGTCATCCGCGACGGCGAGCTCTACCTGATCGGCTGCCGCATCAACGCGCTGCGCAGCGCGTCGACCCACGTCCACCCCGAGGCTGACCGGACCAAGAAACTGCTGATGGGCAAGGACGAGATCCGCCGCCTGGTGGGCAAGGTGGAGCAGCGCGGCTTCACGCTGGTGCCGCTGAACCTGCACTGGAAAGGCGGCCGGGTGAAGGCCGAGATCGCCCTGGCCAAAGGCAAGGCCCAGCACGACAAGCGCGACACTGAGAAGAAACGCGACTGGGAACGAGAAAAGGGACGCCTGATGAGACACAAAGTGTCTTCGGGAGGCAAGGAATCATGACGCTGGACGATGTTCTCCACCCTCCGGTCGACGCGCTGCGCAGCGGCCGCCTTGCTATCGACGACCTGCACACCCTGTACTGGGAGACCGCAGGCAACCCGCAGGGCATCCCTGCCCTGTTCCTGCACGGCGGCCCCGGCGCAGGCATCTCGCCCAAAAGCCGGCGCTATTTCGACCCTGCGCGCTACCACGTCGTGCTGTTTGACCAACGCGGCGCGGGCCAGTCCACCCCGCTGGGCGAGACGCGCGAGAACACCACCGACCTGTTGATCGCCGACATCGAGCGACTGCGCGAGATGCTGGGCATCGAGCGCTGGCTGGTCTTCGGTGGCTCCTGGGGCTCGACGCTGTCGCTGGCCTATGCGCAGGCACACCCCGAGCGCTGCCTGGGCCTGGTGCTGCGCGGCATCTGGCTGGTCAGCGACGCCGAGATCGACTGGTGGCTGCACGGCGTGCGCAACTTCTTCCCCCGCGAGTGGGAAGCCTTCGCCGGCCATGTGCCCGAATCCGAGCGCGGTGACCTGCTGGCCGCCTACAGCCGCCGGCTGGAATCGCCCGACCCAGCGGTCTACACGCTCGCCGCGCGCGCCTGGAGCCGATACGAAGGCTCGTGCCTGCACCTGCTGCCCCATCCGGAGACCGCCGATGCCTTCACCGAGGACGCGATCGCGCTGGGCATCGGCCGGCTGGAGGCGCACTACTTCCGCCACAAGGCCTTCCTGAAGCCGAGCCAGTTGCTGGACGGCATGGCGCGCATTCGCCACCTGCCCGGCTTCATCGTGCACGGCCGCTATGACGTGATCTGCCCGGTGCGCTATGCCTTCGCGCTGGCCGACGCCTGGCCGGGCGTGGACCTGCGCATCGTCGAGGACGCGGGCCACTCGTCCTACGAGCCCGGCATCGCCGCCGCGCTGGTGGACGCGACGAACCGCTTCGCTCGCGACGGCCGCTTCTAGCCTCGTCCCAGTCGTTCCACGCCGGCCGCGAGGTCGGCGATCAGGTCGTCGGTGGCCTCCAGGCCGATGCACAAACGCACCAGCACACCGGCATAGGCCGAGCCCAGCTGGCGCATGAAGCTGGCACGGTAGGGCACGGCGAGGCTGACCGGGCCGCCCCAGCTCCAGCCGATGCGGAAGTGCTTCAGCCCGTCGACGAAGGCGTCGACCCGCTCGGGCGCGATGGCCGGGTCGAATTCCAGCGTCACCAAGCCGGCCGCTGCCTGGCACAAAGCTGCCCAATGCGCGTGGCCAGGCGATGAAGGCAGCGCCGGGTGCAGCACGCGGTGGATCACCGGCGCCTGTTGGCTCGCCCATTCGGCGATGCGGCGGGCCGAGGCGTCCTGCGCGGCGTAGCGCAGCGGCAGGCTGGGCAGCGAGCGCAGCAGCGCCTCGGCATCGTTCGCGCCCACGCCAAGGCCCAGGCGGCTGTGCGTCCAGGCGAGTTGGTCGTGCAGCGCGTCGTCGCGGCAGGCGATCGAGCCCATCAGCACGTCGCCGCCGCCCGAGGGGTACTTGGTCAGCGCGTGGATGGTCAGGTCCACGCCCTGCCCGTCCATGAAGGCGAACGCGTCGAAGGCCAGGCCCGCGCCCCAGGTGTTGTCCAGCGCGACCGTGGCCTGTGGCGCCGCCTCGCGCACCACCCGCACCAGTGCCGCCAGGTCAGGGAATTCCAGCGTCACCGAGCCCGGCGCTTCCAGCCAGACCAGCTTGACCTCGGGGCTCAACGCGGCGCGCAGCGACTCGGGCTGCATCGGGTCGTACAGCCGGTGGGCGACGCCCCAGCGCGCCAGCTCTTGACGGGCGAATTCCTTGCTGGGGTTGTAGACGTTGTCGGGCAGCAGCATGGTGTCGCCGCCGCGCAGCAAGGCCATGTTCACCACCGTCAGCGCCGACAGCCCGCTGGGCGCCAGGATGACGTGCTTCGCGCCCTCCAGCGAAGCCAGCCGGGCCTCCAGCGTGAAGGTGGTGGGCGTGCCGTGCAGGCCATAGGTGTAGGCGCTCTTGTCCACCCAGCGGCGCTCGCGCAGCGCCGCCACCGTGGGGAAGAACACGGTCGACGCCTTGTGCACGCCGACCACCGGGGACTCGAAGCCCTCCGGCGCGCGGTAGGCGTGGTGGATCAGCGCGGTGGACTTGTTCTCGGGGGCGCGTTCGCTCATATGTGCACCCTGCGGCCTGCGGCCGGTCCCGCCAGGCGGGAATGAGCCTCTTCGGGCGGCCGGGCGAGGCTCATACCGGCTCGCCCACCAGATCGTGCCCTTCGGCCGCCACGATGCGAGCCTTGGCGAACTCGCCCACGCGCAGCTGGGTGGACGCCTTGGCCGGCGGCAGCAGCCGCACGGTGCCGTCGATCTCGGGGGCGTCCGCATACGAGCGCCCCACCCCGCCCTTGCGGCCCAGCGCCGGCGCACGGTCGACCAGCACCTGCATCGTCGCGCCGACACGGCGGCGCAGGCGGTCGGCCGACACCGCCTCGGCCACCGCCATGAAGCGGGCGCGGCGCTCTTCGCGCAGTTCGGTCGGCAAGGCGCCCGGCAGCTCGTTGGCCGAGGCGCCGGTCACCGGCGAATAGGCAAAGCAGCCGGCGCGGTCGATCTGGGCCTCGCCCAGGAACTGCAGCAGATGGCCGAACTCCGCTTCCGTCTCGCCGGGGAAGCCGGCGATGAAGGTCGAGCGGATGACCAACTCGGGGCACATCTCGCGCCACTTCTGGATGCGCTCGAGGTTGCGCTCGCCGCTGGCTGGGCGCTTCATGCGTTTGAGCACGTCCGGGTGCGAATGCTGGAACGGCACATCCAAGTACGGCAGCACCAGGCCTTCGGCCATCAGCGGGATGATCTCGTCCACGTGCGGGTACGGGTAGACGTAGTGCAGCCGCACCCAGGCGCCATGCGCCTTGGCCAGCTCACCCAGCTTGGCCACCAGGTCCAGCATGCGGGTCTTGACCGGCTGGCCATCCCAGAAGCCGGTGCGGTACTTCACGTCCACGCCATAGGCCGAGGTGTCCTGGCTGACGACCAGCAGCTCCTTCACGCCGCCTTCGAACAGCGCCTTGGCTTCTTTGAGCACGTCGCCCACCGGGCGCGACGCCAGGTCGCCACGCATGCTGGGAATGATGCAGAAGGTGCAGCGGTGGTTGCAGCCCTCGCTGATCTTCAGGTAGGCATAGTGCTTGGGCGTGAGCTTGATGCCCGCGGCCGGCACCAGGTCGACGAAGGGGTCGTGGGGCTTGGGCACGTGCACGTGCACCGCGTCCATCACCTCTTGCGTGGCATGCGGGCCGGTCACGGCCAGCACCTTGGGGTGGATCTGCCTGACCAGGTTCTCGCCGCCCTCGGCCTGCTTGGCGCCCAGGCAGCCGGTGACGATGACCTTGCCGTTCTCGGCCAGGGCCTCACCGATCGTGTCCAGGCTTTCCTTCACCGCGTCGTCGATGAAGCCGCAGGTGTTGACGATCACCAGGTCGGCGCCCTGGTAGGTCTTGGCGGTCTGGTAGCCCTCGGCAGAGAGTTGCGTGAGGATCAGTTCGGAGTCGGTCAGCGCCTTGGGGCAGCCGAGCGAAACGAAGCCGATGGTGGGCGCGGGCTTTTCAGGCACCAGCGCGGTGGGGTCTGCTGTCATCGCGCGATTGTCGCAAACCGCTGATTTGCCGAGGGTGGGTTCGGGATCAGGCCGGTGGGGTTCTCCGCTCCGCTCGTGTCCCCCGCCGCCAGCCTGCGGCTGCCGGCTCCTCCTTTACC
>JBGAGZ010000025.1:0-67138 GCA_044226465.1 Burkholderiaceae bacterium | reverse complement strand
GTCTTGCGCAGCGCCTGCTTCACGGCCGTGAGCGAGGCCTCGATCAAGGTCGTCTCGGTCTTGCGGTCGCAGATGGTGGTGCCGTCGTAGTTGCCGGTCTTCGGCTGCAGCAGCAGGGTGCGCGTCTTCTTCATGTCCGCGTCCAGCGACTCGGTCTTCACCTGGGTGATCTTGCGCTCGCCCGAGCCCACCGGAGGCTTGTCCGTGGTGCGCTGTCCGATCTGGTAGCCGATGGTGCCCTGCTCGATCACGCCGCCGAAGCGGTTGGTCCTTTGAGTGGGCCCGCCGAAGCTGGCCTCGAAGTCGGCCAGGCCGCTTTGCAGCGCCTGGGCCTCGGCCGGCAGGCTGCTGTCCGCCTGAGGCTGCGCAGCTTCGCCCGCCGCCGCTTGCGCGGCTTCCCCATCCACCGGCGGCGCTTGCAGCTGTGCGAACGCGTCTTTGAACAGGCCCACCACCAGCGGGTCGGCATGGCCGCGCTCGGCGGCGGCGTCGATCTGCGCCAGCATGGCGGTGATGGCCGAGCGGCGCTGGTCGCCACCCACCCCGCCCGCCGGCGTGGCAGCGACGGACAGCGCCATGGTGCTGCCGGCCCGCTCGAGCGACAGCTGCGCCTTGTCGCCGCCCAAGTGCAGCGAGAACGCGCCCATCGCATGCGGCTGCAGCTTGGTGTTCGGGTTCTTGATCTCCAGGTCCAGGCCGGTCAGCTCGCCGCTGGTGTCGAACGCTTTCAAGTGCGACAGGTCGATCTGCGGCTTGTTGCGGCCCAGCCCGTCCAGCGCCCGGTCCAGCCCGTCGGCCATGGCCGCCAGGACCTTGCGCTCGTCCAGGCTCAGCTCGCCCGAGCTGGCCACCTTGACCTTCAGGCCGCGCGTGCTGCCCTCGTGCGCGCCGTCGTTCACGGCGATCTCGAGGCTCACCTTCTGGCCCGAGCGGGTGGTGACCGTCAGGCCCACCGTCACCGCATGGTCGCTCACGCCGGCCAGCGCGTCGGCCTCGAGCTTGGCGGCGTCGGCCACCGGGTCCTGCTCGGCCGTGCCTTCGGCCGCGGCGGTGTCACCCGCCGCTGCCACGGCCGTGTCGTCCGTGGTCACTTCGTCGTCCGACGATCGCGGCTCCACCTCGGCCAGCGTTTGCGTGGTGCCTTCGCCCGTCTCGGCCAGCTGGCGCAGCAGCGCGCCGCCGAGCCCGTGCCAACGGTCTGAAAGCGTGCCCTTGCCCTTGCCGCTGTTGTGCAGCATCAGCGCGCCCAGCGCGTTGTCGTGCGGGCCGGCCCAGAAGCGCAAGAAAGAGGACGCAGATGCATTGCCACTGCGCTGCACGCCGTCATAGGCGACGTCGTTCTCAGCCGCAGCAGCAGAACCCAGCAAGGTCACGCGTGTCGGCGCGTCGGCGCTGCCGCTGGCCTGCGCCAGGCCCGCCAGCCGCGGCAAGGCGCGCAGCGTGGCAGCCGCCGCCAGCGGGCTGGCGGCCATGCGGCCGAATGCACTGCCGCCGGATGAAGACAACTGAACGTGCACGAGGCGCCCCCCCTGGCGATGGATATCGGGATTTCGGCGCGGGGCGGGGAAACTGAAGGTTGGGAAGGGTGGGGCGCTGGGGCTGGGCGGCGGCGTTGTGTCGTGGCCAGCGTTGCGGAGGATCATCGAGTGCCGTAGAGGCGATTTGAGCTTTGCTGTGGGAGCGGCGGCACCGCAGCGGTTGCAGACGCCCAATCAGACCGGCCGTGAGGCTGCTTACGGCCAGGAGCGGAACCCCGACGTAGTGTTCCAACCCGGAGGATCGCAATCTATCGGTTCGAAAAGGCTGGCGCTGCGGTGGCTTCAACACGCGTGACGCTCACATCGCCAAGCAGATCTCGCATTGCCTTCTCCACTTCGTCCATCAATTCCTTTACCTCGCCCTCGAACTGGATGACGAGCTTGGCCCAGGCATCTCCAGTCTCGCCGCTAGGCGGTTGGCCATGAACCCGAAGTCGAAAGAAGTTCGAGATGGTCACATGCGATGCCCTGAGGCGGGTGAGTTGGTCGGCGACTGGCTTCGGAAGAAAGATGTTGTGCTGCAGGTAACTACCCTCAAAGGTCTCGAATGCCTCGGCGAGCTTTTTGACCCGATCATCGTGTGTACCCATGCCGGGGAGTTCGAACATGGCGATATAGGCGCCAAGCCGCCTGTTCACTTCCACCAAGGGTCCATGGATAGCGGCGATGGCGTTCACTCGCCGCTCGTAGATGTTCGAGAAGGCCACATTGCGTGATGTGGCAGCAACGGCTAGTGCTGACTTCAGCTCCTCGAGTTGGCGTCCGGCACTAGCCCGTTGCTGCTCAAGCTCAATGTCGCTGTCGCGCTTCAATTGAGCCTTGTGTGTTTCAAGGCCCCTCGCATACTCATGCTTGACGCTTTCCTGAATGCGCGTCATCAGCCAAGCCTTGGACAACCAGAAAAGTACTCCGGCGCCCAACGCTCCACCCGCGATGTCATACACAGCGCGCTCTACCCAAGCCATGATTTCCATCGTGCACGCGCCTCCCGCTCAAGACAATGGATACGGCGATCGATCGCCCAAGTGTGGTCTATTGCCGCGCCTGGACAGCCTCTACGTCAGCTCGCTCACCTCAAGCTCTCGGCGCCCAGTTGCCCGTCTTGTCATACTCGGTACATCCTGAGACATCGAAGGCTTGCCATAGCAAATCCAGTTGCGGCTTCACAACCGCGTCGACAGTAGCGGTCTCAATATTCGGGATCAGGACGTTCGGCAGAACGAGGTGCGGCCGGTCGGTAAAGGCCCTGTTGAATCGATGCCACGCCTGCGCCAAACCAAGTTCGTATCCGTCGACGTGCAAGAGCGAGACATTGAGCAGAGCAGGCCCGGTAAGGTCATAGGTCTTGGCCAGCTTGATGAATACATCGACAGATCGGCGACAGAACTTTGCCAGGTCGGTAGAGAAGACCAGTTTGCGATCTGCGCCCTGACCAGGGACTGAATGACCGACCAGCGAGACGCATTCAAGTCCGCCGTCACGATAGAGCTGCGTGTAACCCCACTTGGGTTCCTGCGCAGAACCGCCGGGGAATACCAGAAGACCATCGAGGTTCATGCTGTTGCTGCCACCTCCCCATGTGGGGTCCAACAACTGGAGCCAGCCATTGCCCGAATTCACCAGAGGTATGTCAATTGGCATCCGTCCCGCAAGGCCACCGAGCAGGACGAAATTGATAGAGCAGATGGCGCCGTCTTCGAGGAGTCTCCTCGCGCGCTTGTTCACTATCGCCCCGACCCTCTGCTCGATCGCGTCATCAGCTCTAGCGACCAAACTCGCGGTTCGATCAAACGCGAACCGTAGCTGTTCATAGCTCATGTCACTCGTCGTCGTCCCGTTGCGCATCACGAACCTCCGATTCGTGCCGTTAATTTTGATTGAATGCGGTCCGTCAAAGGATGCCGGTACGCGGACGATCAGGACGAACCCACCGTCAGTCTCAACTGCGTGCATCCGAATCCCCTGAATCCTAGGCTCCAGTGTGTCCAGCATCTGGCTGAAACGTCTCTTGGCATCGTCGACGGGTAATCCGACGACCGGCATCAGCGTCGCGGCGCAACCATCGCGCTCATCGACGCCATAGATCAAGTCTCCGCCTTCGCAGTTGGCCAGCGCAGATGCATCTTTAAGAAACTCGACGCGGCCGGCATCCCCAGGTGCTGGAAGTTCTCGCTTGAAGTCGAGGGTGCCTGACTCTGCCACCCCATCTACACACAGTTGCCGCAGGAAGACCTCATCGATCTTATCGAGCGAAGCATGAAGCATTTCTTTTCTCCCTTAGTTCGGTCCATTGCGGCGGACCAGTTGCGTCATCACGGAACAACCAATTCTCGCGCTTGGACATTCGCAGCTGGCCAGCATCTGCATTGGAGATCGTTCGCCCGGCGGCAGCACCGACCACCCATGGCGATACCACCCGGTAGGCACATCACACATTCGCAACTTCAATCAGCCAACCTTGAAGGATCGCGTCAGTGTGAAAGTCCGCTGGCAGTCTTCTGAAATGCCCGCTTTGGATCGGGTTCTGCACGACGTTCCGAGCAGCAGGACTCACTCGCTGGCCAGGACGCTGGCTGGAATGTACGAGTGACTGGTCAAGGAAGTGCAGCGGTCATTTGCCTTGCTTGCCTCCGCGTGGCCGGTTTCGGACAGGGCCGACGTTCAATTGCCGATTCCGACCGACCACAATCAGTCTCTGCGAGTCCTTGCTTCACTCTATCGATTTGCACGCGAGAACGATGATTCGCTAAGGCAAGGAGACTGAGTAGACCGTTCCACCGAATCCGTGGTCGCCGAACTCACCTCCCAGGTCGGTCACGCCGTAGAGCAAGCCATCCTTGCTCTGGAGAAGCGCACCAGCGGGAAATCGCCCATCGCCAACCCCATCGAAGACGTGGAGGGTGGTCGTCTTTCCACTTGGGAGCGTCTTGAAAAGCCAGCCCACTGGAGTTTTGCTGCTGTTGTGAACGGCACCGTAGAACGCCCCATCGCTGGCCAGCATCAGACCGGTGGGGTCGCCCGGAGAGTCCGGCTTGAAGGAGTGGACCGCGAGGAACTTTCCCTTCGCGTTGACCTTGTAGATCAGCAGGGAGTCATTCGAACCACCAAACGTGATGCCCCAGAAGTACCCATCTGGACCTTCTGTCAACTCGGACCTCGATCCGTAGCCACCGGCGCCGCCTGTGAACGAGTGCAGAACTCTCGTCTTCCCCTTCGCGTTCATTTGAAAGATTGTGCCGACACCGACGGAGCCACCCAGCATGGTCGTCCCGTAAAGGAAGCCGTCGCTGCCTTGAACCAACTGTGCGCTGGGAAAGCGACCGTCACCACTGGCACCGAAGTCATGAATAGCCCTGAACGCTCCCTTCGGGGAGATTCTGTAGGCAAACCCTGAGTTGAAGCTGCCGCCAGTTGGTGACGTCCCGTAGTAGTACCCGTCACTTGCCAAGATCAACGCTGACGGCGAATTCCCGCTGTTGGGAGCTTGGAACGAATGCAGCATTTCGGTCGCTCCGCTGGCGGTGTCGAAGCGATACACGGTCCCATTCTGATAGTAGCCACCGTTGACCGTCGTCCCATAGAGCCAGCCGTTCGAATTCGCGGCGAGTCCCGCTCCTGGCTGACTGGGGCTCGATCCGGCCGAGCTGAATGCATGTACGACCTCATAGGCGCCATTCGCCTGGATACGATAGATGAGACCGAGGTTTTCCTCGCTGCCTCCATTGAAAGTCACTCCGTAGAGCCATCCGTTGCCAGGCTCAACGAGCTTCCCGATGGGCCGCCACCCGTCGCCTGAGTCGTGCTCGTAGTCGAAAGAGTGAAGGACCTGATAGGCGCTCGGAGCCGGTTCGCCGGCTTGCGCCGACGAAAGGCCGAAGGTCAGTACAAGGACAAAGGTTGCTGCTGCCTTGCCCGCAGCAGCGTCGTGGCCGAGTTCCATATGCGCCCCTTCGACTTGCAGAATTGTTCATGTTGCACCTCTGCTGCTGGCGTGGCAAGGGAAGCGGAATTGAACATCGCATAGCCGAGGTTGCCAGTACTTTTCCTGCTCCTGCTCCTGCTCCTGCTCCTGCATCGGCTGGCGGCTTGCCAAGCCCGCAGTTCCGCGCCACGCTGCACCTGGTCCACTCAGGTAGTCGCCCTTTCACGCCAATCGACGCGGTCGAAATAGGAATGGAGAAACCGACCGCTTGCACCGGACGCATCGACAGAAGGCCGCACTTCTGTCGGAAGTCCTCCTATGTAGAACGCCGACGCCGTGGTCTCACCGGCTTTCTGCTCTGCTTCTACCAATCACCAGTCGGCGAAGGTCGGCAATAGGGGCATAGGGTCGCCAGCAATCGGTCGAGCGCCATTGCGCGACGACGACCGCTTTGATCAGCAGGGGCAATTCGGCTTCTGGCTTCCAAAGTCCGCGACCAGTCGAGACTGTGTGAGAACGCGGTCAATTTCAAGCGATAGGAACGCGTTAAAGATCGAGTGCCGTATTTCTCTTCCGTCGTTCCGTCGAGCCACAGTGGTCCTCATGAGGCGATATTCGACCTCCATGGGTCTTTGCGAATGCTTGCAGCGCTTGTGAGCATGACAAGGCGCTCACGCGCCGACCAACTTCATCGCTTTCATCGTTTTGGCAATGCCAAGGATGCTCATCACGCGCTTGAGGTTGTAAGCCAGCACGTGGAGACTCATTTCGGTCGAGACGTTTGGTATTTGTCGAGTCAAGAAGTGCGCCGAGCCCATCCAGTGCTTGAGGGTCCCGAAGACGTGTTCAACGGTTCTCTTTCGCACCGTCATTGCACTCGGTCTGCGATCCAGTCGACGTTGCACGGCTTCAACTACAGCCTCGTGCTCCCAGCGCGAGATGCGTCTGTAGTCACTCGGCGTGCACTGTGCCTTGATTGGACACTGCGGGCAGGCGCTGCTCCAGTAGCGGCGGAGCTGTAGGCCTGCCTCTTCCCGAGTGAACCGGTAGATCGCCCGTTGGCCGGCCGGGCACTTGTACTCATCGTCGCGGGCGATGTAGATGAAGTCGGACTTGTCGAAGCGTCCTTCGGCCTTCGCGTTGGACGTCATCGACTTAGGGACATAGGCTGCGATCCCCGCGTCGTCGCAGGCCTTGAGTTCACGGCTGTTGTAGTAGCCGCGATCGGCATGCGCTTGCAACTTGATCTTGCCCATCGCTGCGCGCGCCGCCAGCGCCATCGCGCTCAGCTGCGATCGATCGCTGCTGTCGTTCGTGACCTCGTGCGCAACGATCAGATGGTGCTTGGCATCGACCGCCACCTGCACGTTGTAGCCCACGATGCCTGAGCCGAGCCGGCTAGTGGCCATCGAGCGTGCGTCTGGGTCAGTCAGTGATAGTTGCTCGTCGGGACCAGACTCCAGTCGGGTCTTGATCTCGTCCAACTGGTGCATCCGCTGGCGCAGCTTCTTGATCTTCTCCTGCAGCCGCTCGGTCTTGGCCTGTAGACCAGCCGGGTGCGTGCGATCAGCCGTCTCCAGCGTGTCCAGGTAGCGCTGAATGCTTCGCGATATCTGTTCCTGGAATCGGTCGATCTTGATGGCGGTGAAGTTGCGGTCGCGGTTGTTGACCGCCTTGAACTTGCTGCTGTCGATGGCCACGATGGCCTGCGAGAACAGATTCAGCTCACGGCACAGCACGACGAAGCGCCGGCAGACGTTGCGAATACCGGTGCCGCTGTCGCGTCGGAAGTCGGCAATGGTCTTGAAGTCCGGCGCCAGGCGGCCGGTCAACCACATCAGCTCGAGATTGCGCTGGCACTCGCGCTCCAGCCGCCGGCTGGATTGAATGTGGTTGAGGTAGCCGTAGATGTAGATCTTCAGCAGCACCGCCGGGTGGTATGACGGACGGCCCGTCGAGGCCGGCTTCAGCCCCTCGAAGCCCAACGCCTCCAAGTCGAGTTCACCGATGAACGCATCGATGACTCGAACCGGGTTGTCTTCGGCGACGAAGTCGTCAAGACACTCGGGAAGTAACGCAACCTGGCTACGGTCCTCGCCTTCGACGAATCGAGCCATTCGCTGCCCTCCGCTTGCCGCGTCGGTTCGTCACTCTACGCGGCCACGTATCGGCGCGTCAGGGGGTTTTCACACAGCCTCAGTCTGAAGGGACCGCCGGGACCCTTGCTTGTACCGACTTCTAAGACTGCGGAAGTAGACAAAGGCGTTCGAACGAGGTCACACCAACTTCAGGTTGGCAAATCATTCACGGCGACTGGATCATTTCTACCATTTCCGTTTGGAGGACATGAGACGCGTTCTGCAACTCCCTCCGGCTCTCCTGTGCGGCAGAAATCGCACGTGCTAGACGTTCATTGATTGCCTGACATAGCTCCAGGAACGTCACACCAACATCAAGAGGCTGCATGGCCTCGACGATTTTGTAGCCGCCGGCGCCAAGGCAGGCTTGCAGGAATGCCAAACCGAACTCGGCTACAGCCCCCGCGAAATGCTGCACCGAGTCGGCCGTTTGGATTTCTTCTAGCAAGCAATCGTGATGCGCCACGCTCTGCTCTTCACGTCTGTCGTCTCTAAGCAATACCTCGATCGCCTTCGGTTTGCCTGCAGCATCAAGAGTCATCTGACGCAGTTCGTCCACCAGCTTTTGGAGCCGGACAGTCTTCAGCCCAAGGATGCTCAGGTCCCGAAGCCCATGGACTTGAATCACGTTGTCAGCCAAGAGGGCGAAGCGAAGGCGCTCCAGGTCAACGCCGATCTGGCTACGGTAGTCGGCACGCTGCAGACCCAGATACTCGACCGCTGTGGCAGAAGAGAACGTTCCGCCTCCATCCACCGACAGTCGCTTGCGCTGGAAGGAGTAGTACTGTTGCGAAACTTCGATCAGGCCGAGTTTCAGTTGTGAGGTCACTTGAGTGACATCGATGTGCCGCGTTGATAAGCGCTCGATCTCCTGAGCAAGCGCGACGTTTTTCGCTGCCAGGTCATTCAGCTCATGCTGCTTGACGCGAATCCTATCGGCGATCGAACCTAACAAGTCGCGCGCACCTTCCGTCAGTGGAGCGGCAACCGCCGCTCCCTTGTCGACCAGGTTCGTGATTGCACCTGCCGTCGCATCGATTGCTCTCGCGCCCGTGTCAGTTGCGGCATCGATGCCGCGGCCAACGGTCCGGGCGGTGTAGTACATGAACGCCACTGCCGCCACCAGTGCAGCCCCGATCATGGCTGCTAGTACCGTCGCCAACAATTGAATCCAGTCCATTTCCGCCCCCCTTGTCGCCAATGCAAAAGGGATTTTCGGACCAAGCTGTACCAACAACTCTATCGAATGCCCCGATTGATTGCCCGATTCCGAGTCGGTGGCCGTGTGTGTGCTGGGCAGCAAAGCCTCTTGGTGAGATCTTTCCCGTCCTGGGCATCGAATGGCCGATAACGGCCAACGCTGTCACTCAGCAAGGCGACTGCGAGTGCCGGTGTTCAGTCTTGAGCCTACTTGCTCATCGTCAATGCCGGCCTCGCGACTGTTGTTGCCAATCGATTGCGACCGGCGCGCGCGCCGTGGCGGCGGCACGTAGCCTGAGAGCATTTGAGTGGGCACAGCACAGGTGACCGCTGTCGAGGCCCTGCTGAAGAAGTGTTCCCCGCCGACGTTGGGACGCGTGAGTCAGCTGGCCGGATTGACCAGCGCCGTCTCGACGGCCGCGAGTGCTGGTGCGCGGCGGCCGTAGGCATTCCGGCCCGAGGTCTGGGCCCAAACGCATTGCCACGGTGAGCATTACTCAGTCCAATAGCTCGGCATTCAAAGGAGGCATGATGAGAGAGTCGATCGCTCGCAGCTTGGCAACGGCGGTGCTGGTGCTGGCCGCGCAGATGGCCTTTGGGCAGAACATGTATCGCGTGGTGCCAGTCCATTCCGGCGGCCCGTTCGCGATCGATTCGAGCGGCAAGATCCTTCTCGGCGACGCCGATGCCGTCTACTACATCTGCAGCAAGTCGAGCTGCCGAGCGTTGCCGAGCCGGCACCCGCAAACACACTGGAGGAACTTCAACGATCAGGGAGCGCTGACTGGCTACAGCGACGACTCGGCATTGCGCAAGGACCCTCGGCAAGGTGGAGGTGCGCACGTCATCACGCACGGTTACGGCTTGGCTATCGCTCCTGACGGTAGCGTGGTCGGCAGTGACGACAATTTCCGAGCGTTTCTCTTCACCGACCACCGGATCGCATTGAATGGGCTCGCCGGAAGAGGTACCTCAGCCGATGGCATCAACAGCCGCCACGAGATCGTCGGCCGCAGCTTCGTTTCCAACCGGAAATACCGCGCCACGATGTGGATCGATGGCGGGCCGCCGCTGGATCTGGGCATCGCACCCGGCCACGACAGTTCGTGGGCGCTGGCCATCAATGAGTCTGGCGTGGCAGTCGGCTTTTCCAATGACCCCGTCCATGCGTTTCAGCCGGCACGGTTTGCCAATGGCAGCGTGCAGGTTTTCCAACTGCCCACCTCCCATGACTGGGGCATCGCGAGGGGCATCAACGCCACCGGCACGATCGTCGGCTTTCTTGCAGACCTCGAATCCTCGGTTGCGGGCATCGTGGAGGGCGATCGCATGGTGGACCTGAACACCCGGCTGCGGCCCGAGGACGCCGTTATCTACAACCTGCGCACGGCCTCCGCGATCAACGACGCCGGTCAGATCGCTGCCATGCACGTCGACCGGCAGACCGGCCTGAGCATGGCCGTTCGCCTTGACCCGATCCAATGAGGCCCCAAGGGGTCCATGACAGCTCAGGTCTCTCGCAAGAGGCGACGACCTCAACGGCATCGCAGCGAGTGCGCTGGTCCTACGAGCCCACCCGCTCGGTGGCGCCGTCCGACTGCAGCACTTTGGTTTCTTCGGCCAGGCTGTGCGCCAACCCCGTCGCGAGCCGCAGGCGCCGCGTGAGCCAGGGGGTCAGGTCTTGCTCGGCCGGGCCGGGCATGGCCATGGCGGTTTCCGCGGTCGGGTCGGCCGCGGGTGCGGGCTCGGCTGGGGAGCCGCCGCCGCCGAGGGTGGTTTCGATGCGGTGCGCCGCCTCTTGCAACGCGCTGCCCATCTCGGCGATGCGCAGGCGGTCGCGGCGCTGCAGCAGCAGGGTCTTGACCGCCGTGAGCTGGCCGAGCAGCTGGTAGCTCAGGGCCAGCACGCGTTCCAGCGTTTCCATCGGCGGCTGCACCGCGCGCGGCTCGGCCACGGCGCGCTGGGCCGCCTGCGCCAGGGCCGAGAGGCTGTCGTACACCTCGCGCCGGGCCAGGCGCCACGCCGCTTCGGCCTGGCTGTCACCGGCCGTGAGCTGGCCCAGCGCCAGCGCCTCGCGGGCATGGCGGGCCTGCGCACCCAGCACGCGCGTGACCAGCGCGGGGATCTGGCTGCGCTCCCACGAGGGCAGCACGTAGCTGAAGACCCAGGCGATCGCGACGCCGATCAACGTGTCGCCGATGCGCTCGCCGATCTCGAACACCGGCGAGGCCGCCGCGTTCAGCTGGTGCGCCTGCAGCAGCGCCAGCACGGTGGCGGCCACGGCGGTGACCAGGTAGCGGCGCACGGCGAACGCGTGGGCCAGCGCCTGCGCCAGCACGGTCATGGCCAGCAGCAGCGGCGCCGGGGTGTGCAGGTGCAGCAGCACCGCGGCCACCACGCAGCCCAGGGCGGTGCCGGCCACGCGGCTGTTGCGGCGCTCGATCGTCTGCGCGAAGCTGCCGCGCAGCACCACCGTGATGGTGAGCAGGATCCAGTAGTCGTGCGTACCCCAGGGCAGCACCAGCCCCACGGCTTGGCCCACCGCGATCGCCAGCGCTGCGCGGATGGCGTGCCGCAGCGGCGGCGCGTCCCATTGCCACAGTTGCAGCAGCGGCTTCCACGACCAGCTCACCGGGCTCACGAAGAGCTGCCAGGCGGTCCGCACGAAGGCAGCGTCCGGCTCGCGCTCGCCGCGGGCCAGGCCCACCAGGCGCTCGGTCTCTTCGTGGATGTGGCCGACGCGGGCCGCGAGCGAGCGTGCCAGCGGGCTGCTGCCCTCGGGCGGCGCGGCCGGCGGGCGCACGAAGGGCTCGGGCAGCCGGCCCAGCAGCAGCGCGTCAGCCAGGGCTTCGGCCTCGCCGGCCAGCGCGTCTATCTCGACCCCCAGCGCGCGGCGGAAGGCGCGCTGCGATGCGTCGCGCTTGAGCGGCTCGAGGTCCAGCACGCAGGCGGCCAGGTGGTCGCGCATGTCCAGGATCTGCAGCAGCATCGCCGCGCGTTGCTGGCGCGGCCGCGTGTCCGGCGATTCGAGCAAGAGGTTGCGCGCCACCTGCAACTGGTCGGCCAGCCCCGCCTGCAGCCGGACCAGGCCGGCGAGGAAGGCCGCGTCGCCGCCCTCGGCGTTGAACTGCCGCGCCTGCGTCCGCATGAGCCTGGCGGTCAGCAGCAGCGCATCGACCAGGACCAGCGTACGGTAGCGGCCGTTCAGCAGCGCATTCATCGCCACCGAGTAAGGCAGGTAGACCAAGAGGCCGAGCGCGAAGTGCAGCGCTGACACGGCCTCGGCGTGCAGGCCCGGCACGGCCGGCACCGCCAGCGAGAAGACCGTGGCGAGCATGACGGCCATCGAGATGGGCAGCCCGCGCCGGCCCCAGGCCCCCGCCAGGAAGGCGACGAAGGTGATGCCGACCAGCAGCACGGCGAGCCACCCCGCGTGGGCGCGCACGGCCTGCACGGCGAAGAAGACCGGGGTGGCCAGCAGCGCCGACGGCAGCAGCTGCACCAGCTTGCCCCGCCGCGGCGAGACCTGGTCCGGCGGCGTGGCCACGATGACCGCCACCGACGCCGTGGCCGCCGCCTGCGGGCCGAACAGCGCATACACCACGGCCGCGGCGAACGGGATGCCGAGCGCGGTGACCAGCCCGTTGGTGAAGTACGAGCTCAGCAGGACCCGGGCGGCCAGACGCAGGGCGGTGGGGGCGTCGTGCAGGCGCATCGCGGCACATTGTGCAGCGTGCGCCTTGCCCCCTTCAGCACCGCGCCGCCGCGGGTACGCCGCTCACTTACTTGGGCGGAATGTCGATCCACCAGTCCTTGAAGGTCGGCTCCTTGTCGGTGCCGATGCTTCGCAGGTAGGCCGACAGGCGCTTGATGTCTTTGTCGGTCACGTAGTCGGCGAACGAGCGCATGCCGCCCTCTCGGCCGTTGAGCACGGCGTTGCGCACCTCGGCCTCTTCCGCGTGGACGATGTTGGGGCCCATGCCGCCGGTGGCGAACATGCCGTGGCAGCTGTAGCAGTTCAGCTTCAGGAACAGGCGCCGGCCCTCGCCGGCACGGCTCAACGGCGCGCCGGTGGTGTGCACGGCGGTGGCGGCCTGCGGCTGCGTTTGTTTCGACACCGGCACCGGGGCCGGCGCCAGCGCAGCCTGCGACCAGCAGGGCATCGTTTCCAGGCAGGCGGCGGCCGCCAGCATCATCCTCCACACCAGCGTGCGGGCCGCCAGATTCGTTCGGGTGCTCATGTCGGCATCTCCTTGGTTTGATGTTTCAAGGCAGCTTGAAGACGTGCAGCATGCCGCTCGTGGCGGTGGTGCTGCGGCCGTTGCCGTTCTGCTTCAGGCCGGCGACCGCGGCGCTTAGCGCCGTGCCGCTGCGCTGGGCCTGCGCCTGGGCCGGGCATGGCCCGCCGGCAAAGCCACCGGCGAGCCAGCCCAGGCCGGCGTACACGGCCACGCGCTGCTTGCCGTCCGGCGCGGTGTAGGTGATGGGGCTGCCGGTGATGCCGCATTCGAGCTGGGTCTGGAATACCACGGTGCCGGTGGTCGCGTCCACGGCCTTGAACCAGCGGTCCAGCGTGCCGTAGAAGACCAGGTTGCCGGCGGTGGCCAGCACGCCGCTGTAGACCGGCAGGGTCTCGGTCACGCTCCAGGCGCGCTTGCCCTTGGCCGGGTCCCATGCGACCAGCTCGCCGAGGAAGCCGCCGGGTGCGGCGACGAAGTTGATGTCGGCGCCCATGAAGGGCGTGCCGGCGATGTACAGCGCCTTCAGCGGCTCGATGTTGTTGCAGGTGTTGATGGCCGGCACGTACTGCAGGCCGGTGGCCGGCGAGAAGGCCGAGGGCGAGATCTCCTTCACGCCCAGCGGCGACGGGCAGACGCTCTCGGTGATGTCGCCCTGGTGCGGCCGCATGCCGGGGTTGACCACGGGCTCGCCGGTGCGCAGGTTGATGTGGTCGGCCCAGGTCACGTAGCCCAGCTTGTCGGCCACCAGCACCTCGCCCGTGGCGGCGTCCAGCGTGTAGCCGAAGCCGTTCTTGTCCACGTGCAGCAGCGCGCGGCGCTTGACGCCGTCGATCACCAGGTCGGTGACGATGCTCTCGCTGATCGAGTCGAAGTCCCAGCCGTCGTGCGGGGTGATCTGGTAGGCCCAGACGGCCTCGCCGGTGTCGGGCCGGCGGGCGATGATGGACGAGCCCCACTTGTTGTCGCCGCGGCGCATGTCGGGGTTCCACACGCCGGGGTTGGCGGTGCCGTGGAAGACGAGGTTCAGCGTCGGGTCGTAGGTGAGCCAGCCCCACGAGGTGCTGCCACCCTGTTGCCACAGGTTGGCCGGCCAGCTGCTGACACCCAGGTCGGTGCCCTGGTCCTTGGCGTAGTGGGCGTGGAAGTTGGCGCCGATCAGAACGTCCGCGTCCGGCCCGGTGTTGTAGGCCTTCCAGACGGGCTTGCCGTTCTTCAGGTTCAGCGCCTGCACCCAGCCGCGCACGCCGAGCTCGCCGCCCGAGTTGCCGACGATGACCTTGCCGTTGACCACGATGGGCGCGCCGGTCATGGTCTCGCCGGTGGTCGGGTCACCGAGCCGGGTGCGCCAGACCTCCTTGCCGGTCACCGCGTCGACGGCGACCGTGGTCGTGTCCAGCACGTTGTAGATGACCTTGCCGTCGGCGTAGGTGGCGCCACGGTTCACCGTGTCGCAGCAGGCCACGCCGCGGGCGTAGCCGTCGGCACCGGGGGTGTAGGTCCAGCGCGTGGTGCCAGGGGCGTCCAGGTTCAGTGCGATCAGCTTGTTCGGGAACGGCGTGACCACGTACATGGTGTGGCCGACGACCAGCGGCTGGCCCTGGTGGCTGGCCGTGGCGTTGGTGGGGAAGGCGAACTCCTCCACCAGTGCACCGGCATTGGCCGGCGTGATCTGCGAGAGCTGGCTGTAGCGCGTGCCCTGCAGCGTGCCCGAAGGCGTGGTCCATTCGTCGCCGGCGCCGGGGTCGGCCGCCAGCGCCTGCAGCGGCCCGCCGAGCAGCAGGGCCGCGGCCAGGGTGAATTCAGCACCTGATCTGGGTTGGACCATGTCGGCCTCCGTGCGTGACGAAGGCCGCATGCTCCGCCCACAAGCCACCTCTTGCACAGCCCACGTTTGAAGCTGCTTTTCGAGGGGCCGGCATGCAACCGAAATGCCGCCAATCGGCACTCAGGCTGGATGGGCGATGCGCCGGCCGCCGGGGCCGGCGCGGGCGGCGCTCACTTCGGCGGGATGTCTTCCCACCAGTCCATGAACTTGGGCTCCTTGGCGGTGCCGATGCTTTGCAGGTAGGCCGACAGGCGCTTGATGTCCTTGTCGTTCACGTAGCGCCGGAACGATGGCATGCCACCGTCTTCGCCCTGCATCACCGCCTCACGCACGTCGCCGTTCTCGGCGTGGACGATGCTCTTGGCCATGCCGCCGGCGGCGTACATGCCGTGGCAGCTGTAGCAGTTCAGCTCCAGGAACAGTCGCCGGCCTTCGCCGGCCGCGTTCAGCGGGGCAGCCTGGGCGGCCCCCGCCAGCAAACCGAGGGCGGCGGCCATCTTCCACTTCATCGCGTTGCGCATGTCGGCATCTCCTGTGTGTAGTCCATCCACAACCGGCGTCAGTGCGGCGCCGACACCTCGTCGGTGCGCGCCGCCACGGGCAGCAGCGGCACGCCGTAGTCCTTCAAGATCGACTGGATCTGCGCCTGGCGGCGGTCCAGCACGGCCTGCACCTCGTCGCGCAGGACCACGTCGCCCCGGCGCACGCCCATGGCCAGCTCGTAGGCCACCGGCAGCGCCGGCTCGCCGCTGTCGGGCTCAGCCGGCACGAGCGCCAGCCGGCCCGGGTGGCGCTGCGCGTAGAAGCCCGCGAACGGGCCCCAGACGACGGCGATGTCGACCTCGCCCTTGTCCACCGCATCGATCAGCTGGCCAGGTGTGTCTTCCACGCTGTCTTCGCCCCACATGGGGTAGCCGCGCACGTTGCTGCCCAGGCCACGCTTGCCCAAGGCCATCGCGGGGGGCGTGTTGGCGCCTTCGGCGCCCAGCGCATGCAGGCCGATGCGCAGCTTCTTCAGCGCCGGGTCGTCGAAGCTCTGCACCTTGCCCAGGTCCCGCGAGCGCAGGCTCACGAAGACATAGGTCGAGCGGTAGTAGGGCCGCGTGGTGACCAGGCCCTGCAGCCCCGTTGGCGCACCGAGCACGAGGTCGCAGGCGCCGGCCCCCAGCGTGCGCCGCAGGAAGCTGCGCCGCTGCATGTTCCAGGCGTAGCGCAGCTCAGCGTGCAAATCGTCGGCCACCAGTTGCGCGATGCGGTTCTCGAAGCCCTCGCGGCGCTCGTTCGAGAAGGGCATGTTGGCCGGGTCGGCACAGACGGCCAGCTCGCGCGGGGCGGGCGTGGCGGCGTTGTCCGGGGCCGCGCTGGCCATGCTGGCCGCCAAGGCCAGCATGGCGCTACCGATGATCGACGATGTGTTCATCAGGGCAGCTTAAAGACGTGCAACATGCCACTCTTGGCAGTGGGGGCACGCGCCGTCGTGTTGGTCTGCAGCCCTTCCACGGCGCGGGCCAGCGAGGTGCCGCCGCGCGTCTGCGCGTTGCCGCCGCCCGGGCAGGGGCCGCCGGCAAAGCCACCGGCGAGCCAGCCCACACCGGTGTAGACAGCCACGCGCTGCTTGCCGTCCGGCGCGGTGTAGCTGATCGGGTTGCCCATCACGCCGCATTCGAGCTGGGTCTGGAACAGCACGGCGCCGGTGGTCGCGTCCACGGCCTTGAACCAGCGGTCCAGCGTGCCGTAGAAGACCACGTTGCCCGCAGTGGCCAGCACGCCGGCGTACAGCGGCAGTGTCTCTGTCACGCTCCAGGCGCGCTGGCCCTTCGCAGCGTCCCAGGCGACCAGCTCGCCGAAGTAGCCGCCGGGTGCCGGCACGAAGTTCACGTCGGCGCCCATGAAGGGCGTGCCGGCGATGTACAGCGCCTTCAGCGGCTCGAGGTTGTCGCAGAAGTTGATCGCCGGGATGTAGAGCAGCCCGGTGGCCGGCGAGAAAGCCGAGGGCTCGAAGTCCTTCACGCCCAGCGGCGACGGGCAGACGTTGGCGGTGATCACGCCCTGGTGCGGGTCCATGCCGGGGTTGACCACGGGGGCGCCGGTGGTCAGGTCGATGTGGTCGGCCCAGGTCACGTAGCCCACCTTGTTGGCCAGCAGCACCTGGCCGGTGGCGGCGTCGAGCGTGTAGCCGAAGCCGTTCTTGTTGACGTGCATGAGCACACGGCGCTTCGTGCCGTTGATGGTCAGGTCGCTGACGATGCTCTCGTTGACCGCGTCGTAGTCCCAGCCGTCGTGCGGCGTGAGCTGGTAGGCCCAGGCGGCCTGGCCCGTGTCCGGGTTGCGGGCGAAGATGGAGGCGCCCCACTTGTTGTCGCCCAGGCGCATGTCGGGGTTCCACACGCCGGGGTTGCCGGTGCCGTAGAAGACGAGGTTCAGGTCGGGGTCGTAGGTGAACCAGGCCCACGAGGTGCTGCCGCCCTGCTGCCACAGCGTGCCGGGCCAGCTGGTGGCGCCCAGGTCGGTGCCGCGGTCCTTGGCGTAGTAGGCGTGGAAGTTGGCACCGATCAGCACGTCCGCGTCGGGGCCGGTGTTGTAGGCCTTCCAGACCTTCTTGCCGGTCTTCAGGCTCAGTGCCTGCACCCAGCCACGCACGCCCAGCTCGCCGCCGGCGTTGCCGACGATGACCTTGTCCTTGACGACGATGGGCGCGCCGGTCAGCGTCTCGCCATTGGTCGGGTCACCGAGCTTGACGCGCCAGACCAGCTTGCCCGTCACCGCATCGACGGCCACGGTGGTGTCGTCGAGCACGTTGTAGATGACCTTGCCGTCGGCGTAGACCGCACCGCGGTTGACCACGTCGCAGCAGGCCACGCCGCGGGCGTAGTGGTTGGCGCCGGGGTCGAAGGTCCATTTGGTCGTGCCGGGCGAATTCAGGTCGAGCGCGATCAGCTTGTTCGGGAAGGGCGTGACGATGTACATCGTGCTGCCCACCACCAGCGGCTGGCCCTGGTGGCTGGCCGTGGTGTTGGTCGCGAACGAGAACTCCTCGACCAGGGTGCCGGCATTGCCCGAAGTGATCTGGTTCAGCTCGCTGTAGCGCGTGCCTTGCAGCGTGCCGGCCGGCGTGGTCCACTCGTTGCCCGCACCGGTGGCCGCGTGGGCCAGCCAGGGCAGCAACACGGCGCCTGCCAATGCCAGGCAGCGTGCGCCGCGGCGAAGCGGTTGCCACGGCGATGCTGTTTCGGGCCCTTGCGCCCCGGTCTCGGTTCGGATCATGACGACCTCCGTCAACGACGATGGGGCGCATAATGTGCTGATTGCACATTCATTGCAAACTGCATTTTTGTCGTTAAGAACTGCAGTTTTGCAAACAACCCGCGAGTCCTGACGAGGGTCAGGCTCCCTCGCAGCGACCGGCTCGCTACAGCGGCGGGTCGACGTAGCGCTGGTGCACGTAGCTGCCCGGCGCATCACCCAGGGCTGCGTCGTGCGCCGGGAGGCGGGACTTCACGCGGCGCCCGCTGCCATGGGCCAGCAGCCAGTCGTGCCAGCCCTGCCACCACGAGCCTTCGCGGCGCTCGGCACCCGCGGCCCAGTGTTCGGCATCCACCCAGGCGCCGCCGGCCGGCCGCGTGCGCAGGGCGTAATGCCGGTTGGCGTGGCCCGGCTCACTGACGATGCCGGCGTTGTGGCCGGCGTTGGTGAGCGCGAAGGTGATTTCGCTGTCGACCAGGTGGTGGATCTTGTAGATCGACTTCCACGGCGCGACGTGGTCCTTCTCGGTGCCCACCACGAACATCGGCTGGTGGATGTCCGACAAGGCCACCGGCCGGCCCTGCACCGGGAACTTGCTCTCGGCAATCTCGTTGCGCAGGTAGCAGCGGCGCAGGTATTCGCTGTGCATCGCCGCGGGCATGCGCGTGACGTCGGCGTTCCAGGCGATCAGGTCGTTCGGGCTCTGCGCCTCGCCCAGCCAGAACTCGCGCAGCCGCCTCGACCACACCTGCTCGCGCGAGTGCAGGTAGGCGAAGCTGCCCGCCATCTGCGGCCCGGTGAGGAAGCCGCGCTCGGCCATCATGTCTTCCAGCATCGTGACCTGCGACTCGTCGATCAGCACGCCCATCTCGCCGGGCTCGGAAAAGTCGGTCTCGGCCGCGAGCAGGCTCACGCTGGCCAAGGGCGGCAGCGCGTCGCCGCCCTCGATGCCGCCGGGCCGCGCCATCGCCGCCGCACCGATGGACAGCAGCGTGCCGCCCAGGCAGTAGCCCGCCGCGTGCACGGCCTGGCCGGGCACCAGGCGCTTGATGGCGGCCAGCGTGTCGAAGATGCCCAGTGCCAGGTAGTCCTGCAGGTCCAGCAGCGCGTCGCCCTCGTCCGGGTTGCGCCAGCTGAGGATGAACACCGTGTGGCCCTGCGACACGAGCCAGCGCACCATCGAGTTCGCCGGCGACAGGTCGAGGATGTAGTACTTCATGATCCACGAGGGCACGATGAACACGGGCTCGGCCTGCACCGTGGCGGTCGTCGGCTCGTACTGGATCAGCTCGACCAGGTGGTTGCGGTGCACGACGCGGCCCGGCGTCACCGCCACGTCCACGCCCGGCTTGAAGGGCGCGACGGGTTCGCGCAGCGGCGGCAGGCCGTGCCACTGGCGCCACGCGTCCATCTCGTTGGCCAGGCCCTGCGCGAGGTTGCCACCGAGTTGCTGCTGCGTGCGCTCGATCACCTCGGGGTTGGCCCAGCCGAGGTTCGACGGCGCGATCATGTCCAGCCACTGGCGCGCCATGAAGCGCACCATGTCGCGGTGGTGCGGGATCATCCCGCGCAGGTTGGCGGCCTCGGCCCACCAGCCCTCGGCCGCGTGGTAGCTGCGCGCCATCGGCGCCCAGGGCCAGGCTTGCCAGCCCGGGTGTGCGAAGCGCGGGTCGCCGTTGGGCTCGCCCTCGTGGGCGACGCCCGACCACGCCTCCAGCCAGCGGCGCTGCGCCAGCAGGGCCAGGCGGGCCGACTCGGCCGGCTGCGTGGCCAGGTGCACCGCCCAGTCGGTGCCGGCCAGGGCCAGCGAGACCGGCGAGAGGCCGGCCGTCCAGTGCGCAGCCATGGCGTGCAGGTGGCGGTCGAAGCGTTGGGCGGCCTCGTGCTCGCGCGCCTCGTCGCTCGCCGCGTGGGCACCGGGGGCAGGGGTCGTGTCTCGAACAGCAGGCATGGTCGTGGCTCGCGTCGCCGGCGTTGTGTCGGCCTGCCTGGATTGTCGGCACGTCGGGGCGCCGGCATTCAACCTGGCCCGCCAGCGCATTGACCCTCGTCAAGCGCACCACCCGTCCGGGATCGAAAGCGGGCTGCTGTCCGTGGGCTGGCGCACAGACCACGCTTTCGGCGTGGGCGATCGTCGCCTTTCCACAAACCTAGAAAGCTCGACATGGCCAATTCCATTGCCGCCCGCCGGGCCGCACGCGCGGCCTACCGCGCGGCCAACCCGTAGCGGCCTCAGGGGCTGCTGGCTGCCGGCCGCTACTTGCGCTGCCAGCGGTCGGCGGCCTGCAGTACGCTGCGCGGGCCGGCGCCGTCGAGCCAGTCGCGCGCGGCGGCGTCGCCTCGCAGGTGGGCGTCCCAGAAGGCGGTGCCGAGCGCGAGGATGGCGCGGTGGTGGTTGGGGTTGCGCGCGGCGTGCTCGCCCGGCAGGTCGCGGTCGCCGAAAGCAGAGTGCTCGGCACCGTCCAGCACCAGCTCGTACTTGCCGCCCGGTGGCAGCGCCGGGTACACCGCCAGGCGCGAGGCCAGCGTCGCCGGGCCGATGCGCGCGATGTCTTTGGTGCCGGTCATCAGCAGCCAGGGGATGCGCACGCCGCCAAAGGCCGCGCCGGCGTCGCCCGCCTGCGGCGCGCTGGGGCTCAGGCACAGCGCGGCGCCGATGCGTGTGTCGGTCAGGCCACGGCCCCAGGGCGGCGGGAAGCCCTGGCCGCTCACCGCCTGGGTGGTGTGGGCACCGAAGGAATGGCCGCTCATGCCGATGCGCGCCAGGTCCAGCCGGCCCGCCAGCGCGTGGCCGGGCGTGGCCCGCCAGCGCGAAAGCTGGTCCAGCGTGGCGCGCACGTCCTCGGCGCGCAGCTTCAGGTTCTCGGCACTGGCGGCACGCTTGAGTGCGGCAAAGCCCTGCAGCAAGGGCTTGCCCTGCCAGACTTCTTCGTCGCTGCCGTGGTGCTGCAGGGCCACCAGCACGTAGCCGCGCGCCGCCCAGTGCGCGCCCAGGTAGCCGCTGCCACCCATGCGCGAGCCGCCCAGGCCGTGGCTGAACAGCAGCACCGGCGCCGCGGCGGCGCTCGCCGGCAGATAGACCCGCAAGGGGATCTCGCGGCGGCGCGCCACGTCGTCGACGCTCAGGTCCAGCGGCGCTGGCGTGCCGGGCGCCGTGGGCACCAGCGGGTCGTAGCCGTCCGCACGGGCCGGGATGGCGGCCGAAAGCGGCGCCGCGGCCAGGCTTGCCAGCACCAGTCGCCGCGTGAGCGGCGTGAGGGCCGAGCCATGTGAAAGCGTGCGCGAATGGGTCGGCGTCATCGGTGGGTCCTGTTGGCGTGGGCGGCGTGGTCATCGGGCGGGCACGGCCGGCTCGCCACGGATAATCCTGCCATGCACCTGGTGCTCCCCTTCGCCTCGGCCTCGTCGCCGGCCGCCTCGCAGGCGGCGTCCACCCTGCAGCTGCCCCAGCTCGAAGCCCTGCTGGCCAGGCTCTCGCCCACCGCGCGCGACGAGGGTGAGGACACGCAGCTCAGCACGCCGCACGAGCGCGTGCTTGCCGCAGCGCGGGGCTGGCCCCGGGCCGATGGCCTGCTGCCCTGGGCGGCGGACCAGGCGCGGCGCGACGGCCTGGCGGTCGACGCGCAGCCCGATGTCGGCTGGGCCCTGGTCAGCCCCACCCACTGGCACGTCGGCACCGAGCAGGTCTCGCTGGCCGACCCCGCTTCGCTGGCGCTGCGCGACGACGAAGCCCAGGCCTTGTTCGACGCGGTAGCCACGCTGTTCGCCGACGACGGCTGGGCCCTGCACTGGGGCGCACCCACGCGCTGGTACGCCACCCACGCCAGCCTGGCCACGCTGCCCACTGCGTCGCTGGACCGGGTGATCGGCCGCAACGTCGACCTCTGGCTGGGCAACGACAGCGCGGCGCGTGCCGTGCGCCGCCGCCAGGCCGAGGCGCAGATGCTGCTGCACCGCCACCCGCTGAACGAGGCCCGCGAGGCCGAGGGCCTGCTGCCGATGAACTCGTTCTGGCTCAGCGGCAGCGGCCCGACCCAGGCACCCACGCGCGACGAGGCGACGCAGGTCGACCACCGGTTGCGCGGCCCCGCCCTGGCCGAAGACTGGGCCGCCTGGGCCGAGGCCTGGGCCGCGCTCGACGCCGGGCCCATTGCCCGCTGGCGCGAAGCGGCCGAGGCCGGGCAGCCCGTGCAGCTCACGCTGTGCGGCGAGCGCCATGCCCAGACCTTCGCCCCCGCGCCCCGCCCGTGGTGGCGGCGCGGCCTGCTCGGCCCCCGCCGCGTGAACCCGGCGCCCTGGCTGGCGGCGCTCTGATCCCGTCCACACCCTGATGCCTTCGCCCACCTTGCTGACCCGCGACGTGCCGCCGCGCACGGCCTTCGCCCTGGAACAAAGCGGCGTGCACCCGCTGCTGGCGCGCCTGTTCGCCGCGCGTGGCGTGAAGACCGCCGACGAGCTCGACGATGGTCTGCCGCAACTGCTGCCGCCCACCGCGCTGCGCGGCAGCGCCGAGGCCGCTCGGCTGCTGGCCGATGCGATCGAGCAAGGCCGGCGCATCTGCGTCGTGGCCGACTACGACTGCGACGGTGCCACGGCCTGCGCGGTGGCCCTGCGCGGCCTGGCCATGCTGGGCGCCGAGGCGGGCAGCCTGGGCTACGTCGTGCCCGACCGCCAGGTGCACGGCTACGGCCTCACGCCGGCCATCGTCGACCTCGCGGTCGCCCAGGGCGCCGAGCTGCTGGTCACCGTGGACAACGGCATCGCCAGCCTGGCCGGCGTGGCCCACGCCAAGGCGCTCGGCCTGGGCATGCTGGTCACCGACCACCACCTGCCCGCGGTGGACGACGACGGCCAGGTCACGCTGCCCGAAGCCGATGTGATCGTGAACCCCAACCAGCCGGGCTGCGGCTTCCCCAGCAAGGCGCTTGCCGGCGTGGGCGTGATGTTCTACACCCTGCTCGCGCTGCGCGCCGAGTTGCGCGCACGCGGCCGCTTCGAAGCCGCGCAGCAGCCGCGGCTCGATGCGCTGCTCGACCTGGTCGCGCTGGGTACCGTGGCCGACGTGGTGAAGCTCGACGCCAACAACCGCCGCCTGGTGGCGCAAGGCCTCAAGCGCATCCGCAGCGGCCGCATGCAGCCGGGCGTGGCGGCGCTGTTCGCTGCGGCCTCGCGGCAGCCCGAGCGGGCCTCGGCCTTCGACTTCGGCTTCGCGCTGGGGCCGCGCATCAATGCCGCAGGCCGCCTGGCCGACATGACGCTGGGCATCGAGTGCCTGACCACCGACGACCCCACGCGGGCCAGCGAGTTGGCGCACCAGCTCGACGCGATCAACCGCGAGCGGCGCGAGGTCGAGGCCGGCATGCGCGAGCAGGCCGAAGCCTTGCTGGACACGCTGATGCAGCGCCTGGGCGAAGGCGGCGACTCGCCGCCCGCGCTGGTGCTGTTCGACCCTGAGTTCCATGAAGGCGTGGTCGGCATCGTGGCCGGGCGCATGAAGGACCGGCTGCACCGGCCGACCTTCGTCTTCGCCATCGGCAACGACGGCCTGCTCAAGGGCTCGGGCCGGTCGATCGCGGGCTTCCATCTGCGCGACGCGCTGGACCTGGTCAGCAAGCGCCACCCCGGCGTGCTGAAGAAGTTCGGCGGCCACGCCATGGCCGCCGGCTGCACCGTGGCCCAGGCCGACATCGACACCTTCGGCGCCGCGCTGCAGGCCGTGGCGCGCGAATGGCTGCGGCCGGAGGCCTTGCAACGGCAACTGGCGACCGACGGCCCGCTGGCGCTCGAGTACTTCAACACCGCCACGGTGCAGACGCTGGACGCGCAGGTCTGGGGCCAGGGCTTCGAAGCCCCGGTGTTCTGCGACGAGGTCGAGGTGATCCAGCAGCGCCTGGTCGGCGAGAAGCACCTCAAGCTGCGCCTGCGCCACCAGGGCCAGTTGCGCGACGCGATCTGGTTCGGCCACGCCGAGCCACTGCCGGCGCGCGTGCGCCTGGCCTACCGCCTGAGCCTGGACGAGTTCCAAGGCCAGCAGCGCCTGCAGATGGTGGTCGAAGCCGCCGTCTGAGCGGCCGATTCGGCTTCATCGCGAGCCCTCCTAGGGGGCTGCCCTAGGGATCCGTCGGTCCTCAAGCGGGGGGATGAAAGTCGCTCCTGTGGGGATGTGGCCGCGGGCCCTTGGCGCCCACACTTCATCTGCCCCCCGACGGGCTTTCTTGAACCCCGATGAAACCAGGTGAGGAGTGAACACCATGAACCGATTGAACTACGTGATGCGCGGCCTCGTGGCCGGTGGTCTGGCCACCTTGCAGGTGTGCGCGTTTGCCGTCCAGCACGATGAAGCCAGCACCCCCGGGCTCGACCGCTCGGCCGACGTTGCCGCCGGCGTGACCGCGCCCTATGCGCTGCCTGCGAATGTCTTCAAGCCCGAGAGCAGCATCGCCCGCCCCGGCGACGCCGGCGTGCGTGCCCACACGAACTACGTGATCAAGAACGTGAAGGGCGTGCAGGCCCGCACGATGACGGATCTGCGCCAGGCCCCGCCCGAGAACAACCCCGAGAGCACCTTCGCCGAGTACCCGGCTTCGCTGTCGTGCCTGTACAAGATGGGCCCGACCTACGCCGGCTGCGCGCCGACCAACAACTCGGCCTACAACGCCACCGGCGGCAGCCGCGCCATCGCCGTCGTGATCGCCTACGACAACCCGACCGTGCTGGCCGACCTGCAGTACTTCAGCTCGTTCTTCGGGCTGCCGGCGCCGAAGTTCAAGAAGGTGATCGCCAACGGCAACGGCCATTGCGGCACCCCGGCCTTTGACGCCAACTGGTCGCTCGAAGGCGCGATGGACACGCAATGGGCCCACGCCATGGCCCCCAACGCCACCATCATCTACGTCGAGGCCTGCACCAACAGCTACGACGACCTGATGTACGCCGAGCAGGTGGCTTCGCAGCAGCTGCTGGCCTACGGCGGCGGCCAGGTGACCAACAGCTGGGGCAGCGGCGAATTCGCCGGCCAGACCGCGTGGGACTCTGTCTTCCGCGCCAACTGGGCGTCGGGCAAGCCGATCAGCTACTTCTTCTCGGCCGGTGACTCGGGCCTGGGCGCGCAATACCCCAGCTCGTCGCCGTGGGTCGTGTCGGCCGGCGGCACCACCATCAACCGCGACCCGAACACGCAGGCCTTCGTCAGCGAGAGCTGCTGGGCCGGCTCGGGCGGCGGCACCAGCGCCTACGAGACCTACCACACCAACTTCTCGGACGGCGGCATGGGGCCCTGGGCCAACTACCAGTACCCGTTGTTCGGCCAGGCCGCGCGCCACACGCCGGACGTGTCGTTCGACGCCGACCCGAACAGCGGCGCCTGGGTGCGCTACGACGGCGGCTGGTACGTGGTGGGCGGCACCAGCCTGTCGGCACCCGCGCTGGCCGGCATTGCCAACAACTCCAACAACCGCATGGGCGTGGCACCCTCGGCCGGTGGCTACTACGCCAACATGGAGAACGAGCTGCTCTATGCCCAGCTGGCCACGTACAAGGAATACAAGACCAACTTCTACGACGTGACCACGGGCAGCAACGGTGCTGCGGCCACGGTGGGCTGGGACTACTGCACGGGCGTTGGCAGCCCGCGCGGCAAGCTCGGCAAGTGATCTCCGGTCGTCGCCTGCGGTGGCCGCAAGCCGCAGGCGATGTGTTCGCAGGGCCCGGTGATCCCGGGCCCTTTTTTCATGCCGGCCTTGACCAGCGCGCCGGCGCCCGGCAGCATGGCCGGCCATGGACTGGCACACTTGGCTCATCTACCTGCTGGCCGCGATCGGCCTGTCTCTCTCGCCAGGGCCTAACGGCCTTCTGGCGCTGACTCACGGTGCGCTGCACGGGCGGCGAAAGGCGCTTTACACCATCTTCGGCGGCGCGCTCGGCTTCACCACGATCATCGCCTTGTCGATGTTCGGCATCGGTGCGCTGCTGAAAACCTCGCTGGTCTGGCTGACGGTCATGAAGTGGGTCGGCGGTGCCTACCTGGTCTGGCTGGGCGTGCAGGTCTGGCGTTCCCCGCCGATCGGCGTCGAGCTCGGGGGCACGGCCGACGCCCGCAGCGGCGGCTCGATGTTCCGGCAGGGCGCGCTGTCGGCCATGACCAACCCCAAGGGCATCCTGTTTTTCGCGGCCTTCCTGCCGCAGTTCATCGACCCCGCGCGCAGCCTGGCCTGGCAGTTCGTGGTGATGGCCGGCACTTTTGCCGTCGTCGAGATCGCCACCGAGCTGCTGATCGCCAGCATGGCCCACCGCATCAGCCCCTGGCTGCGGCGCGTGGGCAAGCGCTTCAACCAGGCCTGCGGCGGCGTCTTCGCCGCCATCGGCGTGGCGCTGCCGCTGCGCAGCTGACCCCCCTTTTGCCACCGACCGCGAGGAGAACACGATGATCAAGCTCGCCATGACGATCGCCAGCCTGGCACTGCTCGGTGCACCGGCCTGGGCCGCCAAGCCCTGCGAAGAGCTGAAAAGCGAGATCGCGACCAAGCTCGACGGCAAGGGCGTCAAGGGCTACACGCTCGAGGTGGTGCCGGCCGACCAGGCGGGCGACAAGAAGGTCGTCGGCAGCTGCGATGGCGGCAGCAAGAAGATCGTCTACTCGAAGAAGTAAATCGGCCGCTGCGCACATGCCGCCCCCTGCGTCCACCCTGCCTGCGGCCGACGTCGCCGCGCTGCGCAACGCCTGCCGCTACTGGCTCAACGGCCACCACCCGCGGCGCAGCATGCGCGATGCGCTCACCGAGCTGGCCGCCCTGCCGGAGGCCACGCAGGCGCTCGACGTCTATGGCGAAGGCACGCTGATCGCCCAGTTCGAGCGCGAGCTCGCCATGCTGCTGGGCAAGCCGGCGGCGCTGTTCATGCACAAGGGCGTGGCGGCGCAGCTGGCCGCGCTGCGGGTCTGGGCCGGCCCGGGGCCGAACGCCCTGGTCGCGCTGCACCACCAGTCGCACATCGAAGGTGACGAGGCGCAAGCCCACGAGCACCTGCTGGGCATGCGCGGTGCGCGCCTGGGGCGGGCGGACCGACCCTTCGGCGTCGACGCCTTGCAGGCCTTGCCGGATCGGCCCGACGTGGTCGTCGTCGAGCTGCCCTTGCGGCGCGGTGGCTTCCGGCTGCCAGGGTGGGAAGAGCTGGTCGCGATCAGTGCCTGGTGCGGGGACCAGCGCGTGCCGCTGCATTTCGACGGCGCAAGGCTGTGGGAATCGGCCCCGTACTACGGCCGCACCCTGGCCGAGATCGCAGCGCTGGCCGATTCGGTCTACCTGTCGTTCTACAAGGGCCTGGGCGGGCTGGCGGGCTGCGTGCTGGCCGGGCCAGAAGACTTCATCCAGCGTGTGCGGCCCTGGCAGACGCGGCTGGCCGGCAACCTCTACACCGTCTTCCCCTATGTGCTGGCGGCGATGGACGGGCTGCGCCGGCACGGGCCGCGCATGGCCGAGTACCACGCACGCGCGCAGCGGCTGGCCGCCGCGCTGGACACGATCGACGGCGTGCGCGTCGCCCCCGAGCCGCCCCAGACCAACTCGTTCCAGTTGCATCTGCCCGGCGAGCCCGCGGCCCTGACGCAGGCGATGCTCGACCGCGCGCGCAGCGACGGCTTCTGGCTGGGCGCCCAGGCCGCACCGTCCATCTGGCCCGGCCAGGCGATGGTCGAGGTGGTGGTGGGCGACGCAGCAGACGACTGGTCGGACGAGCAGGCGGTGGCGCAGTTCCGCGCCGTGATGGCGGCTGCGCGCGCCTGAGCCCGCTGCGCCGGCCGGACGCAGCTTCAGCGCCTATTTCACGCGCTGCTTTTCCAGCTTGCGCGCCAGCGTGCGGCGGTGCATGCCCAGACGCCGCGCCGTCTCGGAGATGTTGAAGCCGGTCTCGGCCAGCATCTCGTGGATGCGCTCCCACTCCAGCGTCTTGATCGACGTGGTGCGCTCGGTGAGCTCGACCTCGGTGTCGCCTTCGCCGCGGGCAAAGGCCGCCTCGATGTCGTCGGTGTTGGCCGGCTTGGCGAGGTAGTGGCAGGCGCCCAGCTTGATCGCCTCGACCGCGGTGGCGATGCTGGCGTAGCCGGTGAGCACGACGATGAGCATCTGCTCGTCGTGGGCGTGCAGGTGTTGCACGCAGGCCAGCCCGGAGCCGCCATTGGCCAGCTTCAGGTCGACCACCGCGAAGCCCGGCCGGTGCGTGGCCAGCAGCTGCCGCATGTCGTCCAGCCCCGCCGCGCGCAGCACGCGGTAGCCGCGCCGCTCGAACGAGCGCACCAGCGTGCGCGCGAAGGCATCGTCGTCCTCGACGACCAGCAGCAGGCGGTCAGTGTGGTCGTTCATGCGGCGCCCATTCTGGCGGCATCAGGGCCGCGAGCGGCAAGGTGACCGTGACTTCCGCACCGCCGAAGGGGCGGTTGCGCGCGTCGATGCGGCCGCCGAGTGTGCGTGCCACGTTGACCGACAGGAACAGGCCCAGCCCGCCACCGGGGCGGCCCTTGCTGGACTGGTAGGGCTTGCCGAAGCGGGCCAGGATCTCGGGCGCGAAACCCGGGCCCTCGTCCAGCACCCGCAGCGTGAGCGTGTCGTCAGCGCACTCGGCGATGAAGCGCAGCGGCGCCTGCGGCGCGGCCTCGAGCGCGTTGTCTATGATGTTGCCCAGCATCTGCTGCAGCGCCGAGTCGGAAAAGATCGGCAGGTCGGGCACGCCGTCGCGCTGGTAGTGCAGCGTGGTCACGGGCCGGGTGCTGCGCCAGTGCGCGACCAACTCGTCGAGGAAGCGGTGCAGCGTGGTCTGCTGCGGCGCTTCGCCACGGGCCTCGCCAGCCGACATCAGGATGCCGCTGACGATGCGCTTGCAGCGCTGCAGCTGCAACTGCATCTCCTCGATCTCGTCGCGCAGCTCGGGCTCGGCCGCAAACGGCGCCATGCGCGCCCAGTCGCCCAGGATGACCGACAGCGTGGCCAGCGGCGTGCCCAGCTCGTGCGCCGCGCCCGAGGCCAGCAGGCCCATGCGCACGATGTGCTCTTCCTCGGCCGCGCGCTGGCGCAGGTCGGCCAGGCGGGCATCTCGCTGGCGCAGGTTGCGCCCGATGCGGGTGATGAAGATGACCAGCAGCGAGGCGTTGAGCACGTAGCACAGCAGCAGGCCGCCGACGTATTCCGGCGTCAGCGCGGGGCTGGCCATGTCGGCCATCGGCAAGGGCCGGTGCCACTGCGTGAGCGCGACGAAGCACAGGCTGGTCACGAAGACCAGGGCCCAGATGTAGCGCGGCCGCAGCAGCACCGAGCCCACGGCCACCAGCAGCAGGTACAGGTAGATGAAGGGGTTGGTGATGCCGCCGGCGTAGAAGAGCTGGCCGCTGAGCACCGCCACGTCGACCATCAGGCCGCCGAACAGCTCGCTCTGGCGCACCGGCAGCGCCAGCCGGGTGCGCAGCAGGCTGGCGCCGTTGAACAGCACCAGCACCGCCAGCAGCGTGAGCATCTTGACCAGCGGCAGGTCCACGCCGAGCGCGAACTGCACGAGCAGGATGGTGGCGAGCTGCCCCGCCACGGCGAGCCAGCGCAGTTGCACCAGCTGCAGCAGGTTCTTGCGGCCCGCCACCTGGGCCGGCGCATGCGCCGGCAGATCGTCGCCCATCGCCCGTGCCACCACGCCACCCGACACACCGAAGATTGGGCGGGTGTCGGAGGCTTCAGTGTCGGGCGGTGGGGAGGAATCGGACACGGGCGCGTTCAGGCTGGGGCCGGCGAGCCAGGTCGGCCCGCCGGCGAAGACGCCGCAGGCGCCGCTCGTCGACCACGATGTAGACGACCGCGCCGGCGGCCATCGCGGCCAGGGCCAGCCAGGTGGCGGCGTAAACCCGGTGATTGTTGCTGAAGTGAATGACCGTGAGGCCGGCGCGGGGCCAGGCGGCCGGCGGGCCGGGCGTTGCCGACTGGTCGACGAAGTAAGGCGCGAGCCCGGGACCGCCAAGGCCTTGTGCTGCAGCGATGGCCGCCACGTCGCGCGAATACCAGCGGCCTTGCGTGGGGTCGTTGTGCTGCCACAGTCGGCCGCCGGGCTCGCTCAGGCGCAGCAACCCGGTCAGCACCTGCTCGCCCTGGGGCTCGTCCGCCGCCCGCGCGGCGCGGGCGCGCTGCTCGGGTGGCACGAAGCCGCGGTTGACGAGCAGCCAGATGCCCTGGTCGGTGCGCAGCGGGGTCAGCACCCAGTAGCCACTGCCCAGTTCGGTGGTCGCCGCCACCAGCGTCTCGCGGCCGTGGTCAAAGACACCGCGGAAGATGACCCGCCGATACTCGTCTTGATCTCGGCTCAGCGTGGGCCAGTCGGTGGGGCCTGGCGCGGGCACGGGCTCGGCATGCACCCGCTGCTCGACCCGCGCGACCAGGGCCTGCTTCCAGGCCAGGCGCTCGACCTGCCAGACGCCGAGCGCGGCAAAACCGGCACAAGCCAGGGCCAGCGCGGCAACAGACACGATCAGAGCGCGCGGTGGCCACCCCGTGCCACTCCGTCCAGGCGCGGCGCAGCAGCCGCCTCCTTCAAGCGGCGTGCGCGGATCCGGCTCTGCCGGTCCGCCGCGCGAGCCCCCTCGGGGGGCAGCCCCCGGCAGGGGGCGTGGGGGCCTCATCTCACATGTTGCGCATGGTCTGCGGGTCGGCGGTCGGCATCATGTTGGTGTTCATGTGGTACATGACCCAGATCGAGCCGGCCAGCATGATGACCACCAGGGCGACCGTGAAGGTCAGCGCCAGCAGCGACCAGCCGCCCTCGACCTTGGCGTTCATGTGCAGGAAGTACACCATGTGCACCACCATCTGCACCGCCGCGAAGGCGAGGATGACGAAGGCTGTGAGCCGGGGCGACGGGATCACGTGGCCCATCACCAGCCAGAACGGGATGGCCGTCAACACCACCGACAGCAGGAAGCCGACCAGGTAGCCCTCGACCGTGGCGTGGTAGCCGCCCGCATCGCCGTGGTCGTCGTGTGCGGCAACAAGGTCGGCGCTCATGGCAAGGTCCCCATCAGATACACAAAGGTGAAGACGCCGATCCAGACGACGTCCAGGAAGTGCCAGAACATCGACAGGCACATCAGCCGGCGCTTGTTGGCGGGCGTGAGGCCCAGCTTGCCGACCTGCAGCATCAGCGTGACCAGCCAGATCGTGCCGAAGGTGACGTGCAGGCCGTGCGTGCCCACCAGCGTGAAGAACGACGACAGGAAGGCGCTGCGCCCCGGCCCCGCACCCTCGTGGATCAGGTGGGCGAACTCGGTCAGCTCCAGCGACAGGAAGCCCAGCCCGAACAGGCCGGTGATGGCCAGCCAGATCAGCACGCCGGTCTTCTTGTCGTGCTGCATCGCGATCATCGCGAAGCCGTAGGTGATGGACGAGAACAGCAGCAGCGCGGTGTTGGCGGCGACGATGGGCAGGTCGAACAGGTCGGCGCCCGAGGGCCCGGCGGCGTAGCTGCGGCCCAGCACGGCGTAGACGGCGAACAGCACCGCAAACACCAGGCAGTCGCTCATCAGGTAGAGCCAGAAACCCAGCAGCGTGCCCTGCTGCGGGTGGTGGCTGCCGTCGTCGTAGAAGACCGGCGGTGAGCCGGCGGTGCCGGCCAGTGGGAAGGTCGTTGCACTCATGGGGTGGGTCGCCTCGTCAGGCTGCGGCCAGCGCCGCGGTGCGGGCGTCTTCGCTGCGCGTCACCTGGTCGGCGGGGATGTGGAAGTCGCGCTGGTAGTTGAAGGTGTGGACGATGGCCGAGACGACGGTCGCCACGAAGGCCAGCGCCGCCGGCAGCCACATGTGCCAGATCAGCGCGAATCCGCAGGCCGTGGCCAGCATGGCGATCACGAAGCCGGCCGCCGTGTTCTTGGGCATGTGGATGGGCTGGAAGCCGGTGGTCGGCCGCTGCGCGCCGCGCTGCTTCATGTCGTGCCAGGCGTCCTGCTCGTGCACGACGGGGGTGAAGGCGAAGTTGTAGTCCGGCGGCGGCGAGGCCGTGGACCATTCCAGCGTGCGGGCGCCCCAGGCGTCGCCGGTCGCGTCGCGCAGTTGCTCGCGCTTCAGGTAGCTGACCACGAGCTGGATCAGGAAGCTGCCGATGCCCAGTGCGATCAGCACCGCGCCACCGGCGGCGATCTGGAACCAGATCTGCAGCGAGGGGTCGTCGAAGTGGCTCATGCGGCGTGTCACGCCCATCAGGCCGAGCACGTACAGCGGGGCGAAGGCAACCCAGAAGCCGACGAACCAGAACCAGAACGAGCACTTGCCCCAGAACGGGTCGAGCCGGTAGCCGAAGGCCTTGGGGAACCAGTAGTTGATGCCGGCGAAGATGCCGAACACCACGCCGCCGATGATCACGTTGTGGAAGTGCGCGATCAGGAACAGGCTGTTGTGCAGCACGAAGTCGGCCGCGGGCACGGCCAGCAGCACGCCGGTCATGCCGCCGATGGCGAAGGTGACGATGAAGCCCACCGTCCACAGCATCGGCACCTCGAACTTGATGCGCCCGCGGTACATGGTGAACAGCCAGTTGAAGATCTTGGCCCCGGTGGGGATCGAGATGATCATCGTCGTGATGCCGAAGAACGAGTTCACGCTCGCGCCCGAGCCCATCGTGAAGAAGTGGTGCAGCCACACCAGGTACGACAGGATGGTGATCACCACGGTGGCATAGACCATGGACGCGTAGCCGAACAGCCGCTTCTGGCTGAACGTGGCGACCACCTCCGAGAAGATGCCGAACACCGGCAGCACCAGGATGTAGACCTCGGGGTGGCCCCAGATCCAGATCAGGTTCACGTAGAGCATCGCGTTGCCGCCGAGGTCGTTCGTGAAGAACGCGGTGCCGAGATAGCGGTCGGCCGTCAGCAGCGCCAGCGCGGCGGCCAGCACCGGGAAGGTCGCGACGATCAGCACATTGGTGCACAGCGACGTCCAGGTGAAGACCGGCATCTTCATCATCGTCATGCCCGGTGCGCGCATCTTGATGATGGTGGCGATCAAGTTGATGCCCGACAGCGTGGTGCCGATGCCGGCCACCTGCAAGGACCAGAGGTAGTAGTCCACCCCCACATCGGGGCTGGCCAGCAGACCGGACAGCGGCGGGTAGGCCAGCCAGCCGGTGCGGGCGAACTCGCCGATGAACAGCGAGATCATCACGAGGATGGCGCCGCCGGTGGTCATCCAGAAGCTGAAGTTGTTCAGGAACGGGAAGGCCACGTCGCGCGCGCCGATCTGCAGCGGCACCACGTAGTTCATGAAGCCCGTGACCAGCGGCATGGCGACGAAGAAGATCATGATCACGCCGTGCGCCGTGAACACCTGGTCGTAGTGGTGCGGCGGCAGGAAGCCGGCCGCGTCGCCGAAGGCCACGGCCTGCTGGGCCCGCATCATCAGCGCATCGGCGAAGCCGCGCAGCAGCATCACGATGCCCAGCGCGATGTACATGATGCCGATCTTCTTGTGGTCGATGCTGCAGACCCAGTCGCGCCACAAGGGGCCCCACAGGCGGAACTTGCTCAGCAGCGCCAGCACGCCCAGGCCACCGAGCGCCACCATGGCGAAGGTGGCCACGAGGATGGGCTCGTGGTAGGGGATGGCCTCGAGGCTCAGGCGGCCGAGGATCAGGGAGCTCAGGTCGGTGGACATGGTGCAGGGATCAGGGTTGCGCGGCCGCGTTGCCGGTCGGGTTGGCCGGGGTGCACAGCGCAGCGACGACGGTGCGCTCGGCGGCGCTGCCGTCCTCGCGCCGCCAGGGTTGGCGCGTCAGGCTGGCCACGCCGGGCTTGCCGGCGCCGCCGGCGGCGTCGATGGCCATCATCTGGTGCAGGCACATCTTGGCGCCGTCCACGCAGCGGTTGAGCGCGGCGCCGTACAGGCCCGGCTCCACCCGGCCATAGCGGCGCACCGGCTCGCGCTGGCTGGGTTGCTCGAGCGCCAGGTACGCAGCGCGGTCGAGCGTGGTGCCTGCGGCACGGTTGCTGTCGACCCAGTGGGCGAAGTCGGCATCGGCCAGGCCCAGGAACTTGAAGCGCATCTGCGAGAAGCCGGCGCCGCTGTAGTTGGCCGAGAAGCCGTCGTAGCTGCCCGCCCGGTTGATCACCGCATTGAGCTTGGTCTGCATGCCCGGCATCGCGTAGACCATGCCGGCCAGCTCGGGCACGTAGAAGGCGTTCATCACGCTCGACGCGGTGAGCTGGAACTCGATCGGCCGGTCCACCGGCGCGGCCAGCTCGTTGACCGTGGCGATGCCCTGCTCGGGGTAGACGAAGAGCCACTTCCAATCCATGGCCACCACCTGCACCACCAGTGGCTTCACGCCGGCGACCACCGGGCGCTCGGCATCAATGCGGTCCAGCGGGCGGTAGGGGTCGAGCTTGTGGGTGCTGATCCAGGTGATCGCACCCAGCGCGATGATGATCAGCAGCGGCGCACCCCAGATCAGCAGTTCCAGCTTGGTGGAGTGGTCCCACTCGGGCGTGTAGGGGGCGGCCTCGTTCGACTGCCGGTAACGCCAGGCGAAGAACAGGGTCAACCCGATCACCGGTACGATGATCAGCAGCATCAGCAGCGTCGAGGTGATGATGAGCTGGGCCTGCTGGGCGGCGATGTCGCCATGCGGCTTCATGACGACGGTGTCGCAGCCACTCAGGCAAAGCACCGAGGCGATCACCCCCAGCCGGGCGGGTATGCTGGAAATCAAGCGGAGCAGGTTCATCAGGGTTTGCGAGCGCGCGGGAAAACGCCAGTTGCGCGGCGCGGACGGAATCTATCTCGGTTGACCGTAATCAACGATTGGACAATTTGTCCCATCCCCTCCTTGCCCAGGCGCAAACCATGACCTCTGCCACACAGGCCACCCTGCCCCACCCCTTGCCGAGCCCGCGCCGGCAGGCCACAGACGGCGACGCCAGCGTGGCGCCGGGCGACATCGCCGTCGGCGTCGTCATCGGCCGGGCGTCCGAGTACTTCGACTTCTTCGTCTACGGCATCGCCTCGGTGCTGGTCTTTCCGGCGGTGTTTTTCCCCTTCGCCGACAGGCTGCAGGGCCTGCTGTACGCCTTCGCGCTGTTCGCCGTGGCCTTCGTGGTGCGGCCGGTGGGCACGCTGGTGGGCATGCGCATCCAGCGCCAGTTCGGCCGCGGCACCAAGCTGACCGTGGCCCTGTTCCTGCTGGGCAGCTCGACGGTGGTGATGGCCTTGCTGCCGGGCTACGAGCAGGCCGGATCGCTGGCCATCGCGCTGCTGATGCTTTGCCGTGTCGGCCAGGGCCTGGCCCTGGGGGGCTCGTGGGACGGCCTGCCCTCGCTGCTGGCGCTGAACGCTCCCGAGAGGCGGCGCGGGTGGTACGCGATGCTGGGCCAGCTCGGCGCGCCCCTGGGCTTCTTCGTCGCCTGCGGCCTGTTCGCCTACCTGTGGGGCAACCTGTCGGCCGACGACTTCCTGACCTGGGGCTGGCGCTTCCCGTTCTTCGCGGCCTTCGCGATCAACGTGGTCGCCCTGTTCGCCCGTTTGCGCCTGGTGATGACGCACGAGTACGAGCAGCAGATGGACCTGCACGAGCTGGACCCGTGCGACGTGGACGAGCTGTTCGTGCAGCAGGGCCACAACGTGTTCATCGGCGCCTTCGCGGCGCTGGCCAGCTATGCGCTGTTCCACCTGGTCACGGTGTTCCCGCTGTCGTGGATCATGCTGTACTCCGAGCAGTCGGTCGGCCAGTTCATGGCGGTCGAGCTGATCGGCGCCGTGCTGGCCGCCGGCGCGATGCCGCTGTCCGGCTGGGTGGCCGACCGCTTTGGCCGCCGCCGCACGCTGGGCGTCCTGGCGGCGCTGATCGCCGCGTTCAGCCTGGTCGCCCCGCTGCTGCTGGGCGGCGGCATCGCGGGTGAAGACGTGTTCATCCTGACCGGCTTCGTGCTGCTGGGCCTGTCCTACGGCCAGGCCGCCGGCTCGGTGACCTCGAACTTCCTGCCCCACTTCCGCTACACCGGCGCCGCGCTGACGGCCGACCTGGCCTGGCTGGTGGGCGCCGCCTTCGCGCCGCTGGTCGCGCTGGGCCTGTCGGCCCGCTTCGGGCTGGTGGCGGTGAGTGTCTACCTGCTGTCGGCGGCGGTGTGCACGCTGCTGGCGCTGCGGGTCAACCGCACGATGTCGGCCGTCAAGGACTGACAGCCTCCGGGCCTGCGGGCCCGGCCTCGCGGTGCGCACCGACAAGCGGTACCGGTGCGTGCCATTCCCATCCCTTTGCCTTTTCTGGTTTCACGCATGTGGTTCTACCGCCGCACCTGGCTCTGGCCAGCCGTCGCCCTCGTGGTCGCCCTCGTTGCCTGGCGTCACCGCGACGAGTTGAAAGAGTTCTTCAGCCCGCCCCCCGAACCCGCCAAGCCCATCGTCTTCGACAACGGCACGGTGCGCGACACCACGCCGCCGCCGCCCGAGGCCGACGCGGCCGCGGCCCCGGCGCCGCTGCCCCGTGGCGTGATGCGCAAGTGCCTGCGCGGCAGCGAGGTCAACTACACCGACCGGGAATGCCCGCCGGGCTTCAAGGAGAAGCCTGTCTCTGGCAGCAAGTTCACTGTCGTTCCGGGTCAGGGCGGCGGCGCTGCCAACCCGTCGCCGCCACCGGCGAAGCCAGGCGCCGACCGCCCGAAGACACTGAAGGACGCGCTGGACATGCGCCCCGATGACCGCCTGCGCGAGCGGGCCATCGACCGCGCGATCGACCCGTCGTCGAAGTGAAGCTCAGCCCCGGATGAAGTCGCGGTACCAATGCGCGCTGTCCTTGGGCGTGCGCGCCTGGGTGGCGTAGTCGACCCGGAACAGGCCGAAGCGCTTGGTGTAGCCCGAGTTCCACTCGAAGTTGTCGAGCAGGCTCCAGTAGAAGTAGCCGCGCACGTCGGCGCCCAGCTCGATGGCGCTGGCCAGCGCGGCCAGGTGCTCGCGCAGGTAGGCCACGCGTTCCGGGTCCGCCACGCGGCCGTCGGGCTGCACCTGGTCGGCGTTGGCCATGCCGTTCTCGGTGATGTAGATCGGCGGCGGCGAGTACTCGCGGGTGATGCGCAGCAGGTGCTGGGTCAGCGCCTGGGGGTAGATCTCCCAGCCCATGTCGGTGAAGCCGTGCGGCCCCGGTGCAGGCACGGCCGGCTGCTGGGTGCTGATGAAGCCGCGGGTGTAGAAGTTCACCCCCAGGAAGTCCAGCGGCTGGGCGATCTCGGCCAGGTCGCCGGGCTCGGTGCGCGGCGCGTCGGCGCCCAGGTGTGCCCACACGTCGGCAGGGTACTGGGCGCGGAAGATCGGGTCCATGTACCAGCGCACGTTCAGGCCGTCGTCGAGCCGCGCGGCGCGGCGGTCGGCCTCGGTCGGCGTGGCGGGGAAGGCCGGCGTGTGGTTAAGCACCACGCCCAGCGGCGCCTTCGTCACCGCGCGCATGGCCTGGATCGCGCGGCCATGGGCCAGCAGCAGGTGGTGCGAGGTCTGGGCCGCCTCGGCCCGGCTGGTGTGGCCCGGCGCGAACTGCGCGGTCTCGTAGCCCAGCGTGGCCACGCACCACGGCTCGTTCAGCGTGGCGATGCTGGCCAGGCGGTCGCCGAAGCGGCGTGCCACCTCGGCGGCGTAGTCGACGAAGCGGGGCACGATCTCGCGCGACGGCCAGCCGCCCAGGCCCTCTTGCAGCGCGGCCGGCAGGTCCCAGTGGTAGAGCGTGGCGTGCGGGGCGATGCCGGCTTCGAGCAGGCAGTCGATCAGCTGGTCGTAGAAGGCGAAGCCCTTCTCGTTCCAGGCCCCCTGCCCCAGCGGCTGCACGCGCGGCCAGGCGAACGAGAAACGGTAGGCCTTCAGGCCCAGCCAGCGCATCAGCGCCACGTCGTCGCGAAAGCGGTGGTAGTGGTCGCAGGCGACCAGGATGTCGGAGCCGTCGTTGATGCGGCCGGGCTCGGCGCAGAAGCGGTCCCAGATCGATGGGCCCTTGCCGTCTTCGGCACCGGCACCTTCGATCTGGGCGGCACTGGTGGCCGAGCCCCAGACGAAGTCGGGGCGGAAGGCGGCGCGCAGCGTGGCGTGGTTGTCGTGCAGGCTCATGGTGAATCGTTTGGACGAAGTGGAAGGACGGTCAGCCGCGCACGGCCCCCGCGGTCAAGCCCGCGACGAGCCGCCGCGCGCTGAAGAAGAAGGCCACCAGCAGCGGCAGCATCGCGATGGCGCTGCCGGCCATCAGCGCACCCCACTCGGTGTCGTTGGGGCTCTGCATCGAGCGCAGGGCCAGCGGCAAGGTGTAGTGCTCGACGCTGCGCATCACCACCAGAGGCGCGGTGAAGTTGTTCCACGAAGCGATGAAGCTGATCAGCCCCAGGGTGCCCAGCGCCGGGCCGAGCAGGGGCAGCACCACGCTCCAGAAGATGCGGAACTCGCTGCAGCCATCCAGCCGAGCGGCGTCGATCAGATCGCGCGGAATGGCCGAACCGATGTACTGCCGCATCATGAAGATGCCCATCGCGCCAGCCGCGGCGGGCACGTACAGGGCCCGCGGCTGGTCGATCCAGCCCAGCGCGTCCATTACCATGAAGCTCGGGATCATGTTCAGGAACGCGGGCAGCATCATCGAGCCCAGCACCACGGCGAACAGCGGCTTCTTGAAGCGGAATTCGTAGGTGGCGAAGCCGTAGCCGGCCAGCGCGCACAGCACCAGGTTCAGCGCCGTGGTCATGCCCGCCACGTACAGGCTCAGGCCCAGGTTGTGCCAGAACGGCAGCCGCTGCTGCAGCAGGTCGATGTTGGACAGCAGCGCCGCGCCGAACCAGAGCGGCGGCGGCGAGCTGAAGATGGCCGTCCGCTCGTGCGTGGCGAAGACGAAGGTGAACCAGAAAGGCGCGACCAGCAGCAGCGCGCCCGCCCCCACGGGCAGCCACGCCAGCGGCCCCGCCGGCCCGCCGGCAGCGCGGCGCACAGGCTCAGCGCGCCGCATGCTCGCCCCCCATGCTGCCGCCGCCCATCAGCCGGAACAGGCGGCTGTTGAGCCAGGTGAGCCCGCCGATGACCAGGAACAGCAGCCAGGACACGGCCGAGGCGGTGCCGAAGTCGCCCTCGTTGAAGGCCAGGCGGTACATGAAGATCGCGCTGGTCATCACCGACTTGCTGACACCTTTCTCCGGCTCGACGAGGATGAAGGGCTCTTCGAACAGCTGCAGGTTGCCGATGAGGGTCAGCGTGACGGCGAAAAACACCATGGGCTTGAGCAGCGGCAGCGTGACATGGCGGAACTGCTGCCAGGCGTTGGCGCCGTCCAGCGTGGCGGCCTCGTACAAGTCCTGGTCGATCACCTGCAGCGCCGACAGGTACAGCACCAGGTTCCAGCCGAGGTAGCGCCAGAAGACCACGAAGGCCACCGCCGGCCGGGCCCAGGCGGCGTCGCCGAGCCAGTCGATCTGCAGCCCCAGGGCGGCGTTGATGACACCGTAGTCCTTGGAAAGCAGCGTGCTGAAGATCAGCGCAATCGCCACGCTGGAGGTGATGTAGGGCACGAAGTAAGCCCCGACCACCGCGTTGCGGCTGCGCTTCAGTCGGCGCTGGATGAAATACGCCAGGGGCAGCGCCACCAGGTGCTGAGGCACGCCCGACACGATCGCGAACCACAGGGTGTTGTAGAGCGAGCGGTGGAACCACGGGTCGCCGAGCGCGAAGGCATAGTTTTCAAGGCCCACCCAGCGCATGGCGGCCAGGCCCTCGGCCGGGTCCCACTGGTGCAGCGAGAGCCATACCGAGAACAGCAGCGGGAACACGCCGAAGACCGCGAAGAGCACGAAGAACGGCGCGATGAAGACATAGGGCGCCACCGTCTTCGACGTCCAGGGGCGGCGGCGGTGGCGCATCTCTGCGGCGTCCTTCAGCGGCGGCTGCGCCGCTCGATCAGCGCCCGTGCATCGGCCAGCGCAGCGGGGATGGCCTTGCCCTCGGAGACGACCTTCTCGAACTCGTCGCGGATCACCTCGGTGGCCATGGCGTCGTGCTTGCTCACCCGGATGGCGGGCACCTGGGCCGCGGTCTCGCGCCACAGCCGGCGCGCTGGCTGCCCGCCCAGGAAGGGCATGGGCTCGTCCACCACCGGGTCGGCCTGCGCCTCGATCAGCGCCGGGAAGGTGTCCAGCGTCTTCAGCGACTGCAACTGGGTGTCCTTGCGCGTGGTCATGAAGCGGATGAAGTCCCAGGCCTCGGCCGGGTGCGCCGCTTTTTTCGGGATGGCGTAGAACGAGCCGCCGTAGCTGGCCGGCTGCCCGCCCGGCAGCACGGCCGAGCGCCACTTGCCAGCCGTGTCCGGCGCAACCCAGTTCTTCAGGTGTCCGGCCAGCCAGGCGCCCGTCAGCAGGCTGGCGATGCGGCCGCGCTGCAGGCCCGCCACCCAGTCGTTGGACCAGCCGGTGGCCTGGGCGTCCAGCCCCGCCTGCCGGGCTTGGCGGCCGAGCTCGAAGGCGCGCTGGAAGCGCGGGCTGTCGACCAGCACCTGGCCTTGCGCATCGAAGTACAGACCCTCGCCGTCCTTCAGCCCGCTGCGCAGCACGATGTCGCGCAGGTCGGCGGCGTCGGCCAGCAAGAAGGCACCGGTCTTGGCCTTGATCTTCTTGCCGGCGGCCAGGTAGCTGTCCCAGCTTTTGGTCAGCTCGGCCTCGCTCACGCCGGCCTGGTCCGCCAGGTCCTTGCGGTACAGCAGCGTGCCGGGGCCGATGTCAGCCGGCATCGCTGCGAGGTTGCCCTTGCTGCCGGTGGCCTGGGCGAAGGTGTACTTGACGAACAGCGGCCGCAGCGCCTGGGCGTTGTAGGGCGCGGCGTTCAGGTCTTCCAGCCCGCTGCTGTCGGCGAACTTGCCGATGAAGCGGAAGTCCAGCGCCATCACGTCCGGCAGCCCTGAGCCGGTGGCCAGCGCGGTGGTCATCGCGGTGTGGTGGTCGGCGTATTGCAGCGAGACGATCTTCAGCTCGATGCCCGGGTGCTGCTGCTGGAAGGCGGAGGCGGCGGCCTTGGCGGCCCGATCCAGGTCGGGGAAGGTGGCGACGGTGAGCACCGTCTTGCCTGCAGCCCACGCGGCAGGGCCGCCCGCCACCGCGAGGGCCAGTGCGAACGTCCTGATCAGGTGGGGCGTCATCCGCGTTCTCGAAAAAGCGTCGATCAAAAAGAACCCGGCGCCTGCTGCACGCGAAGTGAAGGCAGCAGCACGCGCCGGGGGAATGTTCGGCGTTCAGGAGTGTTCAGCCGGCCTCGTGTCCCCAGGCCAGCCGCTGACGATGGGCCCCGGAGGGCACTGCCCATCTTGGCGCCGAAGTGCGTGGCGGTTGTCGAACAGGCTTCAAGCGGAGCCCGGGATTCAGGTCACGACGACCTTCAGCCAGCTGCCCGCGCTTCACCACCTGTTGCGAAGCATGACAACGTTGTTTCTGCGCATGAATCGAAGCATGACAGCGTTGTCATTCATGGTCAACCTCGGGTCTTCCCGATGCCCTCGGTGCGAGTGAACGAGGGGCGCTTCAGCGCGCCTTGGAACGGGCGCGGCGTGCGCGCCCGGACGGGGCAGCGGTCGAGTCGCGCACCACCAGTTCGTGCATCAGCACGCGGTTGACGGCCCCGTCCGCCGGCGGCGCCACCAGCAGGTCCACGGCCATGCGCGCCATGTCCTCGATCGGCTGGCGAACGGTGGTCAGCGGTGGGAAGACCAGCGTGGCTGCCTGCGAGTCGTCGAAACCGACCACGGACAGCTCGGCAGGCACCGCCAAGCCCAGCCGATGCGCCGCCGCCAGCACGCCCAGCGCCATGTCGTCGTTGCTGGCGAAGACGGCTGTCGGGCGAACGAGGCGGCTGAGCAACTGGTGCGCGCCAGCGACGCCACTGGGGAAAGTGAAGTCGCCCTGGTACACCAGCTCGTCTTCCATCGTCAGGCCATGCGCTGCCATCGCCTGGCGAAAGCCCTGGTAGCGCAGCGCCGAGGCGGCCTGGTCCGGTGCCCCCTTGATGAAGGCGATGCGCTCATGGCCCAGGCTGATCAGCAGGTGGGTCACTTCCTCGGCGGCATGGACATCGTCCATGCGCACCGTGGCCAGCGTCGGGTCGTGCTCGCCGGGCGAGATCAGCACCACGGGCGTGCCACTGTCTGCCAGGGCGCGCAGTACCTTGGGGTTGTCGCACAAAGGCGGGGTGAGGATCATGCCGTCTGGGCGCAGGGCGGAGACCATGCGGTCCACCTGGGTGCCAATGTCCGCCGCGTCGTTCTCCAGCGACTCGACCACCAGGTGGTAGCCCGCCTCGCGGCAGCGCACGGCCGCCCCCTTCTGGACCCCGCCGACGAAGGCCGCGCTGGGGTCGTAGTACATCAGCCCGATCAGGAAGCTGCGCGCGCCGGCCAGGCTGCGGGCGGACTGCTTGGGCCGGTAGTTCAGCCGCGCGACCACGGCCAACACCTGCTCGCGCGTCTGCTCGTGCACGCCAGGCTCGCGGTTGACCACGCGCGACACGGTCTTGATCGACACCCCGGCCTCGCGGGCCACGTCGACGATGGTGGGGGCAGACGACGGTGTGCGGTTACTCACGGGCGGTGGCTGGCCATGGTTGGGCGATGGGCTGAGGCCCCGCACTGTGCCACAGCCTTCCTGGCGCACAGCGCACGCGCAGCGCTCAGCCCCTCGACGCCGTCACGCCGCCTTGCTGCAATGGCATGTAGGGGTGCAACAGCGAATACAAGGCGTAGGCCGCTCCACCCACCGCGGCCGCCAGCTCGGTAAAACGCGCGACCCGCACCGCGGGCGCCGGCACGCCGGCCCGGTCCGCGTAGCCGGCCAGCACCCGCAGGGCCGGCTGGACGAAGGCATCGCCACCGATCGCCACCGCCTCGCCGCCCAGCACGATGGCCTTGGGGTCGAACGTGGTCCAGACGTTCTGCAGCACCACCCCGAGGTTGGTGCCGGCCGACTCGAACGCGGCGTGCGTGGCCGGGTCGCGGGCGCGCATGAGCCGGCGCAGGCCAGGGTAGTCCACACCGCCGTCGGGCCGCAGCAGGCCCGCCTCGCTGGCGATGGCCCGCAGACCCACATAGGCCTCGGCGCAGCCCAGGCGGCCGCAGGAGCAGGGCCGGCCGTCCACGTGCAGCGTGGTGTGGCCGATTTCGCCGCCGGCGCCGGTGGCACCGGTGAAGAGGTTGTCGTCCAGCACGATGCCGGAGCCCACGCCCACCCCGCAGGAGATGTAGACCAGCGGATTGTCCGGCGGGCGCGGGCCGAACTCGGCTTCGCCGATCGCGGCCAGGTCAGCCTCGTTCTGGCAGAACACCGGCACATAGCCCAGGCCCGCCGCCTGCAGCTCCGCCCGCAGGCTGGCGCCAACGGGGACGCGGCGCCAGCCGATGTTGGGGGCGAACTGGAGCAGGCCGGTGTTCGGCTCCACGGCGCCGGGCAAGCCCACCCCGATGCCCAGCACCTGGTGTCCCGACCGGACCACCCGCCTGGCCAGCACGGTGACCATCTCGACCAATTGATGGCAGGCACCCTGCGGATCGAGCTGGCGCAGCGCGGCGTGCTTGACCTCCTGCACCTCGCCGCGGATCGACGTGGCCACCACCCGCAAGGCGTCCGGCGTGAGCTCGGCGCCGATCAGCGTCAGCTTGCGGCCATCCAGGCGCAAGGGCGTCGGCCGCCGGCCCAGCGCCCCGGTGGCCATGGCGCTCTCTTCGACCAACCAACCTTGCTCGATCAACTCCTTGGTGAGCATGCTCACCGTGGAGCGCGTGAGGCCGCTGCGGTCGGCGAGATTCGCCCGCGAGATGCCGTCTTCCTCGCGCATCAAGCGCAGCAGGGCCACGCGGTTCATGTGCTTGACCAGGTGCTGGTCGCCCGTGATGGGCGGCCGGGCCGCCGGCAACTCGGCTTGATCGGAATCACGCGGAGGCTCGCTCGCCGTCCGTTTGCTGGCACTCATGTGGGTAGATTGGCCTTGTTTGTCAGACGTGCAAAGTATCTGCGACCTGCGGGGGCCGCCGGCGGGGCGTTTGCCCCATGCTCCTCACGCGGCGGCGACGCCTGCTTCGCGACGGCGACGCGCCAGTTCATCGGCCATCTGCAGCGTGCTCTGTTTGGTCAGCTTGTTGGCGACCAGGCACAGCGTGCAGGCGGCGAACAGCAGGCCCACCACGATGCTGGACGCAGCGCGATAGCCCGCGATCGCGTTGGCTGCATCAGGAAAGCGGGTGTCGTAGTCGTAGAAGCTCGCCAGCAGCCACAGCAGGCTGGCCGAGCCGAGCGCCAGGCCGGTCTTCAGCGCGAAGCCGATGGTGGCGAACACCATGCCGGTGAAGCGACGCCCGGTCTGCCACTCGGAGTAGTCGGCCGCGTCGGCATACATGGCCCACATGACGGCGCAGGTGGGGGCATAGACCAGCGAGCCTGTGGCGGCGAGCGCCGCCATGCCCCAGACGGCGGTGGGCGGCAGCAGGTAGAGGGCGAACGCATTGATCGCCGCCAGCCCGAAGCAGACGATGGCCACGCTGCGTTTGCCGTAGCGTGCCGCCAGCCCGGACGACAGCATGATGACAACGATGGTGGTGCCGAAGCCGATCATGTTGACGATGCTGTTGAACACGTCGGCCACGTTCGAATTGGCGATGCTGTCGCGCGTGCCATGCACGATGTAGCCCAGGGTGTCGGCCAGGCTGTCGGACACCGTGGGGTTGGCTGTCGTCAGGCCGAGCGCCTCGACGAAGTCGAACATGGCGGCCTTGTCGGCGTAGTGGTGGTAGTAGTTGTAGTGGGCACCGCCGCGCAGGGCCAACATCGCGAAGTGGAACAGCGTGTAGGCGAAGAGGGCAATCCACGGGCCGTTCTTGAGCAGATCGGCGAAGTCCTGCCGGGGTGAAGACCGGACCTGCGCCACCGGCTTGATGCGCTCGCGGGTGGTCAGGAAGGTGACCAGGAACAGCACCAGGCAGGCCGCGGCCCAGATCGTCATCGTCACCTGCCAGCCATGTGCCCGATCGTGCCCCTGGGCGAACTTGGCGACCAGCGGCAGCGTGAAGCCGCCGACGATGAACTGCGCGACATTGACGGACACGAAGCGGTAGGCATTGAGCTTGGTGCGCTCGTTCAGGTCACCGGTCATCACGCCGCCCAAGGCCGAGTACGGCATGTTGTTCATCGAGTACAGCGTCATCAGCAAGGTGTTGGTGATGCCGGCGTAGGCGACCAGCATGCCGGTGCTCCAGCCCCAGCTCTTGTCGGGGGTCGTGTAGGCCAGCACCATGACCACGGCCCAGGGCACCGAGGTCCACAGCACCCAGGGGCGGAACTTGCCCCAACGCGTCTCGGTCCGGTCGGCCAGCACGCCCATGACGGGGTCGAACACCGCGTCCCACAGGCGCGGCCACAGCAGGATGGCCGCCGCTGCGCCGGCGCTGAGCCCGAACACGTCGGTGTAGAAGTTCAGCTGGAACAAGACCATGGTCATGAAGACCAGGTTGGCCGCCGCGTCGCCCGCGCTGTAGCCTGCTTTTTCGATGAAAGAAAGGGGCTGGCCCATTTGTCTCCTGCGCATGCAGCGGGTTGATGTTTTTTTTGAAAGCCGACCCCGTCGGCGGTTCGATCGTTCAACGGCCCCGGCGCCGGGCCTCAGTCGTCCAGCGGCGCGTAGCTGAAGTGGTCGAAGTCGGCGTGTCGGCGGGTCCCGGCCAGATCCTGGCAGGCCAGGCCGATGAAGTTGCCAGTGAAGCCGAAGGCCCGGGCGTACCCGCCCACGAAACGGGTCACGGCCTCGTCGCTGAGCATCGCCGCGTCCAGCGCCGGGCCGATGTAGCGCCAGTCCGCACCGGCCTGCGCATAGAAGAACCGGAAGTGCTGGTGGCGGAACTCGACACCCAGGTCCACCGGCCCGGGCGCCAGCTCGACGGCGGCCGCAGGCTCGCTGAGCGCGCCGTCGCGGTTGACGTACAAGCGCAGCAGCCGTGCGTCGCCGTCCAGGCTGCGGCTCACGTTCAGGTAGGCGTGGTTGCCGGTGTTGTAGTAGGCCACCAGGCCCGCCATCTGGTGGAAGCTCTCGGGCTCGAACGCCAGACGTGTCTCGACCTGGCAGTTGAAGTGCTGCTGGCGGCGCGCCACCAGGCTCTGCGAGAACAGGCTCATCAGCGACTCGCGCCCCTTCAGCCGCAGGTGGCCAGGGCGTTCGGTGAGCGAGATCCAGCTCTCGTCGAAGGGCAGGCGCAGGGCATTGAGGTGCGGGTTGAGCACGGGCGAATCGAAGTCGTCGCGCGCGGGCTCGGCAGCGAAGGGATGGGGCGGCAGGGCGGGCGCCGCCACCTGGCTGCGTGGCGTGTTGCTGCCGGCGTGGATCTCCGGCCAATCGTCGTCCCGCCAGGTCACGGGCTGCAAGGCGGTCTCGCGGCCCAATGGGCAATGCAGGCCCTCGTAGCCCTGCTCGGGCGATTGCCGGCCTGCGTTGGGGCCGCTCCATTCGAGCGGCCGGCCGCACAGATGCGCCAGCCACCAGTCGCCTTCGGCAGTCTGCACCAGGCTGGCGTGGCCGGCGCGCTGCAGGCCATCGGTGCGGCGCCGGTGGGCGGTGAGCAGCGGGTTGCCGGGCAGAGTTTCGTAAGGGCCATCGATCTGGCGCGAGCGCGCCAAGGTGACGGCGTGTTCGTAGAAGGTGCCGCCCTCGGCCGTCAGCAGGAAGTACCACCCATTGCGGCGGTACAGGTGCGGCCCCTCGACCACGCCGAGCTCGGTGCCACGGTAGATGTTCTTCACCGGCCCGACCAGCCGGCCCGCTGCGCGGTCGAATTCCTGCAGCAGGATACCGTTGAAGTTGTGCTGACCGGGGTGGTGCAGCCATTGCTGGTTGAGCAGCCAAGTGCGCCCGTCCTCGTCATGAAACAAGCTGGGATCGAAACCCGAGCTGTTCAGGTAGATGGGCTCGCTCCAGGGGCCGTCGATGCTGGGCGCGGTCACCAGGTAGTTGTGCGCGTCCTTGTAGGCGCCGTACATGCTGCGCACGTCGGTGAAGATGAGCCAGAACTGGCCGTGGGCGTGGGACAGGCAAGGGGCCCAGATGCCGCAGGAGTCCGGGTGGCCGATCAAGTCGAGCTGGCTGCGCCGCGTCAGCGCATAGCTGTGGTGGCGCCAGTTCACCAGGTCGCGCGAATGGTGGATGCGCACCGCCGGCCACCACTCGAAGGTGGAGGTGGCCAGGTAGTAGTCATCGCCGACCCGGCAGATCGACGGGTCGGGGTGGAAGCCCGGCAGCACGGGGTTCTGGATCACGGCGCTCATGTCGTACCCCCCAGGGCACAGGTTCGGGCTGAGATGCGATGCATGTGAGATCAGGCGACGAAGCGGTTGCACCAGTTTTCCAGGAATTCCTGGCGGCCCGAGGCCGGCGGCTGGTCGATGTTGCGCTGCCAGGCATGGTCGGCCACGCTGTCCAGCGTGCTCTTGCCCGCCAGCACATCCTGGGCCCAGGGGGCCGCCCAGCTGCTGTAGCGCTGCTCGACGAAGCGGCTCATCGCCCCGTCCTGGATCATGGCCTCGGCCATCAGCAGGGCCCGGGCGCACACGTCCACGCCGCCGATGTGCGCATGGAACATGTCCTCGGCGTCCAGCGACTGTCGTCGTGCCTTGGCATCGAAGTTCAGCCCGCCGTGGGTGAAGCCGCCACCTTGCAGGATGTAGTACAGCGCCAGCGCGGTTTCCGGAATGTTGTTGGGGAATTGGTCGGTGTCCCAGCCGCACTGCATGTCGCCGCGGTTCATGTCGATCGAGCCGAACAGGCCGGTCGCATTGGCCAGTGCGATTTCATGCTCGAAGCTGTGGCCGGCCAGGGTGGCGTGGTTGGCCTCGATGTTGACCTTGACCTCCTTCTCCAGCCCCCACTGCTGCAGCATGCCGTAGACGGTGGCCACGTCGTAGTCGTACTGATGCTTGCTGGGCTCGCGCGGTTTGGGCTCGATCATCACGTAGCCGGGCAAGCCGATCTTGTGCTTGTACTCGACCACCATCTGCAAGAAGCGCCCGAACTGCTGGGCTTCGCGCTTGAGGTCGGTGTTGAGCAGGGTCTCGTAGCCTTCGCGCCCACCCCACAGCACATAGTTGATGCCGCCCAGGGCCTTGGTGGCATTCATGGCCTCGCGCACCTGCAAGGCTGCCAACGCAAACGTTTCGGCATCGGGGTTGGTTGCCGCCCCGCTCATGAAGCGCCGGTGGCTGAACGCATTGGCTGTGCCCCACAGCAACTGGATGCCCGTGTCCGCCTGTTTGCGCCCGAGCACGTCGACCATGGCCTTGAGGTTCTCGACGGATTCGCGCGGCGTCGCTCCTTCCGGCGCCACGTCACGGTCGTGGAAACAGTAGAAGGGCAGGCCCAGCTTGCTGATGAAGGCGAAGGCCTCGTCGGCCTTCGCCTTGGCGGCCGCCATCGCGTCGGTGATCTGCCACCAGGGGCGCACGAAGGTGCCGGTGTGGCTGAACGGGTCGAAGCCATTCCAGCAGAAGTTGTGCCAGTAGCAGACGGCGAAACGCAGCTGCTCCTTCATGGTCTTGCCGAGCACCACCCGGTTTTCGTCGTACCAGCGGTAGGCCAGCGGGTTGGTGGAGTTGGGGCCCTCGTAGCGGATCGGGGCGATGGCGTCGAAGTAGGAACTCATGGAATGGTCTCGAGCAGCAATTGATCAAAGGGGCGGCGGGCGCCGCCGTTGGGCGTGGAAAGAGGGTCAGCGGGCCGCCACGTCCATCACCGCGAAGTACGCGGGCTTGGCCTGCATGCGGTCGTCGAACAGCAGCGGCGCCTCGAAGCGTTTGGTGGGCCAGGTGGTGAGCCAGGAGTCGGCGTCCGAAACACCCCAGACGAGAACGGCAGAAACCTTGTCGCGCCTGGCCACGAAGACGGTCATCAGCTCGCGGTAGCGCTGGGCCTGGGCGGCCAAAAGCTCGGGCGTGGCGGCCGTGACCGACGTGCCGGTCAGCTTGTCGTTGAGGGCGATGTCCATCTCGGTGACGTGCTGGGCCACGCCGGTCAGCGCGATCGTGTCGATGGCTGCGGCGACGTCCTTCGCATGCGGCCAGCGCAGGGCGCTGTGCATCTGGTGGCCGACGCCGTCGATCTTCACGCCGCGCGCCTTGAAGTCCTTGACCATCGCCGAGATGGCGGCAACCTTCTCCGGTCGCTGGGTCTCGTAGTCGTTGTAGAACAGCAGCGCGTCGGGGTCGGCCCGGGCCGCCGCCCGGAAGGCGATCTCGATGTACTCCGGGCCGATGATGCGGCGCCAGTCGCTCATGCGCAGGTGATTGGCGTCGACCGCCACGCCTGGCTCGTCGAACACGTAGGCCTCGTTGACGACATCCCATGCGAAGACGCGCCCTTTGAAGTGCCCCACAACGTCGGCGATGTAGCGTTCCAGCCGCTCGATCAACCGGGTGCGCGAGACCTCGCGGCCGCGCTCCTGAAACATCCAGGGCGCCGTTTGCCAATGCCAGACCAGGGTGTGGCCGCGCACGCGCATGCCGTTGGCCAGGCCGAAGTTCACGAGATCGTCCGCCGGGCCGAAGGCGTACTGCCCTTCGGCGGCGGGCGACAGCGACTCGGGCTTCATGGCGTTCTCGGCCACGAGCACCCGGAAGTGATGGCGAATGAAGTTCGCCACGGCCGGGCTCTTCAACTGCGTCGGCGTGACCGCCGCGCCAAACAACAGCTGGCCGGCCAACGCCGCCCCGATGGAGGGATCCAGGCGTGCCGCATCGACAGCGGTCGCCGCCGGCGCCGTTGCAGCCTGCGCGGGCGCAGTGGCGCCAAACGCTGGCAGGGCCAGGGCAATTGGGGCGGCCAAGACGTGTCGGCGCGCGACGGACATGGTCGTTGTCTCCGTGCCAACTCCGGGAAAACGACAGCCCGGGAAGCAGCAAATAGTTTGTTCGACGCGCACATTAAATGATGGAATGACAGCGGTTGCATCAGGGTCTGCCCGGATGGGAGCCCCAGGTGCCTGCACCAGTCACAACCTCTGCTTTGTCCATGGCGTCCAGCCTTTCCCTCGGCAGCCGAAGATCGCGCTGGCGGCTTCAATTGACGCCGGCGCGAGGCGCAGCCTGGCTCGGCGCCGACGCACTCGATGCGACCGGTGCCTGGCAGCCGGTCTTGCAGCCCTGCCCTTCGTCCGTGCTGACCGCAGACGAGCGGCTGCGGTATGCGAACTACGCCCTGCTGCCGTTCAGCAATCGCATCGCGGCCGGCCACCTGCGCGCCGTGCAGGCACAGGCCCGGCCGGAGCCGCTGCCGCCGAACTGGCCTGGGCTGGCTCACCCCATCCACGGCGTCGGCTGGCTTCATCCCTGGGTGGTCGACCTTCATGCAGGGCGAGAAGCCTCTCTGCGGCTGGACTGGCCGGGACACGCAAGCTGGCCATGGCCTTTTGTGGCGCGGCAACGACTGCGCTTGCTCGGCGAGCGGGCCCTGCAGCTCGACCTCTCGCTTTGCAACGTGGGGCGCCGGCAGATGCCGGCCGGCCTGGGCTGGCACCCGGCCTTTGCCCGGCGCAGCCAACTGCGGCTGGCGCTGCAAGCGCGGTCCTGCCAACAGACCGGCAGCGATGGGCTGCCGGACGGATCAGCGGGCGCGGCACCGCCGTTCCTGCGCCGTGGGCGTGCCGAGCCCGCCGAGTCGCTCATAGGCACGGACAACGCGTTCGACGGCTGGACGGGCGCTGCACAACTGCAATGGCCCGCATTGCGCCTGGACATGAAGGCCGACGGCGCCCTCTCGCGCCGCCTGGTCATCTACGCGCCAGCAGATGCCGACTACATCTGCCTGGAACCGGTGAGCCATTTGAACAACGCCTTGGCACAGACGGCACTGACGGCGGCGGCCTGGGGGCAACGCTGGCTGAGCCCCGGCATGGTCCTGCGCGCGCGTCTCAGGCTGACCTTGCAGGATGACTGGCCCGCAACCGCACAGCCGGCCAGACCGAGCTGCCTGAGCAAGCCTTGACACCGGGTAAATCCTGGTTAATTCGGCCGCCACATTAAGTATCGTAAAGCCATCGAGGGATCCCATTGCACGCCGTTCTGGCTTGCAACACCTGGAGAAAGCGCTGATGTCTCGGCCCTTCACGGATTCAGGGTAAACGTTGTCTTACTTTCAATTGACAACGCTGTCATGCCCTTGCATCATCGTCGCGCCAACACCAATCGGCCCGTTGGAGCGCTCACAGCAGCATCCAGCGCCATGCATGGAAGTGCCCCGCTCGAACAGGTCCGGTTGATGGGGTCACGTTGCTCGGTTTCAAAAAAGACCTTTGTAGGAGACACATGAAATACCCGAAGCACCGCGCTGCTCGCCGCGCACGCGAAGAATCCGTCAACTTCAGCCCGATGGCGGCAACCGCCTATGCGGCCGCGCTGTTCTGCGCCACGGCCGCCAGCGCGCAAACCGCGGCCGAGCCTGAAGCGCAGGCGCCCGAGACGGTGGTGGTCACCGGCATCCGCAAGTCGCTCGACACCTCGCTGAACCTGAAGCGGCAGTCGCGCGGCCTGGTTGACGGCATCGTGTCGGAGGACATCGGCAAGTTCCCGGACACGAACCTGGCCGAATCGATGCAGCGCATCGCGGGCGTCTCGATCGACCGCGCGCAAAGCGGTGAAGGCTCGCAGATCACGGTGCGCGGCGTCGGCCCGAGCTTCAACATGGTGCTGCTCAACGGCCGCCAGATGCCAGGCGCCATTCTGAACAGTGCGGAGGGTGGGGCCTCGCCCACCTCGTCACGAGCCTTCGACTTCTCCAACCTGGCCACCGACTCGATCGCCGCGCTCGAGGTCTACAAGACCAGCCGCGCGAGCGCGCCGGCGGGCGGCATTGGCGCCACCATCAACATCCGGACGGCGCGCCCCCTCGACAGCAAGGAGCGCATCGCCAGCATCGGCGTCAAAGCCAACTACGACACGTCGAACGGCCGCCTGCCAGCCAGCTTCCAGGGCGGCGACGTCACGCCCGAGGTGTCCGGCATCTACAGCGACACGTTCGCCGACGGCACCTTCGGCGTGTCCATCAGCGGCAGCTACTCGAAGCGCAATTCGGGGTCCAACAAGGCGTACACGCAGAACGGCTGGCACCCCTTCCTGGCGGGCGACACGGGCTGGGGCGCCCTGCCCCTGCCTGGGCAGCCGGGCTCCGAACTCATCGTCAACCGGCCGACCGGCAACACGCTGTACGCCACGCCGGTGGAACTGCGCTATTCGCTCACGGGCTTGCAGCGCGAGCGGACCAACGGGCAGTTGGTCATGCAATACGCCCCCAGCAAGGACCTCAAGTTCACGCTGGACTACACCATGGCCGAGAACGCGGTCAGCAAGAAGAACCAGGAAATCTCTTCGTGGTTCAACTTCCAGGGTGGCCCGTCGGAATGGACCAACGGCCCGGTGTCCGGCCCGATCTCCTATTCGGCCTATTTCCCGGACAAGAACCATGACCTCGCCTTGAATGGCGGGCAGTACGGCGACAAGGTCAGCAACGGCTCCACGGGCTTCAATGCAAGCTGGAAGGTCTCGAACGAGTTGAGCCTGGAGTTCGATGGCCACCACTCCACCGCAACCTCCAAGCCGAACAGTCCGTTCGGGACGTATTCGGTCATCGACGCGGCCATGTTCAGCCAGGGCAATGCCACGGCCTACTACGGCAGCGACCTGCCGGTGCTGAGCCTGCCGGACACGGTGTTCGACACCAACAAGATCCAGGTCACGGGCACGCGCTTCGACGCTGCGATGACGGAGCAGACCATTGACCAGGGCCAGTTCCGCGGCGGCTACAAGCTCAGCGACGACGGCAAGTTGAATTTCGGCCTGTCCAGCACCAAGGTGAAGAACCGCTCGGCGTCCGTCAACCACCTGAACGCCGATTGGGGCGGCGTGGGCGCGCAGGGCGACTACCCGGCCGGCGCGTTCACCATGGACAACCTGCCGAAGTACTTCAACCAGGTCAGCGGCCACAACGACCCCCGGCTGGTGCAGAACTTCTTCGTCTTCGATTTCAACGCCGTGCGCCAGCGCGCCATCGAAATCGCGATGCAGAAGGGCACCGCCAGCCACCCGGACCCGCTGACCCGCGAAGAGGCCGAGGCCTACTTCTCGGCTTACAACGACTTCAGCAAGGGCAACGACCTGCGCACGGTGGAGAAGTCGACAAGCGCCTACGTGCAGTACGATCATTCCTTCGACACGGAAATCCCGATGGAGATCTCCATCGGCCTGAGAAGCGAGTCCACCACGGTGGCATCGTCTTCCCAGGTGTTGTCGCTGACCGGCACGGAGTGGGGCTCGCTCAACGAGATTTCGATCCTCACCGGTGACCAGCAGTTCGGCTCCGGCACGGGCAAATACAACTTCATCCTGCCCAGCATCGATTGGGACGCCGACCTGACCTCGAAGCTGAAGCTGCGTGCCAGTTACGGTGAAACCATCGGCCGGCCCGGGTGGGCCGATCTGGCGGGTGGCGTGTCAGTCAACACGACCGCCAACTTCGGCGGCGGCACCGGCTCGACCGGCAACCCCAACCTGAAGCCCCTGCTGTCGAAGAACCTGGACGCTTCGCTGGAGTACTACTACGCCCGCTCCAGCTACGTCTCAGGCGGGGTGTTCCAGAAGAACATCACCAACTTCGTCGGCAAGTCCACGGTGAAGCAACCGGTGGGTGGCATCCACACGCCGATCGGCGGCAAGTACTACAACGCCGCGGTGGCCGCTGGCTGCGCGCAGACCGACCCCAAGTGCCTGCGCAACTACATCTTCACCAACTTCGATGGGCAACCGGGGGTCACCTACTCTGGCGTGACCAACCAGGCCGGTGAAATGCAGGGCAGCATCGTCGGCCAGCCGGACGACCCCTTGCTGCAGTTCGACATCACCACCCCGTCGAACGAAAAGGGCGACACGCTGAAGGGCTTCGAGCTGAACCTGCAGCACCTGTTCGGCAACAGCGGCTTCGGCGTCGCCGTGAACTACACCTATGTCACCTCGGGCCTGAAGTACGACAACCACAGCACGGCCACGCAGTCTGCGCTGGTCGGGGTGGGCAACTCGTACAACCTGGTGGGCTTCTACGAGGCGGGTGACTGGTCGATTCGCGGCGCCTACAACTGGCGCGACGAGTTCCTGGCATCGACCACGGACGGTGCGGGCAACAACCCGGTCTACACCGAGCCCTATGGCCAGTTCGACCTGTCGGTGGGCTACAAGATCGGTGCCAACCTGACGCTGCAGGCTGACTTCATCAACCTGAACGACGGGGTCGTCCGCCAGCACGGCCGGACGAAGGAGCAACTGGTGTCGGTGATCCAAACCGGCCCGCGCTACCTGCTGGGCGCACGGTACCGGTTCTGACCGGCGGCACCACCTGGTCCGCGCCAGCCCACGGGTTGGCGCGGATCATGTGGGCCACACCGATGAGCGACACTCGAAATCGACCGCTTCGGCCGATTTTCTTTTTTTCAAGGGTCGCTTTTCTTGGAACACCTTGCGAGCCGCCGGCCGCCTGGCCCGTTCGTTTTCTGTGGGTTCGGAGCCAGGCCATGACATCGGGCGCAGTGCGGCACATCGTGGTGCTGGGGGGCGGGTCCGCCGGATGGATCGTCGCCGGGCTGCTGGCCGTCGAGCATGGCGGGCCTGGCCCGGACGCCCTTCGGATCACCCTGGTTGAATCGCCTGACACACCCTCGATCGGCGTGGGCGAAGGCACCTGGCCCTCGATGCGTGACACGCTGCAGCGCATCGGCCTGCGCGAGGCGGACCTGGTGCGCGAGTGCGATGCCGCGTTCAAGCAGGGCTCACGCTTCGACGGCTGGGTGACCGGCGCGGCGGGCGACCGCTACTACCACCCCTTTTCGCTGCCCCACGGCCATGGCGAGGCCGACCTGGTCGCTGGCTGGCTGCACGAAGGCCATGGCCTGCCCTTCGCCGAGTGCGTCAGCCCCCAGCCCCATTTGTGCAAGGAGGCCCTGGCGCCAAAGCAGACGACGACGCCCGAGTTCGCTGCCGTGGCCAACTACGGCTACCACTTCGACGCGATCAAGATCGGCCTGCTGCTGCGCCGACACGCTGTCGAGAAGCTGGGCGTTCGCCATGTGCAGGACGAAGTCGTCCAGGTGCGCTCGCACGACAACGGCGACATCGCCGCGCTGCAGACCCGCACCCACGGTGACGTGGAAGGCGATCTGTTCATCGATTGCTCGGGCCTGCCTTCGCTGCTGCTGGGCCAGCATTTCGGCGTGGGCCTGCAGTCGCAGCGTCACGTGCTGTTCAACGACAACGCCCTCGCCTTTCAGTTGCCCTATGCCGAGGCCAACGGGCCATTGGCCTCGGTCACCATTTCCACGGCCCAAGCCGAGGGCTGGACCTGGGACATCGGCCTGCCCGGCCGGCGCGGCGTGGGCCTGGTCTACTCGAGCGCGCACACCAGTGCCGACGCGGCGGAGGCCGCTTTGCGCCGCCACGCCGAGCGCACCGGCGGCCCGAAGGACCTGCCGGCGCCGCGGCGCATCAGCTTCACGCCCGGTTACCGCGAGCGCTTCTGGCACCGCAACTGCGTGGCGGTGGGCCTCTCGTCCGGCTTCATCGAGCCGCTGGAGGCCTCGGCGCTGGCGCTGGTGGAATTGTCCGCGGCCATGATCCGCGACGAAATGCCCGCGACCCGCGCCGACATGGACCTGGTCGCCAAGCACTTCAACGACGCCTTCAGCTACCGCTGGTCGCGCATCATCGACTTCCTGAAGCTCCACTACGCCCTGAGCCGCCGGGACGATGCCGCCTACTGGCGCGACCACCGACGCACGGAGACCTTGCCCGAGCGTCTGCGCGAGCTGCTGCAGCTCTGGCGGCACCGGGCGCCTTACCGCGGCGACCTGTTCCGCATCGAGGAGGTCTTCCCGTCCGCCAGCTACCAGTACGTGCTCTACGGCATGGGCTTCCGGCCCGAGCCATCGTCGCCCCGGGCCGAGCGGCTGGCCCAGGCGCAGGCCCGTTTCAAGGAGGCCGCGATGGCCACCCGCCGAATGATGGGCGGCCTGCCGCGGCACCGCGACCTCATCCACCACATCCGTACCCAGGGCGCGCCAGCGGCGTGAGCCCCCTTCGCCATGCAAAAGCTCGAACTGCTCAACAACATCACGCACAAAGACCTGCGCATCATCACGCGCCACGGCGCCGAGTGGGGAGACGCCGTCATGTCGGCCCCGGTGACGCCCGACGAGTTCCGCAGCCTGCAGGCGCACTACCCCATCGTGTTCCAGCGCGACGGGCAGGGCCGGTTCCAGCCGATCGTGCTGTTCGGCCTCGAAGACGGCGAGAACCTGTTCCTCGGGCCCGATGGCTGGAACGCGCACTACCTGCCGCTGTCCATGCAGCGCATGCCCTTCATGATCGGGGTGGCCGACGACGAGCTCCGCATGCTGGTGGACATGGCCAGCCCCCGCATCAGCCAGGGCGCCGAGGGCGAGGCCGTGTTCCTGCCGCATGGCGGCAACACCGAGTTCCTGGAGCGCGCCAATTCCATCCTGAAGGCTTTGCACGAAGGGCTGCAGGCCACGCCCGAGTTCGTCGACGCGCTGGTCGCCCATGACCTGCTGGAGCCTTTCGTGCTGGACGTGGAGCGCCCAGACGGCTCGCATGGCCGGCTGGTGGGCCTGCACACCATCCACGAAGAGCGCCTGGCTGCGCTGGACGCAAGCACCATCGGCGTGCTGCACCAGGCGGACTACCTGCAGCCCATCTACATGGCCGTTGCCTCCATGTCGAACCTGCACAACCTGATCCGGCTGCATTTGGCGCGGGAGGCCTAGACCGTGGTCATGCCCATGCGCGAGCGCACGGGCCTGCCGCCCAGCGCGCTCCCGGCCGACTTGCTGGAAGCCGCCGAGCCGGTGATCCTGCGCGGCCTGGTGCGGCACTGGCCCCTGGTGCAGGCGGCACAGCAGTCCGACCAGCGGTTCTGCGACTACCTGCGCGAGTTCGGGGCCGACACCAAGGTGGGCCTGTGGCGTGGGCCGCCCGAGATCGACGGGCGCTTCTTCTACAACGCCGGCATGACCGGCTTCAACTACCAGCGCGAGATCGGCCGCTTCGGCGCCTTGCTGGACGAGTTGCTCGGGCGTGCGCACGAAGACCGCCCGCCGGCCTTGTACCTCGGCTCAACCGAGTTGGACGGCTCCTTTCCCGGGCTGCGGCAGGCCAACGACCTGGGGCCGTCGCTGCACGACCCGCTGGTCAGCCTGTGGCTTGGCAACCGGGCGCGGGTGGCCGCCCATTTCGACCTGCCCGACAACATCGCCTGCGTCGTCGCGGGGCGGCGGCGGTTCACGCTGTTTCCGCCCGAGCAGGTGCACAACCTCTACATCGGCCCGCTGGACCTCACGCCCGCCGGCCAGCCCATCAGCCTGGTCGACATCGCCCGGCCCGACCTGGCGCGCTTTCCACGCTTCGCGCAGGCGCTGGCGCATGCCCAGGTGGCCGAGCTGGCGCCTGGCGATGCGGTGTTCATCCCCAGCCAGTGGTGGCACACGGTGGAGGCGCTGGGCCCTGTGAACGCGTTGGTGAATTTCTGGTGGCGGCAATCGCCGGCCTACATGGATTCGCCCATGAGCACGCTGATGCTCGCGTTGCTCACGCTGCGTGACCTGCCCCCCGCCCAGCGCCAGGCCTGGCGGGCACTGTTCGACCACTATGTCTTCGCGGCCGGTGAAGACACGGTCGCCCACATCCCGCCCCACGCCCGGGGCGCGCTGGACCCGATCACGCCCGACCGGGCGCGCCATCTGCGGTCCATCCTCCTGAACCGACTCAACCGCTAGGACTTGTCTGCCATGGGCATGAACAACGCAACCACCACCTCGCCGGGCCCGCGCAAGCCCGTGCGGCGCATCGTCATCGTCGGCGGCGGCACCGCCGGCTGGATGGTGGCGGCCGGCCTCGCCAAGTCGCTCGGCCGGCTCTACGACATCAAGCTGATCGAGTCAGAAGAGATCGGCACCATCGGGGTCGGCGAAGCCACGATCCCGACGCTGCACTTCTTCCACGAGATCCTCAACATCGACGAGCGCGAGTTCATGTCGGCCACGCAGGCCACATTCAAGCTGGGCATCAACTTCGAGAACTGGCGCAACGTCAACGAAGACTACTTTCACTCCTTCGGCAAGACCGGCAAGCCGCACTGGATGGCGGGCTTCCAGCACTTCTGGCTCGAAGGGCGTGCGCGCGGCCTGGCCAGCGCCTACGGCGACTACTGCCTCGAGCTGCGCGCGGCGATGGACAACCGCTTCGCGCACCTGCCCAACGCGGGCATCAACTACGCCTACCACCTCGACGCGTCGCTCTACGCCGTCTTCCTGCGCCGCATCGCCGAGGGCCAGGGCGCCCAGCGCATCGAGGGCAAGATCGTCAAGGTCGGCCTGGACGAGGCCACGGGTGGCATCGCCAGCGTCACGCTGAACGACGGCTCCTGCATCGAAGGCGACCTGTTCATCGACTGCTCCGGCATCCGCTCGCTGCTGCTGGGCGAAGCCCTGGGCGTGCCCTACGAAAGCTGGTCGCAGTGGCTGCCCTGCGACAGCGCCGTGGCGGCACAGACCGCGTCGGTGGGCGAGGCCGTGCCCTACACCCGCTCCATCGCCCACCCCTGGGGCTGGCAGTGGCGCATCCCGCTGCAGCACCGCGTCGGCAACGGCCTGGTCTACAGCAGCCAGCACATCAGCGACGACGAGGCCAAGGCCGCCCTGCTGGCCAACATCCAGGGCGAGGTGCTGCGCCCGCCGCGCGTCATCAAGTTCACGCCCGGGCAGCGCGAGGTGGTGTGGAAGCACAACTGCGTGGCGATCGGCCTGTCCAGCGGCTTCCTGGAGCCGCTGGAATCCACCAGCATCCACCTGATCCAGCGCGGGCTGACCCGTCTGATCCAGATGTTCCCGACCGACGGCATCTGCCAGAGCGACATCGACGAGTACAACAGCCAGACCCGCTGGGCGATCGAGCGCATCCGCGACTTCATCATCCTGCACTACCACGTCACCAACCGCGACGACGTGCCCTTCTGGCGCCAGTGCCGCGAGATGAAAGTGCCTGAGCTGCTGGCCCACCGCATCCAGCTATTCCGGGACACGGCGCGCGTCTGCCTGAACCCGGACGAGCTGTTCGCCGACAACTCCTGGATCCAGGTGATGATGGGCCAGGGCATCACGCCCACCGGCCACCACCCGGTGACGCGCCTGATGGACAGCGCCGACCTCAGCGAACTCCTCGGCGAGATCCGCAAGGACGCCGCGCGCACCTTCATGAAGCTGCCGAAGCACCAGGACTACGTCATGCGCTTCTGCGGCACGGCCAAGCCGATGGACAGCGCCCCGGCCGCTGCCCGCGCCCCCGAGGCGCCGGCGCTGCTCAACCCGCAGCCGAAGATCCAGACGCTCACGCTGGCCACCGGCCAGCAGGTCTTCGTGGTCGACGATTTCGCGCAGAACCCCGAAGCGCTGGTGGCCCTGGCCCAGTCCCAGGCGAGCCAGTTCCAGACCGTCTCCGGGCACCCCTACCCCGGGCCGCAGCTGGCCTTGCCGGGGAGTGTTTCCGCTCAGCTCGATGCCTTCTTCCACCAGCACTGCCGCCCTCGCCTCCAGGCCGGCTCGCCGTTGGGGATGTCCGGTCGCTTTTCGCGCGTCATGCAGGACAGCGCTACGCTGGATGCCCGCCAGCGGATCTGCCACCGCGACGACTCCGGCCTCGAACCCGGGCAGATGATGTCCGCACTGGTCCACTACCTGTTCCGCGACGAGCGACTGGGTGGAACGGTCTTCTTCCGCTCGCTGATGACCGAAGAAGCAACCCGGCAATTCCTGTGCGACGCCACCGCGATGGACGGCGCGGGGTTTGCCGACAAGTACGGCATCGCGCCCGGCTACATGACCCAGAGCAACCGCTATTTCGAGGTCATCGGGCGCGTCCCCGCCAAATGGAACCGCGCCGTCTTCTACGACGGAGGCATCTTTCATTCGGGCGATATCCAGTGGGCGTCGCCGGCCGGCTACCAGGCCGGCCTGGGCCGGCTGACCCTCAACGCCTTTTTCAAGAGCCGCATCCCGGCCTTGGAAGCCGAGCGAGCCCACCCCGCCTAGGGCCGGCGGCGCGGACGCGCGCGCCGCCGGCTGGCGGCGACAATGGCGCATGACCACGATCGCCGCCCTGCGCCAGCGCCTGCGCAGCCTGGGCGCCAACCCCAAGCACGAAGAGCGCGTGCTGCGCCTGTGGGCGCGCGCCCAGCCGCAGGCCAGTGGCAAGCGCCAGCTCGACGACTTCATGCCCCGCCCGCTGCGCGAGGCGCTGCCCGCGCTCGAAGCCGAGCTGGCCGCGCTGGCCACCGTGCAGTCCGAGCACCCGGCCGAGGACGGCTCGGCGCGCCTGCTGGTCGCCCTGGCTGACGGCCAGGCGGTGGAAAGCGTGCTGCTGCCGCGCGATGGCGTCTGCGTGTCCACCCAGGTGGGCTGCGCCGTGGGCTGCACCTTCTGCATGACCGGCCGCGACGGCCTGCTGCGCCAGGTGGGCAGCGCCGAGATCGTCGCCCAGGTGGCCCTGGCCCGCGCCCGCCGCCTGGTCAAGAAGGTGGTCTTCATGGGCATGGGCGAGCCCGCCCACAACCTGGACAACGTGCTCGAGGCCATCGACCTGCTGGGCACCGCCGGCGGTATCGGCCACAAGCAGCTGGTGTTCAGCACCGTGGGCGACCGGCGCGTCTTCGAGCGCCTGCCGCAGGGCCGCGTCAAGCCCGCGCTGGCGCTGTCGCTGCACACCACCAAGCCTGATCTGCGCGAGCAGCTGCTGCCGCGCGCGCCGCGCATCGCGCCCAACGAGCTGATGGCCCTGGGCGAGCAGTACGCCCGCGCCACCGGCTACCCGGTGCAGGTGCAATGGACGCTGCTGGCCGGCGTGAACGACGGCGACGACGAGATCGACGCGATCGAGCGGCTCTTCAAGGGCAAGTACGCGATCCTCAACATGATCCCGTACAACAGCGTCGAAGGGCTGGACTACCAGCGCCCGAGCTGGGAGCGCGCCGCCGAGATCGCCCGCACCCTGCACCGCCGCGGCGTGCTGACCAAGCTGCGGCAATCCGCCGGCCAGGACGTGGACGGCGGCTGCGGACAACTGAGGGCGCGCGAGGCCGTGCGCCCGGTTCGTTGGGCTCAGCGCCCGGTCAGCAGCGACCAGGCCAGCTTGAACGCCGACGCACCGTCGGCCTGAGGCCAGATGGCCATGACCTCGCCGGTGGTGTCGATCGCCGCGGTGGCCATGCCGATCGGCACCGTCGTCAGATCGGCCGCCGGGCTCCACACGGCGGCATGGCTGTCGTAGCGGGCGGCGGCCAGCGCAAAGCGGTAGGCGCCTTCAACCCGAAACCACACCAGGTTGGCCATACCGGCGCGGTCGGTCATGAGATGCAGCTCGCCGTTGTAGGGGCTGACGCCCGTGTCCGGCGTGAAGGTCTCGATCACCGAAGCGGCGGCCCAGCCGCCCTGCTGCGCGTCGTATCGCCTGGCCTTCACATGGCCTTGGCCGTTCTCCGCCTGCTGCCAGGCCACGAAGGCGTTGCCCGCCAGGTCCATCTGCACTTGTGGCAGGTAGGTGCCGCTCCCGGTCGCCAGGTCCTGCGGCTCGCCCCAGGTGCCGAGCGCCGCGTCGTAGCGGGCTGCGAATGTGTTCACGCCCGGAGGCTGTTCCCCGCGCCACACGGCCATCAGGTTGCCGGTATCGTCCGCCGACAGGCGCAGGGTGAAGGTCTGCAGAGGCCCGACGGGCACCACGGCCCATGCCGACCAGGCCTGATCGGCCGGCGAAAAGCGTGCGGCCTGGGCGCGGTAGCCGACGCCTGGGGCGCCGGAGCCTTCGTCCCAGCTCACGTAGGCGCGGCCCTGCCCGTCCGTGACGACCTCGGCACCTTGAGCGTCCTGCGCACCGCTCAGCTGCTGGGCGGGCGCCCAGTCGCTTGTCGCCGCACGGTAGCGGGCCACGTGGACCTGGTAGGTGGACGAAGCCGCCACGAACTGCTGCCAGACCACGAAGGCATTGCCATCGCGGTCGATCGCGACGCGCGGGTTGCGGCCCCGGCCCGCCGGGGCCGCCTGCAGGTCGACCGGGTCGCCCCAACCAGCCGTGTCGCCGCGGTAGCGCGAAGCCCACACGTGGGCCGTGCCGCCGCCGATGTCCTGCTCCCACACCGCCACCGCATGGCCCGCTGGGTCGACCGCCAGCTGCGGATAGAGCGCACTGGAGGCCGAAGGGCTGACGGTGACCGCGGGGCCCCATTGGCGGCTGGCCCCGTCGAAACGCGCGGCCTGCACGTTCCACAGCCCCGCACCGTCGATGTCCTGCTGCCATACGGCCACGGCGTTGCCTTGCCGGTCGAAGCCCAGGCCGGGCCGGCTGGGCACGCGGGTGCTGCTGGCCAGGCTGGCTGCCGCACCCCAGCGCGACGGCGCAGTGTCGAAGGGCAGCGACCAGGCTGGGTCCAGGCCCTGGCCGGCCTGGCTGCGCACCGTGTCGCCGATCGCCAGGGTGTAGTGCGCCCCCCAGACCAGGGGCTGCGACGGCGTGACGCTCAGCGTTGCGCCGCTGGCGGCCAAGGCCGCGGGCACGGGGCCGATCGGACTCGACAGCACGACGCTGGTGTTGTCGATGGTGGCGGCATCGGCCGCGCGGCTGAACTGCACCATTGGCGCGACGCCAACGTCGGCAGGCACCGTCGGGTCCACGCTGGCGCTGGCCACGCGAAAGCCGAGGCGGTGCACCATGAACTGCAGCGACACCGCGTCGCCGCTGGCCGGTGTCGCAGTGACCGTCACCTGCACATCGGCCACCAGCGACTCGGCGGCCGGCGGCTGGTAGGAGGCACCGCTCGACGAGGTGTCGCCCAGGCCACCCACCGCCGGGCTCAGCGACCAGGCGATCGCGCCGTTCGCGGGGTTGGCACCGGCCAAGGTCAAGGCGACCGCGCCGCTGCCTTCTTCGACGCCACCCTCGCTGGCCGTGCTGGACAGGCTCAGCCGGGCTGGCCCCGTCTCGCCCCCGCCGCCACCGCCGCAGCCCGCCAACACAGACAGGCAAAGCAGGGTGGTCAGGGCGAGCACGGCCCCCATGCCGCCGGTGCACCAGGTCGAGAGACGCCGGCCGCCTCCGTTGATCCGTTTCATGTTGTTTCCCCTCCCTTCGTCGAAATGGCATGTTAGCGGCCGGCGGACCTGGCACCGGCCCGTGCAAACGCCCGGTCCTGATCGAGTTCATGCCGGCTTTTCGGGCTTTGGTCTCGCGGCGCTTGCACAGACGCCGGTTCGAGGCAAGATCGCGGCCCTTGAGGAGAGACAACGCATGCTGAACCGACGTCAATGGCTGGGCCGCTCGGCCGCCACCGCTGCCAGCGTGGCGGCGCCATGGTCCGCCACCCACGCCGCTGCGCCCGAGGGCGACCCCAACGCTGCCTTCGCCGACATCGCCACGCGCTTCTTCGCCGACCAGTTGGACCTGGACCCGCTGCGCGGCTCCGCCACGCTGGCCGACCCCAAGTACGAAGGCCGCCTGGCGATCGGCATTTCGCCGGACGACCTGGCCAAGGCCCGCGCGCTGAACGAACGGGTGACCCGCGAACTCGCGGCGCTGCCGGTGGCCAGCCTGGGCGCGGCCGAGCGGCTGAGCCACGAGTTGCTGGGCTGGATGGTGCAGGACGCGCTCGAGGCCGATCGCTTCCCCGGCCACCTGATGCCCATCGACCAATACGGCGGCCTCCCCGTGGCCCTGGGCAACCTGGCGCGTGGCGACCAGACCCAGCCGCTGAAGACACCAACGGACTACGACAACTACCTCAAGCGCCTGCTGCGGCTGCCCGAGTACAACGCGCAGGCGATCGCCAACATGCGCGAGGGCATCGCTCGCGGCATCACGCCGCCGCGCCCCTTGATCGTGTCGGCCCTGCCAGCGCTGCAGAACCTGGCCCAGCCGCAGCTGGAGAAGACCGCCTTCGGCCAGGCCCTGCAGGTGCTGCCCACCAAGGGCTTCAGCGCGGCCGACAGGGCGCGCATCGCCCAGGCCTACCACCGCGCCTACGCGGACAAACTGCGGCCCTCGATGCTGGCGCTGCTGGCCTTCTTGCTCGGCCCCTACCTCGCCGCCTGCCGCACGAGCGCCAGCCTGACCGCCCTGCCCGACGGCGAGGCCTGGTACGCCTGGCAGGTGCGATCGCACACCACCACCGACATGACGCCAGAGCAGATCCATGCGCTGGGCCTGTCCGAAGTGGCGCGCATCCGCGGCGAGATCACCGCGCTGCAGGCCGGCTTCGGCTTCAAGGGCGGCGTGACCGAGTTCCTGCGCTGGCACGAAGCACAACCGCGCTTCCGGCCCTACCGCACCTGGGACCAGGTGCTGCAAGGTTATGAAGCCCTGAACCAGAAGGTGGTGCTGCAGTTGCCGCGGCTGTTCGGCCGCGTGCCCAAGCAACCGCTGGCGATCCGTCTGATTCCCGAGTTGCAGCGGGCCACGACCAGCCCCAATTACGCCTCGCCGTCACCGGACGGGTCCCGCCCCGGCATCTTCTTCGTCGGCGCACCCACGGTGCCGGCCAAGTACAACATCGCCGGCATGACCTCGCTGCTGCTGCACGAAGGCCAGCCGGGCCACCACTTCCACGCCTGCATCCAGCAGGGCCTGGCCGTGCCCGACTTCCGCCGCTACGGCTGGTTCGACGCCTACGGCGAGGGCTGGGCCCTGTACGCCGAGACGCTGGGCCACGAGATGGGCCTGTACGAAGACCCGACCCAGCACCTGGGTCACCTCGAGGCCGAGCTGCACCGCGCCGTGCGCCTGGTCACCGACACCGGCCTGCACGCCAAGGGCTGGAGCCGCGAGGCTACCATGCGCTACATGATGGACGCCGAGGGCCTGGACGAGGCCGGCGCCCGCCTGTCCACCGAGCGCTACATGGCCTGGCCGGGGCAGGCGCTGGCCTACAAGATCGGGCAGCTGAAGATCAGCGAGTTGCGCCAACAGGCGCAACGCGCGCTGGGCGCGGGCTTTGCGCTGAGCCGCTACCACGACCTGGTGCTGTCGCAGGGCAGCCTGCCGCTGCAGGTGCTGCAGCGGCAGGTCGAGACCTGGGTGGCGGCCGGCGGGCCGGCCCCCACCTGAGGCGGGCTACAGCCGGGGTTCGCCTTCGTCGTTCACCGTGATGGTGGGGCCCGGCTCGAAGGTGGTCTGCACGTGGTGCTCGACACCGCGGAACTCGTAGCGCACGTCCCAGTATTCCGGCGCGCCCTGGGCCTGCACGTTGGCACAGCGCTGCACAGGCACCCGCTCTGCGCCGGCGTTGGCGCCGACCACGGCACCGATCACCGCGCCGCCCACGGTGGCCGCGTCACGGCCCGAGCCGCTGCCCACCTGGTGGCCGATGATGCCACCGAGCACGCCGCCGATCACCGCGCCGGCGGCATTGGGGCCGCGTGCCACCGGCTCGCGGTCGACCCAGCAGCGCTGCTGCGGGGCGCCGTAGACGGCGTGCACATCAATCACGCGGGCCTCGTAGATCCGGTCCTGCGGGCGGCGGCGCCAGTCGTAGACGGGCAACGGTGGCGGCGCATAGCGGGCGTCGTCGTATCGGGCCATCGGCGGCACGGCCCGCACGGACGACAAGCGGTCGTTCAAGCCCATCGAGGCCAGGCTGGGGTACATGCCCGGCCGCAGGATCACGCAGCGGCCGGTGTAGCCCACATGCTCGCAGGCCTCCCAACGCTCGCCCAGCACCATCACTGAAGAGGCACGGTCGTTGAAGCCGAAGGGGCGGAAGTCGGGTACGTCGCCATCGGCATTGAAGGCACGGCCGTGGTAGCCCTCGTGCTCGAAGAAGGTGATCTGCCCAGGCCGGGGCCGTGGCGCGTAACGGTCTTCGCCGTAGCGCTGGTCGCGCGGCGCGGGGCGCGCCGACGACAGCCGGTCATTCATGTTCATCTCGCGCAGCGAGCGGTAGTGTCCCGGCAGCAGCACCATGCACTGGCCGCCAAACTCTGCGCGCTCGCACACCTCCCACGGCTGGCCGCTGACGATGACGGACGACGCACGGTCGTTGAAGCCAAATTGCCGGAAGTCGTAGACCGGCGCCTGGGTGGTGAATGAGCGTCCTTCGAAATCGTGGCGCTCGTAAAAAGTGACCTGGGCCCAGGTGGGGGCTGCAAGCAATGTCGCCGACAAGGTGGCAACGACCGCGAGCGCGCGTTGCCAAGTGGCCTTCTTCATGCAGGGCTTCATGCCGAGTCCTTGAAATGCGGGTGACCCTTCAACGCAGCGGCACCACGGCGCGCTGACACGGCCCGCGGTGGCGGCTCAGGCGGCCAGCAGATGGCGCAACTTGATGAAGGCCAGCGCGGCCATCACCGCGTCGTTCAGCGCGTTGTGGGCCGCGCGCTCGGGCAGGTCCAGCTCGCGCATCATGGTGGCGAAGCGAAGGTCGATGTCTGCGCCCTGCTGGTAAGGCAACAGTTGCCGGTTCTTGTACTCGTAGTAAAGCGCCGAGACCTCGATCTTCGGCTGTGGCAAGCCCATGCCCAGCAGCGGGAAGATGGCGCGATCGATCATCGCCACGTCGAACTCGAGGTAGTAGCCCACCAGCGGCCGGCTGCCGATGAAGCGCATCAGCCGCATCATCGCGGCGTCCGGGTCCAGGCCCTGCGCCACGTCGCGCTCGCGCAGGCCGTGCACGCGCACCGCGTCGGCCGAGATCTCGCGCGAGGGGCGGATCAGCAGCTCGAGCCGTTCGCTGGCGAGGATGCGGTCGCCCGCGATGCGCACCGCGCCCACGGAGATGATCTCGTCCTTGTGCACGTTCAGGCCGGTGGTCTCGCAGTCCAGTGCCACCCACTCGTCGGGTGGCGGCTCGTCCCACATGAAGCGGAAGCGCGAGTCGCCCAGGTGGTAGAGCAGCCAGCCGCGCTTGAGCGAGCGCCACCAG
>JBGAGZ010000024.1:0-67420 GCA_044226465.1 Burkholderiaceae bacterium | reverse complement strand
TTGGCGCGGCCCGTTCCTGCGCCTTGGTCTCGTCGTCGCTGAACTGCCCGCCCTCGTTCGGCCGCACCGAAAAGACCAGGTCGGTGTGGGACACGATGTCCCGGTCGCTGTAGCGCTGGGTGGTGTACAGGGGGCCTTGGCTGGCGTCCTGCCCGCCGCCGCCGCAGGCAGCCACCAGCGCCAAGGCCGTCGTCACGGCGAGGCGGTGCAGCGCCTTGGTGCGAATTGAAACCACGATTGCTCCCTGCTGCCGGTCGTGCCGGCGGCTGCGTCGATCAAGGCGCCGCGACGGACTTCTTTTGTGCGCGCCGCCGCCAGTTTAGTGGCTGCGAACGCCAGAGGTGGCCGGGGCACGAGTTCCGTGCAACACGAAGTTCGTGTTACACGAAATTCGTGTAGAATGGCGCCATGAAGAACGTCACCGTCACCATGGAAGACGCCGTGGCCGACTGGGCGCGCATGGAGGCGGCGCGTCGCAACACCAGCGTCTCGCGCCTGATCGGCGAGATGCTGGCAGAGAAGATGCGCCATGACGACGCCTACGAGCGGGCGATGAACGAGTGGCTGCAGCGCATGCCCAGCTACCAGTCGGACGGTGTCGGCGGCCCGAAGCGCGACGAGATCTATGCCGAGCGCCCCGACCGTCTTCGTTGACACCAGCGTCCTGCTCTGCGCGGACGATCTGGCGGATGCGGACAAGCACGCCCGCGCGCGGGCCTGGCTGGCGGCCTTGTGGATGCGGCGCTGCGGCCGCTTGTCCACCCAGGTGCTCAACGAGTACTACGCCAACGCCACCCGGCGGCTGCGGCCACCCATGCCGCAGGGCGACGCCCGGGCCGAGGTGCGCCGCTACCAGCACTGGAAGCCCTGGGCCATCGACCACCAGACGGTCGAGACGGCCTGGGCGGTCGAGGCGCGTTTCCAGGTGAACTGGTGGGACGCGCTGGTCGTTGCCGCCGCCGTCCACCAGGCCTGCCGCTACGTGCTGACGGAAGACCTGCCGCATGGCCAGCAGATCGACAGCGTGCAGATCCTCAACCCCTTTCTCGTCGGCCCCGAGGTGCTCGACGAGCCGTCGCCCACGCCCCCATGACCACGATCCTTTCCGACCGCATGACCCGTTACCTGCGCGCCGACGTGCAAGGCATGCAGCAGATCGACAGCGTGCAGATCCTCAACCCCTTTCTCGTCGGCCCCGAGGTGCTCGACGAGCCGTCGCCCACGCCCCCATGACCACGATCCTTTCCGACCGCATGACCCGTTACCTGCGCGCCGACGTGCAAGGCATGCATGGCTACGCGGTGCAGCCGAGTGCCGGCTTCATCAAGGTCGACACGATGGAGAACCCGTTCCGCCTGCCGCCGGACCTGCGCCGTGCGCTTGGCGAGCGGTTGGCCGAGGTGGCGTTGAACCGCTACCCCGCCGAGCGCGGCGACCTGCTGCGCGCCGAGCTGGCCCGGCACGCCCGCATGCCCGAAGGCTGCGACATCATGCTGGGCAACGGCTCGGACGAGCTGATCAGCCTGTTGGCGCTGGCGGCGGACGTGCCGGGCAACGTGGTGCTGGCCCCGCTGCCAGGCTTCGTGATGTACGAGATGTCGGCCAAGCTGCAAGGCTTGCGCTTCGTCGGCGTGCCGACCACGCCCAACTTCGCGCTGGACGGCCCGGCGGTGCTGGCGGCTGTTCGGCAGCACCAGCCGGCCCTGGTCTACCTGGCCTACCCGAACAACCCCACCGCCAATCTCTGGGACGACGGCGTGATCGACGCCATCATCGAGGCTGCGCCCGGCCTGGTGGTGATGGACGAGGCCTACCAGCCGTTCGCCTCGCGAGATTCGCTCGAGCGCCTGAAGCGCTACGACCACGTGCTGCTGATGCGCACCATGAGCAAGTTCGGCCTGGCCGGCGTGCGCATCGGCTACCTGATTGGCCGGGCGCCGCTGATCGCCGAGCTGGACAAGCTGCGCCCGCCGTTCAACGTCAGCGTGCTCAACTGCGAGGCGGCGCTCTTCGCGCTGGAGCATGTCGACGAATATGCGCGGCAGGCGGCGGTGATCCGTGCCGAGCGTGCCCAGCTGTTCGACGCGCTGGCGGCGTTGCCGGGCATCACGCCCTTCCCGAGCGAGGCGAACATGATCCTGGTGCGTGTGCCGGACGCCGCCCGCGTTTTCGCCGGCATGAAGGCCCGCGGCGTGCTGGTCAAGAACGTGTCCGGCCTGCACCCCTTGCTCGCCGGCTGCCTGCGCATCACCATCGGCACGCCGGAAGAGAATCCACAGACCCTGGCCGCGCTGCGCGGCGCCCTCGACGAGCTCACTGCATGACCACCGAGCAACGCATCGCGGAAGTGCGCCGCGACACCAAGGAAACCCAGATCCGTGTGCGCGTGAACCTGGATGGCAGTGGCCAGGCCCAGCTGGCCACCGGCATCGGTTTCTTCGACCACATGCTGGACCAGATCGCTCGCCACGGCCTGATCGACCTCGATATCGAGGCCCAGGGCGACCTGCACATCGACGGTCACCACACGGTCGAAGACGTGGGCATCACGCTCGGCATGGCCGTGGCCCAGGCCGTGGGCGACAAGAAAGGTCTCACGCGCTACGGCCACGCCTACGTGCCGCTGGACGAGGCCTTGTCGCGGGTGGTGGTCGATTTTTCCGGCCGCCCGGGCCTGGCCATGGCGGTGGACTTCAAGGCCGGCATGGTCGGCGCGTTCGACACCCAGCTGGCCTACGAGTTCTTCCAGGGCTTCTCGAACCACGCGCTGGTGAGCCTGCACATCGACAACCTGAAGGGCCACAACGCACACCACCAGTGCGAGACCATCTTCAAGGCCTTCGGCCGCGCCCTGCGCATGGCGATGACGCTGGACCCGCGCTCGGCGGGCGTGATCCCGTCGACCAAGGGAACCCTGTGATGCGAACCGTCGCGGTGGTCGACTACGGCATGGGCAACCTGCGCTCGGTGTCGCAGGCGGTGATGCATGTGGCCGTGGGCGAGGGCGTCGAGGTCATCGTCACCTCCAAGCCTGAAGAAGTGCGCGCCGCCGAGCGCATCGTGCTGCCCGGCCAGGGCGCGATGCGCGACTGCATGCGCGAGCTGCACGATTCCGGCCTGAAAGAAGCGGTGCTCGAAGCGGCTGCCAGCAAGCCGCTGATGGGCGTGTGCGTGGGCATGCAGATGCTGCTGGACCATTCGGAAGAGCAGGACACCCCTGGACTGAGCCTGGTGCCGGGCCGGGTGAAGCGCTTTCAGCTCGAAGGGCAGCTGCAGCCGGACGGCAGCCGCTACAAGGTGCCCCAGATGGGCTGGAACCAGGTGCGGCAGGAGGCTGTAAGCGGCGCCGTTCACCCGATCTGGGCCGGCGTGCCAGACGAAGCCTGCTTCTATTTCGTGCACAGCTACTACGCCCAACCGTCTGACCAGCGCCACAGCGCAGGCACCACGGACTACGGACTGCGCTTTACCTGCGCGGTGGCCCGGGATAATATTTTTGCGACGCAGTTTCACCCGGAGAAAAGCGCCGCGCACGGCTTGGCCCTGTATCGCAACTTCCTGCACTGGAACCCGTGATCCGCCTTGCCCTGCCGGCGGCCGAGCGATCGGCCTCGACACGCCGCCTCCGCCCCGCGCCCAGCCCTTGAATCCCACCTGTGTCTGACCAGCCATGCTGCTGATCCCCGCGATCGACCTGAAAGACGGCCATTGCGTTCGCCTGCAACAAGGTGACATGCAAGCCTCCACCACCTTTGGCGAAGACCCTGCCGCCATGGCCAGGCGCTGGCTGGAGGCCGGGGCGCGCCGCCTGCACCTCGTCGACCTGAACGGCGCCTTCGCCGGCAAGCCGGTCAACGAGCCGGCGATCAAGGCCATCCTCAAGGCGGTGGGCGACGAGATCCCGGTGCAACTGGGTGGCGGCATCCGCGACCTGGACACGATTGAGCGCTACCTCGACGACGGTCTGAGCTACGTGATCATCGGCACCGCCGCGGTCAAGAACCCCGGCTTCCTGCGCGACGCCTGCACCGCCTTCGGTGGCCACATCATCGTCGGCCTGGACGCGAAGGACGGCAAGGTCGCCACCGACGGCTGGAGCAAGCTGACCGGCCACGAGGTGGTCGACCTGGCCAAGAAGTTCGAAGACTACGGCGTCGAGGGCGTGATCTACACCGACATCGGCCGCGACGGCATGCTCACCGGCATCAACATCGAGGCCACGGTCAAGTTGGCGCAGGCGCTGACGATTCCCGTCATTGCCTCGGGCGGCCTGTCGAACATCGCCGACATCGAGGCGCTGTGTGCCGTCGAGCACGAGGGTGTCGAGGGCGTGATCTGCGGCCGCTCAATCTACACAGGCGCGCTGGATTTCGCCGTTGCCCAGGCCCGCGCGGACGAGCTGGCTGCGGCGGGCTGAGCGGCCGGCGCCGCTGCCGCCCGGCCCCAACCGGCCGGCAGCGCGTGCAGCACGGTGTGCGGGTCCAGCGAGCGGATCGACACCTCTCGGTCCATGGGGATGCGCTGGTGCGCCAGCATCGCCTCGTAGCGCAGCGCGCTGACGCGCAGGAACGAAGCGAAGTTGCCAGCCTCGCCCCGCGCCTCGATCAACTCGTCGTAGAGCTTCTCGATCAGCTGCACCACGCCCATGCCGTCACGCTCGGCAATCTCTTCGAGCACCGCCCAGAACAGGTTCTCCAGACGGATGCTGGTGACCACGCCATGCAGCCGCACCGAGCGGGTGCGGCTGTCGTAGCTGTCCGGGTCGGCGCTGATGAAGATTTCGCACATCGCGTGCCTCGCGTGGGAAGTGGCGGACGGGCTGCCAATGTAGACCCGCCTGCCCGAAGCCTCAAGCCTCGATGCGCGTGCCCAGTACCGCCAGGAACTGGCCGATCCAGGCCGGGTGGGCGGGCCAGGCCGGCGCGGTGACCAGCTTGCCGTCGGTCACGGCGGCGTCCACCGCGATGCCGCAGTACTCGGCGCCGGCCAGTTCCACCTCGACCTGGCAGGCCGGGTAGGCCGAGACGCGGCGGCCCTTGATCAGGCCCGTGGCGGCCAACAGCTGCGCGCCGTGGCAGATGGCGGCCACCGGCTTGTCGGCCTTCAGGAAGTGGCGTGCGATCTCGACCACGCGGCTGTTCATGCGCAGGTATTCGGGGGCCCGGCCACCGGGCACGACCAGGGCGTCGTAGCTCTCGGGCTTGATGTCGGCGAAGTTGGCGTTCAACGTGAAGCGGTGGCCCGGCTTCTCGCTGTAGGTCTGAGCGCCGTCGAAGTCGTGGATGGCCGTGTGCACCCAGTCGCCGGCTTTCTTGTCCGGCGCCACGGCATGCACGGTGTGGCCCACCGCCTGCAGGGCCTGGAAGGGCACCATGGTCTCGTAGTCTTCGCCGAAATCGCCGCACAACATCAGGATCTTCTTGGCCATCGCAGTCTCCTTGGGTGAGCCCGGGGCGGGTGCACCGGGACGATGCATTTTTCAGAGGCCTCGCCTCGCGGTGGTAACAGCCGGCTGTGATTGGGGCGCGCGGCGAAAGCAATGACCCAGCAACTTAGAATTCGCTGTCAGCTGGGTGTGACTGCCCGGCAAAGATCCGGGACAACGCCGGAAATTGAAACCAGGAGAGGGATTCATGAGGGAGAGGAACGGACGCGGGTGGTGTGCCACGCGCGCGGCAGTGCTTGTGTCGATGGTTTTCGCGGCTGTCGCGGCAGTGAGCCTGGTGGCTTGCGGCGGCGGTGGCGGATGCAGTGGCGGCGAGACGGTCTACGACAGCTACGGGTACGGTGGATCGTCCGATGTGGAGGGAGAGATCGGCGAACCGGTTGACCTCACGCTGGCAGCCCACGTGGCCTCGGGCTGTTCGCTGTCGCACAAGCTGGAAGGCACATTGCCTCCAGGTGTCAAATTCGACAGCGGCTCTGGGCGAATCTCCGGCACCCCGACCGCCGCGGGCGAGTACCCGGTAACGGTCCACCCGAATGCCACCGGTGTCGTTTCCACGTCGTTGACCCTGGTGATCCAGCCCATCGGTCGACAGGCCGACGAGGCTTCGCCCGCCAAGCTGCCGGCCATGGTGCCCGCTGCCCGATACGGGGTGTCGCCCCGCCTCTCGGCAACGGTCGTCAACGGCTCGCTCCGGCTGTGGCTCGGCGAATACGTTGAGAGCGACGAACATGATCTGCCCTTGCGCCACTACCGTTTGTTCCGTAGCGACGACGAGGGCGCCACTTGGACCGCCGACGACGCCGGTGGATTGATCACTGTCCGCGGCGATTCGATGTACGACGGGCAGTTTCTGCTCTCCGCCGTGGGAGCGGAAGTATTCGTGCTCGACACGGGGGGCACGAACGGCGCTGACCAGGTCTCCAGCCGGCTGTACCAATTCGATGGCACCCGATGGGCGCTGCGGAACGGCAGTCTGCCCTTCGCTTTGCCGCCCGGATCCGGCTTTTACGTGGCCCCAGGCGGGCCAATGGGGGTTGCGTTTCCCGAGGAGGATGGCATGGCGCTCTGGACTTCTCAGGACAAGGGCCTGACCTGGCACAAGCAGACGACCACCAGTGGTGACTATTTCTACAACGGACAAGAGTTCTGCCTTGGAAGGACCGGGCAGGAGTGGCGCATTGGCGGCGGGAAGTTGCAGACGCCCGCCGGATCGGTGTCCGACGCCTGGCCCTGGCGCTCGTACGTGGCCTTTCCCGAGACGTGCGCTTCCGACGGAACACGCCAGTGGGTGATGGGTGAGCGCCGCAACGCGCCGACCGACATGGCGCTGTCCGACGTGATCGTGGGCGAGGACGCCATGGCGTACCCTCGCCGAATCAAGCCTGCTCCCGGGGCTGCGCTTCCCAGCCGATTCAAAGCGATTGCGGCAGCGAATGGACGCCTGTTCGGAATGGTGGTCCTGGACGGCGCTGCCGGGTACGAAGTCTGGAAAATCCGCTAGTGTCATGTCGCAGCCGGCCGTGCGCCGGCTGTGCGAACTCAAACGCACTGGATGCCCGCATGCTCGCCAAACGCATCATTCCCTGCCTGGACGTCACCGGCGGCCGTGTCGTCAAGGGTGTCAACTTCGTCGAACTGCGCGACGCCGGCGACCCGGTCGAAATCGCCGCGCGCTACAACGAGCAGGGCGCCGACGAGTTGACCTTCCTCGACATCACCGCCACCAGCGACAACCGCGACCTGATCCTGCACATCATCGAGGCGGTGGCCTCGCAGGTCTTCATTCCGCTGACGGTGGGTGGCGGCGTGCGCACGGTGGAAGACGTGCGCCGCCTGCTCAACGCCGGGGCCGACAAGGTCAGCTTCAACTCGGCGGCGGTGGCCAACCCGCAGGTGATCCGTGACGCGTCGGACAAGTACGGCGCCCAGTGCATCGTGGTGGCCATCGACGCCAAGCGCCGCCATGGTGATGATTTGGCGGCCCGCGGCCCGGGCTGGGACGTCTACACCCACGGCGGCCGCAAGAACGTCGGCCTGGACGCCGTGGCCTGGGCCCGGCAGATGGTCGAGCATGGGGCCGGCGAGATCCTGCTGACCAGCATGGACCGCGACGGCACCAAGATCGGCTTCGACCTGGAACTGACCCGCGCGGTGAGCGACGCGGTGCCGGTGCCGGTGATCGCCTCCGGCGGCGTAGGCGCGCTCGAGCACCTGGTTGAGGGGATTCAGGTGGGCGGCGCCGACGCGGTGCTGGCGGCAAGCATCTTCCACTACGGCGAATTCACCGTGGCGCAAGCCAAGGCCAGGCTGGCCGCTGCCGGCGTGCCGGTGCGGCAGTGAGCACCAGAAAGCCAGGCGGCGCGCGGCACGAGGTGCGCATCGTCGGCGGCCAGTGGCGGCGCAGCCTGCTGCCGGTGGCCGACAGGCCGGGGCTGCGGCCCACTCCCGACCGGGTGCGCGAGACCCTGTTCAACTGGCTGGGGCAGGACTTGACCGGCTGGCGCGTGCTCGATGCCTTCGCCGGCTCGGGCGCGCTGGGCTTCGAGGCCGCTTCGCGCGGGGCCGCCGAGGCCCTGCTGGTCGAGCAGGACCCTGACCTGGTGCGCTCGCTCAGTGCTTCGCGCGAGCGCCTCAAGGCCACCCAGTTGCGGGTGCAGCGCGGCGACGGCCTGGCTGCGCTGCGTGCCGCCCGCCAACGCTACGAGTTGGTGTTGCTGGATCCGCCCTTCGATGCCGGCCTGGGCCCGGCGGCCCTGGTCGCGGCTGCGCAGGCCGTGGTGCCTGGCGGCTGGGTGTACTTCGAGTCGGGCGAGCCGGCGCCCGCACCGCCGGCTGGCCTGAGCCTGCATCGCCAGGCCCGTGCCGGCGCGGTGCACTACGCCCTGTTCCACGCCGACGAGGCGGCCGCCTGAGCGCCTACACTGCGCCGCACGCCCCCTCGCCGCCAAGAAGAGGCCCGCCGATGACCACCGCCCAGCCGCTCACCGCCGTCTACCCTGGCACCTTCGACCCGATGACCTTGGGCCACGAAGACCTGATGCGCCGCGCCGCCAAGCTGTTCGACCGGCTGATCCTGGCGGTCGCGGCTGGCCACCACAAGCGCACCATGTTCACCATCGCCGAGCGGCTGGACATCGCGACCGAACTGGCCAAGCCCTGCGGCAACGTCGAGGTGATTGCTTTTCGAGGGCTGCTGAGCGACTTCGTGCGGCAGAACGGGGGCCGCGTGGTGGTGCGTGGGCTGCGCGCGGTCAGCGACTTCGAATACGAATTCCAGATGGCCGGCATGAACCGCCAGCTGATGCCCGAAGTCGAAACCCTGTTCCTGACGCCCAGCGACCAGTACCAGTTCGTCAGCGGAACCTTCGTGCGCGAGATTGCCATGCTTGGCGGTGATGTCTCCAAGTTCGTGGCACCCTCCGTGCTCTCGAGGTTGAAAGAGCGCGTGGCGCAGCCCCGCGGCGAATAGGAAGCACCGCCCCATGGCCCTGATGATCACGGACCAGTGCATCAACTGCGATGTCTGCGAGCCCGAGTGCCCGAACGAGGCGATCTCGATGGGCGCCGAGTTCTACGTCATCGACCCGAACCGCTGCACCGAATGCGTGGGCCACTTCCCCGAGCCGCAGTGCGTGCAGGTCTGCCCGGTCGAGTGCATCCCGCTGAACCCGGAACACGTCGAAACGCGCGAACAGCTGCAGCGCAAGTACCACGCGCTGATGGCCGAGGCCCGCGAGGCAGAGGCAGCCAAGGACGCGGACCAGCGCTGAACCGCCGAGCCGGCCGCTCGGTCAGCTGGCGGGCTTGTCGTCCGCGGTGGGCGCTGCAAGCCCATCTGCCGGCGGTGCCGGCTTCGGCGGCTTGGGCCGCTCGGGCTTGGCGTGCAGTTTCATCACGGCGCGGCCCATCTCGCCAGCCAGCAGCAGCTCCAGGTGCTTCAGCGATTCGTCAATGGTGCGCTCGATCGCGTCGCGCTCATCGGCCGGCGGCTTGCGCAGCACGTAGTTGGCGACCTCGGCCTTGACGCCCGGGTGGCCTATCCCCAAGCGCAGCCGCCAGAAGTCGCCCGTGCCCAGTTGGGCCTGGATGTCCTTCAGCCCGTTGTGGCCACCGTTGCCGCCACCTTGCTTGAGCTTCATCTGCCCGGGCGGCAGATCCAGCTCGTCGTGCACGACCAGGATCTCGTTGGGCAAGATCTTGAAGAAGCGCGCCAGCGGTGCCACCGACTTGCCCGACAGGTTCATGTAGGTCATGGGCTGCAGCAGCCACAGCGGGCCACCCTGCTCGGTGGGCCGGTTCAGCCGCGCGACCAGGCCGTGGTAGGCGCGGTCTGGTTGCAGGCTCACGCGCAGCAGGCGGGCGACCTCGTCCACCCACCAGAAGCCGGCGTTGTGGCGTGTGGCCTCGTACTCGGCGCCCGGGTTGCCCAGGCCGACGATCAAGCGAATCATGGGGCGCGATTATCGAGCCGGCGCCGGCGTGCCCAGGGCCGCCCGGGCGCCGGCGATCACGGCCTGGCCGATCTGCTCCATCAGGCCGGTGTGGGCCGGGGTCACGGCGCGCCCGCCGGCTGCCGGCGGCGCGGGGCGCGGCTCGTCCATGCTCAGCTTCCATTGGTGCCAGAACAAGGCCACGTCGATGGTCACCTCGGGCCGCAGCGGCACCAGGGCACCGCTGGCGATGTCGGCACGCGCCAGCAGCTCGGGCAGCACGGCCACGCCCCAGCCCATGGCCGCGGCGCGCAGGCCCGCTTCGCTGCTGGGCACGAAGCGCTCCTTCAGGCGCGGTGAGCGCACGCCGAAGGCCTTGGCCACCCACTGGGCCTGCATGTCATCCTTGCGGTTGAAGACGATGAAGGGCAATTGCGGGAAATTCATCGGTGTCAGGCCGTCGGGCATGGCGCGGCCTATGAAGCCCGGGCTGGCCACGGCCACGTAGCGCATGTGGCCCAGGGCTTGGCAGGAACAGCCTCGCAGCGCTTGCGACACGGTGGACACGCAACCCAGCACTTCGCCCTGGCGCAGCCAGTCGTGGGTGAAGTCCTGGTCGTCGACGATCAGCTCCAGGCCGTAGCCCTCGCGCTGGCCGGTGCGCACCAGCGCGTCCAGTGCGGGCAGCACCCAGGTTGCCAGACTGTCGGCGTTCACGGCGATCGGTAGGCGCTCGTCGCGGGCCAGCGTGGTGCCAAGCTCCCGCGCAGCGTCGGCGCGCAGCGCTTGCATCTGGCGCGCATAGCGCAGCAGCACCTTACCGGGTTCGGTCAACCGCAGTGGCCGGGCCCGCACCACCAGCAGGTGGCCGGCACTGGCCTCGAGCGAGCGCAGGCGTTGCGACACGGCCGACTGGGTGATGGACAGCAACTGGGCGGCGCGCTCGAAGCTGCCGGCTTCGGCCAGCGCCGCCAGGCAGTCCAGGCCGGCAGGGTCCAGGGCATTCATGGGTGGCTAATGAAAACCATCAGGTCGGCTAATGTAACCGCTGAGATTCCGATGCAGCTTGGTGGCGCCGATCGGCCAGCCGAACATCGCCGCTCCATCAGAAACCCACGGAGACAACCATGCGCATCGGCCTGCCCAAGGAAATCAAGAACCACGAGTACCGCGTCGGCCTGACGCCGGCCAGCGTGCGCGAGTTCACCAACCATGGCCACCAGGTCTATGTGCAGGCCGGTGCCGGCGCCGCCATAGGCCTGGCCGACGAGCATTACGCTGCGGCGGGCGCGGTGCTGGTGAAGGACGCAGCCGAGGTCTTCGCCAAGGCCGAGATGATCGTGAAGGTGAAAGAGCCGCAGCCGCAGGAGTGCGCGATGCTGCGCGAAGGCCAGATCCTCTACACCTACCTGCACCTGGCGCCGGACCCGGAGCAGACCGCCGCCCTGGTCAAGTCCGGCGCGATCTGCGTGGCCTACGAGACCATCACCGGCCCGGGTGGCGGCCTGCCGCTGCTGGCACCGATGAGCGAGGTGGCCGGGCGCATGAGCATCCAGGCGGGCGCGGCCCACCTGGAAAAGAGCAAGGGCGGCATGGGCGTGCTGCTGGGCGGCGTGCCCGGTGTCGAGCCGGCGCACGTGCTGGTTCTGGGTGCCGGCGTGGTCGGCACGCACGCGATGCAGATGGCCATCGGCATGGGCGCCCGCGTGACCGTGCTGGACAAGAACGTCGACCGCCTGCGCCAGATCGACATGGTCTTCGGCAACCGCGTGAAGACGCTGTTCTCCAACGCCCAGACGCTGGAAGAGAAGGTGCTGGAGTCCGACCTGGTGATCGGTGGCGTGCTGGTGCCCGGCGCCGCGGCACCCAAGCTGGTGACCCGCCCGATGGTGCGCTGCATGAAGAAGGGCGCCGTGCTGGTCGACGTGGCCATCGACCAGGGCGGCTGCTTCGAGACATCGCGCGCCACCACCCACGCCGAGCCGACCTATGTCATCGACGACGTGGTGCACTACTGCGTCGCCAACATGCCGGGCGCCGTGGCCCGCACCTCGACCTTCGCGCTCAACAATGCCACGCTGGGCCATGGCCTGGCGCTGGCCGACAAGGGCTGGAAGCAGGCGCTGCTGGACAACCCGCACCTGAAGGCCGGCCTGAACGTGGCCGCCGGCAAGGTCACCTACGAAGCCGTGGCGCGCGACCTGGGCTACGAGTACGTGCCGGCCGAGCGGTTGATCGCCTGACCGAGTTTGCCGCCCGCGGCTCGCATCCGCGCGGCAAGAAACAAGGGCGCCTCACGGCGCCCTTTTGGCTTGGCTTTGGCGAGTGCGTCAGGGAAGAGGCACCGCGCCCGAGACCTTGTATTGGCCGACGCTGCCGTAGTCGCTGTAGCCGTCGGTCTCCGGGTTGTTCAGCCCCCCGCCGTCGATCGCCAGGTAGTAGACCCCGGCTGCGGGCAGAGTGGTCCGCATGGTGGCCGAGAGGCTGCCGCGCGGGAGTGCCCGCGCCAGCTCGGTGCCATCGGCCCGCAGCAGCCGGAACGTGACATCGAGGTTCGGGTCCAAAGCAGATGCCGTGACAGTGAGGGTCGCCGGGCCGGCGCCCGCGCTGAATGAGAAATAGTCGACGTCGGTGCGCGTCCCGATCAGGCCGGAACCGGACAGCCGGCGCAAGCCGCCGCTGGTAGTGACGTTCAGAGCGCTGGCCGTGGCTGGCGAGTCGCCGTGGTCGTCGGCGCGCAGCGGCGCACCATTGGCCACCGCGACGGCAAAGTCGTCTTCGGTGTTGTTGGCGGTGGCGTATTCGCCCTGGCTCCACTGCACCAACTGCTGGTAGTAGCCGACCCCCATGATCGGCGCCCACCCGCTCGGAGAGGCAACGCCGGTCGAATGCCCGGGGTAGTAGCCACCACCGGAATAGCCATCATGGGACAGGCCCAGGTTGTGGCCAGCTTCATGTGAAATCGCCTCGGCGACGTATTTCTCGTTGCCGTTGCCCAGCATGTCCCAGAACACCAGCGCCGGCTTGTAGTAGTCGCCCACTGCATCGAAGACGCCGATGTAGGCGACGCCACCGCAACTGCAGGAGTAGACGCCATTGTGGTTGGTGATCAGCACCGTGGTGCCGAAGACCAGGTCGGCGTCGTCGCGACGGTTCAGGCGGCCGGCGGGTGGCTCCTCGGTCGTCACGTCGACGTCGAACGGGGCGAAGTCCTCTGCCACCCGCTGGTAGATGTTCTGGATGGTTTGCTTTTCGGCATCGCTGAAGGTGTTGGTGTCACCATCGGTGTCGAATGGCAGCGCGGCGATCGATCCGCCGCCGCCGTTCCAGGCGGTATCGGTGAGGGTGGCTCCGGTGAAGTCCAGGTAGATGGTGCGCTTGGCGGTCGGGCGGCTGTGCAACTCGAAGGTACGGTCCAGTGGCGCGTAGGCGAGCACCGCCGCCCCAGCCGCCATCGCCGGTGGTGCTGGCAGCGCGCTGGCGAGGTCGTCGACCACATACAGGCGGCCGGCAGCATCCAGGCGCATGTGCGGGTCGTTCAGCAGCATCTGCCGCAAGGCCTCTGGGCTGCGGCGGTGCCACTTGGCGACCGCTTCGATGTTCGGGCCCAGCATATCGATGGCCTGCTGGCCACCAACGCCTTCGGCTGGCAATTGGACTTGAGGTGTCATCGCAGCCGCGGCGGCAGGGCCGGCCACGAAGGCGAGCAGCAGGGCGGGCAGGCTACCAGTCAGGCGTGAGAGGCTGGGCATCGGCTGCACATTTTGATGATGTTGATCGGACCGACAGGATACGAGGCGCCTCCGTTGCCGCCGCACGCGTGGCAAGCTGGTTTGCGCATTCGTTCATGCAACCGGCATCGCGCCGTCTCCCGCATGGGTGGTCGAAGTGCGCCACGCTCGGAAAGCGGACACTGGCATGCCTTCCATGCAAATGACCAACAAAAAAGCCCGCCAGTGGCGGGCTTCTTGTCTCGGCTGGGGCGGGCAGATTACTTCTTGCCCTTGCCCTTTTTCTTGTCGTCGGCGGCCGGGGCAACTGGGGCGGCCACGACTTCTTCCTCGACCTTGGGCTCGGTCACGGCCACGACCACCGGGTTCTGGGTGCCGTGCTTGACCGCCTTGATGCCTTCGGGCAGGACCAGGTCCGACACGTGCAGGCTCTTGCCCTTGACCAGGCCGGACAGTTCCACCGACACGAATTCCGGCAACTGCATGGCCAGACATTCGATCTCGATCTCGGTGGCCACGTGGCTGACCAGGCACTTGTCGGTCTTGACGGCGACCGAGTTTTCTTCGCCCGAGAAGTGCAGCGGCACCTTCTTGCGCAAGCGGGTGGTTTCGTCCACGCGCTGGAAGTCCACGTGCAGCACTTGCTGCTTCCAGGGGTGCATCTGGAAGTCACGCAGCAGCACCTTCTGCTTCTTGCCGGCCAGGTCCATCTCGAGGATGGACGAGTGGAAGGCTTCCTTCTTCAGCGCGAAGTACAGCGCGTTGTGATCGAGCTCGATCATCGCGGGCTCGCCGGCACCAAAAACGATACCGGGCACCTTGCCCGACGTGCGCAGGCGGCGGCTCGCTCCGGTCCCCTGCTTGCTGCGCTCGAAAGCGACGAATTCCATGGTTACTCTCCAGTGAGTCGGGGCGTCCGCGACCAGAAGCGCCCCATTTGAAGTGACGGCTTGCACCGTCGACGAAAAAGACCGTTGAACCCGGGGGCCCAACGGTCTTCAGAAATTGTTGTTCTGCTCCGCGAACATCGAGGTCACCGACTCACCGTCGGAAATGCGGCGGATGGTCTCGGCAAACAGGAAGGCGACCGACAGCTGGCGGATCTTGGCGCAGGCCTTGCCTGCGTCCGACAGCGGGATGGTGTTGGTGATGACGACTTCGTCCAGGTGCGACGCCTTGATGCGCTCGATCGCGGGGCCCGAGAACACGGCGTGCGTGCAATAGGCGTACACGCTCTTGGCACCGCGGTCCTTCAGCACCTCGGCCGCCTTGACCAGCGTGCCGGCGGTGTCGATCATGTCGTCCATGATCACGCAGTTGCGGCCGTCGATCTCGCCGATCACGTGCATCACTTCGGACACGTTGGCCTTCGGCCGGCGCTTGTCGATGATGGCCAGGTCGCAGCCCAGCTGCTTGGCCAGCGCGCGGGCGCGCACCACGCCGCCGACATCAGGGCTGACGACCACCAGGTCGCGATAAGCCTTGGCCTTCAGGTCGGTCAGCAGCACCGGCGAGGCGTAGATGTTGTCGACCGGGATGTCGAAGAAGCCCTGGATCTGGTCGGCGTGCAGGTCCATCGTCAGCACGCGCTCGACGCCCACGGTTTCCAGCAGGTTGGCAACGACCTTGGCCGAGATCGGCACACGGGTCGAGCGCGGGCGACGATCTTGCCGCGCGTAGCCGAAGTAGGGGATCACGGCGGTGATGCGGCGCGCGCTGGCGCGCTTCAACGCATCGACCATGATCAGCAGTTCCATCAGGTTTTCGTTCGTCGGTGCGCAGGTGGACTGCACGACGAACACGTCGCGGGCACGGACGTTCTGCTGGATCTCGACGGTCACCTCGCCGTCCGAAAAGCGCCCCACCGAGGCCTTGCCCAGCTCGGTGCCCAGGTGGGTGGCGATTTCCTGGGCCAGCACCGGGTTGGCATTGCCGGTGAAGAGCACGGTGTTGAACAGCACGGGGAGGCTCCGGTGGTCAGCGGCGGACGGGAGAAGGGTGTGTCTTCAGACGATGACGGCGCGTGATCAGCGCGCCGTCTTCAAGCGATGAAATTTGGCAGGGGAGGAAGGACTCGAACCCTCGCATGTCGGAATCAAAATCCGATGCCTTAACCAACTTGGCGACTCCCCTACACAGGACACAGCCAGGAGGCTGCACCCCAAAAACCTTTCAGCCCAGCCACCCGTTCAGAGGGTGCTCGTCCAGGCCCCGGCACATCCGCCCGACCCAGCCTTCGGGCCAACCCTCAAGTCGGCCCTCTTGCATGGTCGCCACAGGCCGAACGCCTGCGCCGGCTCTTGCATACACCGCGCTGCCTGAGCCCGTCATCCGGCTGTTGCCGAAACGGGCCCAAAGCCAGCGACCCACTTCGGCAACCTCCGGGCACAAGGCCTCGGCGGCGCGTTGCAAGTCGTTGTGGCCCGCGAAGCCCGACAAGGTTTTTGCCTCGTCGTTTTCGCCGCGAACCAACGCTTCAGCGTCTGCAAGAAAGCCCACAACTATAGCAGGATCGGTGTTGCGTGTCAGCAATGGGCTGGAAAAAATCGCCGCCGTGGCGATGGCTGCGGCAGGCTTGAGTACCGCGTAGTGCTGCGGTGCCAGACTCACCGGCGTCAGTCGCTCGCCGATGCCTTCGACGAAGGCCGTGCGGCCACCGAGGAAGAACGGCACGTCGGCTCCCAAGCGGGCGCCGAGTACGAGCAGCCGCTCGCGCGACCAGCCCAGGCCCCATAGCCGGTTCAGGCCGATCAGCACGGTGGCGGCGTCCGAGCTGCCGCCCCCCAGGCCGGCACCCCAGGGCACCTGCTTGGCGATCGAGATGTCGACCCCCGCACCGCAGCCGGATTCGGCCTGCAACGCCCGTGCGGCCTTCATGCACAGGTCATCCGCGGGCAACTCGGCGCGCAGGTCATGCCGGCGCAGCAGGCCATCGGTGCGCCGCTCAAGGTGGATCGTGTCGGCCCAGTCGATCAAGCTGAAGACGGACTGCAGCAGGTGGTAGCCGTCGGCGCGCCGGCCAATGACATGCAGGAACAGGTTCAGCTTGGCCGGGGCCGGCAGGTCGTACAGCGCGTTCAGCGGCATGGCGTGTGCCGGTGGTCAGGGGTTGCGGTCGAGCTTGGCGCGCACCGTCACGCCGGGCGGGTCCAGCCGCCGGGCGTCGACGATGGCGTCGCCGGCCCAGTGGCCCAGGTCGACCGCCCAGCCGAGCTGGACGAAGCCCTGACCGTCCGCCTGCGGCACATGCGGTGCGCCGGGCCAGGGACGGCCTTGCAGCCAATGCACCAGCGCACCCAGCGGAATGGGCTCGCCCAGGGCTTCTTCGGCCAGCGTTGCCAGGTCCGGGAACGCGCGGCGGCCCTGGCCGTCCTGCAGCGTCGCGCCGGTCGGGCCCCAGCTGGCCAGCGCCACCTGGGCGCCCAGCGGGCCGATCAGCCGCATCTGGCCGGCCTGCTCGTCGCCGCTCAGCTCGAAGGCCGCACTGTGCGATTGGGCCGGCTGCTCGCCCTGGGCCGCCACCTTGACCAGCAGACGGCCGCTGAGCGGCACAGGCGCGCCGGGCGGGGGCGTGGGCGCACTGGCACACCCTGCCAGCAGCGTCGTGCACACCAAGGCGGCGAACGCCGCTGCCACGGCAACGCCGCGGCGGCTCACAGCTTGACCTTCAGGCGGGCCAGGGTTTCCTGCAGGACGTCGTTGTCTGCCTCGCGCTCGCGGCCTTCGCGCCAGACGCGCAGCGCCTCGTCGCGCTGCCCGGTGGCCCACAGGACCTCGCCGAGATGGGCCGCCACCTCGACGTGCGGCCGCGCCAGCAGCGAGCGCCGCAGCAGCTTGATGGCCTCGTCGTTGTGGCCCAGGCGGTATTGCACCCAGCCCATGCTGTCGATGATGAAGGGGTCGTGCGGGGCCAGGCTGACGGCGCGCTGCACCAGGCCCAGCGCCTCGCCGAGCCGCAGGTTGCGATCGGCCAGCGAGTAGCCCAGGGCGTTGTGGGCCTGGTGGTCTTCGGGCTTGAGCGCGATCACCCGGCGCAGCAGTGCCTCCATGTCGTCGTAGCGGTTCAGGCGGTCGGCCACCATCGCCAGCTCGTACATCAGGGTGGTGTCCTCCGGGTCCTTGCGCATGCCGCCCAGCAGCAGCTCGTAGGCCTCGGCGTAGCGGTGCTGGTCGCGCAGCACCTGGGCCTCGGCGAGCAGCCGGGTGCGGGCATCGGGCTGGTCACGGGCCGTGCCGTCGCGCACCAGGGCGCGGGCCTGGTCGATCTTGCCGGCGCGTGCCAGCAGGCTGGCGCGGCGCGACAAGGTCGCCATGTCGACCCGCGCGGGCTCGATGCGGTCCAGCCACTGGCCGGCGCCCTTGTCGTCGCCACGCTGCTCGCTGGCCTGGGCCAGCAGCAGGTAGGCCAGCTCGGTCATGCCGCGGCCACGGTCCGGCTCATCGCCATCGGTCGAGGGTTCGTTGCGCACCTCACCGGGCGGCAGCGCCAGGAAGCGCTCGAGCGCGCGGATGGCTTCGTCCGGCTCGTGCAGGTCGACCAGGTAGGCACCCAGGCTGAGCCAGGCGGCGCCTTGCTCGGGCTGGTCGGCCAGCAGGCGCCGCAACTGAACGGCCGCCTCGCCGATGCGCTGCTGCTGGTCCAGCGTGCGGGCATAGGCCAGGCGCACCGGGGGCAGGGCGTCGGGGCGGGCCAGGTAGCCCTGCACCAGGGTCTCGGCGGCCGCCTGCTTGGGCATCAGCTCCATGGCCAGCAGCACCGGCCCGGGGGCCGATGGGTCCTCCGCCAGCGCCTTGCGGGCCTGCGAGAACGCGGCGTCGGGCTGGTCGGCGGCCAGCGCCAGCCGGCCCAGGGCGGTGCGGACGGCCGTGCGCGTGGCCTCGGCCTGCGCGAAGGGCGCCAGCGCCTGCTCGCTGACGCTGTAGGCGCGCGCCTTGTCGGCCAGTGAGGCCATGAAGCGGGGCAGCGAGGCGATCGTGGCCCCGCGTTCGCCCGGCGGCAGCTTCTCGATCAGCGTGCGCACCGGCTCGGCCAGCTCGCCGGGGCGGTCCAGTGCCACCAGCAGCTGCAGTTGCATGCGCAGCGCGTCGGTGGAATCGGGGTGGGCGCTGCGCCAGGCTTTCACCGCGGCCAGTGCCTTGTCGCCCGAGCGGCCCTGCACGGCCAGGTCGATCGCGCGCTGGAACAGGCCCTCGTCGCGCGAGCGCCGCGCGGCGTCCAGCATCAGCTCGTAGGCGCCGCCCTGGCGCCCATCGTTCGCCTCGATCTCGCCCACCAGCAATTGCAGGAACAGGTTGCCGTCCATGGCCGAATTGGGCTCGCGCGCCGCTGGCGCGCTGGCCGCCGCCGCGGGCGGCTCGGGCTCGGCGGCCCGGATGGGGCAGGAAAAGGCCACGGCCAGCGTGAGCGCCAGTGCCGTGCGGGGGAACAGTGCGGACATGCAATCTCCGGGAGCAGACCGGATTCTAGGAGTCCGCCCGCCGCGGATAATTCCCCGATGCCCGAGTTGCCCGAGGTGGAAGTCACGCGCCGCAGCGTCGGCGGCATCGAGGGCGCGCGCGTGCTGGCGCTGCGCATGGGCAAGCCGCTGCGCTGGCCGCTGGGCTGCGCGCCCGAACAGCTGGTGGGCCGCCGCGTCGGGGCCGTCGGTCGGCGCGGCAAGTACCTTTGGTTACCTCTACGCGAGGACACCGACACGCGGCCCGACCCGGGCGGCCTGCTGTGGCATCTGGGCATGTCCGGTTCGCTGGCCTTCGGCGAGCACCTGGGGCCCACGGGCAAGCACGACCACGCCGAGCTGGTCACCGACCGCGGCCACCTGCGCCTGACCGACCCGCGCCGTTTCGGTGCGGTGGTCTGGTCGCCGGCCCTGGACCAGGAACCCGCCCGCACACTGCTGGCCCGCCTCGGGCCCGAACCGTTCGACCCGGCTTGGACGCCGGCCGCGCTGCACCAGGCCCTGCAGGGCCGGCGCACGGCGGTGAAGCTGGCGCTGCTGTCTGGCGAGCTGGTGGTGGGCGCGGGCAACATCTACGCCAGCGACGCGCTCTTCGAAGCCGGCATCGACCCGCGCACGCCCTGCCACCGCATCGGGCCGCTGCGCGCCGTGCGTTTGCACGCGGCCATCCAGCGCGTGCTGGGCGAGGCCATCGCCGCCGGCGGCTCCACGCTGCGCGACTTCCGCAACGCGCATGGCGAGGTCGGCCAGTACCAGGGCCAGGCGCGGGTCTACGGCCGTGCCGGCGAGGCCTGCCCGCGCTGCGGTGTCACCATTCGTCGCATCGTTCAAGGCCAGCGTGCGACATATTTCTGCCCTGGCTGCCAACGCCGCTGAAAACCCGGGCCGACGCGGCGGATCGCGCTGCTAGGATGCTTTTTCACCCAGAGAACACCGCCTTGCACGCCTTCAACGCCGCCAAATCGAGCGCCATGCCGACCGACGAGCGCCAGCTCGCCATGCAACCCTTCCTGGCGCCCGGGCTGGACGCGCTGGCCGACTGGCGCATGGCGCTGGCGGCCGACCTGGCCACGCTGGAGGAATCCCTCGGCGCCAACGACCTGCTCGACCCGGCGGCCGGTGCCGCCAGCCAGGCCTTGCGCCAGCGGCTCAAGGGCGACAAGCTGGTGGTGGCCTTCGTTGCCGAGTTCTCGCGCGGCAAGAGCGAGCTGATCAACGCCATCTTCTTTGCCGATGCGGGCCGGCGCGTGCTGCCGGCCACGCCGGGCCGCACCACCATGTGCCCGGTCGAGCTGTCTTGGGACGAGCACGAGCTTCCCACGCTGGACCTGCTGCCCATCGACACCCGCCGCGAGGCCGCCTCTCTGGCCGACTGGCGCGAGCAGCGCGAGCGCTGGAAGAGGCTGTCGCTGGACCCGAACGACACGCCGGGCCTGGTCAAGGCGCTCAACGAAGTCACCGCGACCAGGCTGGTCTCGGTCAACGAGGCCCGGGCCCTGGGCCTGTGGTCGGACGAGAACACGGTCGACAACCCGCCGCGCCAGCCCGACGGCCGCGTCGAGGTGCCGGCCTGGCGCCACGCCATCATCAACTACCCGCACCCGCTGCTGCAGCGCGGCCTGGTGGTGGTCGACACGCCGGGCCTCAATGCCATCGGCGCCGAGCCCGAGCTGACCCTGAGCCTGCTGCCCAGCGCACATGCCGCGCTGTTCGTGCTGGGCGCCGACACCGGCGTCACCCGGTCCGACCTCGACATCTGGACCGACCACCTCGGCGGCCGCGGCATGTCCTGCTTCGTGGTGCTGAACAAGGTCGACACGCTGGCCGACCCGCTGGCCACACCGGCCGAGCGCGAGCGGGCCATCGAGCGCCAGTGCACCGAGACCGCGTCCACCCTCGGCATCGGGCGCGAGCGGGTGTTCCCGGTCTCCGCCCGCCAAGCCCTGGCCGCACGATTGGCCGGCGATGAGCTGGGCCTGGCCGAAAGCCGGCTGCCGGCGCTGGAAGAGGCGCTCAACGCCGACCTGCTGCCACAGCGCCAGCAGGTGCTGGCCAAGGCGGTGATCGGCGGCGTGCAGTCGCTGATCGAGCACGCCACCCGGCGCCTGCGCGACCAGCGCCGCGCCAACGCCGAACAGATGCTCGAGCTGCGCAGCCTGCGCGGCAAGAGCGGAGGCCGCGTGGCGCAGATGCTCGGCCGCGTGCAGGCCGACTCCACCGAGTTCGAGCGCTGCACGGCCAAGCTCACCGCGCTGCGCACGGTGCACCTGCGCATGCTGCGCGACACCATGCACGCGCTGTCGTCGGACCGGTTGCGCGAGGCCGTGGCCAGCCTGCAGGCGGCGCTGGGCGCGAGCTGGTTCAACCTGCGTGCCAAGGCCGCGTTCACCCAGCTGTGCGACGGCCTGATCGGCCAGGTCGACAAGGCGGCGCACCAGTGCGCCGAGATCGACCAGATGCTGCAGGCCTCGTTCCGCCAGCTCAACACCGAATACGGCTTCTCGCTGCAACTTGCGCCGGCGCCGGACCTGGCGCCCTTCCGTGAAGAGCTGAAGCTGATCGAGCGCGGCTACGGCCGCTACTTCAGCGTCACGCGTGCCATCCGCATGAACGGGCCGGCGTTTTCCGAGCAGTTCCAGCGCATGCTGATGTCCAAGCTGCGCGTCATCTTCGAGAACGCCTGTGGTGAGGTCGAGGCCTGGAACCAATCCGCCTCGCAGCAGATCGACGGCCAGTACCGTGATCGCCGCAAGGGCCTGAAGCGCCGCCGCGAAGCACTCGAGCGCATCCAGCAGGCCACGGGCGACCTGGAGCACCGGCTGGCCGAGGTCGAGGGCCAGGATGCCAAGCTGATGGAGCTGATCGACCGCGCCCACCACCGTGCCGTGGCCCTGCGCACCCGCGCCGAGCGTGGCCCGGTCGTGCCCAGCCCGGCCGACGCGGTGGACACGGTGAGCGGCGGCAACGCCTTCCTGGACTCGGGCGGCCTGGCGCTGCCGTGACCGCCGCGCGCGGCAAGGGTGCGGCCGCTGCGCTGCCTGTGCCCGAGGGCCTGGCCGAGCGCGTGATCGGCTGGCAGCGCCAGCATGGCCGCCATGCGCTGCCCTGGCAGAAGACGCGTGACCCCTACCGCGTGTGGCTGTCAGAGATCATGCTGCAGCAGACCCAGGTCACGACCGTGCTGGGCTACTACGAGCGCTTCCTTGCCCGCTTCCCGGACGTGTCCGCGCTGGCCGCCGCGCCGCTGGACGACGTGCTCGCGCTGTGGGCCGGCCTGGGCTACTACAGCCGAGCGCGCCACCTGCACCGCTGCGCCCAAGCCGTGGTGGCCGAGCATGGCGGGCAGTTCCCGCGCAGTGCTGCCGTGCTGGCCACGCTGCCGGGCATCGGCCGCTCGACGGCCGCGGCGATCGCCGCCTTCTGCTTCGACGAGCGCGCCGCCATCCTGGACGGCAACGTCAAGCGCGTGCTCACCCGCGTGCTGGGCTTCGGCGACGACTTGGCCGAGGTGCGCCACGAGCGAACGCTGTGGGCTCAGGCCGAGGCGCTGCTGCCCGAGCCGGCCGGCATGGTGGCCTACACCCAGGGCCTGATGGACCTCGGCGCGACGCTGTGTGCGCAGCGCGCGCCGCACTGTGATGCGTGTCCGTTGTCCGAGCCCTGCGTCGCGCGGCGCGAGGGCCGGACCGAGGCTTACCCGGTCAAGACCCGCAAGCTCAAGCGCAGCCGGCGCGCGCTGACGCTGCTGTGGCTGTCCCAGGGCGACCGGGTCTGGCTGCTGCGCCGCCCGGCCACGGGCATCTGGGCCAGCCTGTGGTCGCTGCCCGAGTTCGCCTCGGCCGATGCGCTGGGCGACTGGCTGGCCGGCTGGCCGGGCGAGACCACAGCCCTGCCGGCCTTCAAGCACGTGCTGACCCACATGGACTTGGCGGTCTCGCCCTGGCGCCACACGCTGCCCGCTCAAGCGCGGCGAGATACCGCCCTGCAGGCGCAGTGGCCAGAGGGCCGCTGGGTGGCACGCGACGAGCTGGCTGCGTTCGGCCTGCCGGCCCCGGTGGCCAAGCTGCTGTTGTCGGCCTGACGACGCGCGCCGCTGGCACGCGGCGATCGGTCAGATCAATTGCTTGCCACGCAGGAACTCGTCGACCAGCGCCAGGCGTTGCAGCGGGTCGGGCAATGCCATCAGCTGCTGCCGCGCGGCCAGGGGGATGGGCAGCAGCTCGCACCAACGGTTGGCCACCCAGCCCGCGTCGTCGAAGCGCTGCTCGGCGGGCAGGTCCGCATCGGGCCGCTGGGCCAGGGCGGCATAGGCGCGTTCCAGCGCCTCGGTGGCGGCGGCAAAGCGCTCGCCCGGAGGCTCGGCACGGTCCGCTGCCAACGGGAACGCGCCGCTGGCCCGCCACAGGCCGTCAGGGCCTTCCTGCAGGTCCATCCACTGGAAGCGCGCACCACCGCTGCAGCGCACCTTCAGCACGCCCGGACTGACCGCGTCGACCTCGTCCAGGTGGGCCAGCGTGCCCACCGCCTCGAAGCGGGTGGGTGCCACGCCGCCGGGCTGCCGCACCTCGGCGCCCTGCTGCAGGCAGACCACGCCAAAGGGCCGCCGCTCGCGCAGGCAGGCCGAGATCAGGTCGAGGTAGCGCGCCTCGAACACCTTCAGCGACAGCCGGCCGCCGGGGAACAGCACGGTGCGCAGCGGAAACAGGCCCAGCGGGTCGGGCAACTTGTCGGATATGAGGGCGGTCGTCACGCGCGCTCGTCCAACTCGCGGTGTCGGCGCAGCGTGGCCACCCGGCCGGCGAAACGCTCGGCCAGCTGCTCTACGAAATACACCGAGCGGTGCTGGCCGCCAGTGCAGCCGATGGCCACGGTGAGGTAGCTGCGCTGGTCGTCTTCGAAAGCGGGCAACCAGCGCCGGACGAAGGCTTCGATCTGCGCCAGCATCTCGCCGACCTCGGGCTGCTCGCGCAGGTAGCTGACCACGGCGTCGTCGCGCCCGGTCAGCGGCCGCAACTCGCGGATGTAGAAGGGGTTGGGCAGCACGCGCACGTCGAACACCATGTCGGCGTCCAGCGGCACGCCGTGCTTGAAGGCGAAAGACTCGAACACGAGCGTGAGGCGGCTGGACACCGCGCCGACCAGGTCGCGGATCCACAGCCGCAGCTGGGCGGGGCGCAGCTGCGAGGTGTCCAGCACGGTGGACCGCTCGCGCAGGTCGGCCAGCAGGGTGCGCTCGAGCTCGATCGCGTCGACCAGGGCACGGTGTTCGGCGTCGCCGTCGCTGACGCTGGCGCTCAAGGGGTGGGGGCGGCGCGTCTCCGAGAAGCGCTTGACCAGGGCCTCGGTCGTGGCATTGAGGAAGACGCTGCGCACGTTCACGCCGTCCGCGCGCAGCTGGTCCAGCACGGGCAGCAGGTGCGGCAGCGAGCCGGCGGTGCGCACGTCCACCGCGATGGCCAGCTTGTGCACGCCGTGGCCACCCTCGACGCGGATGAACTCGCGCAGCAGCTCGGGCGGCAGGTTGTCGACGCAGAAGTAGCCCGCGTCTTCCAGCGCATGCAGCGCCACCGACTTGCCCGAGCCCGAGATGCCAGTGACCAGCACGACCTCGCGCGGGTCGGCGGCGAGGGGCGATGGCGCAGCGAGAGGGGCGTCGCTCATCGCCGGCTCAGCTGCTGGCCACCGCGCGGTGGATCAGCTCTTGCGCATGGGCCAGGCTGGTGCCGGACGAGCGGTCGCCGCCCAGCATGCGCGCCACCTCGGCCACGCGGGCCTCGCCCTGCACCGGTGCGATCTGGCTCAGTGTCTGGCCGCCTTCGGTGGCCTTGGCGACCACGAAGTGCTGGTCGGCACAGGCGGCCACCTGGGGCAGGTGGGTCACGGCCAGCACCTGGGCGCTGCGGCCCAGCTGCTTCATCAACCGGCCCACCGCGTCGGCCACGGTGCCGCCGACGCCGGAGTCGATCTCGTCGAAGATCAGCGTGGCCGGGCCGGCCGAGGCCGCGCCACCGGCCTGCCGAGACTGCGCCGTGGTGACCGCAATGGCCAGTGCCAGGCGCGACAGCTCGCCGCCCGAGGCCACCTTGCCCAGCGGCCGTGGCGCGCTGCCAGCGTGGCCCGCGACCAGGAACTCGATCGTTTCGGCGCCGAAGGACTGCGGCCCTTCGGCCGGCAGCAGTGACACCTCGAAGCGGCCACCGGCCATGCCCAACTGCTGCATCGCATCGGTCACGCGCTGGGCCAGCGGGCCGCTGGCCCGTCGGCGCGCGGCAGTGACGGCCTTGGCCTCTTTTTGCCACGCGGCCAGCGCGTCGGCCACGCGTTGCTCGAGCCCAGCCAGGTCGGCGGCTTCATCCAGTGCCTGCAGATGGGCGCGCCACTCGGCCAGCATCGCCGCCAGCTCTTCCGGCGGGCGGCGGTAGCGGCGCGCCAGGCCCATCCAGGCGGACATGCGGCCATCGAGCTCGGCCAGGCGGTCGGGGTCGAGGTCGGTGCGCGAGAGGTAGGCGTTCAGCGTGTGGGCCGCGTCCTCGAGCTGGGCCTGGGCGCCTTGCAGCACCTCGACCACCGGCGCCAGACGCGGGTCGAAGCCAGCCACGTCTTCCAGTGCGGCCAGCGCGCGCGCCACCATGCGCGAGGCGCTCTCGTCGTCGTCGCCAGACACGGCCCGCGAGGCCTGGCCTGCGCCGTCGAGCAGGGCCTGGGCGTGGGCCAGGCGCTGGTGCTCGGCGTTCAGCTCGGGCCACTCGTCTTCGTTCGGGGCCAGGCGGTCCAACTCGCCGATCTGCCATTGCAGCCGCTCGCGCTCGTTGGCCAGCTCGCCCTGGCGGGTGCGGGCCGAGGCAAGGGTGTCGCTGGCGGCGCGCCAGGCGTCGAAGGCGGTACCCACGGCGCGCGTGTCGACGCCGGCCTGCTCGTCCAGCATGGCCCGCACGGCCGCCGGCCGCGTCAGCCCCTGCCAGGCGTGCTGGCCGTGGATGTCGATCAAGTGGTCGGCCACCTCGCGCAGCTGGGCAGCGGTGGCCGCGCTGCCGTTGATGAAGGCCCGGCTGCCGCCCTTGCTGTCCACGATGCGGCGCAGCAGCAGCGGGCCGTCGTCGGTGGCGAAGCCGGCTTCTTCTAGCCAGGCAACGAGGGAGGCGGGCGTGTCGAAGGCGGCGGTGATCTCGGCCCGCGCAGCACCCTCGCGCACCACGTGGGTCTCGGCGCGGGCGCCGAGCGCGAGCTGCAGCGCGTCGATCAGGATGGACTTGCCCGCGCCGGTCTCTCCGGTGAGCACCGAGAAGCCGGCGTCGAACTCGACATCCAGCGCCTTGACGATGACGAAGTCCTTGAGGGTCAGGGTCTTGAGCATGGGGTGAAAGGGATCAGACCACGCCTTCGTACCAGCGCAGCTTGCGCCGAAGCGTGGCGTAGTAGCTCCAGCCGCGCGGGTGCAGGAAGCGCACCGCCTGGGCCGAGCGGCGCACGCGCACCTGGTCGCCATGCAACAGGCTGGCCAGGCGGTGCATGTCGAAGTTGGCGCTGGAATCGCGGCCGGCGACGATGGTGATCGCCACGTCCTGCCCGTCGGGCAGCACGATGGGCCGGTTGGACAAGGTGTGCGACGCGATCGGCAGCAGCACCCAGCCGGCGATGGACGGGTGCAGGATGGGCCCGCCGGCCGACAGCGCGTAGGCCGTCGAGCCGGTGGGCGACGCGATGATCAGGCCGTCGGCGCGGATGTTGGCGACGAACTCGTCGCCCACGTCGATGCGCAGCTCGACCATGCTGGCCGTGTGGCCGCGGCTGACCACCACGTCGTTGAGCGACAGGCCCTCGAAGATCACCTCGCCGTCGCGGCGCACTTCGCCCTCGATCATGGCGCGGCGCTCTTCCTCGTAGTCGCCCTGCACCATGGGCCCCAGGGCCTCGGCCCAGTCGGACGCGCGGATGTCGGTGATGAAACCCAGCCGCCCCTGGTTGATGCCCACCAGCGGAAGGTTGTACGGCGCCAGCTCGCGGGCGATGCCCAGCATGGTGCCGTCGCCGCCGACGACGATGCCGAAGTCGCAGCGCGCGCCCAGCTCGGCCGGGGTGAAGGCGCCGTGGTCGGCCCAGTCGGTGTTCAGCGCCGTCTCGCGCTCGACCGACACCTCCAGCCCCTGGCGCAGCAGGAACTCGGCGATGCCTTCGAGCATCGGTCGGATGCCCTGGGCCTGGAACTTGCCGATCAGCGCGGCATGGCGAAAGCGTGTCGGCATTCGGGGCGTGAAAAGTCGTCGAGGAATTACACCACAGGGGCTTTCACGCACGAGGTGGGGGCAGGCCCTGTCCTTACAATGAAAATCATGCTCGACGAGCGATCACGATCCCTGCTGAAAACCCTGGTGGAGCGCTACATCGCCGACGGCCAACCCGTGGGCTCGCGCACGCTGTCCAAGGCCTCGGGGTTGGAGCTGTCGCCGGCCACCATCCGCAACGTGATGGCCGACCTGGAAGATTTGGGCCTGATCGTCAGCCCGCACACCTCGGCCGGGCGCATTCCCACGGCGCGCGGCTACCGCCTCTTCGTCGACACCATGCTCACCGCGCGGCCGCTGGACATGGCGGGCCCGTCGCCCGACCTGGCCGCGGCCCGCGAGCAACTGCACCCCGACCAGCCGCAGCGGGTGATCGCCCAGGCGGCGCAACTGCTGTCCAGCCTGTCCAGCTTCGTCGGCGTGGTCACCGCGCCCAAGAAGCCCAGCGTGTTCCGCCACATCGAATTCCTGCGCCTGGGCGAGAAGCGGGTGCTGGTGATCCTGGTGGCGCCCGATGGCGACGTGCAGAACCGCGTCATCTTCACCGCCCACGACCCCACGCAAAGCGAGCTGATCGAGGCCAGCAACTACCTCAACGCCCACTACGCCGGCCTGGCGATCGAAGAGGTGCGCGAGCGCCTGAAGAGCGAGATCGACGTGCTGCGCGGCGAGATCGCCGGCCTGATGCAGGCCGCCGTGCAGATGGGCACCGAGGCGATGGCCGAAAGCCAGGACCAGGTCATCGTCAGCGGCGAGCGCAACCTGCTGGGCGTGCAGGACTTCGGCAACGACATGGGTTCGCTGCGCAAGATGTTCGACCTGTTCGAACAGAAGACCCAGCTGATGCGGCTGCTGGACACGTCCAGCCGCGCCGAAGGCGTGCGCATCTTCATCGGCGGCGAAAGCCGGGTGGTGCCGTTCGAGGAGTTGTCCGTCGTGTCGGCCCCCTACGAGGTCGACGGCCAGGTGGTCGGCACGCTGGGCGTGATCGGCCCCACCCGCATGGCCTACGACCGCATGATCCAGATCGTCGATATCACCTCGCGCCTGGTCGGCAACGCGCTCTCGCAACGCTGAACGGAGTACCGGCACCACCCGCCCAGCGGGTACTCTGCCGGCTTGGGGCGGCCCGTCGCTCGGCTGAGCCCTAGAATCCGCCGCCTTGGGGCCGTTAGCTCAGTTGGTCAGAGCAGAGGACTCATAATCCTTTGGTCGTTGGTTCAAGTCCAACACGGCCTACCACCGACAACCATGAGCGCGCGCCGTGTCGGTGCTCGTCTCGCTCCGGCATGACCCACCCGGTCGCGTCGGACTCAGCCCTCACGTTGCATCAGGTCGATCCGGCCTGGTCGCAGAGGGCTCTTTCGCAGGGGGTTGATCATCGATACCGGGCTGCTGAAGGAATTGCGCATCGACGGCGCGCTGCGTGACGACCACGACAGCGGCCCGCCTAAATGGGTCTGGGGCCTGGTGGCTGGCCTGGTCGTGCTGGCGCTGATGGGGGCCGCCGCGTGGTGGGTGCTGGCGGGCAACAAGCCGGTGGCGGTGCAGACCACGGTCGTGCGTGCCAACGGCCAGGGGCCGTCGGCGGATGCCGTGCTGCAGGCCACGGGGTATGTGACGGCGCGGCGCTCAGCCACGGTCTCGGCCCAGATCACCGGCACGCTGACCGAGGTGCTGATCGACGAGGGCTTCCGCGTCAAGAAGGGGCAGGTGCTGGCCCGCCTGGAAGACAGCGGGCTGAAGGCCGGCCTGGCGGCCGCCGAAGCGCAGGGCCGCAGCGCCCAGGCCACGGTGGCGCAATTGCGTGCCCAGCTCGCGCAGGCCGAGGCCGATGCCCGCCGCCAGGCCGAGCTGGCCGCCTCGGGCATGTCCACGCGCCAGAGCCAGGAGCAGACGGCGACCGCCGTGCGCGCCGTGGCCGCCCAGCTCGACGCCGCCCAGCGCCAGGCCGAGGCGGCCCAGGCGCAGGTGGTGCAGGCGCGCGTCAACTTCGACTACGCCACGGTGCGGGCGCCGTTCGACGGTGTCGTCACGGCGCGGGCCGCGCAGGTGGGCGAGATCATCTCGCCGCTGTCGGCCGGCGGCGGCTTCACCCGCACCGGCGTGGGCACCATCGTCGACATGGACTCGCTGGAGGTGGGGGTGGACGTCAACGAGGCCTACATCGCCCAGGTCAAGCCCGACATGCCTTGTGAGGCCGTGCTCGACGCCTACCCGGACTGGAAGATCCCGGCCCATGTGCTGGCCGTCATCCCCAGCGCCGACCGCGGCAAGGCCACGGTCAAGGTGCGCGTGGCGCTGGACCAGAAGGACGACCGCGTCGTGCCGGACATGGGCGTGCGCGTGAGCTTCCTGGCGGCCAAGCCCAAGGCCCAGGCCGCGCCGGTGCCCGGCGTGCTGTTGCCGCCCGACGCCCTGGTGCAGCGCGACGGCGCCAACGCGGCCTTCGCGGTGGTCGATGGGTACGCCCAGCAGCGCGCCGTCAAGCTCGGTGCCGACGTCGGCAAGTTCAAGCTGGTCACCGAAGGGCTGAAGGCGGGCGAGACGGTCGTGGTCACGCCGCCGCCTGAGTTGAAGGATGGTTCCAACGTCGTGAGCAAGGAATAGAACATGAGCGCTTTGATCGAGATCCGCGACCTGTCCAAGGTCTACACGCGCGGCAAGGAAAAGGTCGAGGTGCTGCACCACATCGACCTGGATGTGAGCCAAGGCGACTTCCTCGCGCTGATGGGCCCGTCCGGCTCGGGCAAGACCACCTTGCTGAACCTGATGGGCGGGCTCGACGTGCCCAGCGGCGGCGCGATCACCGTGGCCGGCGAGCGCATCGACCAACTCAGCGGCGCCCAACTCGCCAAGTGGCGCGCCGCCAAGGTGGGCTTCGTGTTCCAGTTCTACAACCTGATGCCCATGCTGTCGGCGCAGCGCAATGTGGAGCTGCCGCTGCTGCTGACCAAGCTCTCGGCGGCCGAGCGCAAGAAGCGCGCCGCCATCGCGCTGCAGCTGGTGGGCCTGGCCGACCGCGCCGCGCACAAGCCGACCGAGCTGTCCGGCGGCCAGCAGCAGCGCGTGTCGATCGCGCGGGCCATCGTGTCCGACCCCACGCTGCTGGTCTGCGACGAGCCCACGGGCGACCTGGACCGCCAGTCGGCCGAAGACGTGCTGACGCTGCTGCAGGTGCTCAACCGCGAGCATGGCAAGACCATCGTCATGGTCACCCACGACCCCAAGGCCGCCAGCCGCGCCCGTCACACCCTGCACCTGGACAAGGGCACCCTGGTCACCGAGGCCGACGTGGCCGCGGCCTGACCCACACGAGGTGACGCGATGAAATACCTGCACCTGGTCTGGGCGGCGCTGTTCCGGCGCAAGCTGCGGACCTTCCTGACCCTGGTCTCCATCATCACCGCCTTCCTGCTCTTCGGCCTGCTGGACGCCGTGCGCGTGGGCTTCGACCAGGCGGGGCAGAGCGCCAACGGCGCCACGCGGCTGCAGACGGGCTCCAAGCTCAGCTTCATCCAGCTGCTGCCCATGGCGCTGGGCACGCGCATCGCCCAGCTCGACGGCGTCAAGGACACGACCTACGCCAACTGGTTCGGCGGCGCCTACCAAAAGCCCGAGAACCAGGTCTTCAGCTTCGCCGTCGCGCCCAACTACCTGGACATCTACCCCGAGATGGAAGTCTCGGCCGAGCACCGCAAGGCCTTTGCGGAAACCAAGAACGGTGCCCTCGTCGGCGAGGGCCTGGCGAGGAAGTTCGGCTGGAAGGTCGGCGACCAGGTGCCCATGCAGTCCACCATCTTCCCGGACAAGAACGGCAGCCAGAACTGGCCCTTCCAGATCGTGGGCGTGATCCACGTGGCCGACAAGAAGACGGCCGGCTGGTGGGACCAGATGTTCCTTCTGAACTGGAAGTACTTCGACGACACCACGCCCTGGAACCAGGGCCAGGTGGGCTGGTACGTCACGCGCGTGAAGGACGTGAACCAGGCCGACCGCGTGCTCAAGGCCATCGACGAGATCTCGGCCAATTCCGACCACGAGACCCGCACCTTGACCGAGCAGGCCGCCATGTCCAGCTGGATGAAACAGGTGGCCGACATCAACCTCATCGTCACCTCCATCATGGGGGCGGTCTTCTTTACGCTGCTGCTCCTGGCTGGCAACACCATGATGCAGGCGGTGCGTGAGCGCACTGGCGAGATCGCGGTGCTCAAGACCCTGGGCTTCACCGGCGAGAGCGTGCTGGCCATGGTGCTGGCCGAGTCGATGCTGCTGCTGCTGATCGGCGGCGCCATCGGCCTGGGCCTGGCCAGCGTCATCGGGCCCATCGTCAGCGCGGGCAGCGGCGGTGCACTCAACCTGCCCGCCGCCGGGTTGCTGAGCTGGCTGATCGGCATCGGCCTGGCCCTGCTGTTCGGCCTGGCCGTCGGCGCGCTCCCGGCCTTGCGCGCCATGCGCGTCAACATCACCGACGCGCTGGCGGGGAGGGCCTGACCATGCGATTTCTCAAGAATCTCGGCCTCGTGCTGCTGACCCTGGTCGCGATCGTGGCCTGGGTGGCCATGCCTTGGCAAGGCGCGGTGGCGCTGGCGGTGCTGGTGCTGGTGTGGATGTTCGTCTTCCGCAGCGGCGCGCAGGCACGCTCGGTCGCCGCGGTGGGCATCAGCACGCTGGGCCAGCGCCTCGGCTCGTCGGCGGTCATCGTGGTGGGCATCGCGGGCGTGGTGGGCGTGCTGGTGGCCCTGCTCGCCATGGCCGAGGGCTATGCGCAGACGCTGCGCAACTCGGGCAGCCTGGACACCGCCATCGTGCTGCGCGGCGCCTCGGCCAATGAGGTGTCCTCGTCACTGAGCCGCGAGGACCTGGTGCAGATCGAGCAGGCGCCGGGCGTGGCGCGCAATGGCAAGGGCGAGCCCATCGTGTCGGCCGAGACGGTGGTGGCCGCCAACCTGCCGGTCAAGGGCAGCAAGACGGGCGACGAGGGCAGCGCCCAGGTGCGCGGTGTCAGCGAGGCCGCCTTCGCCGTGCGGCCGAATGTCAAGATCGTCGAGGGCAAGGTCTTCCAGCCTGGCCTGCGCGAGCTGATCGTCGGCAAGGGTGCGGTGCGCCAATTTGAAGGGCTCAAGGTGGGTGCCAGCCTGAAGCTCGGCAACCAGCCCTGGACGGTGGTGGGCATCTTCGCGTCGGGCGACGCGATGGAGTCCGAGCTGTGGGCCGACGCGAACGTCGTCAACGACGCCTACCGCCGCGGCAGCGGCCGCAATTCGGCCACCGTCAAGTTGGAGAGCGCGGCCGCCATCAAGGCCTTCGGCGATGCGCTGGAAGCCAATCCGCAGCTGAAGGTGAAGGCCAGCACGACGCTGGAGTTCTTCGCCAAGCAGAGCGAGAAGATGACCCAGATCCTGCGCATCATCGGCATCACGGTCGGCGCCATCATGGCCGTGGGTGCGGTGTTCGGCGCGCTCAACACCATGTTCGCGGCGGTCGCCTCGCGCGCCCGCGAAATCGCCACGCTGCGGGCCATCGGCTTCCGCGGCCTGCCCGTGGTGGTGGCGGTGATGCTGGAGACGATGCTGCTGGCCCTGGTCGGCGGCCTCATCGGCGGCGTGGCCGCCTGGCTGCTGTTCAACGGCTTCGAGGCCTCGACCATGGCGGCCGGCTCGGTGGGCAAGCTCAACTTCAACCTGAGCGTGTCGCCGGGGCTGCTGTGGGAAGGCATCAAGTGGGCACTGGCCATCGGCTTCATCGGTGGCCTGTTCCCGGCCGCCCGGGCGGCCAGCCTGCCGGTGACGACGGCCCTGCGCGAGTTGTGAGCGAGTCGTGACTCAGCCGAGCGCCCGGCCGCCCCAAGCCGGCTGAGACCCGCTTGGCGGGTGGCTGCGGTGCCCCGCAGCCAGGCCCCGTCTCTTCAGCGGAAGGACTCGGCGTCCAGCGTGCAGCGCGAGTTCGGCGTCCAGCGTGCAGCGCGAGTTGACCAGCGTGCGGGCGTCGCGGTCGTCGCTGGTGGTGGGCCACTGGCCGTAGGCCTCGAAGCGGGCCACGCCGCGCTTCAGGCACTGCTCGTGCGGGCTGCCCAGGCTGATCACCGCCGACTCCGCGCTGGGGCGCATCACATAGGCGGCCAGGGCCAGCGCCTCGACCAGGGCCAGCCCCGCCACCAGCCACACCCAGGTGCGGGTCTGGGTGCGGGGCTTGTCGATGAACAGGGTGCGCATGTCGGGGTCGGAACCGGGCCGGTTTTGTTGTCACACGATTCTGTGAGCCCGGTGGGGGCGGCGTCTCCCCCTCGCTTGGGGGGCCCGGCCTCGCGAAGCTAGGGGGGCGTGCACCACGCTGGCGCGTGGCCGTCGATGGGGCGCCCCTACACTCTGCCGCTTGTCGAAAAGCGAACAAGCAAGAAAGGCCAGCGCATGAAGACCCAGGCAGCCGTGGCATGGAAGGCGGGCGCGCCGCTCACGATCGAGACCGTGGACCTGGCGCCGCCGCGCGCGGGCGAGGTGCTGGTCGAGGTCAAGGCCACCGGCATCTGCCACACCGACCACTACACCCTGTCCGGTGCCGACCCCGAAGGCCTGTTCCCGGCCATCCTGGGCCACGAGGGCGCGGGCATCGTGCGCGAGGTTGGTGCGGGCGTCACCTCGCTGCGCGTGGGCGACCACGTCATCCCGCTCTACACACCCGAGTGCCGTCAGTGCAAGTTCTGCCTGTCGCGCAAGACCAACCTGTGCCAGCAGATCCGCGCCACCCAGGGCAAGGGCCTGATGCCGGACGGCAGCTCGCGCTTCTCGATCGACGGCCAGCCCATCCTGCACTACATGGGCACCTCGACCTTCAGCAACTTCATCGTGGTGCCCGAGATCGCGCTGGCCAGGATCCGGCCCGACGCGCCGTTCGACGTGGTCTGCTACATCGGCTGCGGCGTCACCACCGGCGTGGGCGCGGTGCTGTTCACGGCCAAGGTCGAGGCCGGTGCCAACGTGGTGGTCTTCGGGCTGGGCGGCATCGGGCTGAACGTGATCCAGGGCGCGCGCATGGTGGGTGCGAACAAGATCATCGGGGTGGACCTGAACCCGGCACGCGAGGCGACCGCACGGCGCTTCGGCATGACGCACTTTCTGAACCCGGCCGAGCACGAGAACATCGTCGATGCGATCGTTCAGCTCACCGACGGTGGCGCCGACTACAGCTTCGAATGCATCGGCAACACCCGGGTGATGCGCCAGGCGCTGGAGTGCACCCACAAGGGCTGGGGCCGCAGCATCATCATCGGTGTGGCAGAGGCCGGTGCCGAGATCTCGACGCGGCCATTCCAACTGGTCACCGGCCGCAAGTGGGAGGGCTCGGCCTTCGGTGGCGCGCGCGGCCGCACCGACGTGCCCAAGATCGTCGACTGGTACATGGACGGCAAGCTGCAGATCGACGAGCTGATCACCCACCGCCTGGCGCTGGCCGACATCAACCAGGGCTTCGAGCTGATGAAGCGCGGCGAGTCGATCCGCTCGGTCGTCCTGTACTGAGCTGGGTCGCCCTGGTCAGTAGGTTTCCAGGTGCAGCCGCCCCTGCTGCTTCAGGGCGGCGGCGGTCTGCTCCCAGTTCAGGCCCGCCTGGGTGGCCGCCTCGCGCAATGCCAGCACCACCCCCTCTTCCATGGCCTTGAGGCCGCAGACGTAGAAGAAGGCGTTGGGGTCGGCCAGCAGGGCGCCCAGGTCGGCGGCGCGTTCGCGCATCAGGTCCTGCACATAGCGCTTGGGGTGGCCCGGCGTGCGGCTGAAGGCGAAGTTGATGTCGATGAAGTCCTTGGGCAGGTTCTGCAACGGGCCGAAGTAGGGCAGCTCTTCCTGCGTCCGCGCGCCGAAGAACAGCAATAGCTTGCCACCCTCGAACTTGCCCGACTGCCGCAGACGTCGACGCCACTCGGTCATCGCCCGCATCGGCGCCGAGCCGGTGCCGGTGCAGATCATCACGATGTGGCTCTTCGGGTGGTTGGGCATCAGGAAGCTGGTGCCGAAGGGCCCGATGACCTGTACCGTGTCGCCCACCTGCAGGTCGCACATGAAATTCGAGGCCACGCCGCGCACCGGGCGGCCCTGGTGGTCTTCCAGCACGCGCTTGATGGTGAGCGAGACGTTGTTGTAGCCGGGGCGCTCGCCGTTGCGGGGGCTGGCGATCGAGTACTGCCGCGCATGGTGCGGCCGGCCCTGGGCGTCGGTGCCGGGCGGCACGATGCCGATCGACTGGCCTTCCAGCACCGGGAAGGGCATGCTGCCGAAATCCAGCACGATGTGGTGGGTGTCGTACTCCTTGCCCACCGCGGTCACGCGCACATTGCCGGTGACCGTGGCGGTGACCGTCTTCTCGGCGGCCTTCGGGCCATAGAGGTTGGTGTAGGCGTGCGCGGCGGACCAGGGCGGCACGGTGGCACCGACCTGGGCGCCGTTGAAGGCCGGCTCGGTGCCGGGCTCGGCCGTCGCCACCGGCGCCGTCGTGGCGGCTTGCGCCTCGGTGGGCTCGCCACCCCAGGCGGTCAACTGCTCGCGGCTGAGCTCGGCGGGCAGCTCGTCCCAGCCGAGCTGCTCTTCCAGGCTGTAGGCCCTGGCCGCCGGCACCTGGCGGTAGTTGTCGATCGAGCCGGTCGGGCAGGGCGAGATGCAGTCGTTGCACCAGGTGCACTTGGCCGCGTCCACCACGTAGTTGCGTGCATCGTGCGTGATCGCGCCCACCGGGCACATGGTCTCGCAGGTGTTGCAGCGGATGCAGATCTCTGGGTCGATGAGATGCTGCTTGATGATGGTGACGGCCATGTCCATGGCGGCCTCGCCTTCAGTTGAAGCGGACGTATTCGAAGTCCACCGGCTGGCGGTTGATGCCCATGACCGGCGGGGCGATCCAGTTGGCGAACTTGCCCGGCTCGACCACGCGGCCCATCAGGCTTCGCACGAAGGCGCGGTCGCCCCCGCTCGGCAGCCACTGGTCGACGTGGGCGGCCCATTCGGCCTCGCTCACCACCTCGCCATTGGGCGACACCTTCACGCCGGACAGCGCGCCGATGTTGCGGTGGAAGGCCTTGTGCGGCGTCTTCAGGCGGAAGGGGATGCCGGCCTTCTCGATGACCTTGTTCCAGCGCTCCACGCCGGCGCGGCTGTCGGTGATGTAGTCGTCGCGCAGCACCTCGTTCAGCGCATTGAGCATCGGCACTTCCTTTTCCACGAGGCGGCCGTTCACCGCGTTGAGCACCTTGTAGCTCTGGCCCTTGAGCTGGTGGTCGTCCGTGCGCTTGCCTTCTTCATAGCGGCCCTTCAGGCCGGTGGAGTAGAAGGTCGCGGCGTTGCTCGACTCGTCGGCACCGAACAGGTCGATGGTCACCGAGAAGTGGAAGTTCAGGTAGCGCTGCAGCGTGGGCAGGTCGATCACGCCGGCCGCGCGCAGCTTGGCCGGGTCGTCGGTCTTCAACTCGTTCATCGCGGCGCAGGTGCGCTGGATCACGCGGCTCACGCCCGACTCGCCCACGAACATGTGGTGGGCCTCTTCGGTCAGCATGAACTTGGTCGTGCGGGCCAGCGGGTCGAAGCTGGATTCGGCCAACGCGCAGAGCTGGAACTTGCCGTCGCGGTCGGTGAAGTAGGTGAACATGAAGAAGCTCAGCCAGTCGGGCGTCTCTTCATTGAAGGCCTGCAGGATGCGCGGGTTGTCCTGCTGGCCGCTGCGGCGCTCGAGCAGGGCTTCGCCTTCCTCGCGGCCGTCGCGGCCGAAGTACTTGTGCAGCAGGTAGACCATGGCCCACAGGTGGCGGCCTTCCTCCACATTCACCTGGAACAGGTTGCGCAGGTCGTACTGGCTGGGGCAGGTCAGGCCCAGGTGGCGCTGCTGCTCGACCGAGGCCGGCTCGGTGTCGCCCTGGGTCACGATGATGCGGCGCAGGTTGGCGCGGTATTCGCCGGGGATGTCTTGCCAAGCGTCCTCGCCCTTGTGGTCGCCGAAGTGGATCTTGCGGTTCTGTTCCGCCGGGTTCAGGAAGATGCCCCAACGGTACTCGGGCATCTTGACGTAGCCGAACTGGGCCCAGCCCTGCGGGTCCACGCTGACGGCGGTGCGCAGGTAGACGTCGAAGTCCTGCGAGCCGTCCGGGCCCATGTCCGACCACCAGTCCAGGTAGTTCGGCTGCCACTGCTCCAGCGCGCGCTTGAGGGTGCGGTCCTCGGCGAGGTTGACGTTGTTGGGGATCTTCTCGCTGTAGTCGATGCTGCTCATGATGGGTGTCTCCTCGTGCGGTTAGACGCGATTCCAATCGAAGGCGGCCTTGTCGCCCTTGCCGTAGACCTTGAGGGCCCCCTTCTCGCCGACGGCGTTGGGACGCTGGAAGATCCAGTTCTGCCAGGCGGTGAGGCGGCCGAACACGCGGGTGGCCATGGTCTCGACGCCGTTGAAGCGCAGGTTGGCCTCCATGCCAGTGAGGGCGTCGGGGCTCATCGAGACCCGCTCTTCGATCGCGATGCGCGTCTCGTCGGCCCAGTCGATGTCGTCGGGGTTGCTGGTGACCAGGCCCAGCGCGAAGGCCGCGTCGGCGTCCAGCGGCTCGCCCGAGCGGGCGCGCACGGCGGCCAGCGTCTGCGCGTCGTCGTAGAAGCGGCGGCCCAGCCGGCTCTGGCCGGTGGCCATGGGGTAGGTGCCGAAGTTGGCATCGTTCACCGCGATCTTCGGCGCCTGGGCCTCGTCGTCCGGCAGGGCCAGGTGGTAGCTGCGGTCGCAGGCCAGGGCCAGCTCCAGGAAGCTGCCGGCGAAGCACGAGCCCGGCTCGATCAGCGCGAAAAGGCTGCGCGAGCTCACATCCAGGCGGCTGAAGGCGCGGCGCAGCGCGCCCACCGTCTCGCGCACCAGCCAGTGGCCGGCGTGGGCGGCGAGCGTGGCGTCCATCGCCAGCACGGCAGGGCCGTCGCCCACGGTCTTGACCAGCCAGGTGCCGATCTCGGGTTCGTTGGTGCGCATCTCGAGGATGGCGTCGTCCAGCTCGCGCGCCAGTTGCAGCGGGTACCAGGCGGCGCCGGCGGTCTCGATCTCGGCCACGGTCGACGGCTGCGGCCCCTGCGGCCCCCGCACGACCAGGTCCGCGGTGCGCTTCGCGCGGTCGATCTCGACAGTCACGTGCGTGTAGCGCAGCGCGTCGGCCTCGATCGTGCGCTGCAGCGGGGTCAGCGCCACGCCCTGGGCACCGGCCGGCCGGTCGCTCTGCGCGGCCAGCTGCAGCGCGCGCTCCTGCACCTTGGCGGCGAACTGGGCCGGCTTGGCGATGTCGTCGACCAGCTTCCAGGCCACGGCCTTCTGGCCGCGCACGCCTTCGGTCGTCGTGCAGAAGATGTCGGCCAGGTCGTGGCGGACCTTGCGCTTGTCGGTGACCCGGGTCAGGCCGCCGGTGCCCGGCAGCACGCCCAGCAGCGGCACCTCGGGCAGGCTGACTGCCGAGCTGCGGTCGTCGACCAGGATGATCTCGTCGCAGGCCAGGGCCAGCTCGTAGCCGCCGCCGGCGCAGGCGCCGTTGACGGCGGCCAGGAACTTCAGCCCCGAGTGGGCGGAAGAGTCTTCCAAGCCGTTGCGGGTCTCGTTGGTGAACTTGCAGAAGTTCACCTTCCAGGCGTGGCTGCTGACGCCGAGCATGAAGATGTTGGCGCCCGAGCAGAACACCTTGTCCTTGGCACTGGTGACCACCACCGTGCGCACCTCGGGGTGTTCGAAGCGGATGCGGTTGACCGCGTCGTTCAGCTCGATGTCCACGCCCAGGTCGTAGCTGTTGAGCTTGAGCTTGTAGCCCGGGCGCAGGCCGGCGTTCTCGTCGATGTCGCAGGCCAGGGTGGCCACCGGGCCTTCGAAGCGCAGCTTCCAGTGCCGGTAGCGCGACGGGTCGGTCTGGTAGTCGACGCGGTCGGTGGTGCTCATGGTCGGTCTCCTTGACGGCGCGGCGGCGGGAAGGAAGGCCACGCGATGAGAAGCATCATAGTGCATTCATCGGAATGCACGCAAGCACTTTAATGCATTATTTTGCCTGTTGCCTCAAACGGGCAGCTTCAGGGCCTGCCGCACCAGCCCGCGCAGGGCCACGAACGTGGCCTGCAGCGGCTGGGCGCTGGTGTCGAGCTTGAGCTCGGCCTTGGAGTAGAACGCAGCGCGACCGGCCAGGATGCGCTTGAGGTCTTCCATCGCCTCCTTGCTGGCGGCCATGGGGCGCAGGTCGCCCTGGGCGCTGACCCGCTTCATGTGGTCCTCGGCGTCCGCCTGCAGCCATACGGTGGTGCAGTGGGCCAGCAGTTGGTTGAAGGTGGCGGCGTCCGAGACCAGGCCGCCCGGCGTGGCGATGACCGCCTCGGGGTAGATCTGGACGGCCTCTTCCAGCGCGCGCCGCTCGTAGCGGCGGTAGGCGTTCATGCCGTAAAGCGCCTGGATTTCCGAGATGCTGCAGCCGGCGAACTTCTCGATCTCGCGGCTCAGCTCGACGAAGGGGAAGCCCAGGTCGTCGGCCAGCATCTGGCCCAGGGTGGATTTGCCGGCGCCGCGCAGGCCCACCAGGGCCACGCGCGAGCTGCGCTGGCCGCCGCCCTGGCCGTGCGCGCCGCCGGTGCCCAGCAGCTCGCCGATCGCCACCCGCACCCGGTGCAGGCTGGCCTCGTCGCGGTGCTCCAGCAGCTCGCGGATCATCAGCCACTCGGGCGACGAGGTGGTGACGTCGCCGATCAGCTCGGCCAGCGAGCACTGCAGCGCCCCGGCCACCTGCAGCAGCACCAGGATGGACGCGTTGCCGATGCCGTATTCCAGGTTGGCCAGGTGGCGCTCTGAGACCTCGGCCGCCTGCGCCACCGCCTTGCGCGTCATGCCGCGCCGGGCCCGCAGGCTGCGCACCCGGTCGCCCAGCGCGACGAGGAAGGGGTTCTTCTCATCGCCGCCGCCAGGCCCCGCCGCTACGCTGCTGCCGGGGTCGGCGTCCCGCCCGTCGCCATCGTCCTCGGACCTGCGGGGATGCAATATAGTGCTTGACATGCTTGGTGGTGCAGCCTAGAGTTTCGGCACGCACAATAGTTCATCCTCTCAGGCTCCGCAAGCCGGATGACGCAAGGAGACGCCAGATGTCGCCCGCCGAGTTTCGAACGCTGTTGGCCCAGACCACAGCCCGCATCGCCGGCCGCCCGCTCGGTGCCGAGCTGGATGCCTGGCTCAACGCCGAGTGGGGCGCCCACACCGAGCCCTACCGCGCGCTGAAGGCCGCATGCGAGGCGGGCGTGGCCGCCGGCTGGCTGTGCGACCGCGAGGGCGGCGGCATCCGCTACGGCCGCATCTTCAAGCCGGCCGACGACCTGCACGGTTTCTCGGTCGACGTGGTGGATATGAACGACATCGCTGGCCCCCACCATGCCCACCCGAATGGCGAGATCGACCTGATCCTGCCGATCGAAGGCGACGCCCTCTTCGACGGACGCCCGCCGGGCTGGTGCGTCTACCCACCCGGCAGCGCCCACCGGCCCACGGTGAGCCGGGGCCGGGCCCTGGTGCTGTACCTGCTGCCGCAAGGCCGCATCGATTTCACGCGCTGATCCACCCAAGCGAGGCCCCACCCATGAGCTCTTCCGTCGCCGCCCCCGGCCCCCGCTTCAACTTCGCCCAGCACCTGTTCGAGCGCAACGCCGGCCGTGCGAACAACGCGGCCTTCGTCGACGACGCCGGCACGCTGAGCTACGGCGCGCTGGCCGAGCGTGCGCGCCGGCTGGCCGCCGCCCTGTTGGCCGCCGGCGTGCGGCGCGAAGAGCGCGTGCTGCTGCTGATGCACGACGGCAGCGATTGGCCGGTGTGCTTCCTCGGGGCCATCTACGCCGGCATCGTGCCGGTGGCCGTGAACACCTTGCTCACCGCCGACGACTACGCCTACATGCTGCAGCACAGCCGCTCGCAGGCGGTGCTGGTGTCGGCACCGCTGCTGCCCACCGTGCGGGCTGCCCTGGATCAGGCCGCAGCCAATGGTGGCCACGAGGTGATGCACCTCATCGTCTCGCGCCCCTCGGGCGAACTGCCGGCCGGTGCCCAGGCGCTGGACACCTTGCTCGAGCGCCACGCCCCGCCGCCCGCGCCGGCTGGCACCGGGCCCGACGACCCCGGCTTCTGGCTGTATTCGTCCGGCTCCACCGGCCGGCCCAAGGGCACACTGCACACCCAGGCCAACCCTTACTGGACGGCCGAGCTCTACGGCACGCCGGTGCTGGGCCTGCGCGAGAGCGACGTCTGCTTCTCGGCCGCCAAGCTCTTCTTCGCCTACGGCCTGGGCAATGCGCTGACCTTCCCGATGAGCGTGGGCGCGACCACGGTGTTGATGGCCGAACGGCCGACGCCCGATGCCACCTTCAAGCGCTGGCGTGGTGAAGTCGGCGGCGTGAAGCCGACCGTGTTCTACGGGGCCCCCACGGGCTACGCCGGCATGCTGGCCTCGCCCAACCTGCCGCCGCGCGAGGCCGTGGCGCTGCGCCTGTGCTCGTCGGCCGGCGAGGCCCTGCCGGCCGACCTGGGCGAGCGCTTCACGGCCCACTACGGCTGCGAGATCGTCGACGGCATGCCGGCCGACCTGGGCGAGCGCTTCACGGCCCACTACGGCTGCGAGATCGTCGACGGCATCGGCTCGACCGAGATGCTGCACATCTACCTGAGCAACCGGCCCGGCCAGGTCCGCTACGGCACCACCGGCTGGCCGGTGCCGGGCTACGACATCGAACTGCGCGGCGACGATGGCCGCCCCGTGTCGGACGGCGAGACCGGCGACCTCTTCGTGCGCGGCCCCAGCTCAGCCTTGATGTACTGGGGCAACCGCGAGAAGTCACGCGAGACCTTCCAGGGCGGCTGGACCAAGAGCGGCGACAAGTACATCAAGAACCCCGACGGCACCTACACCTACGCCGGCCGCAGCGACGACATGCTCAAGGTCAGCGGCATCTATGTCTCGCCCTTCGAGGTCGAGTCCACCCTGGTCCAGCACCCGGCGGTGCTGGAGGCGGCGGTGATCGGCGTGCCGGGCGACGAGGGCCTGACCCGCACCAAGGCCTTCGTCGTGGTCAAGCCCGGCCAAGCCGCGACGGACGCCGAGCTGAAAGCCTTCGTCAAGGACCGGCTCGCACCCTACAAGTACCCGCGCATCATCGAATTCGTGGCCGAGCTGCCGAAGACGGCCACCGGCAAGATCCAGCGCTTCAAGCTGCGCGACCTGGAGCGCGAGCGAGAGGGCGGCGGCGCGTGAGCGGGGCCGCCGTCGCGTTCGTCGACATCGACTGGGACGGTCGGCCGGTTCGCATCGAGCACCAATGGCTGGGCCGCGAGCGGGTCGGTCGGCCGCTCATGGTCTTCCTGCACGAGGGCCTGGGCTCGGTGGCGATGTGGCGCGACTTCCCCGCGCGGCTGGTGGACGCGCTGGGCTGGCGCGGGTTGGTCTACTCCCGGCCGGGCTACGGGCGCTCCACTCCACGCGCCGCCGAAGAGGCCTGGGGGCTGGACTTCATGCACCGCCAGGCCGAGGCCGTGTTGCCCGCACTGCTGCCGGCCGTGGGCGTGGATGCCGCCCGCGAGCCACCCTGGCTGTTCGGCCACAGCGACGGCGGCTCGATCGCGCTGCTGCATGCGGCGGCCTTCCCGCGCCGGGTGGCGGGCGCGGTGGTTTGTGCGCCGCACATCCTGGTCGAAGACCTGTCGGTGGCCAGCATCGCCAAGACGCGCGAGGCTTACCTGTCGACCGACCTGCGGAGCCGCTTGTCGAAGTACCACGACGACCCCGACTCGGCCTTCTGGGGCTGGAACGATATCTGGCTGCACCCGCCTTTTCGTGACTGGCGCATCGACAGCGAGCTGGCCACGATTGCCTGCCCGCTGCTGGCGGTGCAGGGGCTGGACGACGAGTACGGCACGCTGGCGCAGATCCACGGCATTGCCGAGCGAGTGCCGCAGGCCGAGCTGCTCGAGCTGCCCGACTGTGGGCACTCGCCCCACCGCGACCAGCCGGAGCGGCTGATCGCGGCGGTGCAGGCCTTCGTGCAGAAGTCGCGTTAGCTGCGTCAGGCGCCGGCGAAGGCGAAGTCCACCTCGGGCTTCAGGCCGCTGGCGATGCGGGCGATGCTCTTGCCCGAGCCGCAGGCGTGCGTCCAGCCCAGCGTGCCATGGCCGGTGTTGAGCAGCAGGTTGGCCAGCTTCGTGCGGCCGATGATCGGCAGGTTGCTCGGCGTCGCGGGGCGCAGGCCGGTCCAGAACTGGGCTTGCTCGGCGTCGCCGGCGCCAGGGAACAGCTGCTCGACACGGCGCACGATGGCTTCGCAGCGCACCCGGTTCAGGTCGCGGTCGTAGCCGTTCAGTTCGGCCGTCCCGGCGATGCGCAGCCGGTCGCCCAGGCGCGAGAAGACCAGCTTGAACTCGTCGTCGGTCAAGGACACCTGGTGGGCCTTGGCCGCGTCCTTCACCGGCATGGTCACCGAGTAGCCCTTGGCCGGGTAGATCGGCAGGCGGATGCCGAGCGGCGCCGCCAGCAGCGGGCTCAGCGAGCCCATGGCCAGCACGTAGGCATCGCCGCGGATGCGCTGGAAGCGGCCCTCGGCGTCGGTGGCTTCGACATGGTCGATGCGGCCGCCCGCCTCGCGCAGCGCGGTGACGGTGTGGTTCATCAGGAAGCGCACGCCGCGTGCTTCGCAGCGTGCGGCCAGTGCGCGCGCGAAGGCGTTGGCATCGCCCGATTCGTCTTCGGCGGTGTAGGTGGCGCCGGCCAGTTGCGGGCGGATGTGGGCCAGCGCCGGCTCGATGCGCACCGCCTCGTCGGCCGAGACGACGCGGCGGTCGCAACCGAGTGCTCGCATCTGCGCCGCCGGGGCCTCGGCGGCAGCGAACTCGCGCTCGCTGGTGTAGAAGTGCAGGATGCCCTGCGTGCGCTGAGCGTAGTCGAGCCCCAGCTCGCGCCGCAGCTGCTGCAGCGTCTCGCGGCTGTAGCTGCCCAGCCGCACGATCTGCTCGATGTTGTGCCGCGTGCGGCCCGGTGTGCACTCGCGCAGGAAGCGCAGCACCCAGGCCCATTGCCGCGCGTCAGCGCGCAGGCGGAACAGCAGCGGCGCGTCTTCCTTCGCCAGCCACTTCAGCACCTTGATCGGCGCGCTCGGGTTGGCCCAGGGTTCGGCGTGGCTGACGGAGACCTGGCCTCCGTTGGCGAAGCTGGTTTCGGCCGCGGGTGTGGCCTGGCGGTCGACGACCGTCACGTCGTGACCGAGCTCTTGCAGGAAATGGGCTGAGGCGACGCCGAGCAGGCCGGCGCCGAGAACGACCACGTGCATGGTTCTCTCCAGAGGCAAGCGGCACACCGCGCGGCGATGTTGAATACGCGCGTCGTGCCAGCCGCTCCCCCTGTCCCCGGTACCTGAGAGATTCAACCAGTGCCCACCGGGACTGGCCTTGCTCCTTCGGTGCGCTGGCTGATGCGATCAGGCCAGCGACTCTCCAGACGGCGATTGAAATCGGCAGTACGGAACCTGAGCGTGCATGGGAGTTTGCGCCTTCGGTGGCTGGCCCGTGGGTGTTGGGCCAGCACTCTCCTGCCTGTTCGCATTCTAAGGTCCGGGGCCTGCGCGCACCAGTGTGAATTCGCTCACGCTTCAGGGCCGCGATGCGGGTCAACCCGCTCGACCCCTTGAGCATCGTTGAAGCTTTTGAGGTGGGCAGACACAGGCCCTGCACTGACACTGCGGGCTCGGACCAACCGGTCCTTGGCATCCCTGTTTGAACCATCCGATCTGGAGCGACTGACGATGAAGAAGAGCAACTTCCCGGTGACCCGGCTGTGTGCGGGCCTGGGCCTGGCGTTCGCGATGTTGGGCACCGCGTACGCCGCCGACACGACCCGCGTGATCGTGTCCTTCAAGCCGGGCACTGCCGCGGCGCACCTGGCCCGCGCGGCCATCGCCAAGGCCGGTGGCCGCATCAAGGTCGAGATCGATGGCGAGAACGTGGCCGTCGAGCTGCCCAAGGCCGCCGTCGCCGCGCTGAAGGCACACAGCGCCGTGGCCCTGATCGAGGAAGACGCCAAGCGCTACCCGATGGGCTTGGCCGATCCGTCCGGCCCCCCGTACGAGCTGGGCCAGCTGACGCCCTATGGCATCAAGATGGTCCAGGCTGACCAGCTGCCGCAGCTGGACGCCAACGCCGGCAACCGCAAGATCTGCATCATCGACTCGGGCTACGACATCACCCACGAAGACCTGCAGCACGGCGCCAACGTCACCGGCAACGACGACATCGGTGGCGCGGGCCTGTGGACGGTGGACGGCACCCACCACGGCACGCACGTGGCCGGCACGATCTCGGCGGTCAACCAGGCCAATGTCGGCGTGGTCGGCGTGCTGCCGAACTCGAAGATCAAGCTGCACATCGTCAAGGTCTTCGGCGACGACGGCGCCTGGGCCTATTCGTCCACCCTGTCGGCCGCTGCCAAGAAGTGCCAGGCCGCTGGCGCCAACGTGATCAGCATGTCGCTGGGTGGCCCGCTGCCGAACGCGACCGAGAAGAACACCTTCACCAAGCTGCAGACCGCCGGCATTCTGTCGATCGCCGCGGCCGGTAACGGTGGCAACACGCAGACCTCGTACCCCGCCGGCTACGCGCCGGTGATGTCGGTGGCCGCTCTGGACATCAACAAGGCCTGGGCCACGTTCTCGCAGCGCAACAAGGACGTCGAGATCGCCGCCCCTGGCGTCAGCGTGCTGTCGACCGTGCCGATGGGCGCGGGCTCTGACTCCGCGCTGACCGTGGGCGCCACGAAGTACGCGCCCGGCGCGATGGACGGCTCGCCCAAGGGCACCGTCACGGCGCCGCTGGCCAACTTCGGCCTGGGCGACGTGATCGACACCTCGGTGGCCGGCAAGGTCTGCCTGATCCAGCGCGGCAACATCGCGTTCTCGGACAAGGTGCTGAACTGCCAGAACTCGGGCGGCGTCGGCGCCGTGGTCTACAACAACGTGGCCGGCGGCTTCGCCGGCACGCTGGGCGGCGTGGCGACCACCATCCCGTCGATGACCGCGTCGGACACCGAAGGCGCCTCGATGCTGGGCCAACTGGGCCAGAGCGCCAAGCTGTCGGTCACGGCCACCAACTACGCCTACTACGACGGCACCTCGATGGCCACGCCGCACGTGTCGGCCGTTGCCGCCCTGGTGTGGAGCTACTTCCCGTCGTGCACGGGCGAGCAGATCCGCCAGTCGCTGAACAAGTCGGCACTGGACCTGGGCGTGGCCGGCCGCGACGTCAAGTTCGGCTTCGGCTTGGTGCGTGCCAAGGCCGCCTACGACCGCATCACCTCGCTGGGCTGCGGCAACTGATTGACTTCAAGCGTTGAATGACACGGGGCCTTCGGGCCCCGTTTTTCTTGTGCCGAGGTTGGTGCGTGGCAGGGCGGCGGCGGCACCCCCGTTCTCCGGCCCACGCACGACCGAGGCACGCAGCCCCCCTGAACGGCAGCAAGGACCGCAAGCAGCCCCTGCGGCTATTCCTGCGGCGCCATCACCATCAGCCCCGAAGCCGTGTTGGAGATGGGGATGTGGTAGTTCTGGTGAACGCACTTGACCCGGCCTTCACCCAGGGCCGCCCGCGTGGCCAGCCACATCAATAGCTCCACGCCTTGCGTGCCGGTCTTTTCCACCAGCTCGTGGATGCTGAACCGCGTGGCCCAGCGCGGGTCGTGCACCAGGCTTTCCATGAAGGCCAAGTCGAAGTCCTTGTTGATGAAGCCGGCGCGCTGGCCATCGAGCTGGTGGGAGAGGCCGCCCGTGCCCAGCACCATCACGCGCTGGTCGGATGGCCAAGACTGCACCGCGCGGCCGATCGCCTCGCCCAGCGCATAGCAGCGCCTGGCCGAGGGCAGCGGGAACTGCACAGTGTTGATGCACACCGGCACCACCTTCACCGGCCAGGCTTGGCTGGGCCACAGCAGCGCCATCGGCAGCGTGAAGGCGTGGTCGACGACCATCTCCTGGCAGGTGGTGAGGTCGAAATCCTCGCCGACGAGCGAGTCGATCAGGTGCCAGGACAGGTCCTGCTCGCCAGCGAAGGCCGGCACCTGCGGGATGCCCCAGCCCTCGTCGGCATTGCGGTACTCGGCCGCGGCGCCGACAGCGAAGGTGGGCATCTTGTCGAGGAAGAAGTTGAGCCCGTGATCGTTGTAGACGACGACGACCACGTCGGGCTGGGCCTCGGTTTCGAGCCAGCGGTGGACGGGGGCAAAGCCATCGAAGAAGGGCTTCCAGTACGGGTCGGCCTGCAGGTTCTTGGCGATCGCGCGGCCGATGGCCGGCACGTGAGAGGTGGTGATGCCACCGACGAGGGTTGCCATGGTGTGTGTCTCCGGGTGTCGTGGTTCTTCAGCCCGCCGCGGCGAGCAGCTTGGCCTTGAATTCGTCCTTGCTCATGCCGGTCTGCAGCGCGCCCAGGTCCTGCACGTCCAGGCCCAGGATGCCGGCGAACTTGGCCAGGTAGTAGACGTTGCCGCCGGCAGCGATCAGGCCCAGCACGTCGCGCTCGCGGATGGCGCGCTGCTGCTCCTCGTTCAGGCCGAAGCGCGCGCAGTAGGCGGCCTCGTCGCGGCTGAATTCGGCGCGGGCCTCGGCCGCGTTGAACGAGTAGCACATCTTGTTCAGCGCATAGCCCTTGCGGGCCTGCGTGCCGTCGAACAGGGTGGTGCCGGGAATCTCGGGCGTGCACATGGGTTGTCTCCTGGCTTGCGTTGCGTCAAGGGCGGTGCTCTTCGCCCGGTCTTGACAGTGTCGTGATGACCCTGCCCGCGATAAAGCCGGCCATACTCATCCGACACATGAACGAGATCGATGTATGAGCCGCGCACGGCCGCCCGAAGAGGCTCATTCCCTCTTGGAGGGACAGGGCCGCGGGCCCAAGGGTGCCGTGGAAGACTTGGACGGGCACCTGCTGCAGCTGCTGCTGGCGGTGTACGAAGAAGGCTCCATCACACGCGCTGCCCAGCGCCTGGGTGTGACGCAGTCCGCCGTCAGCCATGGGCTGGACCGGCTTCGTGCCATCGCCGGTGACCCCTTGTTCGTCAAGAGCGGCCGCGGCATCGTGGCCACGGCCCAGGCCGGCCCCTTGGCAGAGCGCGCGCGCCGCCTGCTGGACGACCTGCGCGCCTTTTCCACGGCCGCCGGCTTCGACCCCCGCCGGCTGGCGGCCACCGTGACCGTGGCCGCGAACGACCTGCAGCGCGACCTGCTGCTGCCGGGCTGGCTGCGCCGGGTGCGTGCCCAGGCGCCGGGCGTGTCGCTTCGGGTCATCCCCTCCGGTGCGCCCGAGCCGGCCCTGCTGCGCGACGACGCCTGCCAGCTTGTGATCACGCCCCGCCCGCCCGAAGGCAGCGACATCTTCCAGAAGCGGCTGTTCGAGGACCACTACGCGGTGTTCTTCGACCCCACGCAGCGCACCGCCCCGGCCACCGGGGCCGACTACCTGGCCGCCGAGCACGTGAGCGTGCTCTACGAGCCTCGCCGGCAGCTCGAGGTCGACCAGTGGCTGGCTGAGCGCGGCGTCGCGCGCCGCATCGTGGCCACGGTGCCCGGCTTCGCCGGCATCGCGGCGCTGCTGCGAGACGGGCCCTGGGTGGCGACCCTGCCTTCGCTGCTGGGCCGCGGCGTGCTGCGCGGCCTGGCCTCGGCCCCGGTGCCGGTGGCCACGCCGCCGATGCCCATGTACATGGTCTGGCACCGCCGCCACCAGGGCGACCCGGTGCATGAATGGTTGCGGGCCGCGTTGCAGGCCGTCGTGGCGGATGCGGGCCTGGCGGAGTTCCCGGGCGCTTGAGCCGCCGCTCAGCGGGCGGCGTCGATCCAGCGGCTGAGCTGGCGGCCGTCCACCAGTTGCAGCGGGCGGCCGCGGGACCATTCGCGCGCGGCTTCGCTGAACTCGCCGATGGTCACGATCAGGCCACCGTCTGCACCGTGCGCCGCGACCACCCCTTCGAACTCGCTGAGCGCCTCCACGCCCACGCGCGTGGCGCGCCAGTGCCGGCATTGCACCAGGTGGCGTTCACGGCCCTTGCGAGCCACGAAATGGACGCTGGCCTCGGCCACCCGCGCGCCGGCCTCCTGCACGCTGTAGCCCTGTCCGCGCAGCAGCTCGGCGACCAGTTGGGCGAACTGCGTCCAGCCCATGATGCGCAGGGCCTCGTGCACGGCCGCGTCGGCCGGCTCAGTCTGAACGCCCGCGGGGTGCGCGAGCCGGGCCATGGTCCAGGTGCGCAGCGGCCTGCGCCACCATGGCACGGTGGGCGGTTCGCTGCCCGGTCCTGCGGCCGCGCCGGTTTTCGGCTTGTGGGCCAATCACTCCTCCTGGTCTTGTGTGGTCACCGGGCCTGGGTTGCGCCCAGGCACACCGGTGGGGCCGGATTCTGTGGATCCGCCCGCCAGGGGGAAGTGGTGTTACACGGGGTTCGTGACGCAGTTGTCGGCGCCGTGGCATCGGCCGCCACGAGCGGTCACCCGGACGTGACCTCTTGGCGCCGGGCCGTGCGGTCGGTCACCAGCCCTTGCGCATGAAGACGCTATTCGGGTCTTCGGCGTAGCCGCCGAAGGGGCCGCAAAGCGCGTAGCCGCAGCGGCGGTACAGGCCGATCGCCTCGGGCTGCAGGTAGCCGGTCTCCAGCGCAAAGCGGTGGCAGCCGCGCTCACCGGCCTGCTGCTCCAGGAAGGCCAGCAACTTCCGCGCGATGCCGCCGCCGCGCACGGCCGGGTCGACGAACATGCGCTTGACCTCGCCGAGATCGGGCCCGACCACGATGGCGCCACAGCCCAGGGCCGTGCCGTCGTCGCCGCGCGCCACGGCGAAGAGCACCTCGGGCTGCATCAGGGCCTGCAGGTCGATGCCGTGGTGGCTCTCGGCCGGGTACAGCGGCTTCTGGTAGGCGTCCAGCGCGTCGATCAGGCGCAGCACGTCGGGTTGGTCGGGGCTTTCGAGTCGGATCTGCATGGGGCGGTCGGTCAGTCCACTTCCACGTCTTGCGCGGGTTGGTCGAACAGGTGCAGGCCGATGAGCAGCAGCGCGGTGGCGGGGAGCATCGCCAGCGGGTGCACTACGCCGGCCACGACCGGCAGCACCATCAGGAACAGGCGCAGGCCCCAGCTGTACATCAGCCCCGCGCGGCGCACATGGTTGGCGGCGGTGCTGTTCATCTCGGCACGCTCGGGCCGTTCGACCGGGATCGACATGATGAAGCTCGCATGGCTGTAGTGCCGTGTCGACAGCGCCGAGCAGACATAGGACGAAAACAGCACGCCGATCAGCATGGCCTGCAAGGTGGTGTGCAGCGCGTGCTCGTCTGACCAGCGCGCCAGGTTGGCGGCCAGCGACGAACCCGACATGCTGAGCGCGCCCATCACAGCCAGTGCCGCGGTCGAGGCCGAGATCGACGCCGCCATCAACGAGTTGCGCAGCGCCTGTACCGCCACGATCTCGAAGCCCGGCTTGCCAGCCAGGCTGGCCACCCAGTGCATGCGCAGCTTCGCGTTGGCGTAGCGGGCGAGCTTCTCGGGGTTGCGCTGGCCGATGTGGTGCACCCGCCATTCATAGGCGATGAGCATCAGCACGCTGAGGGTGAAGTTGAGCCAGCCGAGGGTCTGCACGTTCATGGCCGACCATGATAGGCGCGCCGTTCATCGCCGCGTCATCGGCCGCTCACGAGCCTGTCATTTGCCGCCGCCAGCATGCGGGGTTTTCCTGGCTTGGAGACCCCGATGCACCGACCCTCTCACCTCTTTCTGTGGGCTACCGCCCTCGCGGCAGCTGTGCTCGCCGCCCCGGCCCACGCGGCCGGCACACTGGCCGGCTTCGCCGTGATGCCCGCCGACACCTTCGCCCCCGGCCCCACCTCGGGCCAGTTCGCCAGCGGCGCCAATGGCCGCAACCTGCCGCTGGTAGACCAGCAACCCGTGCAGGGCTTCTCGGCCGTGCTGCCCGGCCCGGTGGCGGGCACCTATGCGGTGATGCCGGACAACGGCTTCGGCACCAAGGCCAACTCGCCCGACACCTTGCTGCGCATGTACACGCTGCGCCCGGACTTCCGCGTCTGGAACGGCAGTGGCACCGAAGGCAGCGCCGCCGTGCTGCCCGTGGACCGCGACAGCGGTGCCGACCGCGTCGCCTTCGACGAGCGCACGCTGATCACGCTGCACGACCCCGACCACCGCCTGGGTTTCACCACTGTGGCCGACGGCGCGTTCTACCCGTATTCGGGCACGGGCCCCGGCAGCCCCGACATCCCGGTCGACAAGTCGATCCAGAAGAAGCGCCTGCTGACCGGCTGGGACTTCGACATCGAATCGGTGCGCGTCGACCGCAAGGGCAAGCTCTGGTTCGGCGACGAGTTGGGACCCTTCCTGGTGCAGACCAATGCCAAGGGCAAGGTGCTGCGGCAAGAGGTGTCCATGCCTGGCGTGATGTCGCCGGACAACCCCTACCTGGGCAATGGCACGGCCAACCTCGGCCGCTCGCGCGGCTTCGAGGGCATGGCCATCGATGCGTCTGGCCGCACCCTGTTCACGCTGCTCGAGGGCACGGTCACCGGTGACCCGACCGGCAGCCTGCGCATCAACGCCTTCGACATCGACGGCGCCGCCTACACCGGCCAGCAGTGGCTCTACAAGCTGGAGCCGCAGGGCACCAACATCGGCGACATGACGGCGGTCAACGACCACCAGTTCCTGGTCATCGAGCGCAACGGCACCGAGACGCCGCGCTTCAAGAAGATCTACCTGATCGATCTGAACGTGGTCGACGGCGGCGGCTTCGTCGCCAAGACCGAGGTGGTCGACCTGATGAACGTGGCCGACCCGCACGACCTGAACCAGGACGGCCAGACCACCTTCACTTTCCCCTTCGTGACGATCGAGGACGTGCTGGTGCTGGACGCGCACACGCTGCTGGTGATCAACGACAACAACTACCCCGGCAGCAGCCGCGACGCCGGCGTGCCCGACCCGACCGAGTTCCTGCGCATCACGCTGGACCAGGCGCTGCCGGTGGGCGACGAGGCCGCACTGAAGAAGTAGGCCACGGCCTACTCCGGGGCGATGTGCGCGGCGCGCACCACCTCGCCCCAGTGCCTGATCTCGCCGGCCAGCAGCGCCGCGGCCTCGGCCGGCGTGCCGGCCTGAGCCTTGACGCCCAGGTCGCGCAAGCTGTTGCGCACCGCGGGCTGGCCCAGGGCGTCGGCCGCGGCGCGTTGCAACTGGGCGATGGCGGTGGCGGGTGTGCCTGCCGGCGCGGCGAGCGCGTTCCAGCTGTCCACGGTGTAGGCCGGCCAGCCCTGCTCGGCCACGGTGGGCACCTCGGGCCAGAGCACGAAGCGTTGCGGCCCGGTCACGGCCAGTGGCCGCAATGCTTTGGCGGCCACCTGCGGCAGCAGCGGGCTCAGGATCTCGAAGACCAGGTCGATCTCGCCCGCGCGCAGCGCGTTCACCACCGCTGGCGAGCCCTTGTAGGGCACGATGGTGGCGGTGATGCCGGTCATGGCCTTGAACCACTCGGCCGCCAGGTGCTGGGTGCTGCCGACGGTGATGGTGCCGATGCTGAGCTTGTTGGGGTTGGCCTTGGCGAAGGCCAGCAGCTCGGCCAGCGTCTTGAAGCGCGACGAGGCGCTGACCACCAGCGCCAGCTCGAAGAAGCCCAGCGTCGAGATGGGCACGAAGTCGCGCACCACGTCGTAGGGCAGCTTCTTCACCAGGTGCACGCTGACGGCGCTGGCGTTGCTCATCAGCAGCAGGGTGTGGCCGTCGTGCGGCGCCTGCAGCACGGCCTGGCCGGCCACGATGCCGCCCGCACCGGGCCGGTTGTCGACGATCACCGGCTGGCCCAGCGACTCGCCCATGGCCTTGCCGACCGTGCGCGCGGTGATGTCGGCCACGCCACCGGGGGCGAAGGGCACGACCAGGGTGATGGGCCGCTGCGGGAACTGAGTGCTGCCTTGTGCAAGGCCGGCGATGGGCCAGGCGGATGCGGCGAGCAGTAGGCGGCGTCGGGCAGTGCTCTTGTTCATCGTGAATAACCGTCTTCGCGCAAAGCCTGGTGCGAGATCAGATCGGTGGGGTACTTTGCTCCGCTCATGTCCCCCGCCGTCAGTCTTCGACTGCCGGCTCCTCCTTTACTTCGCTGCGCAAAGCACCCCACCGACCCGATCAGCCACTGTGGTGGCGTTCCCAACGCATTGCCAAGACCATTGATGGCCGAGGGTGTCGGGTGACCGGCGCAGTGAAGTATTAGGAGGAGGCGCTGGCCAAAGGCCAGCGACGGGGGACATGAACGAAGCCGGTCACCCGGCGCCCTCGGCGCGCGCCAACCGGCACAGCAGGCGACTCGCAGGAACTCACCTCAGAACTCCTCGGTATCGACCTCGGCCTGCGTGGCGGTGTTGTAGCGCGCGCCGCGCACCGTCTGCTGATTGATCAGCGCCCCGGCGCGGGCCAGCAGCGAGGGTGGCAGCGACAGCTCGGCCGCGCCCAGGTCGTCGTCGAGGTGGTCGATGCGGGTCGTGCCGGGGATGGGCACGATGTGCTCGCCCTGGGCGAGCAGCCAGGCCAGCGACAGGCGCGCCGGCGTGGTACTGCCTTCGGTTGCCAGCGCGGCCAGGCCGTTGGCCAGGGCCAGGTTGGCGGCGTAGGCCTCGGGGGCGAAGCGGGGCATGGCGCGGCGGATGTCCTTGGCGTCCAGGCCCGTCACGTCGCGCAGCGTGCCGGGCAGGAAGCCGCGGGCCAGCGGGCTGAAGGCGACGAAGGTCGTGCCCAGCTCGCGGCAGGCCTGCAGCACGGCGATCTCGGGGTTGCGCGTCCACAGCGAATACTCGGTCTGCAGCGCGGCGATCGGGTGCACCGCGTGGGCGCGGCGCAGCGTGTCGGCCGAGACCTCGCTCAGGCCGATGGACTGGATCTTGCCCGCCCCCACCAGGTCGGCCAGCGCGCCCACCGAGTCCTCGATCGGCACCGCCTTGTCCCAGCGGTGCAGGTAGTACAGGTCGATCACATCGGTGCGCAGGCGCTGCAGTGCCTCGTCGCAGGTGCGCTTGAGCGTATCCGGTCGGCCGTCGATCACGCGCTTGCCATCTACGCCGGTCATGCCGCACTTGCTGGCCAGCGTGAACTTCGCGCGGTGCGGGGCCAGCACACGGCCGACCAAGTCTTCGTTGGCGCCGAAGCCATAGAGCGCCGCCGTGTCGAACAGCGTCACGCCCTGGTCCAGCGCATGCAGCAGCAGGCGCTCGGCCGCCTCGAACGACGGCGGCTGGCCATAGGCGTGGCTCAGGTTCATGCAGCCCAGGCCGATGGCCGAGACGCTGAACGGGCCCAGGGGTCGTGTCACCATGGGTCAGAGCCTCAAGACGAACAGCGTGATCGACGGAAAGATCACCAGCAACACCACGCGTATCAGGTCGCTCGCGACAAACGGCAGCACGCCGGCAAAGGTCTCGCGGATCGGCACGTCGGGCGCCATGGACTTGATGACGAACAGGTTCATGCCCACAGGCGGCGTGATCAGACCGACCTCCACGACGATCAGCACCAGCACGCCGAACCAGATGGCCGCGTCCTCCGGAGGCAGCCCGAAGTCCAGCCCGGACACCATCGGAAAGAAGATCGGGATCGTCAGCAGGATCATGGACAGCGAGTCCATTACGCAGCCGAAGATCAGGTAGAAGACCAGGATCGCCCAGAGCACCGACCAGGGCGAGAGGCCGAGGGTGCCGACCCAGCTGGCCAGTTCCTGCGGCAGTTGCGACAAGGCCAGAAAGTTGTTGTAGGCGGCCGCGCCCAGCACGATCATGAAGACCATCGCCGTGCCGGCGGCCGTGGCTTCGAGCGCCGACAGCAGACGCTGGCGGTTCAGCCCGCCTCGCCACCACGCCAGGGCGCCGGTGGCGGCCGTGCCGACGGCGGCCCCCTCTGTCGGGGTGAAGAGGCCTGCGTAGATGCCGCCGATGACCACCACGAAGATCAACGCCACCGGCCAGACGGCTCCGAGCGCGCGCACCCGGTCGGGCCAGCTGGCGCGCGCCTGCTGCCCGGCCCAGGTCGGCCGCAGGCGCACCAGGATGTTGATGACCACCATGTAGCCCATGGCCGCCAGGATGCCGGGCACGAACGCGGCCGCGAACATCTTGGCGATGTTCTGCTCGGCCAGGATCGCGTAGATCACCAGCACGATCGAAGGCGGGATGAGGATGCCGAGGGTGCCGCCCGCCGCCAACGCCCCGGTGGCGAGGCCGCCGGCATAGCCGGCGCGGCGCAGCTCGGGCAGGGCCACCTGGCCCATCGTGGCGGCGGTGGCCAACGACGACCCGCAGATCGAGCCGAAGCCCGCGCAGGCGCCGATCGCCGCCATCGCCAGGCCACCCTTGCGGTGGCCGAGAAACGCCTCGGCCGCCTTGAACAGCGCCTGCGACATCCCCCCCAAGGCCGCGAACTGGCCCATCAGCAGGAACAGCGGCACGATCGACAGCGACTGCTGAGAAAACTGCCCGTAGGCCAGGTTCTTCAACTGGCTCATCAACGGTGCGGCGCTGCCGTAGACCTGCCACGAGCCGACCAGACCGACCACCAGCATCGACAGGCCAATGGGAAAGCGCAGGAAGATCAGCAGCAACAGCACCGGCATGGACCAGGTGGCCAACCAGATCGGGTCCATCAGTGGCCTCCGGATTCGATGACAAAGCCCTGTGGGCGGCGGGCCAGCCCCAGGCTTTCGAGAAGGCGCCAGGCGTAGACCAGGCAGCCGCCGACGCCAGGCAGCATGGCCGCCGCATAGCCCCACCACACCGGCATGTGCAGGATGAACGTGGTCTCGCCGTTGTCGCGGTACTCGAGCATGGCCGCCGCCATCCGCCAGATGAGCAGGGTCCACACGCCCAGCGTCAGCACGTCGGTCAGCACGATCACGCCGCGCCGCAACCAACCGGGATAGGCGTTCCAGAACATGTCGACCATCGCGTGCCCCCCTTTCAGGTGGCACCAGGGCAAGAAGGAGAACACGGCCAGCGCCGTGCCCATCTCGACCAACTCGAAGTCCCCGGGCACGGGCCCCAGCCCCAGGCCGCTGAGGGCACGGCCCGCGATGCTGATCACGCTGATCGCGGTGATCAGCACCAGCAGCACGCCCCCCAGCCAGGCCAGGGCACGGCTGGCCGCATACACGCTGCGGCCGATGTGGTCGTTCGTCGCGCTCACTTGTCGTACTTGCCGATCAAGTTCTGGGCGTCGTCGGCCAGCTTGGCGCCGTCGATGCCCTTGGCGGCCACCTCGCGGTACCACACCGCGCGCACGCCGGCGGCGGCGCGCTGCCAGCGACGGGTCTCCGTGCCGTCGAGCACGATGATGTTGTTGCCGGCCTTCTTGGCGAGCTCCAGGCCCGCCGCGTCGGCCTCGTCCATCACCTTGCCGAACGCCGCAGCGACCTCGATGCCGGAGTTCGCGTCGATGACCTTCTTCAGGTCGGGTGGCATTTTCTCGTACGTCGCCTTGTTCATCGACAGCGCGAACGTCTGGGTGTAGAGGCCGAGCCGTCCAGAGAAGCCGGTGTGGTTCTTGACGATCTGCTGGACCTTCAACGAGGGCACGACCTCCCAGGGGATGGTCGTCGCGTCGATCACGCCCTTGGACAAGGCTTCTCCCACCTGCGGCACGGGCAGCCCGACCGGCGTCGCGCCCAGTTGTTCGAGCATGATGTTGATCACGCGCGAGCCGCCCCGCACCTTCATGCCCTTGAGGTCTTCGAGCTTGCGGATGGGCTCGCGGCTGTGGAACCAACCCGGGCCATGGGTGTGCACGGCGATCAGCTTCACGTCCTTGAACTCGTCCATCGCGTTCTTCTCGATGTACTCCTGGAACGCGCGCGACGAATACTCGGCCTTGCTGGTCATGAAGGGCAACTCGAAGGCCTCGGCCTTCGGGAACCGCCCGGGTGTGTAGCCCAGCACCGTCCAGGTGACGTCGGCAACGCCATCCTTGGCTTGGTCGAACAGCTCCGGCGGCTTGCCGCCCAGCTGCATGCTGGGGAACAACTGCACCTTGATGCGGCCGCCGCTCTGCTGCTCGATGCGCTGCGCCCACGGCGCGATCGCCTTGGATGGGATGGGCGCCTGTGCCGGCAGGAACTGGTGGACGCGCAGCGTGAAGTCGGCCGCAGCGGCGTGCAGTGCGGCGCTGGCCAGGGCGATGGCCGCCAGGGTGGCCTTCAACATCGGTCTCATGGCATGTCTCCTTGTCGTGGGGGAAGCTCGAGAATCACTGGTCGGCCAGTTGCCGCTCCAGGTTGTGAAGGACCCGATAGCAAGGCAGCACCTGGGCCACGCTGGCGTTCGGCTCGCGGCCCTCGCGGATGGCGGCGAAGAACTCGCGGTCCTGCAGCTCGATGCCGTTCATCGACACGGCGACCTGGGACACGTCGATCTTCTCGTCCTTGCCGTTGAACAGGTCGTCGTAGCGGGCGATGTAGGTGGCAGAGTCGCCGATGTAGCGGAAGAAGGTGCCCAGCGGGCCGTCGTTGTTGAAGCTCAAGCTCAGCGTGCAGATCGCGCCGTTGGCCGCCTTGAGCTGGATGCTCATGTCCATCGCGATGCCGAGCGTCGGGTGGATCGGCCCCTGGATGGCGTTGGCCTTCACGATCGGGCTGCCGCACTGGTAGGCGAACAGGTCCACCGTGTGGGCGGCGTGGTGCCACAGCAGGTGGTCGGTCCAGCTGCGCGCCTGGCCCAGCGCATTGGTGTTGGTGCGGCGGAAGAAATAGGTCTGAACATCCATCTGCTGGATGTTGAACTCGCGCGCCACGATCTTCTGGTGCACGTACTGGTGGCTGGGGTTGAAGCGGCGCGTGTGGCCGCACATCGCCACCAGGCCGGTGTCGCGCTGCGCCTGCGCCACCTCTTCGCCCGCAGTCAGCATGTCGCAAAGCGGGATCTCGACCTGCACGTGCTTGCCGGCCTTCAGGCAGGCCAGGCTTTGCGCGGCGTGCATCTGCGTGGGCGTGCACAGGATGACCGCATCCACCTCGGGCAGGGCCAGGCTGTCGGCCAGCTCGGTGGTCACGTGGGGGATGCCGTACTGCGCCGCCACCTGCTGGGTCTTTTCCAGCTCGCGGCTCACCAGCGACACCACCTCGACCCCGTCGATGTTCTTGATGCCGTCCAGGTGCTTGATGCCGAAGGCGCCGGCGCCGGCCAGGGCAACGCGGATGGGTTTGGCACTCATTCGTGGTTCTCCAGGATCAGGTGGCCCACGGCGGTGTTCGACGCGGGCACATGGTAGAAGCGGTGCTTGACCGTGGGCGCGGGGCCGCCGGCCACGTCGGCCATCGCGCCGCGGGCGATCAGCCACATCACCAGCTCGATGCCCTCCGAGCCGGCCTCGCGCACGTAGTCGATGTGGGGCAGCTTGGACAAGGCGTCGGGCTCGGCGATCAGCCGGTCGAGGAAGGCGTTGTCCCACGCGCGGTTGATCAGCCCGGCGCGCTGGCCCTGCAACTGGTGGCTCATGCCGCCGGTGCCCCAGATCTGCACCTTCAGCGGCTGGTCGAAGCTCTCGATGGCGCGGCGGATGGCCTGGCCCAGCATGAAGCAGCGCCGGCCCGAGGGCACCGGGTACTGCACCACGTTGACCGCGAAGGGGATCACCGGGCAGGGCCAGGCGCCCTGGGTCGGGTCCTGCTGGCCGCACATCAGGCTCAGCGGCACGGTCAGGCCGTGGTCCACGTCCATCTTGTTGACGATGGTGAGGTCGAAGTCGTCCTGGATCACGCTTTGCGCGATGTGGGCGGCGAGCTCGGGGTGGCCTTGCACCACCGGCACCGGGCGCGGGCCCCAGCCCTCGTCGGCGGGCTTGAACTCGGCCGCGCAGCCGATGGCGAAGGTCGGGATCAGCTCGAGGCTGAAGGCGGTGGCGTGGTCGTTGTAGACCAGGAAGATGACATCGGGCTTCTCGTCCTTCAGCCATTGCTTGGAATACTCGTAGCCCTTGAAGACGGGCTGCCAGTAGGGCTCGGCGGACTTGCCCAGGTCCAGCGCGGCGCCGATGGCCGGCACGTGCGAGGTGTAGACGCTGGCGGTGATGCGGGCCATCAGGTGTTCTCCTTCTTCTTCTCGCCGATGTGGCGGTTGCCCTCGGGCGACCGGCCGCCGGCGAGCATCATCGCGGCGTACTCTTCCTGGGTCATGCCGGTCATGCTGGCGGCCATGTACTGGAAGCTTTTGCCGTCGGTGGCGCCGATCTTGGCCAGGAAGTAGATGTTGCCGCCGGCGGCAATGCAGCGGTTCAGGTCGCGCGTCAGCACGCCCTGCTTCTGCTCCTCGGTCATCGGCCATTCGTCCAGGTAGGCGCGCTCGTCGGCCTTGAAGCGCGCCCGGTTCTCGGCCTTCATCAGCGACATGCAGAACTGGTTCAGCCAGTAGCCCTTGCGCGACTGCTCGGCGTCGAAGATCGTGGTGCCCGGAATGTCCAGGTAGGGCTTGTTCAGCGACATCAGCGTGTCTCCTCGGGCCAGTACAGGCGCATCGGGTTGTCGACCAGCAGCTTGCGCTGCAGCTCGGCCGTGGGGGCGATGTGCGGGATGAAGTCGACCAGCAGGCCGTCGTCGGGCATGTGGTCCTTCAGGTTGGGGTGGGGCCAGTCGGTGCCCCACAGCACACGGTCTGGGAAGGTTTCGACGATGCGGCGGGCAAAGGGCACCACGTCGCGGTAGGCGGCCTGCTCACCGTCCAAGGCGCGGGGCCCGCTGACCGACAGCCGCTCGGGGCAACTCACCTTGCTCCACACGTTCGGGTGCTCGCGCATGAACCTGACGAACAGCTCGAACTCGGGGCCGTCGACGGGCTTGCTGACGTCCGGCCGGCCCATGTGGTCGACGACGATGGTGGTCGGCAGCGCGGTGAAGAAGTCCCACAGCTCGGGCAGGTCCACCGCCTCGAAGTAAATGACCACGTGCCAGCCGAGCTTCGCGATGCGGCCGGCGATTTCCAGCAGCTCGTCCTTGGGCGTGAAGTCGACCAGGCGCTTGACGAAATTGAAGCGCACGCCGCGCACGCCGGCGTCGTGCAGGGCCTGCAGCTCGCCGTCGCTGATGCTGCGGCGAACGGTGGCCACGCCGCGCGCCTTGCCGCCGCTGGCGAGGCAGGCATCGACCATCGCCCGGTTGTCGGCGCCGTGGCAGGTGGCCTGCACGATGACGTTGCGGGCGAAGCCCAGGTGGTCGCGCAGCGCGAAGAGCTGGGCCTTGCTCGCGTCGCAGGGCGTGTACTTGCGCTCGGGTGCGAAGGGGAACTCGTCGCCGGGCCCGAACACATGGCAATGCGCGTCGACGCTGCCGGGCGGCAGTTGGAAGCGGGGCTTGGACGGGCCGGCGTACCAGTCCAGCCAGCCGGGGGTCTTCTCGAAGCTCATGTCTTGTCGTTCCGGTTCAAGGGGCGGTCGGCTGCCGCCTCCGCGAGGATGCGGTCCGCTTCGACGCGCCAGTCGGCGCTGCGGGCGAAGCCCTGCGTGCCTTTGGCGCCGAAGAGGCCGGCGTCGGCCAGGTCGGCCACCCAGGCCTGGCGCTCGGCGGTGCCGGTGGCGCTCCAGGGCTCGAGGCCGGCTTCGCGCACGGTCTGGGCTACTTCGCGCACCTCTTCGCTGCGGCGCCGTCCATGCTCGATCACGCGCTGGAAGAAGTAGGCGGCTTGCTTCTCCCAGTCGACGCCGGGGAAGGTCTCGTGCCTCCAGGCCCTTGATCATCACGCTGCGGCACATCTTGGTGGCCGAGGCCACGCCCAGCCGCTCGCTGGCCACCTTGGCAGCGAAGCCCAGCGCGTTCACCAGCGGCAGCAGGGCCGCCGCGTCCGGCCCGCCCAGCAGCAGCGGCACCTTGATGCGGTAGGGCGGCACGCTGGTCATCACCGCGCCTTCGACGTAGCGGCCGCCCGCGGCATTCACCAGCGACGCCGCACGCTGCTTGGCGCCTGGCGAGGCCGAGTTGAAGTCGAGGAAGAAGCTGCCCGGCCGCAGGGCCGGTGCGCAGGCCTCGGCCACCGGCACGGCCTGGCTGGCGGTGACGGCGCTGACGATGAAGTCGCTGCGCGCGGCCAGCTCGTGGTGCGAGCCCGCAAGCTGCACGCCGTGCGCCGCCGCATGGGTCTGCAGCGGCCCCGCGTTGTCGGCCCGCGCCAGCTTGGTGTCGAAGGCGCTCACGGCCACGCACTGCGCGCGCAAGTCCTCGGCCAGGATGCGGCCCACCTCGCCGTAGCCGACGAGGCCGATGTGCCAATGCCTCGGGTCCATGTCAGTCGATGTAGCGCAGGCCGGCCTTTTCCAGCGGCTCGCGCATCTTGTACATGTCCAGCCCCAGCACGCCACTGGCCAGCTTGGCGCGCTTCTCGCCTTCGTTGGCCTCGCGCGCGGCGGCGGCCTCCAGCGTCTTGGCGGCCAGGGCGCGTGGCACGCAGACCACGCCGTCGTCGTCGGCCACGATCACGTCGCCCGGAGTGACCAGCATGCCGGCGCAGACCACGGGAATGTTCACCGAGCCCAGCGTGGCCTTGATCGTGCCCTTGCTGCTGATGGCCTTGCTCCAGACCGGGAAGCCCATCTCGGTGAGCGTCTTCACGTCGCGCACGCCGGCGTCGATGACCAGGGCGCGGGCGCCGCGGGCCATGAACGAGGTGGCCAGCAGGTCGCCGAAGTAGCCGTCCGTGCACTCGGCGGTGATGGCCGCCACGACAATGTCGCCCGGCCGGATCTGCTCGGCCACCACGTGCATCATCCAGTTGTCGCCCGGGTGCAGCAGCACGGTCACTGCGGTGCCGGAGACCTGGGCACCCGCGTAGATCGGCCGCATGTAGGGTTTGAGCAAGCCCACGCGGCCCATGGCCTCGTGCACCGTGGCGCTGCCCAACTTCGCCAGGCCATCGGCGGTGGCCGCGTCGGTGCGCTGGATGTTGCGGTAAACGACGCCAAGTTCGTACATGGTCAGAGTCCCTTCTTCTTCAGGGCGGCATCGAGCCGCGGGAACACGCGTCTTGCATTGCCTTCGTAGACCTGGTGCTTCTGCTCAGGCGTCAGGATCGTCGAGGCTTCGATGTAGCGCTTGGTGTCGTCGTAGTTGAAGCCGGTCTCGGGGTCCACCCCGCGCACCGCGCCGATCATCTCGCTGGCGAACAGGATGTTGTCGACCGGGATGACTTTGGTGAGCAGGTCGATGCCGGGCTGGTGGTAGACGCAGGTGTCGAAGAAGATGTTCTTCAGCAGATGCTCGCTCAGCAGCGGCTTCTTCAGCTCTTGCGCCAGGCCGCGGAAGCGGCCCCAGTGGTAGGGCACCGCACCGCCACCGTGCGGGATCAGGAACTTCAGCGTCGGGAAGTCCTTGAACAGGTCGGAGGTGAGGCACTGCATGAAGGCGGTGGTGTCCGCGTTCAGGTAATGCGCGCCGGTGGTGTGGAAGCAGGCGTTGCAGCTGGTGCTGACGTGGATCATCGCCGGGATGTCGTACTCGACCATCTTCTCGTAGATGGGGTACCAGGCGCGGTCGGACAGTGGCGGCGAGGTCCAGTGGCCGCCGGACGGATCCGGGTTCAGGTTGATGCCCACGTTGCCGTACTGCTCGACGCACTTGACCAGCTCGGGGATGCAGGTCTTCGGGTCCACGCCCGGCGACTGCGGCAGCATCGCGGCGGGGATGAAGTGGTCGGGGAACAGCTGGCTCACGCGGTAGCAGAGCTCGTTGCAGATCGCAGCCCAGGTCGACGAGGTTTCGAAGTCGCCGATGTGGTGGGCCATGAAGCTGGCGCGCGGGCTGAAGATGGTCAGATCCGAGCCGCGCTGCTTCATCAGCTTGAGCTGGTTGCTCTCGATGGTCTCGCGGATGTCGTCGTCGCTGATCTTCAGCGCGCTGGCCTTCGGGGCCTGCGACGGGTCTTTCAGGCCGGCGATCTGCAGGTCGCGCCAGGCGCCGAGGGCGGCGGGGGCGGTGGTGTAGTGGCCGTGGACGTCGATGATCATGGTCGGTCTCCTCGGGTGTTTGTTCGTCAATGCGCCAGTGCCTGGCCGCCGCTGCGCAGCGGGCCTTCGGCGCTGCCCGGGTCGGCCGCGCGCTTGACCACCAGTGCCACGGCGGCGATCAGCCCAGGCACCGCGACCACCGCGAAGATGCCGGCAAAGCCCATCTGCTGCGCGCTCAACTGCGCCACCAGGAAGGAGCCGGCGATGCCACCGAAGCGGCCGATGCCCATCATCCAGGCCACGCCGGTGGCGCGGGCGTTGGTGGGGTAGTAGGCAGCGGCCAGGGCCGGCAGCGAAGACTGCGCGGTGTTCATCAGGGCACCGCCGATGAACACGCTGGCGATCAGCAGGCCGAGCTGGCCCGCCGTCTGGCCGATGGCCCAGATGGCCACGGCCGTCAGCGCGAAGCCGGTGGCCAGGATTCGGTTGGGCTCGAAGCGGTCCATCAGGAAGCCGAACAGCAGGGCGCCGATGCCGCCGAGCGGGAACAGCGCGGCGATCAGCGTCGCGGTCTGCGGCGGCACGCCGGCGTCCTTGAACAGGATAGGCATCCAGTTGATCAGCGCGTAGAAGATGACCAGGCCCATGAAATACGCCGTCCACAGCATCAGCGAGCCCAGGCGGTAGGGACGCGACAACACCAGGGCCAGGCCGCCGCGCTCGTTGGTGACCGGGCGGGTCTCGGTGAGGCGGAAGCGCTCGATGCTCTGGACGCGGGCCGCGCCGACGATGCGCGCCAGCACGGCGCGCACGCGCTCTACCGGCTTGCGCTGGGTGACCAGGTAGCGCACCGATTCCGGCAGCAGCAGCAGGATCAGCAGCATCAGCACCAGCGGCGTCACGCCGCCCAGCACCAGCACGCTGCGCCAGCCCCACTGCGGGATCATCCACGCCGCCAGGAAGCCGCCGAAGGCCGCACCGAGCGGGAAGCCGCAGAACATCAGGTTGGTCAGTGTGGCGCGGCGCCTGGCCGGGCAGTACTCGCTCATCAGCGTCACGGCGTTGGGCATGGCCGCGCCCAGGCCCAGGCCGGTGACGAATCGCAGCACGCTGAGGGACGTGAGGTCGCCGGCGGTGGACGATGCCAGGCAGGCGACGCCGAACACGGCCACCGCTGCGGTCAGCACCGTCTTGCGGCCGAACTTGTCGGCGAAGGGGCCGGCCGACAAGGCACCTGCCGCCAGGCCGAACAGCGCGGCACTCAGCACCGGCCCCAGCATGGGCTTGGTGACGCCCCAGTCCTTGATCAGCGAAGGCGCGATGTAGCCGATGGCCGCGGTGTCGAAGCCGTCCAGCAGCACGATCACGAAGCACAGGGCGAAGACCACCCACTGGTAGGCCGAGAACGGGCTCTCGTCGATGAGCGCCTGGACGTCGGCGCTGGCATGGCTGGGGGTCACGGATAGTCTCCTGGAATGGAATCGGGGCGGGGCGGCCGGGTGCGCGCTGCTCAGCGTGGCCAGACGGACGCGGGCACGAGCGCCTCGCCGCGCATCAGCAGCCGCGCGGTGCGCAGCAGGGCCGCCTTGGTCACGCGCTGCGGTTCGGCCGGGTCGGTTTCCAGCTCGACGCTGAATTCGCCGGTGGGGTGCTCGACCGACACCTTCTTGGTTGCCCCAGCGGGCATTACCGCCACGCCATCGCAGACCGAGCCTTCGAGCACGCAGGCCGTGCCCACGGTGACCGCGGCGAGCACGCCGATCGCGTCGTGGCAGACATGGGGGATGAAGCTGCGCGTGCTGAGCGAGCCGCCAGCGCGCGGCGGGGCGATCAGCGTCATCTTGGGGTAGTTCTTCTGGCCAACGTCGCCCAGGCCCATCTTCAGCGAGATGGCCAAACGCAGCGCTTCGATCTTCGTTTTCAGCTCCGTGTCGGCATTCAACTCGGCCACGCTCTCGTAGCCACTGCGGCCGAGGTCCTCGGCCCTGAAGATGACCAGCGGCATGCCGTTGTCGATGCAGGTCACGTCCAGCGTGAAGGGCGCGAAGCTTTCGCCCTCGACTGTGATCGTGTCGCGCACCCGGCCGGTGGGCAGCAGGCCCGAGCAGACCGAACCGGCGGTGTCGAGGAAATTGATCGTGATGGGGGCGGACGTGCCCGGTGCGCCGTCGATGCGCGCGTCGCCTTCGTACTCGACCTGGCCGCCTGGCGTCTGCACGGTGATGTCGCAGGCCATGTCGGTGTTCAGCGTCAGCACGCGGTAGGTGCTGGTGGCGCCCTGGGCCTTCACCATGCCGGTTTCGAGCGCGAAGGGCACGACGGCGGCGAGCATGTTGCCGCAGTTGGGCGTGGTGTCGACCGTGTCCTTGTCGGGCTGCAGTTGCGCGAACAGGAACTCCAGGTGCACCCCAGGCCGAGTGCCGGGTGACACGATGCCGACCTTGCTGGTCAGAGGGTGGGCGCCGCCCAGGCCGTCGATCTGGCGCTTGTCCGGCGAGCCCATCACGGCCAGCAGCACCTTGTTGCGGGTGGGTATGTCGGCGGGCAGGTCCTTGGCCTGGAAGAGGGGGCCCTTGGACGTGCCGCCACGCATCAACAGGCAGGGGATGGCGGTTTGGGGCATGGCAGGTCGCTCGGTGGGGTGAGCGGATTCTGAAAACCTGTTGCCATGCCGGCAAGGTTGGTGGGGGACTAGCAGCTATCCATGCTTGGCATGGGTTGGGGCGTGCGGTCGACTGAGCGAACGCGCTGCCTGGACGCGACAGTGGCAGCGAGGGGAGGGGGTCTGTCCTGACGAACGTCTAACGAGAGGAAGGGCGGACCCCCTCCCCTCGCCGCGCAGCGCAGAGCAGCACTCAAGCCGTCAACAACCCCTTGCGCTCAATGAACTCGACTACCTCGGCCAGCCCGGCGCGCGTCTTCAGGTTGGTCATCACGAACGGCTTGGCGCCCCGCATGCGTTTCGTGTCCGCCTCCATCACCGACAGGTCGGCCCCCACGTATGGCGCAAGGTCGGTCTTGTTGATGACGAACAGGTCGCTCTTGGTGATGCCGGGGCCGCCCTTGCGCGGGATCTTTTCGCCCGCCGCCACGTCGATCACGTAGATCGTCAGGTCGGACAGCTCGGGGCTGAAGGTGGCGGCCAGGTTGTCGCCGCCGGACTCGATGAAGACGATGTCCGCGTCGGGGAAGCGCTCGAGCATGCGGTCCACCGCCTCGAGGTTGATCGAGGCGTCTTCGCGGATGGCCGTGTGCGGGCAGCCGCCGGTCTCGACGCCCATGATGCGCTCGGGCGCCAGCGCGCCGGCCACGGTGAGCAGGCGCTGGTCTTCCTTGGTGTAGATGTCGTTGGTCACCACCACCAGGTCCCAGCGCTCGCGCATGGTCTTGCACAGCATCTCGACCAGGGTGGTCTTGCCAGAGCCCACGGGCCCGCCCACGCCGACGCGCAATGGGGGCAGGGGCTTGGTGCGGCGGGGTGCGGGCTGGCTCATGGCGTGCAGGCAGGTCGGGCGCGGTGGAATGACCGCGGGATGATGGCATGCACGCCGCATGCCCGGCCGGCGCCTGAGCGCGGACGGGGCAAGGAAAAGGGGGAAGGGTGACGCGGGCGGCCGCCTCCCCCGGGTGAGGGAGGGGGCACCGGGGAAGGACATGCCGCCCGCGCCGAAACGAATGTTCCGCCAGGGCTGTTGCGGCCGTGTTGCTGCGTCTTGCTGGGCCGCAAACCCTGAGTGTCCGGGTGACACCTGCGGCCTACACTCGCCGCCATGCTGGACCAGAGCCCGCCCTCGGTCGAGACGGCCCGCCCGGCCGCGCCGGTGGCGCCCATGGTGCGCCACCTGAGGCAAGTCCTGCTGTGGCCGCTGCGCCTGATGCCGCGGCGCTCGGGCGAAGGCGAGCACCGCCCGCCCTGGCAGGTGCTGCGTGACGCCGGCCCCGCCTCGCCCTGGCGCGAGCAGGTGGACGAATACACCGGCGACCCGGGTCAGTTCCACGAGCGGCACTACAGCGAGTTCGTCACCTTCCTGCCCTATGTGCAGCGCTTCCTCTTCGGCGAGGGGCGGGTGGCGCGTCACGAGGGCGAC